>JAGWNY010000006.1 GCA_028872915.1 Verrucomicrobiota bacterium
CCGTCCCCGCCAGATTGTCCGAACCGTCGTAATAATTCGTCGTGATCGTCCCCAATGGATCGCTGGAGCCGGTGAGCAGCCCGTCTTGATAACTCTCGCCGGTGGCCCCGCCCAGAGCGTCGCGCGTGCCCGTCAACTCGCCCTGGCTGTCATAAGTGTTCACCGTCGCGTCCCCCAGCGCGTCCCAGTTCGTCAGCAAATCGCCGTTCGCGTCGTATGCAAACCCGTTCGTGTGCCCCAGCGCGTCCCTCGAGGCCAGCAGCCAGTCGTTCTCGTCATAAACGTAGTTGTTCGTCGCGTAAGGCCGGCCGTCCAGCCACGAGATTTCGTTGGTCTTGTTGTTGTTCGCGTCGTAGGCCATCGTCGTTACATCCCCCGCCGCGTTCGTCTGCGCGATCACGTTGCCCCGCGCGTCATACACGTAAGTGTTCGTCCCCCCCAGCCGGTCAATCACCACCTCCATGTCGTTCGTCTGCTCATGCACGAATCGCGTCACGTTGCCCTCCGCGTCCTGCACGCCCGTCAGCCGCCCAGCATCGTCGTAAAAATTCTTCGCCACACTCGTCCCGTCCGCGTTGAAAATCCCCGTGATGTAATGCGGAAAAACCGCGTTCGTGTAGCCAAACGAATTCGTCACGTATGTCCCCAACCCCGCCCGATCCACCAGCCGCTCCACCGCAATCAGATTGTCCTGGCTGTCGTAATCGTACTTTACCGCCGGCGGCCCGCTCGCGTCATCCGGATCCGCGATCGAACTGATCAGCCCCTCCGCGTTCCGGTTGAACACGATTGTCCGGCTCGCGCGGTCCGGCGACACGTTTGTAATGCCGCCCGCGCCAATCTCGATCACGCTCCCGTTCCGTTCGTCAATGCTCGACAAATGCGGTCTGCCGTAGGCGTGAACCTTGTACGCGTCAACGCCGTCCGTCGGCCACACATCGTGCGTCAGGAGGTCGTCGCGGCTGATATTATACGTGTTCCCATCCGTTGTCTTGAGCACGAAACCAGGAAAGTCGTACGACTGCCACGGCATTCCAGGGTCGTATTTGGCGTCCGATACCCAGTAATACTCCCTGCTATTATCCCCGCCGCTAACGTCCAGCCCCAACGCCACCTGAAGCCGCGGGTTGTCCACGGGCGTCAGCGTCGCCGTCACCCCCGGCGCAGCCTGCCATTCCGGGTATGCCTGGAAGCCCTGGTCCAGCGGCGTCAGATAAAAGTAGAACGTCGTCCTTCGCCCATTCGGCAGCGTCAGCGTCACGTCCCAACTGCCGCCCGCCCGTTCGCTAAACGTCTGCCCCGGCGTGTCCCCTCCTCCGTCGGGCGAGTCCATAACGTCCTGCCGCTGCTCGTCAATCTGCACGTCCATGTCGTCCACCGCCAGCGTCCACCCATACCCCGTGTCGCCCCGGTCCGCGTCCAGCGAATTATACGTCCGCGTCACCGTCAGCGGTATCCCATTGACCGGTATCACCAAATCCTGCTGGCTGAAGCTGAACTGCCCCAGCTTCAAGCCCGATTCCAACCGGAACGGCACGTTCGTCTCCGTCGTCATAAAATCGCTCGTCGCCGTCAGGTCCAGCTCATAGACGCCATTTTGCAACGTCGAAAGATCGCAGTGGCCCAGCAAACCGTTGATGGACTCCCCAACACCAAGCGTCCCGTTCGTCAAATCTTCAATCACTGTCCCGTCTGCTGCGCAAAGCGACAAGTCCCAATCCCCCCCATAACCGGCCGTGTTCGTGATTTCGCCGTTCACGCTGAACATCCCGTCCTCGACGCCAACCATGTAAGTAAACGGCGCCGTCACCCCGTCCGCCGTCATGCTGTCAATCGTCGCCACCGGCGGCTGCCCCCCGCCGGAAGGCGGATTCACCGTGATGTCTATCGGCGCCGACGTGTTCTTCTGCCCAAAGGTGTCAATCGCCACGGCCGTGAAGGCAACGTTCGAGCCGTACGTCGCCGCCCACGCCAGCGGAAACGTCCCGCTTTCCGGCCCGTTCTCGCCATTGGTCACCGAACCGATCCACGTCGTGCCACGGTAAAACTCCACCCGCGCCATGTGGTTCGACGGAGCCACACAGGCCGTCAACGTGTCCGAATTCCCCGCCGTCACGGAATAACTGCTCGCCGTCAGCGTCGCTTGCGGCGCGTCCCCTCCGTTCACCGTCATATAAACCGTCGCCCATGCCGTCCCGCCGCTGCCATCGGAAATTTCATATCGGAATACGTCCGAACCCCGCTCGAAATACGGCGGCGTGTATTCAATTGCGGTCCCGCCGACCGCGATTGCGGCGCTGCCGTATTGCGGCTTCGTCACCGCGACAATCGTCAGCGGATCCCCATCGGGATCGCTGTCGTTGCTCAATACGTCCAGGACATTGTCGCTGCTGTTCATCGCCACCGTCTCGTAATCGTCCGCCGCCACCGGCGGTTGGTTCTGGTAAGGCGAAAGCACGTGAATGAAGACGGGCAGGCTCGTGACGATGTTCGAACTGGATTCGGCGGCGATGGCCGTCAGCATATAATCCCCCGCCGGCGCGTTCTGCCAGTCCACCGTATAAGGCGGGCCTGTGAAGCTGCCCAGGTTCAGCGGCCCCTGCGGCGACTCCGCTTGGAGGATGATATTGGTGAACTCGATGCTTCCGTTCGTCTCCGCCGTCACTGTAATATCGGTGGGGGCAATGAAAGACGCGTTGTTTTGCGGCGACGTCAGTTGTATGGCCGGCCCCTCGCCGGAATTCACGGCGTTGCCGACGAGCGTCAACGCGTAGGATTGATTTTGCGCGGTCTCCTCCGTATCCTCGGGGAGCGTGAGTTGTCCAATGGCCATCTCGTTGGAGGACGCGTTGAAGGTCAGTTGCATGGTCGTGGATCGGCCCGGCGGCACCTCAAAATTACCAACGGAGGAAGGGGTGGCATCCGGAAACTGTGCCGAAAAATCGCCACATTCAAGTGAGTTGCCAAAATCAGCGTTTGTAACCCCGATGTTTTTTATCAACAGGTTCAGCGTCACGGGAATATTGCTTTGCGTTGTCCCGAAACTCAGCGTGCCGCCATTCGGCACGTTCGTCCCGTCCAGCAGCACCTCAAATGGAGCGCCCATATATTCGCCGTAGCCGTTGGCGTCTGTCCAGGGTCCGCACGAGAGCGCCGCCGAATAAAAAAGGCCCGTGGAAATCACGCCGCTGTCCGTTCCGACCGTCGTCACTTCCACCGTGTATTGCCCCGAATAAGGAAGGGTGAATGGCAGCGCATTGTCAATATTGACAATGCCAGGCGGCGTTTGCCGCTCCTGGGACACATCCAATATGTCGTTCGTCGAATCTCTCAAGATTAAAAACAAGTCGCCGCTGCCGGAATTATTTGTATAGTTCACCGCAACCTGCTGATACTGCTGGCCCGTAAACGTATAATAATTCGCATAATGCGTTTCGCCCGCCACGATGGTCGTGTCCGTGGCGCTGTTCGTCGTCAGTTCGTCGTTGACGGGCACGCCGCAATCCAGCGGAGTCGGATTCGCAATGTTCGCGTTGTTCGTCACGTTCAGTTGAATCGTCACGTCGCCGTCGGATGTCAATCCGCCGTCGCTGGCCGTCAGCCGCAAAATATACGTTCCCGGTTGCGTAAAGCTGGCCGTTGCGTTCGTAATGGCCGTATTGTCAAACGTCACCGGCCCAGGCCCGCTCAATTCGATCCATTGAACGCCCGGCAAATTCGTCACAACCCCGTCTTCCTTTACCATTCCCTGAAGCTGCACGGAATAAACGTTGCCGGCCGCGTTGGTTGGCAAGGGGGCAAACCGAAGGCACGCTAAAAAGTTCGTATCCGCAGGCGGCGTTTGCAGCCCGGCTTTAATGATATCATAAGCCTGTCCATCCCAGTGAACTCGCTGCAGCTCTTCCGGGCCGTAATTGTAATGCGGGTACGCTCTGGTCAGATAATCTCCTTCCTTCCCCTCAAACTGGGCCGCCGGCGCCATCCACAAGTTTGTGCCGTCGCAATAATATAGGTTTTCGCCCCTTGGAATGGTATCAACCTCCATGCCAGGCCCCTGGCCCCAAATCGTCCCTGAGGTCGTATCCATTTCATAGACAAATCCGTTTTTATCCATTGACCAAAGATAAGCGGCTGTATCGCTATCAGATCCGAATTCAGACACTAAAATTTGGCCGGCCATTGGCCCATACTTCTGCTGATCATCCGGGGCAACGGCGACTTCCCTGGAATCAAATTCACCCTCACCTGCGCCGCCCCCGGTAGCAAAAAGTCCCACGAATAATGCCTGGCCGTCCGAATTAATCCTCCATACGCTCCCATCCGCGCCATGAATGCAGATTGCGATCAGATCGCCTCCGAAGACTCCGGTGTCGTCATGACACATTGCGTGAATTGTGTCCGGCAGAACCACCCACGCATTCCCTTGATCTGCCACCGTTCCATCCGGCTCGATACGCATGATCTCCGAATTTGTGCTGACCGCGAAAATTTCTCCGTTGGTGAACCCTCCCAGATTGGTGTTGATAACGGCAAACGGAGGGGCCTGGGGAACTACGTAACCGGCCACATAATTTATCCAGTTGGCGGAGAAAAATTTTGTCGCCGGTCCGCCCGATCCCGGAATCGTGTCAAACTGAAAGCTTCCGTCACTGTTTGCGACCAGCGCAATAAAACCATTGGAAATGGCATAATAATCGAATCCCACAATCGCCGCCCCGCCGGAAACGATATTTGTGATGTAAGGCGTCAAGGTGGCCAGCCCCGTCCAGTTCGTTGCCATCACATAGTTTGTGTCGGGTCCGGCGTTGACCGTCAGCGTCAGGTTCGTCAGCATGGTCACGCTCACGTCGCTGCTGGTCACGTACTGCGAATCGCTCGCCGACAGTTGCAAGACGTAAACCCCCGTGGTGGAAAACGCCGCCGTCGTGACCGGCGAATTGGAATTTGCAAACGCAACGCTCGCCGACGGCGGACTGCTGATCACTGTCCACCACGTCGTCAATTCCCCCCCCACCGGCAGCCCGTCGTCCCATACCAGCCCCGCCAGTTGCACCGCATTGGGCAAGCGATTCGTCTGGTCCGAACCCGCGTCCACCAGCGGCGGCTGGTTCGTCGGCACAACCTGGATGCTCACCGGATACGATCGCCCCGCCAGTCCCGTGTTGTCCGTCGCCCGGGCCGTCAATGTATAGGCCCCGTTCGTCACGTTCCGCCACGTTATCGTGTAAGGCGACGTCCCGTTCGTGCTCCCCACCACGTTCGTTCCCTCGTAAAACGTCACGTTCGTAATCGTCGCCCCGTCAGCCACGGCCGTCGCGCTCATCCCTATGTTCGTCGAATCCAGCGGGTTAATCAGCACCGCCCCGTTCGCCGGACTCACAATGCTCACCGCCGGCAGGTTCCGCACCGTGTTCGTCACCGGCGCCGACCAGCCGCTGTTCGTGTTCGCGTCCATCGCCAGCGCCTCCAACACGTCCGTGCCGCCCGTCGGCGGCGTCCAGATCAACTGGTAATCGCCCTGCCCGTTGGTGGACGGCGCGTAGCCCAGCATGTGCCCGTTCACAAAAAATTCCACCCAACGCACGGACGCGCCGCTGTATCCCGCCTGCGCCTGCGCGTCAATCGTCACGCTCGACCACGCCGGAAACGTCTGCCCAATCGGCGATACGATCTGCACCTCCGGCCCCAGCGTGAGCACCGTCACGCCCACCGCGCCCGACGTGTTCGTCAATCCGTAGCCGTCCGTCGCCACCGCCGTCAGCGAATCGGAGCCGGGCGGCGCGTTCGTCCAGTAATACGTGTAGCTGTTGTTGAGGCTCTGGACGCCTGTTCCAATGCGATTCGTTCCGTTGTAAAACACCACGCTGGCAATGCTGCTGTCCGCCGACGTCGCCGTCGCGTCCAGCAGGATGGATGAGCCGGCATCCAACGTCGCGCCGTTGGTCGGCGACGTAATCTGGACCTGTGGCAGCCGCCGCACGTGCACCTCGCATTCCGCCGTGTTGGTGGCAAATTCGTTGTCCACCCGCAGCCGGAATTGATACGTCCCGTTCGTCGTAAACGTCACCGTCGGCGTCAGCGAATTGGTGTCCGATATCGCCGCGTATCCCCCGTTCCCGCTCGTCACCCTCCAGAATATGTTCGTCACGCCCGTCACCGGCAGCCCGTCATCCGAAACGCTCCCGTTCAGCGTCGTGTTCGTGCTCGCGTCCCCCTCCGGCCAGACCAGCGTCTCATCCGGCCCCGCCGAAATCGCCGGAAGCTCCGCCATCATCACATAGACCACCGCCGACGTGCTCACGCCCCCGCTGCAATCCCGCGCCACCGCCTCCAGGATGTTCGTGTCCGGCAGCGCGTTCGTCCACGCCAGCGCAAACCGCGTGTTCGCCCCCGGCACCGCCGTCCCCGCCAGCGTGAAATTCGTCCCGTAATTCGTGCCCGTCATGTAAAAAGCCACGTTCGTCACGTAGCTGTACGCGCTCGACGCCACCGCCCGAATCGAAATGTTCGTCCCGTACAGGTAAACTGCCTCGTTCGTCCAGCAACTGTTCGTCGGCGATATCATCGAAACCACAGGCCCCGGAGACGGCGGCCCGCTCCCCCCGCCCCACCCGTTCGTCGTTCCTCCACCCGTCAGGTTCACCGACAGCCACGCCCATGCGCTCATGTTCGTCCCCGCCGCGTTGCTCGCTTCCGCCGCGTAACCCCCCGCGTCCGACCCCTGCGCGTTCGCCAGCGCCAGCGACGCATTCGTCGCCCCGGCAATCGCCGTTCCATTCTTGAACCATTGATACGCCAGGTTGGCCGTCCCGATGGCTGAAATGCTGAACGTGGCATTGTCCCCCTGGGTTACCGTCAAACTCGCCGGTTGCTCCGTGATCCATGGCGGCACCAGCACGTTGAGCGCCGCGCTCGCGTTCGTGCTCCCCGCCACGTTCGTAATCGTCACGGAATACATTCCCGCGTCGTTCGTTTGAACCACCAATTTCGCGTAGCTGCTGTTCGTCGCGCCAGGGATGCAGTTCGTCACCAGGCTGTTCGTCAGCCACCACTGATAGAACAGCTTGTAGCCCGTCGCCGTCACGCTCAACGTCACGTCATCCGCCTGCGTCGCCGTCAGCCCCGCCGGCGCCGTCACCACCCACGGATTCGTGATCACCGTCAGCGTTGCCGTCGAACTGCTCAGGCTCCCAAACAAATTCGTCACCGTCGCCTTGTAGCCCCCCGCGTCCGTCCCCGCCACGTTCGTGATCGTCAGCGTCGCCGCGTTCGCGCCGCCGATGCGCCCCCCGTTCTGCAGCGCCACCCCGTTGCCATACCACTGATAAACCGGATACGTCCCAGTCGTCCCCACGTTGAAACTCACGTTCGTTCCCTGGATTGCCGTCTGGCTTTGCGGCGAACTCGTGATGCTCAGCGGTGTCGTCACTTCCAAAACCGCGTTGGAACTCGTTACCGATGCGTCCCCGTTGCTCACCACCACCGAGAAAAGCTCCCCGTCGGCCGACGCCTGCACAACCATATCCGTGTAGCCGGAGGCGTTCGCCCCGGAAATGTTCACCCCATCCAGCCGCCATTGATATGTAAATGGCCCGGCCCCCGCCGCAACCACAGAGAATGCCGCGTTCTGTCCCTGCGCCACGTTCGTCGTCTGCGGCTGCGAAAGAATCCCCAGGTCCCACGGCGTCTCCCCATTGTTCACAATCCCATCCCCGTCCGGGTCCTCCAGATAATCCGCTATCCCGTCCCCGTTGCTGTCCAACGGATTCCCATTGGCGTCCGTCGCCACATAATGGTACCCAATGTCCACAATGGAGTTGGTTTCCGGCACTTGGCTGGTTTGGGTCGTGAAATGGTAAAGTCCAACCTTGTCCGCCGTCACGTCGCCCGCGTCAATCAGCGGGCTGCCCGACGGCAGATAAAAGCCCCCAAACCAACTGCTCTGCCAGTTGTAGTTTGTCACAATCACGTCGTGCGCGCCCTGAATGGGCAGTCGCGGCGCGTTCGTCACAAACGCATTGTAATCGCACGTTAATGCATTCGTGTCTATGCTGAAACTCGTGCCATCGAAGGCGCAGTCATAAATCCGCACCGTACACGGGGCCGAATTGCCAACGGTCAGCGGATTGAGGTTGTTTCCCCCTTCCACCGTGCAGTTCTCCATCTTCAGGCTCGGCGTGCCATACGTGTTGATCTGCGGCGGAAACCGGTAAAACAGGCAGTTCGTGTAGGTCACCGCGACATTATATCCGCCGTTGACTCCGTAAAATTCGCAGTCCTTCGCGTCCACCGCAAAATTGCCGCCCCACTGCCAATAAATCGCATCGTCAAAGTCCCGCGACGAGCATTTCGTGAATTGCATTACCAGATGCGGCGAACTGGCCGAGTACGAGTCGTCGGGATTGGAGTCGGTAAGGGCAAAACCGCCGCCCACCATCTGCCAGTTCCCATTTCCCCCCTCCTGCACCGTGTCATACCGCGCCAGCCAGCACGGTTCCGTCGCCGTCCCGTTGAACGCGGCCGTGACGTTTGTATAAAGCATGATGCCGTAGCACGGATACGTGCTCGTGTCATACCACCCCGCCGCCGTCCCAGCCGTAAACGTCAGATTGGTATAGGCGTTTACGCTGCTGAACACGTCATCCAGCGCGCAATAATGAAACCCCAAATCCGGCGCCGCGTTCGTGTCCCGCGGCACATCGGGTGAAAAAGCCGTCGCCGTGGTAAAATTCGTGCCCGCATAAACCACCGGGGGATAGGTGGTCTTCGTGGCAATGTCCGCCAGCACGTCCGCTCCATCATCAGTCCCCAGGCCTTTATTCCGAAACGTATTGTCCGCCAGGTAATAGCTCCCCGCGCCAACCGTCTCAAACGGCCAGTTGGAATCCGTGAACGTCGCCGTCCCAAACGTCGGGCTGTTGTAAAACCCGTTGTGATCGCCCGTCGCGGTGCTATATCCGTCCACGGCAACATTCGTCACGTTCGCCAGAATCGAATTGTAAAAATAAGCCGCGACGTTACACTGGTCCACAAGCACGTTGCAGTTGGCAATCGTCGCGTTTTCCACGTAGGCCGCATCCCAGGAGTCGCCCTCAAAGGCGCAATTGACCCCGCTGATCAACCCGTTGTAGAAATAAACGTCCTGGTAAAAGGCGCTCACCATGCAAAACGCGTTGCTGCAATTTAAAAACTGCGAATCCCAAACGTTGTAACCCATGTCCACGTCGTTCCCGTCATAAACCGCCGTCGTTGCGTATGAAATCCGCAGGTTCTTCAGCTCGGTCTCGTAGGTGTTTCCGCCGGTATTGACACTCAGCGCCGGGTCGGCGTAATACCCCGATGGCGAACCGCTCGATCCCGAAATTTGTTCGCCCACCGTATTATCATCGCTGGCCGTGAATATCGCCGGACGATACGGCCCCGTCTCGCAAACCACTTGGTTGACATCCAATGAAGCTCCCACCCCGGCATCATACTTAATTACCGTATTCCCTTCAAATCGAGCAGTCCCTGAAATCGAAAACGGCCCGGAAACCTCGTATGTCGTGTCCCCCTGAAACGTATAATTCGTCACGCTCCCGCTCACCGTCTGATAATCCACTACCACCCCGGGCTTTTCATTCTCGTAGGAGACGAGGTGACAAGTCTCTGAACCCCCCTTCTTGTCGTACGAGACGAGGTGACGAGTCTCTGAATCCCCCCTCTTATCGTAGGAGACGAGGTGACGAGTCTCTGAACTCCCCTTCTTGTCGTACGAGACGGCACGAGGCGCCCCCAACAAATCTCGAAAGACAACTTTCGGTTTCCCACCCCCCGGAGCAACCGTAACTTCGCTCCGCCCCTTCCCCAACTCCGCCAACAAATCCTTCAACGATCCAGCCCGCGCCAACTCCGCTCCCTTCACCCCTCCCGCCTTCGATACCGCCGGCAATCCCTCCAACAGCGGCGCAACCTTCGAATACGGCAATTCCTCCACCAGAAAATGCGCCGTGCTCCCGTCCGCCTCCGGCACGTCCAGCCAACTCTTGTAAACCCGCGCTCCGCCTCGATGAAATCCACCTCCCACCGCCGCGCCCGCCGACGCCGCGTATGCCCTCCCCGGAACAAACACCGTCCCCCCAAACTTCAACGTCGTGTCGCTCAACCCGCTCTCCGCATCCACCGCCCCAACCGTCTCTTCCGGCTCGTTCGTCGTCCAAAACTCGCTCACCACCTCCACCCGCGACGAAGTCGAAAGCCCCAGCGATTGCGGATCAGGCAATTGCGATTGCAAAACCACGTCCTGTTCCAGCCCCGAAAGCCGATACACATACTCCACGCTCGCCCCCACCCCCGCAAACGCATTCGGATAAATCGCCTCATTCCGCGCCGCCAGTTCCCCAACACTGTTCGTAATCACGCCGATAATCACGGAGTTCTTGCCATCCTCCATCACCAGCGCCACCGGCTCATCCCGCAACGTCATTCCATCCGGCGTCTCCACCCTCACACCCCCCTGCGAAATTTCGCTCGAAAACCACGCTTTCGTACCGCCGCCTAACGCCGCCGCGGACCCATCCGGCAATAGATCAATCTCTTCCTTTGATGGCGTCCATTGGCCATTCTTATCTTTGAAATTCAAACCCGTCGTCAACTCCACGTAGCGTCCGATGCGCGGCCTCGCCGTCCCATCCGGCCCCAACTCATACTCCGTCCGCTCCCACGTGTTATGGTTCGCGCCCCTGGCCACCACCCCCCACGCCGTCGGCGACGGCACCTGCGCCGCGTCCGCTGAAGATAAGAAAAGTCCCGCGCTCGCCGCCGCCGTCCCAGCCAGCGCAAAAAGAAGTGCCTTTTTCATAATGAATGCCTGATTCGCCCGACATCCCGCACCGAACGATCACTTTTCTCTCATAAACCAAATCCTCATTCAAGACTTTTCTTAAAAAAACTTATCCACACGCGCGATTTTGCTGGAGAGAGAACATCAGCCTCAAAGCGCGCTCAAAGAAGCGGATGGAGCCGACGGTCTCGGGGTCCCTGCCATCCCGGGTCCGTCCCGTGGCGCCGCGGCGCAGCCGGCGGCCAGGCAGAGCCAGGCGCCGGAGGCAAGGCCAAAACCAAGCGATGGGAATATGGGGGATTTCATGGATGAAACGGGTTTTTCTATGGATGTCTAAATGATATTGACATGATTTTTGCCGATTCCCGACGTCTCCCTGGCTGCTTCCGCAATTGACTGCAAATTACTGCAAATGGTGATGAGCGGCGAGAGGCGCGGGCGGCCCGGGCGGGGAAAAGGATGTTTTTTGGCGTGAATGTGGCCGCGTGGCCTGCCCAACGGGACGGCAGCGGCCCGGCCGGTCTCGCGGTCGTGTTCATACTACGGCTCCATTAAACCACGGGGATGGGAGGAAATCCATGAAAAGATATTCAACTGGATTTATCGCGCAAGCTCCTGCAAGGGAACGGGTTCCAAAAAGTTATCTAACTGATTTGGCCCAAGTTGAATAACTTTTCCGTGGAATTTCAACGCGAATACAGCAAATTCACCACCAAGGCAGGGAGAACACGGAGGGGCGAGGAGAGATTTTAGACAGGATGACAGGATGAACAGGATGAAAAACAAAGGCGGAACGATTCAAGACGGCAGGCGGTTGCGCAAACGAATTTCACCACGGAGTCACGGAGAACACGGAGGGACGAGGTCCCGGGAGATCACAGGGACACAGGAAACGATGGAATTTTTTTCAGACGGTGATTTTTTTGCCGGTGCGGGAGGCTTCGTAGATGGCGGTGATGATTTTGATGTCGCGGAGGCCCATTGCGCCTGGGACGGGGGTGTGGCGTCCGGTATGGATGCAATCGGCGAAATCGTCCATCTGCCAGGCCTGCTGATAACAATAATGGCCGTCGAAGGGGCCGGGCACGGGATAGACGAGGGGGCCGCGGCTGGTCATGACCCGGCCGACGTGATAGGTGAAAGCGTGATTTTCAAAATCAATCCAGCCTTTGTCGCCGTCGGCGCGGAAGGTATCGGAAACGTGATCGAAGCTGGTGATGCCATTGCAGATGGCGCCGTTGGGAAAGTTGAGGGTAAAATCAATGGTTTCCTCGACTTGGTTGAACAAATCGGGCCTTTGTTTTGGGGGTTCATGGGCGGTGACGGAAACGGGCGCCAGCCCGGTGGCCATGCATGCGCCTTGAATCACGTAAATGCCGAGGTCCATGAGCGGACCGCCGCCGGCGAGCTTCTTATCAATGCGCCAAGCCCAGTTTTTGAGGACGAAACCGCGGTCACCGGACATTTTCATGAAATCGCCGAACTCGCGATCGCGCTGGAGACGCATTAGTTCCTTGCAATAGGGGTCGAAATGGCAGCGATAACCGATGGACAACCGGACGCCGGCGTTGTGGCAGGCGTCAATCATGGCCTGGCAACCGGCGACGGTGGCGGCCATGGGTTTTTCGGAAATGACGTGTTTGCCGGCTTGCGCGGCGCGAATGGAAAATTCGGGATGGAGGGCGGGGGGCGTGACAACATAGACGATGTCAATGTCCGGATTATCAGCCAGACGATGCATGGTGTCGTAGGTGTAGAGGTTTTTTTCGGGCAGGTTGTATTTGGCGGACCAAGCCTTGAGTTTGGCGGGATGGCCGCTGACGGCACCGGCGAGGCGACAAAGTTTTGTACATTGGAGGGCCGGGGCGAGTTCGTTGGCGGCATAGCGTCCGAGGCCGAGGAGGGCGACGCCCAGTTTCTTCCGGCCTTTGGCCAGCTTAGAGAGGGCGTTGGTTTGGGCGGCGAGGGCGCCGGGCAGAGCGACACCGGCGGCGAGGGCGGCGGCGCCGATGGAAAGGCGGTGAAGGAATTGGCGGCGCGATTGAGGGTGTCCAGGAATTTTCACAGGGATCATGGGGTTGATTTTTTCGCGGGCGGCTGCGATTTGATGAAAACGATATAGGCGTTTGCCTGCTTGATGCTGTCGTCGGAAGTGTTGGAGCCGAGCGTGACGCTTTCCTCATCGGATGAGCCGTGGCGGAAGAGTTGCATGGGAACGCCATTGACGGTGATGGCGACGCCTTTGAGTTCCTTGAACTGGCGGGCAAGCCACTCGGGAACCGGCAGGCGGGTATCGTGGGCGACGTAAACATCGGTGCGGCCGGGATCGGCAATTTGTATCAAGTCAGCCGCATCATAGAGACTGTCGGCATCGGGCAGTCGGAGCCAGTCGGCGCCGGATAACACGTCGGGCAGATTGGCAAAGGTGAAGTTTGTGTCGGAATAAACGCGGCAGCCATCGGCGGCATTGGTCTGGAGGTTTGCGCCGGGAGTGGGGCCGGTGTAGGCAAAGGATTCGGTGTAACGGCCCACCCAGGGGACGTTGCCGGAGAAAGAGGTGACGGTGATGGGGGGAACGGGTTTTTGGAGGGCGGCCCAGGAGGGATGGATGCCGGGCAATCGGACAGACGGAAGGGGCGGCATGCGCCAGGAAAAGGCATCCTTCCAGGGGAACCGATGGGAAACGATAGTCACGGACGCGGAATTGAGGCCGGGGCAGGCGGCGGCGACCTTGATTCGGCCCGGGCGCAGGGTGGAGCGGACGGCAACGCGATTGACGCCGCATTCGAGGTCCAGATGTTTTTTATTGATGGTATTGGTTTGGCCGCTGTTGTAACCGCCGCGCCAGACAGCGGGGCCGGTGCAGGTGAAATTGACGCGCCGCTGGAAGGTGGGGCAGCGCTCGCCTGATGAGTCCACGGCTTCCACGTCAATGAGGGCGACGTCCGAACCGCAGGCGCGCAAACCGCCCGGGCCGGTCATGACAGTCATCCGCAAGGCGACGGGCGGGCCGGCGGTGCGGATGGAGTCCATGACGACAATGGCGCCATGATTGTAGCCGACGGCCTTGAGGAGGCCCGGTTGGAAGAGGACGTTCGTAAAGGTGAAAAGATAGGTGTCGGAACGGCTGCCGAAGCCAAGCGATTTGCCGTTGAGCAGGAGTTGAACGCGCCGGCAATTGGAGGCGACATAGACATTTTTAACCGTGCCCGGCGGGTAGGTCCAATGGCCGATGATGTGGACGGCGGGACGATTGAGCCACATGGCCTGGCAAACATAATAGGCCTGCTTGGGGAGGCGGACGGCATCCACTTCGCCGCTGGCGCGGTCCACTTCGGTGGTGTTGCGGCCGCCGCTGGTGGAATCGGAGAAAATCCAATTGGCGCCGCCGCAATGGTTGGGAGCGCCGAGCTTGTCCACGTAGTTTTTAATTTCGTTGACGGCGAATTGCTCGGAATTGAGGTTATAGCTCTGGCCCTTTTGAAGGGCCGCGTAATTGGTGTTGGGCGGCGAGAAAGCGTCCCAGACGCGGCGGGGAGATTCTTCGCGGTCGTATTCGCCCTCGATGACGGGCAGGCGCGGGGCTTCATGGCTGCCTTCGGTGCCGACGCTCACGTCCATGTAATGGGCGGTGATTTTATCGGCGCGGCGGAAGGCAAGGGCGCGGCCGCCGAAGGGATCGTATTTCTCGAAGTAACCGCGCAACTGGGCGGCATGGGCGGGGGTAACCTTTTGATTGCCGGCTTCCCAGACGAGAATGGAGGGATCGTTGCGATAGAAAATGATGTCGTCGCGAAAGGCGCGGGCGCGGACGGTCCAGGCGGCCTTGATGGTGTCGTGTTCGCCATCCACGCCGGGCTGCTCGACGCCCAAGCCCAGTTCATCGGAGCTTTGAATTTGGGCTGGACCGGCGGCGCAATGGCCCCAGCGGATCCAGTTGCCGCCGGCCTGTTTCATCAATTGAATGGTGTAAAATTGCATCCAATCGGGCATGGCATCGCCCAAGCCGGGCCATTCATCCATGGGTTTTTGGCCCCAACCGTGGAGCTTGACATGATGGCCGTTGATCCAGAAGCCGGTTTTGACGCTCCAATGGACGGCGCGGATGCCAAAGGGGATGTCGCACACGTCGGCAATTTTGCCGTCGCTCTTCAGGACGATGCGGGCGCGATAGAGATAAGGATAATCCTGTTCCCACAAACGTGGATTTTGGAGGATGGCGGAAGCGGCAAACATCGAGTGAGCACCGGGGAAAAGAGTGTTATCATGGGCGGGCATGGGGGTGAGCGAGAGGACATTGATGCCGTGGTGATCGAGGATTTGGACGGAGAGGTCGGCGCGGAGTTGGGAGGGGCCGTCGTTTTCCACCGGGACCTGGACGTTGAGGACGGCGGATTTGACGGAGATGTTCGTGGCATAGATGTAAGGGCCTTCTGTTTTGAGAAAATCATACAAGGGCAGCGAAACGTGGAGGGGATCGGTCACGATAAGTTTGACGTCGCGATAGATGCCGCCCATGGCAGGATGCCACTGGGGATTGTTCCAGGGAATTTCGCCGGCGGTCAGTTGGGAGACTTTGTCGGGGATCAGAGCGTTGAGTCTGGCGAGGCGCCTGGCAAGGGCCTTGATGCCTTCGGGACCATTGTTTTTTTTCGCCCCTTTTGGGGGCATAGGATTGAACATGAACGTGTTGTCGCACATGACGGCCAGCACGTTTGTGGTGCCGATGTTCAAGCCGGGGGTGAGATCGAAACCAAAGGGCAGGAAGCCGTTTTTGCAAGCGCCCAGGCAATGGCCGTTGAGATAGACTTCGGCCACCTGGCGGACGGCATCAAATTCGATATAGACTTTTTTGCCGCGCCAGGATTTGGGGGCGGTAAAGGTTTTGCGATACCAGGTGCGGCCGCCCCATTGGTTGGTCTCGCCACGGAGGCCGGGAAGGTTAAAGTTATCGAAGGTATCGGTGTCATTGTAGGTGTGGGGCGTGGAAACGGCGGTCCAATTACGGTCATCGAAGCCGGGGGCCTGGGCGTTGGTTGGGTCGGAGCGGATGAATTTCCAATCGGGATTGAAGTTGAGGGTCTGGCGTCCGGCGGCGCGGGCGGGCGCGGGAATGGAGATCAAGCCGGCAATAATGATGGCAACGAGGGCGAATGCGGTCTTGGGGGAATTTTGTCTGGGATTCTTCATGCGGGAAGGATTATTTCCGCGGCAAATAGCGGTGGGGTTGTTTTCCATAAAAGTGCATGTCGGCAAAGTCCAGGAAACGGCGCCAGTCCTGGGGAAGGATGTCATGCTTGCCGGTATGGGTCTGGAAACCGATGTCGTGCATGACGGGCACGTCGAGGGGCGGCGGGGGGAAACTTTCGAGGACGGAAGAATTCAAGACGGCGTTGCCGGGGGGCAGGTTGGAGACGACGGTTTCTTCGCCGAAGAGGCGATAGACGGGGCCGGCGGCAATGGCGGCCTCAAATTCGCCGCGGGGATCGGACCACTGATCGAGGCTGCCGGTGTTCAAATAGAGCGGACGGGGCGCGATGAGGGAAACGAGCATGTGCGAATCCACCGGCATGGAAGGAATGCGGTTGCTCCATTGGAGAAAATTGGGGCAGAACTGATACGGAAAGGCTTTTGACATGCTGGTGACGGTTTCGCCGTAATTGCGGCGCGAGAGGGAGGCACCCATTTCACCGGAGGAACTGGCGATGACCAGGGGGAAACGCGAGTCCTGCGCGCCTTCCCACAGGGCGGTCTTTCCGAGGCGGGAATGGCCGAGCATGATGACGCGGGCGGGGTCAACGTTGGTATCGGTCAGCAGATAATCCAAAATTCGGCTGGCGCCCCAAGCCCAGGCTGAGATGGCGCCCCAAGCGTCGGGCACGGCATTGGGAGCTTGGCCGGGCTTGAGAAACAGGGCGCGGACGCCGTATCTCCATCCCGAGCCGTCCGCGAAATCAGGTTCGATATCATTGTAATCCACCAAGGCGATGCCGTAACCATCGGCGATGATCTCATTTACAGGCCAGTTGTGGGATTTTCCGCGGACGACTTTGCGGGGTGGCGGAACCAATTTGTCCGTCTTGCGGTTCCAAGTTGGATAGACGGCGACGAGGGGATCAGGAACGTCGCGGTAATTGGGGTCAAAGGAGAGGCAAAGAAACGTGGGCGCGCGTTCCTTGTCGGCGGGGGTATAGAGGAGGACGTGGAGAACGACGCGGTTGGTGGAGATGGGGCTGAACAATTCGATGTTGATTTGTTTGCGGATGGCGTGGCCGCCGAGGGCATGGGTGTCCACGTCCCAAACGCGCGCCACCGCTTTACAGGCCGGGGGACTTTTGCCGTAAATGTATTCCTTATAGAGGCTCAAAATTTCCGGGCGGCGGAGGGCCAGCCATTGATTGGTGTTGGCGACGCGGCGGCCGTCCGACATGAGGAGGGGATCGGGAAGGGTATAGGTTCCGACCTTGGATTCGTCGTAGTTGGGATGAAATCTGGCGTGGGCCGGGACAAGGCTTGCAAGAAGGATGGCGGCAAGGAGGGTGATTTTTTTCATAGTAGTGCAGAACCTTTTTGACAGACGGATGCGAGGGGCGGGTGGTTTCAGGGGTGAACCGGTTTTGAAGGGATGAGCTTGACAATGGCCGCGCTGGACGGGGGCATGGCGATAAAGATGGGAACGGACGCGCGCTGGGACGGAATGGGCAGAGGGCGCCAGGAACCGTTCCATTTGCCGCGGTTTGAAATGGCAGAATTGCCCAAGGTTTCTCCCGACGTTGCGGCAACGTTGTTGTCCGGCGCCAAGAGGTAGAGAATTTCGGCCCGCGACCAACGCGCCCGGGGCGTGACGATGGCCAGCCGGCTGCCATGGGCGACCGGGCCATGGCCCTGGTTGATGAGGGTGACATAGACGGCATCGCGGCCCAAGACGCCGTAGGCGGCAAGATTCAGGTTTGTGTCGAGATTCTGGACGTGAACCGGAAGGATTTTTCCGTGGCCGCCGAGATCGAACGCCTTGATTCCGTAACCGAGCGGGCGGACGTTAAAGCCATTTTCTGAGGTGAAAAAGGCAGTGTATTTGGAGGGGCGGAGGGAGTGGCCGGCGGCGACCTTGTCGCCGGTGTGGAAATTCAGGCCCGCTGCGCCGTGGGCGGCCCACCAGTGCATGAAATGGAGGCCCCAAAGGGCGGCGGCAAAGGTATCGCTGACGCCGGCGGCGCCGCCGTTATAGTAATTATTGACCTCTTCCAGGCGGCAGGGAAGGCCGTTGGAAAGGGCCGCGGGCACGAAGCTGTCATAGAACGACTGATACACACGTGTGAAGCGGGGGGACAACATGCGATCAATACCAATGGCCGGAGAGGGGACCTTGTTGCCGGCACCGCCGGGGTAAAGATGTTCGGTAATCAGGGTGACATGATCGGGCCGTCCAAAATCGCGCATGAAGTCCACCGCCCATTTGCCGTTTTTATGGACGCTTGGGCCGCAAAATTCGGCGTTTGGGGCGGCCGCAACGATGGCGTTTTCAAATGACTTCCAATTGGCGGCATAGAGCGAGTAAGGATAATTTTCGCGGCGGACGGTTGGAGGGCCGCCCGCGGCCGGGGCGTTGGTGACGGCGATTTTGTAGGCGCTTGGCTCCTGGCCGATGGAGAAGCAGGCCATTTGGGCGGCATAACGGTCCATGATGTATTTGGCGGTCTGGGCATCGGCGGAAGGGTTGCCGCCCAGAAGGCGGAGGCAATAAATGACCTTCACATTGGCGGCTTTGGCAAAGGCAAAGAGGCTGTCCAAATCGGCGCGGTCGGGGAGATGATTGGCGTCGCGATCGGAGCTGTTGCCGCCAATGCGCAGGCTCCGAATGCCGAGGGTGCGGAAGAGGTTGAGGAGGGGTTTATTGCCGGGCCGGAAATAGCGGAGGCCATTGGCGTCCGGGAGCAGTTGACTGGCTTCAAAGCTCAAACCGATGAAGTCCCGCGGGAGCGAGGCGCCGGGATGGGCGGTATCCACGCGCACGACGACCGTTTGCGAGAGAGCGGCGGATTGGGGGCGTTGCGGCTCGGAAGGCGATGCCGCAGCGGCGGCTGGAGGGCGGAAAAGAGCAGGAAGGGACGCCAAGGCAATGAATGTGAACACCCCGTGACATTTCATATAGAAGGGCCTCATTTGAGCGGATACGGCGCCGGGGCGCAAACATTTTTATGGCAAAGAAAATAACCGGATAGAATATCCGTTCAAAAGCTCCGGTTTTGGCAGGCAAATTGCTATCGTAACGATTTGTAGTATATTACCGATAAATCTTAAGATGCGAGGCGTCCGTACAACCGGGATAGCTTTGTTTGTTGTTCCAACGATTCTGTGTCACGGAGTGGGAACGAATGCGTTGTCTTTTGGCCCGCTGAACCCGCGTCCCCTTTTGATCGGCCAACCTGTGAGCCGGGAGGACGCAGGGGAATGGGTCACGGTCGAAGGCACGGTGACGTTTCTTTCGCGGGAGGGGCGGAGGACGTATCTCGAGGTGAGGTCCGAATCTGGAAGCATGCCGGTGGAAGTGGCTCACGGCGCGGGCTTTCTGACTGGTTTGATGCTGGACGGCCGGGTGCGGGTGAAGGCCGTGTGCGAGCCTGTGTACAACGCGGTGGAGCAGCAATGGGTGGGCAGCCTTGCGGCGACGAACGTGAATGATTTCACACTGCTTCAAGTTCCCGAAGAAACGTGGCGGCGGATACCGCTCATGGCGATTGACAAGGTGAAGCCGGCTGAACATCCGGCGGACTTTCATCTGGTGGGGCGGGTGGAATCGGTGGAACTCAGACGATCATTTGTGCTTTCGGATGGGACGAATGAGATAACGGTGGGATTCCAGAGGGCATCGGAAGACATGGACGGGCAGCAGATTGAGGCATTGTGCGGATGGCAGATCAAAAAAGGCGCGAGGAAATTGGAGTGCGGGCTGTGGCGTCCTTACGCATCGCCGCAGAGTCCGGCGGCACTGCCGGTATTGACGAGCGCGGCGCAGATACGGTGGTTGCAGCCAAGCGAGGCGGAGCGGAAATATCCGGTGAGGATCCATGGAGTCATCACGTATAAGTCATCGGATGGCAAGGCGAATATTCAGGATGGGACGGGAGGTCTATTGCTGGCGCATCTTGGCCCGACTTCAATGGAGAATGTCACGGCCGGCGACTATTGCGAAGTGGACGGGACGACGGAGCGCGGCGAATTTTCACCAGTCGTGCGACCCAGGAAGATAAGGGTGCTGGGCAAGGGACAATTCCCCGAGGCGGTATTGGCGGATTGGGACCAATTGATTAGCGGAGGTTTGGACGCTGAATGGGTACAGATTGACGGGGCGGTTTTATCCGCGGGGCACAACAAGTTGAAGATACACGTGCAAGGCGGCTCGGTGGAGTGCTACATCCGTGGCAACAATCCTTATTATTATCCGGGCGCCATTTTGCACGTACGGGGTGTGGTTTTGGTTGCACATCACCGGGACGGTCGAATTTCCGGGGTGACGGTGAATGTGCCGGGGCAACAGTTTGTGGCGGTGGAAATGAGACGGCCGCGGGGTGTTTTTTCGATTCCGATGACGCATATTGGGGATTTGTTCCGGTACAAGCCCGACCAGGGAAGCGAGGAGCTGGTGAGAGTCCGCGGGCAGGTGATTCACGCAGGGTATGAGGAGTGTTATCTGATGGATGGGGCAAGCGGGATGCGTGTGGTTACGACCAAGGCGCTTCACGCGGAGCCGGGGGACATCGTTGAGGTGGTGGGGTTTCCAGTGATAAAGAATCCATTTGGCCAGCCAACGGTGACTCTCCAGGCGGCATTTATACAAGACGCGGGTCATGCAACGCTGGGGGCGCCGGTCGCAGTGACGGCGGACGCCCTGCTCAATCCGGCGCATAACGATACGCTGATTCGGGTGAGCGGGCGATTGCTAAATATAAGTTCCTTTCCCAACGTGCAACTTTTGAAATTGCAAACCGGGTCGCTGGTGTACCAGGCGCGGCTGGACTCAGGCAAGACGCCGCAGTTTCTTCCAGGCAGCATCCTGGACCTGACCGGGGTCTATGCCGCCGGGTCCAATCCATCCATTCCGTTTCAACTTCTGATCAATTCGTCCAATGACATTCATCTACTGGCCCCGCCCTCGTGGTGGACGCAGCAGCGGGCGATGGGGACAGTGATAGGGATGGGGGGATTGATCGTGCTGGCGGTTGTGTGGATTGCGGTATTGCGGCGGGAGGTGAAGAAACGCACCATTGAATTGTCCGCGGCGAACCACGTTTTGACCAGTGAGATGGCCGAGCAGCGGCGGACGGAAGTCGAGCTAGTGCAAACGCGGTCGGAACGGCTGCTGGAACAGGAGCGCGCCCGGATTGCCCGCGACCTGCACGAGGAATTGGGCAGCCGCGTGGCGCGGCTGGTACTGCTCAATGACTGGGCGGTAAAAGGTCCCGCCTCGCCGGAAGCTGTTACGGACCACGCGCGCGAAATTTCGGCGGCGGCGCGGCAGATGATTCAATCGCTGGATGAAACAATCTGGGCGATCCAACCGGGCCATGACACCCTGCCCCACCTGTTCAATTACGCCGGCGAATTTGCCACGGAATTCCTAAAGCTTTCGGGGGTGCGCCACCGCCTGGATTTTCCGGATTATTTGCCCGCCCGCGCGGTTAGCGCGGAAACCCAGGACAGCGTCTTTCTGGCCCTCAAGCAGGCGCTCAAGAACGCCGTCCGCTATGGCCACGCCACCGAGGTGCGGCTGACTGCCTCCCTGGCGGAGGAATCGGCAACACTCACCATTCAGGACAATGGCCGAAGGCGGGAACAGGATCCGGCCACGCTATCCGCGGACATTTTGGCAAGCGCGCGCGCGCGGCTCGAAGAGGCTGGCGGGCGGCTGGACGTGGAAAGCATCGTTGACAATGGAACGCGGGTGAGCCTGACGTTTCCATTGATTGCGTGCAAGGATCCATCGAACGGCACGAATGGATCGAGCGGCTCGAGCGGCTCGAATGGATCGTCCCACCAACAGACGAATGGAGCGGCCCGGAACGGCGCGGCCAAAAACGGAAACAACGGAAACGGCCACGCGCATTTGTAAGAAGGGCTGGCTTACAACTTCTCCGGCTCGCGCATCAATTCGCCGATGCGTTGAAGCAATCGTCCGGCGGCGCCGCCATCGAGCACGCGATGGTCGAAACTCAACGTGAGATTGGCTTCCATAATGGGAACGAATTGGGCTTTGACAGAATCCCAGTGCGGCTCGTGACGCGCCGCGCCCATGCCCAGGACAAGGGTTTGTTCGGGGAGCGGTATGGGCGTGGCCCATTCCAAGCCGAAGGTGCCGAAATTCGTGACTGTGGCGATGGAGCCGCCGGTGGCGTTGACGGGGAGTTTGCGCTCGCGCGCCAACGCAACGAGTTCATTGTATGGGGCGACGAGGTCGTTGAGGGACTTTTTGTCGGCCTGGCGAATGACCGGCACGAGGACGCCGTCCTCCGCCTCGACGGCAAAACCGATGTCAATGGCCGATGGATGAACGATTTTGCTGCCGACGAGCCGCCCGGCGGGGGCGCTGTTTTCGGCCAGGGCCACCGCCAACGCCCGCAAGGCGCACAATGCCGGACCGGGTTTGGGGCGGCTGACTTTGCGGTAGGCAAAGAGCGGATCGAGGCAGACGGGCATGCCGACGTGCGCAATCGGGCGGGTCCAACTCCGGCGCATGGCGTCCGCCACCGATACGCGCATGGAAGAAGCGTCGCTGATTTTTTGCTTTTCGAGAAGGGCGATGAATTTCTCAAAATCCTCGACGGTCACGCGCCCGGCGGCGCCGCTGCCCGCGACTCCAGAAAGATCGGCGGCGTGGAGTCCCAATTCGGTCATTCGGGCCTTGAGACGCGGCGAGAGATAACTGGCGCCGCGGGCGTTGGCCGGAACGGGCAGGCCGCGCACGGTGGGCTGGACGCGAGCGTGGCTTCCGCCATTGCCGGCCGGGGTGGCGGGGTGTTCCGCGTCGCCCGATTTTGCGACGGGCGCAACGTCCAGGCCCAGGCGCGCTGCTTCCTGCAGGCTGGCTTCGATGTGTCCGAGGACGGCGCCGACCGGATAGCTTTGCTGCAAGCGCCCGGTCAAGTCCATGAGGCGTCCGGTGCAAGGGGAGGTAACGGTCATGGTGGCCTTGTTGGTCTCGACTTCGATCAGGTTTTGGTCGGCGGCGACTTCCTGGCCCGGTTGAACGAGGTAGGAAACAATGTTGGCCTCGGCGATGGATTCGCCGAGTTGCGGCATGATGATGGGGATCAGGGGCATGGTCGGATCAATGTCTCAAGAGATTTCTGGCGGCGGCGGCGACGCTTCTGGCTGTCGGCCGATGGGCAGCCCATAAATTCGGATGGTAGGGCACGGGGGTATCCCTGGCATTGAGGCGTTGAGGGGGCACGTCGAGCAGGTCCAATCCTTCCGCAGCGACGCGGGCGATGATTTCGGCGGTAACGCCGCCCCAGGGCCAAGCCTCGCCCAGGCAAAGCAATTTTCCCGTGCGCGCCACCGAGGCGATGACGGTGTCGGTGTCGAGGGGTTTGACGGAACGGAGGTCCACGATTTCCGTTTCCCATCCTTCGTCGGAAAGTTCGGACGCGGCTTCGAGGGCTTCGTGGACCATCACGCCATAGGTGACGACGGTCAAATCGCGGCCTTCGCGGGCGATGCGGGCCTTGCCAATGGGGATGGCTTCGCGCGGAAGTTTTTCGGCCTTGAGATGGTAATAGAGCAACTTGTGTTCGCAGAAGATGACGGGATCATCGAGGGCAACGGCCTCGATCAACATCGAATAGGCATCTTCAACCGTGGCCGGGGTGAGGACGATGAGGCCTGGAAAATGGGCATAAACGGCCTCCGGGCACTGGCTGTGGAAGGGGCCGCTGCCCGATGTCGCGCCGAAAGGCAGGCGCACGGTGATGGGGCAGGGAACGTTTGTGCGCCAAAAGAGGGTTGCGGCCTGGTTGACAATCTGATTGAAGGCGACGGTGGAAAAGTCGGCGAATTGCATTTCGATGATGGGTCGCATTCCTTCTATGGCGGCGCCAACGGCAAGGCCGACAATGGCATCCTCGGAAATCGGCGCGTCCAAAACTCGTCCGGGGAACTCGAGGGCGAGGGTCTTGGTGGCTTTGAAGGCGCCGCCAAAGCGGCCGACGTCCTGTCCATAAATGAAGACGCGCGGATCGTCGCGCAGAACGCGCGCCTGGGCTTCGCGGATGGCTTCCAAATAGGTGATGGTCATTGCCTCAGGACTTGCGGGCGGGCATGTTATCCCCTTGATTTCCCTCGTCGCCCTCGGCCAGATGGCCGCAGGAAATCGCCGTCCAATTTTCGGCAAAAGGATCGGGGGCCGGCTCGCGCTGGACCTGGGCGACGGTTTCATCAATCTCGCGGACGACTTCACGGCGCATCGAAGCGAGCGTGGAGGCATCGAGCCATTCCCGGCGCAGGAGCGTCTCCTCGGCGGCTTTGAGGCAATCGCGGCCCAGCGGAGAATTTTTCAATTTCGGGTCCACGTAATCGGCGGTGTCATGTTCACCATGGCCGCAGAGGCGGAGGAGGCGGGCAACAACCATTTGGGGGCCGCCGCCGTGGCGGGCGCGCAAGACGGCTTCACCGAGCGTCTTCAAGCAGGCGAAGAGATCGGTGCCATCCACGTTCTGCACTTCGACACCGTAACCGATGGCCCTATCGGCCAGGCTTTCGCAGGCGAACTGTTTGGACGTAGGGGTTGAATAAGCGTATTGGTTGTCCGCGACCACGAGCACAAGCGGCAATTTTTCGACGGCGGCCTGGTTGAGGGCTTCGTGGAAGGCGCCGGTGGAAGTGGCTCCGTCGCCGATGGAGGCGGCGCCGACGGTTCCGTGGCGGTTTTGCAATCTGCGGGCGAACAACATGCCATTGACCACGGAAATCATCGCGCCAAGATGGCTGATCATGGGCAGGGAACCTTCCAGGGGCTTGCCGCGGTGAACGTTGCCGTCGCGGCCGCGCATCGGCCCCAGGGCCGAACCCATGTGAGTGCGGACGGCATCCAGGACGGTTTCACCAAAAGCGAGGCGGCCGGCGGCGTCGCGGATGAGCGGGGCAAAAATATCGTTCTTTTTAAGGGAAATGCCGATGGAAACGCTCAAGGCCTCCTGACCGCGGCCCAGAAAGACGCCGCCATGAATCTTGCCGGCCCGGTAAAGGGCGGCAAATTTGTCATCGAGGAGCCGCGCCAGGAGCATGAAGCGGAAGGCGGCCAGAATGGTCTTGCGGAACGCCGCATTTTCGGCGCGGGCCTCCAGAACGGGTGGCGACATGATGGGAATGCTATCATTTTTTTTGCCGGTGTTGCAACCGAAAGTTATGTTACATGCCTGCCGCGGCCTGTTTTCTTAATTCGGTTTTGAGGATTTTGCCGGTGGCATTTTTCGGGAGGGCGGGCATGAAAACAATCCGGCGGGGGACTTTGTAATCGGCCAGTTTGGACCGGATAAATTGCGAAAGGGCGTTTTGATCCAGCGTTTGGCCTTCCAGCGCGGAGACATAAGCGGCCGGCTGCTCGCCCTTGCGGGCATCGGGAACTCCGATGACGGCCGCTTCCTTGACGCCCGGGAACTGGTAAATGATTTCTTCAATCTCGCGCGGATAAACGTTGATGCCATTGACCAGGAGCATGTCTTTTTTGCGATCGGTGATGTAATAATATCCGTCGGCGTCGCGGTGGCCCACGTCGCCGGTCAAAAGCCAGCCGTTGCGAAGGGCCTTGCGGGTTTCTTCGGGTTGATTCCAATAGCCCATCATGACATTGCCCCCGCGGACGCAAATTTCGCCCGTTTGGTTGTCGGCGAGGAGGGTTCCCTGATCGTTCTGCACGCTCATTTCGACCCTGGGAATGGGAATTCCAATGGAACCGGGTTTGCGAAGGCCGTGGAGGGGATTTTTTGAGACGACGGGGCTGGCTTCGCTCAAGCCGTAGCCTTCGATCAGCGGCGTCTTGAATTTTTCCTCAAAATCCCTGAGCGTTTGCACGGGCAAGGGCGCGGAACCGCTGATGAAGATGCGAACGGGGAGCGGTGAGGGGATCGAGGCGGACAGCAGCATCCGATAAAAGGACGGCACGGCGGGGAGAATGGTCGCGCGGTGCGAAAATAATTCCTGCAACATTGCGCGGGGCGGATGGAGGGATTTGACCAGCACGATGGAGCCGCCAATGATGAATGGGAGAAAAATGCCGACGGTGAGCATGTAGGTGTGAAACAAGGGCAGGATGACGGCCAGGCAATCCTCCGGGACGGCCTCCAAAACGATGCGGCAACTTTCGACGTTGTGGAGAAGGTTGCCATGGGAAAGCATGGCGCCCTTTGGGCGGCCGGTCGTGCCGGACGTGTAAATGATCACGGCCAGGTCGGACTCGCAGCGGGCGGAAGGCGGGAGCGGCCCGAAGGACGAAGGTTGGAGGGCGTCAAAATCCTCAACCCGAAGAAATTTGAGCGAAGGCCTTGCGGATGCCAATTCGCCTTGGTGAACGGAAAGGGCGGCGTCCGTAATGACGGTATCAATGCCGCCATCATTGAGAATGTAGGCGACCTCGGCAGGCTTGAGAAAATTGTTGATGGGCACGACGACGGCGTCGGCCATAAGGATTCCAAAAACAGCGGGGACAAATTCGGGGCAATTTTTGAGCCAGACAGCCACCCGGCTGCCCGGAACAACGCCGGAGACGTTTTGCAGGCGCGCGGCCACGCGGCGGGATTGTTCGAGCAATTCGGCGTAGGAAATCCGGCGGTTGTCTCCCCAAAATATGGCGTTTTTTTGCGATTGTGTCCGGGCGCAATTTGAAAAAGCAGTGGCCAGATTCATCGGCGAATGGTAGAAACAGCGCGTGCTGTTTTGCAAGCGGCCAATCTTTTGGGAAACTGATGAAGCGCCCGCAGAGTAATGACTGTGGAATGTTGGCAACGTGATAGATACTGAAGAACAGTTGGCGGAATTTCTGCCGAGATTGCGGGCGGCCGCGTGGGTGGCATTGGACACGGAGGCGGACAGCCTGCATGCCTATCCGGAAAAAGTCTGTCTGATTCAAATCAGCATCGCCGGAGAGGATCGTCTCGTTGACCCGCTGGCAGCCATCCAATTGGACCCGCTGCTGGATGCCCTCAACGCCCATGAACTCATCATGCACGGCGCCGATTACGATTTGCGGTTGCTGGAAAAGCATCATCAATTCATCCCCTCGGCGATATTTGACACAATGCTGGCGGCGCGATTGCTGGGCGAGCGGCAGTTTGGTTTGAGGGCATTGGTCGAGAAATTTCTGGGGGTCACGCTGGATAAAGGCCCGCAAAAGGCGGATTGGGCGCAACGACCATTGACGCCGCGAATGGATGCTTACGCCCGAAACGACACGCATTATCTCAAACCGCTTGCCGACCGCATCCGGGTGGACCTCAAAAAGAACGGGCGGCTGGGATGGCACCAGGAAACGTGCGCCCAACTGATTGCCGATTGCACCGGGCCGCAAGTGGTGGACGCGGACACGGTCTGGCGCGTCAAAGGCAGTTCCATCCTGGGTCGCCCCGCCCTTTCCGTGCTGCGGAGGCTGTGGGAATGGCGCGAAGAGGAAGCCGTTCTGGGGAATCGCCCGCCGTATTTTGTGCTCAAGCACGAGACCCTCGTCAATCTCGCCGAGGCGGCGGCGGCACATCGTCCATTCGATTCCTTTTTGCCCGCCAAGATGTCGCCGCGGCGGCGCGCCGGGCTGGCCAAAGCCATTCGGAATGGCCTTTCCGTTCCGGCGGAAAGCCATCCGCAACTGCTGCGCCGAAAACTGCATCGGCCCTCGGAGGATGAATTTCAGCGTTATCAACAATTGGAGCAGCGGCGAAACGCGCGGGCGCAAGAACTGGGCATTGATCCGACTCTCATCGCCAGCCGGGCGATGCTCGGCGACCTGGCGCGGGACTGGGAAAAGCACGCGCCGGAGTTGATGACATGGCAGAGGGAACTCTTTGAATGACCGCCCTGGAACGATTTATCGCGACGGGCTGGAAAGGCGCCGCGTGCGAGCCGCTGGCCCATGACGCATCGGCGCGAAGATATTTCCGGCTGCGAAACGGCGGGCGTACGGCCATTGTGATGGATGCTTCCAACGCCCGCGCCAGCATCGCGCCTTTTGCGCGCATCAGCGGGCATCTACAGCGGCTTGGTTTCAGCGCGCCGGCGATCCTGCAACGGGACGATGCCGGCGGCTTTTTGTTGCTCGAGGATTTCGGTGACGACAATTTTTCGCGCCTGTTGGAAAATCCGGATAAGACCGAAAGGCTTTTAGCCCTGGCGGTGGACGTGCTGGCGGCCTTGCACAAGCATTCCGAAGCGATACCCACCGGACTACGCGCGTATGGCCCGGAAGAAATGCTCGCCGACCTGGAGTTGTTTTTGGAACAGTGGCCAACGCCGGAAAACGGGAAGCAGGCATTCAGAAAAGCCTGGCTGGAAGCCTTGCCGCAGGCCCATCGCGTCCCCGTCTCGCTCCTGCTGCGCGATTACCATGCCGCCAACCTGATGTGGCTGCGGGAGCGCGAGGGAATCCGACAGGCCGGTCTTCTGGATTTTCAGGATGCCTGGCAGGGACCGGTGACCTACGATTTGGTGTCGCTTCTGGAAGACGCGCGGCACGATCTGTCCCCTGCCCTGCGGGAAAAGATGAAGGAACGTTATGTGGGGAATTTTTCACATTTGAATCGGGAGATTTTTGAAACTTCGCTGGCGATTTTGGCGGCATTGCGGCACACCCGCGTACTGGCGATCTTCGAAAAGTTGAACCGTCAAGGCAGGACGGATTACAAAAAGTTTCATTCACCGCGCGTGAGACGCCTGCTGCAAAAGGCGCTTGGCCACCCTGCGCTTCGGGGGGTTCAACAGTGGTTTTGCCAATATGCGCCCCGGAGTTAACAGGGCCATGATCCTGGCCGCCGGATACGGCGTCCGATTGAGGCCATTAACGGATCGGATGCCCAAGCCGCTGGCGCCGGTTGCCGGACAGCCGATGATTGGCTGGGCGCTGGCCAGGCTGGCGGCGTATGGAATCAAGGAAGTGGTCGTGAACGTATCGCATCACAAGGATCAACTTGTGGCGTGGTTGCGGGCGAACAGCGGATTTGAATTTAGAATATCCGAAGAGGCTGAACCGCTTGAAACCGGCGGCGGATTGAAAAAGGCGGCCCCGCTATTGGGAAACGAACCGTTTTTCGTGGTCAATAGCGACATTATCTGGCAGGACGAGGGCGAACCGGCGCTGGAACGGCTGGCGCGGCATTGGGACGGGGCGGCAATGGATTTTTTGCTGCTGGCGCAATCCAAGACGGCGGCCGTGGGCCATGACAAGGGCGAGGACCAATTGTTTGTGACGGAGGCGAACACAATCGGATGGAGCGAAGCGCAGGCGCCTTACATTATCGCGGGAATCGGCATCATGCATCCGCGCGTTTTAGCCGGCGCGCCGGATGGAAAATTTTCGGTCAAAGTTCTCTGGCTCGAGGCCATGAAGCGGAAGCGGCTGTTTTGCGTGCCACATCAGGGCCGCTGGTTTCAGACAGGGACAATTGAAGACATCCGAAAGGCCGAGGCGCTGCTGGCCGGAGTTGGTGGACAGGGTGAGCGGGCAGGGTGAGAGGCTGTCACCGGACCACTTCAAAGGCGAAGCCCTTGAGATATTCCGTTTCCGGGATCATGGGAATCACCGGATGGTCGGGGGACTGTGAATAAACGGCGAGGCGCCGCAAAATCCGGCGTGTGTCGAACGCCGCGGAAAGCAACGTGTCCTGAAATAATCCGGACGGCACGTGATGCGAGCAGCAGAACGAAGCGAGGATACCGCCGGTCTTCAAGAGCTTGAGCGCCCGCAAATGGATTTCCTTGTAGCCGCGAAGCGCATCCGGCACGGACGCGCGATTGCGCGTGAATGAGGGGGGGTCCAGGATGATGAGGTCGAATCGCGGAATTACTTTTTCATGGGGTTGGACGGCGGTGTTCGCCTTCAGCCAGTCGAAAACGTTTGCGGCTTCAAACGAACATTTGCCGGCAAGGCCGTTCGCCGCGGAGTTTCGCCTTGCCGCCTCGATGGCTTCGGCGCTTTGGTCGAGGAAATGCACGCGAGCCGCGCCGGCGCGGGCGGCGTGCAGGCCGAAACCGCCCAGGAAACTGAAGCAATCGAGGACCCGCGCGTCCGGGAGAAGGGAAACGCATTGGGCCACGGCCTGATAATTTGTTTGCTGGTCCAGATACAAGCCGGTTTTGTGGCCGGCGGCCAAATCGGTTTCAAATTTCAGGCCGTTCAAGGTCACCCATAAAGGCCCTTCAAATGCGCCGGACAAAAGACCGACGGCGGGCGCGAGGCCCTCGAATTTGCGCGAGGCCACGTCGCTGCGTTCCACGATGGCGCGCGGCGAAAAAATTTTTTCCAGAACGCCTGCAACCAGCGCCTTGCGCTTTTCCATGCCCAAGGCCGAAATTTGCAGCACCAGAACGTCCTCGTATTTGTCCACGATGAGGCCGCTGAGAAAATCGGCTTCGGCATTGACGACGCGAAACGAGGAGGAGGCGGGCAGGCGTTTCCGGCGGAGCGCAAGGGCGGCGCGAATCCGTTCCTCAAAAAACGCTTCGTTGATATCCACGCGCTCCGGCGAGAGCACGCGCACGTGGATTTTCGATTTTGAGTTGAAAAAGCCGATGCCCAGGAAGCGCTGGCGATGGTCCTTGACCTGGACGATTTCGCCATCGGCCGGCGTTTGCGTCATGCGCAGGATTTCGCCCTGATATATCCAGGGATGACCGGCGACGACGCGGTCGGCTGCGCCGGGCTTCAAGTGGACGGTGGCGTTCATTCCAGACAATTCAACCACGGACGGATGGAAATGGACATGGATTTTCCCGGCAAAATTGAAACCTCCGGGCCGTAGCGGGCTTAAATTTCCCCAAAAAAAATGCTTGCAAGATGGCCGCAAGAGGCGGATAGAAAGGTTAAAGCCTATGAAAACGAGCGTCCCCATCAGCACGTTGCTATTCCAAAAAGGGTCCAAGGTGTGGTCCATCGCCCCGGAGGCCACCGTTTTTGACGCCATCAAATTGATGGCCGAAAAGAACATCGGCGCGTTGACCGTCATGTCGCATGGCCTGCTGGCAGGCGTGTTCACGGAACGGGATTATACCCGCAAGATTGCGCTGGCGGGAAAAACGTCGCGTGAAACGCAGGTCAAGGAGATTCTTTCGGGCAAAATGGTGACGGTGGGGCCGGATGAATCCATTGACAGTTGCATGCGGCTGATGACCGAGAACCGCGTGCGCCACCTGCCGGTGGTTCGAAACGACGAAGTGCAGGGCATTGTTTCGATTGGGGATTTGGTGAACTGGATTATTTCGACACAGGACGCCACCATTGCGCAGATGGAGCAATACATTGCCGGCGGCGTGACGGCGTAGGCCACAGTCAGGATTTTCCGGGATTGGAGGGGGGTTGACGGCGATGGACCTTGCCGACGGCGGCTTGGTCCACGGGCTTGATGATGAGACTGTCAATGTTCACATGCGCCGGACGGGAGGCGATCCAAACCAGCGTTTCGGCGATGTCCCGCGCGGACAAGGGAATCGTGCCTTCATAAACTTTTCGCGCCTTTTGGACGTCGCCTTTGAAACGGACGATGGAAAATTCCGTTTCGGCCAGGCCGGGGTCCACGGTGCCGACACGAATTCCCGCGCCGAGCAATTCCAGGCGCAGCGCGGTGGTGATTTGCCGTTCGGCGGCCTTGGCCGCGCAATAGACGGAACCGCCCTCATAAGCGGTGTGGCCGGCCACGGAGCCGATATTGATGATGGTCGCGCCGGCGTCATGGGGCATCAGCGGAAGGGCGGCGCGGGTGACGCGCAACAGGCCAAGCACATTGGATTGAATCATGGCTTCCCAATCGCCGTCCTTGCCTTCGGCCACGGTGTCCAGTCCATGCGCTCCGCCGGCGTTGTTGATGAGCACGTGCAGTGGCTGGCCGGCAAGTCTTTCGCGAGTCCGTTGGACGAACGTTTCCACGCTGCCGGTTTTTGACACATCCAAGGCATGAGCATACGCCTCGGCGGCCCCGGCGGCTTTCGATTCGCGGGCAACGTCTTTCAAACGATCCACGCGACGGGCACCCAGGAGCAGGCGGGCGCCCTGCGCGCCAAAGGCGGCCGCGGCCGCGGCGCCGAAACCGCTGGAGGCGCCGGTGATGAGAATCCATTTGTCCTTCAGAGACATGGGACGAAGGTGAAAGGGCGGGTCAAGAATGTGAAGCAAAAAAAGGAACGCCCGATGAGGATGGGCGCAGAGCGCGAGGTATTGGCAGCCATGTTATTGGGCGCCGGAGAGCAGGACGACAAATTCTCCCTTGAGGGGGCGTTTTTTTGCGATTTCCAGAAGTTCGGCGGGTTTGCCGCGGAGAAATTCCTCGAATTTCTTGGTGAGTTCGCGCGCCAACACGACCTGACGATCTGGAAAAAGGTCGTTGAGTTCGGCCAGGAATTTTTCAACGCGAAAGGGAGATTCATAAAAAACGAGCGTACCTTGGATGGATTTGAGGGATTCCAGTTTGTTGCGGCGGCGGCCGGATTTATGGGGCAGAAAGCCGACGAAATGAAATTCGGCGGCAGGAAGGCCGCCCGCGGTCAGGGCGGCGACGAGGGCGCTGGGGCCTGGAACGGGTTCGACGCGCAGGCCCGCGGCCAGGACGGCTTGGACGAGGCGTTCGCCCGGATCGCTGATGCCGGGGCTGCCGGCATCCGTGATGAGGGCGATTTTTTCGCCGCGGCGAAGGCGTTCGATGATGTCGCGGCCGCGGCGGGTTTCATTGAACTGAAAACAGCTCAAGAGGGGTTTGGAGATTTCAAAATGGGCAAGCAGCCGGGCGGAATGGCGGGTGTCCTCGGCGGCGATGACATCGCATTGGCGCAGGACGCGGAGGGCGCGGAGTGTGATGTCCTCCAGGTTGCCAATGGGCGTGGCGACAAGGTAAAGTGTTCCGGGAACAAGCGGCGGCAATGGGGCGTCCATGCCTTGACTTAAGCAGAAAAATGAGGGGAAATGAATTTGAAAATGAAATCGGCGTTAAATTTTTCCATTGTTTTGGTGACGGTTCCGGACATGAAAACGGCGCGGGGCCTGGCGAGGGCCGCATTGGGGGCGCGGCTGATCGCGTGCGCGAACATTGTGCCAAAGGTGGAGTCGCATTATTGGTGGCATGGAAAGATGGAATCGGGAGGGGAGGCGCTGGTGATTCTGAAGACGACGAGGCGGAAACTGGCGGCGCTGGAGAAGCTGGTGGTGGAAAAGCATCCTTATGACACGCCGGAGTTTCTGGCGCTGGGCGTCAAGGCGGGAAACAAGCGGTATTTGGAATGGCTGGGAGGGTTTTCGTGAATGGCCCGCCATATAAACCCACAAAATTTTTTGTTTGAACGCGAGCGGGGCGGGCGTAGATTTTGCGTGTGAACCCGACGGAAGCCGAAACGTTCATGCTGTTGGCCGCCCACGTGCTGGCGCTGGTGGTGGCATTGTTGATTTTCGGCATTTTATATTTGCGGCAGCGGCGGGCGGCGCCGGCACAACCGGCGGCGGCGCCGCAACCGGCGGTTTTGTTTTCGCGGCCCGGCGCGCAGCGTCCGGCGTCATGGCTGGCCGTGCGGGGGGCAACGCCTGAAGCGGTCCGTCGGGCGCTGGAACTGAACCGCTGCTCGCCATGCTCGTGGACGGAAGGGATGGCGGGGGATCACGAATTTTTCATCAGCCCGCGGCTGAACGGCTGGGTGATTGTCAAGGGGCTTGGCGTTCCGAATCCAGGCGAAAACGTGGACGTGTGTTTTCATTTTTTAACAGGGTTGAGCCGCAAGCTTGGGCACGTGCAGTTTTTTCACGCGGAGACCGGCGGGTATCATCACGCCTGGGCGCGACTGGATGACGGTTATGTGACGCGGGCGTACGCGTGGGCCGGGGGCACAGTCTGGAGGCAGGGGGACCGCACGGTGGCCGAAACGGAACTGCGAATGAAGTGTTTTGATTACGGCGAGGAGACGTTTGCGGAAAAAACGGTGATGGCCAATTGCGACAAGGTGCCGTTGCTGGCGGCGCGCTGGAGCCTGGACCCGGCGCGCATCCGGATGTTAAAAACGATGAACGGGATCGCGGGAGTGCCGTGAGATGATCGGGCGGGGCCGGCCGCCCGCAAAAACGGACAAGCGGGCCATGCCACCCAAAATTCCACCGGCTGAATGTCTGCCTACGAGGTTTTGTCGGCGCCGGATTTGGTTTCAGGCACCGCGGTTTCAGCGGGTTTGGATTCGGCGGGGGCGGCTTCCGGCGCGATAAATTCGACCCATTCTAGAATGGCGCGTTGAGCTGAATCGCCCTGGCGCTGGTTCATTTTGACGATGCGGGTGTAGCCGCCATTACGGTCCTTGAAGGCGGGGGCAATCTCCTTGAACAGGATTTTGACGGCATCTTCCTGATGGAGCCTGGCGGCGGCGAGGCGGCGATGATGGATGGCGCCTTTTTTTCCCAGTGTGACCATTTTTTCGGCGACGGAGCGGGCGGCCCTGGCCTTGGCGACCGTGGTGGTAACGCGCTTGTGCTTGATGAGGCTGCAAACGAGGTTGGCGAGCATGGCGTTGCGATGCTCGGAGGTGCGGCCCAATTTGGCTGTTCGTTTGAGATGTCGCATAAACTAGAGGGCGGCCGCCTCTTCGGCGGGGGCGTTTTCCAGCAGGCCCGGCTCGAATGTCATGCCGAGGGCCAGGCCGAGGGAGGCGAGTTTGTCCTTGATTTCGTTGAGGGATTTTTTGCCGAAGTTTCTGTACTTGAGCATTTCCTGCTCGGATTTCATGGCCAACTGGCCGACGGTGGTGATGTTGGCGTTGTTGAGGCAGTTGGCGGCGCGAACGCTCAACTCAATTTCGTTCACGCTCATGTTCAGGAGCTTTTTGATGCGGGTCTTTTCCTCGTCCTGTTTATCGGCGGCTTCTTCAAATTCGATGGCGTTCTTATCGTAAAGGGCGAAGACATCGAGGTGTTTTTGGAGGACAACGGCGGCCTGGGTGAGGGCGTCGTCGGGCGAGAGACGGCCGTCGGTCCAGATTTCAATGATGAGCTTGTCGTAGTCGGTGCGGTTGCCGACGCGTGCGGCTTCGACGTTGTAACGGACGCGGGTGACGGGTGAAAAGAGAGAGTCAATGGCGACGACGCCGATGGGCTGGCCGGGTTTCTTGTTCTCGTCGCTGGGGCAAAAGCCGCGGCCAATTTTGACGGTCAACTCCATCTCGAACTTTTTCTTTTTGTCGAGGGTGCAGATGTGCTGGTCTGGGTTGACGAGTTCGACGTTTTGGTTGAGCTGGACATCGGCGGCAGTGACGGGGCCTTCCTTGTTGACGGAGAGGAGGAGGGTTTGTTCGTCGCGGGTATGGGCCTTGAATTTGACCTTTTTGAGGTTCAAAACGATGTCGGTAACATCTTCGACGACGCCGTCAATGGTGGTAAATTCGTGCATGGCTCCATCCACCTTGATGGAGGTGATGGCGGCGCCTTCCAAGGAGGAAAGCAGGACGCGGCGCAGGGAATTGCCGATGGTGTGGCCGTAACCGGTTTCAAACGGGTCGGCGACAAATTTGGCGTAGGTGGCGGTGGCGGTGGGTTCCTCTTTTTGCAGCCGCCGGGGCATTTCAAAACGTCCGAGTCTAACTGGCATGGTGTCCTTTCAACAATTTTAATCTGACCGCGCCGGCAATTTATTCCCGCGCCGGGGCAGTCCGTATAATTGTTTCATTTTTGCCGCCAGGGAGCCGGGGCCGGGACCGCTGCTGATGGAGCGGCGGCGGGCCGAACGGCGATTGGCGACGGTTTGTTCATGTTAACGGGAATAAAATTCGACGACGGCCTGTTCATTGGCGATGGGCTGGATGTCCTCGCGGGTTGGAATGCGCATGACAGAGCCTTTGAAATCTTCCTCGTTCAACAGGAGCCAATCGGGCACGGCGCGGCTGGCAGCGAGTTCGAGGTTGCGGGTGGCAAGCTGGCGGGAGACGTTGTTGTTTTTGATTTCGACAACGTTGTTGACCTTGAGGCCATAGGAGGGAACGTTGACTTTGCGGCCATTGACCAGAACGTGGCCGTGGGAGACCATCTGCCGGGCGGCGGCGCGAGTATTGGCGAAACCGAGGTGATAGACGACGTTGTCCAGGCGGGTTTCCAGGATTTGGAGCATTTGTTCGCCTGTGACGCCGCGGCGTTTCAAGGCGCTGAGATAGACGCGGCGGAACTGGCGTTCGAGAAGGCCGTAGTAATACTTGAGCTTTTGTTTTTCGATGAGGCCCAGGCCGTAATCGGTGGCTTTGCGGCGGGACTTCGGGCCATGAACGCCGGGACCGTAGTTGCGGCGCTCCAGATATTTCGTGGGGCCAAAGATGGGAATGCCGAACCGGCGGCTGATGCGAACACGGGGACCTGTATAACGAGCCATTTTGGATGGTTGTAAGTTAAGAGTTAAGATTAGACGCGGCGCTTTTTGCGGGGACGGCAGCCGTTATGGGGCACGGGGGTTACGTCCTTGATGGCGCTGATTTCCAAGCCGACGGCCTGAATGGCGCGAATGGCGGATTCGCGGCCCGAACCCGGGCCTTTGACCCGGATTTCAACTTCCTTCATTCCATGAGCCATTGCCTGGCGGGCGGCGTCCTGCGCCACCTGCTGTGCCGCATAGGCGGTGCTTTTGCGGGAGCCTTTGAAGCCGACCCGACCGGCGGTGGACCAGCCGATCAGGTTGCCGTGGGCATCAGTGATGGAGACCTGGGTATTGTTGAAGGTGGCCAGGATGTTGACAATGCCGGCAACGACGTTTTTGGCGTGCTTGGCTTTGACAATTTTTTTTCCGGCGGCATCCTCGCCGAGAAGTTCGGCGGCGGTGGGAGCGACGCCGGCTTCGACAGCCGGGGTTTCCGCAACGGGCACAGCTCCGGAAGGCGCAGCCTTGTCGGCGCGCTTTTCCCTGGGCTGTTGGAGCTTTTCCTTTTTCCCGGGTTCGTTGGGCTTTTTGGTTTCGTCAGCCATTTAAGGATGGTGGGTTATGGTTGATCAATGGATGCCTGTCTTGGCCTGGGGATTGCGCACCACGCCAACGGTCTTGCGCGGACCTTTGCGCGTGCGGGCGTTGGTCTGGGTGCGCTGGCCGCGGACGGGCAAACTGCGCGCGTGCCGTATTCCGCGATAGCATTTGATGGCCTGGAGGCGCTTGAGGTTCATGCCCAGTTCACGGCGCAAATCGCCTTCAATGACGTATTTGCCTTCCTGGATGGCATGAACGATCTGGGAAAGCTGCTGTTCGGTGAGGTCTTTGGCGCGGATGGCGGGGTCAATGTTGGCGCGTTCGAGGATTTCCCTCGAATTGACCGGGCCAATGCCGTAGATGTAGCGCAAGGCAATGTCTATACGCTTGTTGGGGGGGACTTCGACTCCGATGATGCGGGCCATGAAAGAATCAGTGGTTAAAGGTTAGGGGCCGGGCCGGGCGGGCGGCGCGGCGGATATTCATATTTGGCATGGTCATATTTGGCATGGACGATTTTATTTCAGCCCTGGCGCTGTTTATGGCGTTTATTGGAGCAGATGACGCGGATGACGCCGCGACGGCGGATCACCCGGCAATGCTCGCACATTTTTTTCACTGATGCCCTGACTTTCATGTTTTATTCGTTTCAATCACGCGCCCCACGCTCAAATCGCAAGGCGTCAATTGTAATTTGACGGTGTCTCCGGCCTGGATGGCCGCGGCATCCGTTTTCATTTTTCGCGGGACATACGCCGTGAGGCGATGTCCGTTTTTCAATTCCACGCGCAACGTGCCGTTGGCGGCAACCTCGATCACGTGACCTTCAACTTTGAAAGGGTCCGCGCCGGGCATGTCAAAATTTCCGGCTGGTCGTCGGTAACGAGGACGGTATGCTCAAAATGAGCGGACAGTGAACCATCCTGGGTGACAACTGTCCAGCCATCTTTCAAGATTTTTACGCCAGGCCGGCCGGCGTTGACCATGGGTTCGATGGCGATGGTCATGCCCGGCTGCAGCCTTTGATTGCTTTTGCGATCCACGAAATTGGGCACTTGCGGCTCTTCATGCATGGAGCGCCCGACACCGTGACCGACAAATTCGCGCACCACGCTGAAGCCATTGTCCTCGACGTGTTCCTGGATGGCGCGGGAGATGTCGGTGACGCGATTGCCGGGCCGGGCGGCGGCAATGCCCAGGTCGAGGGCCTGCTCGGTGACATCCAGGAGCCGTTGCGCGAGCACGCCGCAGCCGCCCACGGCGACCGTCCGGGCGTTGTCACCAATGAATCCCTTGTAACTGACGCCTGTGTCCACGCTGACAATGTCCCCGAATTGGAGTTCACGGTCGCCCGCGAGGCCGTGAACGACTTCATCATTGACGGAGAGGCAGACGACACAGGGATAGCGGCGATAGCCCAGGAACGCGCTTTTTGCGCCATGGGATTTGATCCGCGCGGCGGCGAAATCGTTGACGTCGCGAGTGGCAATGCCCGGTTTGATGAACGCGGAAATTTCGTCCAGGACTTCGGCGGCGACGGCGCAGGCCTGGCGCATGAGCTTGAGTTCGTCCTGAGTCTTGATTTTGATCATTGCCTAGAAGCGTCCACGAAGACGTCCCTTTTTGAGGAATCCGTCGTAATGACGCATGAGCAGGTGGGATTCAACCTGGCGCATCGTGTCCAGCAGAACGCCGACGGTGATCAACATGCTGGTGCCGCCGAAGAACTGGGAAACGTACATGTCCACGTTCATCTGGCGGGCCAGGAAAATGGGAATCGTGGCGATAATGGTAAGGAAAATGGCGCCGGCGAGCGTGATGCGGCTGATGATTTTGTGGAGGTATTCACTGGTGCCCGGTCCGGGACGGACGCCGGGGATATAACCGCCGTTTTTCTTCAAGTCATCAGCAATTTGAATTTCGTTAAATTGCGTGGCGACCCAGAAATAGGAAAAGAACAGAATCATGAGCGCATAGACAATCATATAAGCGGGCGCGCCATAATTGAGGGCGCCAGCCAGCGACTCAAACTTGTCCTTGAGGAAGGGGACGGTGGTGTGAGTGGCCAGATAGCCGAAGAGCGGGCCGGGAAACATGAGGATGGACTGGGCAAAAATGATGGGCATGACGCCGGAGTAATTAACCATCAGAGGCATGAAAGACGTGCCGCCGGCATACATTTTGCGGCCGACGACGCGCTGGGCGTATTGAACGGGGATTTTTCGCTGGGCTTGCGTCACGGCAATGACACCGCCGACGACAAAGATCATGAGGGCTATGAGCATGATGCCCAGCCCCATGAGCCTATGCTGGGCATGGGCGCCACCGAACATGTCCACGAGGCCGCGGCCCGCGTATGGCAGGCGGGTCAGGATGCCCACGGTGATGATAAGGGAAACGCCGTTGCCCACGCCGCGTTCGCTGATCTGTTCGCCAAGCCATACCAGGAGCATGGCGGCAGCGGTCATGACCAGTATCGCCAAGGCAATAAAGACGAAGTGATTGTCAAACAGGACGAGTTGTCCCTGAAAGCCGGGAAAGGAGATTTGCGGCGTTACCCAGCGGCTGGCGAAGTAGTAGCCCTGGAACAGGCAAATGGCCACGGTGAGATAACGGCCATACTGGATGATTTTCGCGCGGCCGCCCTCTTCGCGGGCCAGCTTGCTAAGCCGCGGGACAACAGCGGTCATCAACTGGAGAACGATCGTGGCGCTGATATAGGGCATGATACCGAGGGCGGCAATGGCGCAACGTCCCATTGCGCCGCCGGCGAAGGTATTGTACATGCCCATGATTCCGCCGGTGCCAGCCGTGTTCTTTTGAAGGTAGAGTCCCAATGCGCCGGCATTGATGCCAGGGATGGGAATGAAGGTTGTCAGGAGGAATATGCCCAGCAGGCCGAGGGTAAAGAGGATGCGAGACTTCAGCTCCGGAATTTTGAAGCAATTGGCGAAGGTGTTGAAGATATTGCGGAGCATGGGTCAGGCGGGAATCAGGAGGCGGCGGGTTTTGGGGCGGTGGCGGGCGCCGCCTTGGGCGGAGGAATTTCGCAGGAACCGCCTTTGGCTTCGATTTTCGACTTTGCGGAGGCGCTGAAGGCGTGGGCGCAAACGACGAGTTTTTTGGATAGCTGGCCGGCGCCGAGGATTTTAATGCCCGTAGCGTGGCCACTGGCGAGGCCGGCGGCGCGAAGGGCGGCCTCGTCCACGCGGGCACCATCGTTGAAACGATCCAAATCACCGACATTGACCACAATATAGCGGATGGCAAAGCGGGCGTTGTTGAAGCCGCGTTTTGGAATGCGGCGGATGAGGGGCATCTGGCCGCCTTCAAATCCTATGCGGATGCTGCTGCCGGAACGGGCGGTCTGGCCCTTGCCGCCGCGCCCGGAGGTTTTGCCATGGCCGCTGGATTCGCCCTGGCCGAGGCGTTTGCGGCGATGGCGGGCGCCGGGGCGGGGTTTGAGATCGTGGAGTCGCATGTAAAAAAAGATTCAGGTTTGAGCGGGAGCGGGAGCGATTTCGGCGGCGGGCGCGGGTTTGCCAAGTTCAATGCCGCGGGCCTTGTAAATGTCTTCGCGCCGGCGGAGGTTCAAGAGGGCGTTCAGCGTGGCTTTGACAACGTTTGCGGCGTTTTTGGCGCCCAGGGACTTGGTGAGCACGTCCTTGACGCCGGCGGATTCCAGAACGGCGCGGACGGTTTTGCCGGCAATGATGCCGGTGCCGGGAGAAGCGGGGCGGAGCAGGACTTTGGCGCCGCCGTATGCGGAAAAAACTTCGTGGGGAATCGTGGCGTCTTTGAGGGAAACGGGCAGCATGTGGTTGCGGGCCAATTCACTGCCCCGCTTGATGGCGTCGGCGACTTCACCCGCCTTCCCGAGGGCGTAACCGACGCGTCCGCGTTTGTCGCCAACGACAATGAGGGCGGAGAAATTGAAACGGCGCCCGCCTTTGACGACTTTGGCGGAGCGATTGATATAGACGACTTTTTCGGTCAGTTCCTCGGAGGAGCCTTCAAAAGCGTTTTCAGGAACGTTGGAAGCAGGGCGGCGGCGGTTGCGCTGGCGCGGCTGGGGTTCTTCTCCGGCACTTTTTTCGATTTCAGCCATCGTGTATAAGAGTTAAAGGTTCAAATGGGTTCAAATTGCGCTAAAATTTCAGTCCGGCTTGACGGGCGGCGTCGGCCAGGGCCTTGACCTTGCCATGATAGAGGCGGCCGCCCCGATCGAAAACCACCTGGGTGATGCCTTTTTCGAGGGCGGTTTTCGCGGCGAGCGCGCCGATGGCCGTGGCGCCGGCGACATTGGCCGACAGGGAGGAGGCGCCACCCTTGCCAATGGTGGACGCGGCGGCGATGGTGCGTCCGGCCTGATCGTCAATGAATTGAACGTGGATGTTCTCGTTGGAGAAACACACAGCCATGCGGGGGCATTGGGACGTTCCGGAAATCTTCTTGCGGATGCGCCAGCGACGCAGTTGCTGGAGTTGATGTTTCTTTTGCGTTTTCATTGAACGGTTTTGCCTTCCTTGCGCTGGACATGTTCGCCGAGGTAGCGAACGCCCTTGCCCTTGTAGGGTTCGGGCGGATAAAAGCCGCGGATTTCAGCCGCCACGAGGCCGACGAGCCGTTTATCGGGCCCTTCGATGGTTAGCTTGGTGTTTTCCTCCACGGTGACCTTGATCTGGTCGGGAATCGGATAATGGATGGGGTGGGAAAAACCGAGGGAGAGGTTGACGATTTTGCCCTGAACGGCGGCCTTGAAGCCGACGCCCTGGATTTCGAGTTTTTTGACGAATCCATCGCTGACGCCCTTGACCATGTTCCAGACGAGGGCGCGGCCGAGGCCGTGCAAGGCCTTCGCCTGGGCGTCGTCGCCGTCCCGATGAACCTGGGCTTTGCCATTTTCAACGGTCAGGCGGGTGCGGGGAGGCAGTTCAAGCTGCAATTTGCCTTTAGGCCCTTCAACGGACACTTTCCTGCCCGAAACGTCCATTTTGACCTTGGGCGGCAGCACAACGGGAATTTTTCCAATTCGGGACATGAGAATTACATTCGTTGAATCATGGCACAATTACCAGACGTAGCACAGCAATTCCCCGCCAAGATTCTTTTTGCGGGCCTGTGTATCGGTCATGATGCCTTCGGAAGTGGATAGGACCGCCACGCCCAAGCCACCGCGGACGCGGGGAATTTCAGTGGCACCGACGTAACGGCGCAGACCGGGGCGGCTGACGCGTTTCAGCCCTTCGATGACGCTTTTCCTGCCGGTGTATTTCATCCTGACCTTGATTTTCTTGATGGAGGCGCCATCCACGGAAACCTCGGCCACGTATCCTTCGCGTTTCAAAATCTGCGCGAGGCTTTCCTTGAGGCGCGAGTGCGGGATTTCGACGACGGGCAGCAAGGCGCGTCCGCCGTTTCGCAGGCGGGTCAACATGTCTGAAATGGGATCGGTCATAAAATCAATGAAAAAGGCAAAATGGAGTTTGTCGCGAAAACCTTTTCATTTGTCATTGTTGCCTTCTTTTTGCTTTTCGATGGTTCTCACCAGCTTGCTTTCACCACGCCGGGGATCAAGCCGTTGAGGGCGGCTTCGCGAAAGGTCAGGCGCGAGACGCCAAATTTGCGGATGTAGCCGTGACGGCGCCCGCTCATGGCGCAACGGTTGACCAGGCGCGTGGGGCTGGCGTCCCGCGGCAACTTGGACAGGCCGGCGTAGTCCCGCCGGGCCATTAAATCGGCGCGAATGGCGGCGTATTTCTTGACCGTGGCAGCCTTGCGCTTGTTTCGTTCCAACCATGATTTTTTGGCCATAAAATTCAGTTCGTTTTTTGACGCCGGTGTTCGATACCGGCGATTTTTCATTTTTCGGCAAAGGGGAATCCCATCATTTTGAGCAATTCGATCGCTTCGTCATTGGTGGTGGCACTGGTGACAATGGTTACGTCCATTCCCTGCGTGCGCTTGATTTTGTCCAATTCGATTTCGGGGAAAATGGTCTGGTCGGCGACACCGAAGGTGTAATTGCCGCGGCCGTCGAATTTGCGCGGGGAGAGGCCGCGAAAATCACGGATTCGGGGCAGGGCGGCGGCCACGAGGCGGTCAAAGAACTCGTACATGGCGTCGCGGCGCAGGGTGACGCGGCAGCCGATGGGCTGGTACTGGCGCAGCTTGAAATTGGCGATGCTGTGCCGGGACTTGCAAATGGCCGGCTTGCGTCCGGTGATGAGCGAGAGGTCCTTGGCGGCGTCTTCGACGGCGCCTTTTTCGAGCGAGGCGCTTACACCCATGTTGACGACGATTTTTTCGATGCGCGGTATCTGGTGGAGATTGGCGTAGTTGCGCTTTTGTTTGAGCGCGGGCGCCACTTCATTTTTATATTTTTCGTAAAGTCTGGCTTTCATTTTTTATTGCCACGGATTTTGCCGTGGCTTCGAGTTCACTCGGCGGCCTTTTGGGCCTCCGGTTCGGCCTTTTTAAGATTCGAAAGGTGGATGGTGCCTTCGCGTTCGACGATGGCGCCTTGGGGATGCTGCTGGCTCTTGCGGGTGTGCCGCTTGATGAGTTGCAGTCCTTCCACAATGGCGCGCTGTTTGCCCGGAAAAACGGCAATAATTTTTCCGCGCTTGCCCTTTTCCCTGCCGGCCAGCACCACGACTTCATCGCCTTTCTTAACGTGACATTTCATTGAAAATTTGGGTTGGTTTGGATCAGATGACCTCGGGCGCCAGCGAAATGATTTTCATGAATTTCCTGTCGCGCAATTCGCGGGCGACCGGACCGAAAATGCGGGTTCCCTTGGGGTTTAATTCCTTGTCAATGATGACGCAGGCATTGCGGTCAAAGCGCAAATAGGAGCCGTCGCCGCGGCGAATGGGACGCCGGGTGCGGACGATGACGGCATCGTGGACCTCGCCTTTTTTGACGGAACCGTCCGGGGCGGCGTCCTTGATATGGACCTTGATGACGTCGCCGATGCCGGCATAGGTCTGGTTGCGGCCCAGGACGCCGATGGCCCAGGCGATTTTCGCGCCGGTATTGTCGGCAACGTCCAAACTGGAACGAACTTGCAACATAAATCAGGTTTTCAGGTCATCCGCGGGCCGGGGCGGCGGCCGGTTCGGCCGGGGCGGCGGCTTCGGTCGCGGCGCGCCCGACAATTTCAACGAGGCGCCAGCGTTTGAGCCGGGAAAGCGGACGGGTTTCCTGGATGCGCACGGTATCGCCGATTTTAGCCTCGGATTTTTCGTCGTGCGCGTAAAATTTCTTGTAGGATTTGACGACCTTGCGAAAGCGGGGATGTGGAAAACGGCGTTCGACGCGCACGATGATGGTGCGGGTCATTTTGTTGGAGACGACCTCGCCAATGCGTTCCTTACGGGCGCCGGAGGCGGTGGTATGGTTCGGTTCCTGGGACATTTTATTTCGATTTGTTTCTCAATTCGGAGATTCGCGTTTCGACCCGGGCGATGTCCCGGCGCAGCAACCGCAGCCGCGCGGCCTTTTCCAACTGGGCGCTGGCCTGCTGCAAACGCAGGTTGAACATTTCGTGACGCAGGTCGCGGCCCTTGACGGACAACTCAACGAGCGTCATGTCTTTTAATTCGTTAAACTTCATTGTCGTGATGCGCGATCAACCGATGCGATGGCGCGAAATAAACCTTGTTTTAATGGGCAGCTTGGTGGCCGCCAGGCGCAGGGACTCGCGCGCGATTGCCTCCGGAATGCCATCCACCTCAAACAAGACCGTGGCCGGCCGAATCACGGCGACCCAGGATTCAACGGGCGCCTTGCCCTTGCCCATCCGGGTTTCGAGCGGCTTTTTGGTAAACGACTTCTGCGGGAAAATGCGGATCCACATCTTGCCGCGGCGTTTCATGTTGCGGGCCACGGCCACGCGGGCGGCTTCGATTTGTTTGGTATCCATCCAGCAGCGTTCCAGGGCCATCAAACCGTATTCGCCAAAGGCGACGGTATTGCCGCTGCGGGCGACGCCGGCGCGGTTGCCGCGGTGCATCTTCCGATATTTGACTCTGGCCGGTTGCAATGGCATAAAATTTTTCCCTTAAATTTCCGTCAGGCTTCGTTGTTTGTTCGCATGGCCGCGCCGGTTTCGGCGGGTTGTTCGTTCTTCTGCGGTTTATTTTCACCCCGGCAAATCCAGCATTTGATGCCCAGCTTGCCATAAACGGTCAACGCCTCGGCAAATCCGTAATCAATATTGGCGCGCAGGGTGTGGAGCGGGACGCGGCCCCAGTGATACATTTCCACGCGGGCCAGTTCCGCCCCGCCCAGCCGCCCGGCGGCGCGCACTTTGATGCCCTCGGCGCCGAAATCGCGCGCGGTCTGAAGGGCCTTTTTCATGGCGCGGCGGAAGGACACGCGGCGTTCCAACTGGACAGCGATATTTTCCGCCACCAATTGAGCGTCCAATTCGGGAGTCTTGACCTCCACAATATCCACATACACTTCCTTGCCGGTCCGGAGGCTCAATTCCTCCTTGATCTTGTCAATTTCCGCCCCTTTGCGTCCGATGACGACGCCGGGACGGGCGGTGAGGATGGTGACGCGGCAGCGGTTGGCGGCGCGTTCGATCAAAATTTTCGGGACGGAAGCGGTTTCGAGTTTTTTCTTGAGCAAGTCGCGGATTTCGCGGTCTTCGTTGAGGAGTTGGCCGAACTCCTTTTTTCCGGCAAACCATTTGGAGCGCCAGTCACGATTGATGGCGACGCGCAGGCCGATTGGATTTGTTTTTTGGCCCATAGATTTAACGCAGGCCGGCCGGCGGCGCCGGTGCGGATGCGTTTGATGGTTGTTGCGGAGGAATTTTCATTGAGGATTTATCGGGGTGGAATTTCGTCGGACAGGGTGATTTTTACATGGCAGCGGCGTTTGATGATGGGGCCAGCGGAGCCGCGCGCCTTGGGGGTAAAACGTTTAATGCTCGCGGCCGTTCCGGCCACGGCTTCCTTGATGAGCAATGTTTCGGGCCGGAGTTTTTTGTTGTTTTCGGCGTTGGCAATGGCGGATTTCAAGGTCTTGGAAACCACGCGCGCGCCCTTGCGCGGTACCACGGCCAGGACGGACTGGGCCGCAAGCGCCGGCAACCCCTGGATTTGCCGCACCACTTCGCGCATCTTCTGCGCGGACATCGGAATGTTTTTGGTAATCGCGAAAACTTCCATAAAATTATTTCGCTTCCGCCTTGGCGGTGTGGGCGCCGTGCTTCTTGAAGACGCGTGTGGGCGAAAATTCGCCCAAGCGGTGCCCGACCATGTTTTCGGTCACGAAGACGGGATTAAAAATTTTGCCGTTGTGAACGTTGAACGTCAGCCCGACAAAGTCGGGAGTGATCATCGAACGCCGCGACCACGTCTTGATCGGCGTCTTGGACTTGGCTTCCCTGGCCTTCTGGATTTTTTCCAGCAAGGGGAAATCCACAAACGGACCTTTTTTTATCGAACGTCCCATACTTCAGTTTTGTGATTGTTCATTTGATCTTGATCGGCAGGCCATTGCGCCGGACCACGATAAAGCGGTTGGACGGTTTGTATTTGGCGCGGGTCTTGCCGCCCTTGGCAATCTTGCCCCACGGGGACATCAACTGCTGCCAGCCGCCGCCGGATTTGGATTTGCCGGCGCCGCCGCCATTGGGGTGGTCCACCGGGTTGCGCGTGACGCCACGGTTGATGGGTCGAATGCCGCGATGGCGGGAACGGCCCGCCTTGCCCAAAATAATGTTTTCGTGCTCCGTGTTTCCCACCTGGCCGATGGTGGCGTAGCATTCCTCGTTCACCCGGCGAATTTCGCCCGAAGGCAGGCGCACTTGCGCGTAGCCGGCATCGCGCGACATCAGGGTCGCGGCGCTGCCGGCCGAACGAACCACCTGGCCGCCCCGGCCGGGAATCAATTCGATGTTATGAATGGAAAGCCCCACGGGAATGGCCTTGAGCGGAAGGGCATTGCCCACTTCAGGCTGGGCGGACGGACCGCTGGAAATTTTTACGCCAACCTTGATGCCCACCGGAGCGATGATGTAACGCTTCTCGCCATCGGCATAGTGCAGCAAGGCCAGCCGCGCGGAACGGAGCGGATCGTATTCAATGGCGGCAACGGTGGCTTCAACGCCATGCTTGTTGCGCTTGAAATCCACCAGGCGGATTTTTTGCTTGTGACCGCCACCGATGCCCCGCGCCGTAACCCGGCCATAGGCGTTGCGTCCGCCGGTTTTCTTGCGAATTTCGACCAGGGACTTCTCCGGGACGGTCTTCGTAATATCGCCGTAATCGGCGATCGTAATGTATCGCGTGGACGGCGTCAGCGGTCTAAATGTTTTAACTGGCATAAAAAAATGCATTTCAGCAGGAGGTCGGGGGGCCATCATTCCTATCGCCGAGTATCCGGCGAACAGTTCTCGGTCCGCTTAAGCTGCTGTCCTCAAGTCCCTTTGGAAAAGAGGAGCGAACAAAATATCAGACGGGGGAGGGATTGCAAGCGGTTTTTTCAAGAAAATTTGGGACGGCGACCGCCTCCAACGCCGCTTTTACCTGCAATCGGCCGCGGGTTCCGTCATTGCCGGACGTTGATGAGCGTTTTGATGGAGTTGTTGGCGACGGCGGCGGAATTGAACCAGGCGGGGAGCTGGCTCAATGCGCATTCGCCACTCACGAAGTCGGCGGCGCGAACGGCGCCTGACTCGATGAATTCCAGCGCGCGGCGCACGGAGCGGGGCGTATGATGAAAGCTCGCGATGAGCTTGAGGTTTGAATAATGGATTCGCTGCGTATCCAGCGCAACCATCGTTCCCGCCGGGCAGCCGCCGAAGAAATTGACGGTGCCTCCCTTGCGGACCAACGCCACCGCAGCCTCCCATGTCTCCGCCCGCCCAACCGCTTCGATGACTGTGTCAAAGCCCGGAAAATCGTGGTGAACGGGCACGGGGCCATGACCGGAATCATAACGGGACGGCCCCGGCTCGCGCCGGGCGGGGGCGTGGGCCGGCGCCTGCGCTTGAATTTTTTGCGCCAGATTCTTTCCGTCCCCCACGTCCACCACGTGGGCCGCGCCAAGTTTTCTGGCCGACTGCAGCCGCGTGGCGTGCCGGCCGGCCACGGTCACGTGGCAGCGGATGCGGTTGGCCAGGGCGGTAAACATGAGACCGACCGGGCCGGCGCCAATAATCAAAACGTTCTGGCCGGCGCAGAGAGCCGAGTCTTCGATCCCTTGCACCACGCAGGCCAGCGGTTCGGTCAAGGCGGCGTCACGGAAATCGGTCTGAGGTTTCAGGCGCAGGAGGTTCTTTTGAGCCAGGCGTTCAGGAACCGTGATTGTTTCGGCATACGCGCCATTGAGAAATTGCAGGTCATCGCAAAGATTTTCCTGGTGGTGAACGCAAAAGAAACATTTGCCGCAAGGGGCCGAATTGGCCGCCACCACGCGGTCGCCGATCTTCCAGCCTGCTTCCGAGGCGCCCTCGCCCAGGGCGCAAATGACGCCCGCCATTTCATGGCCAAAGCGGGAAGGCGTCGAGATCATTTTCGCATGGTAACCTCTCTCAAAAACTTTCACGTCTGTGCCGCATGTCAACGCCGCCTCGATGTGCATGCGAACTTCGCCGCGTTTCAAAGGCTCTGGCGAAACCTCTTCAATACGCACGTCTCCCCTTCCATGTAAGATGGCGGCTTTCATGTGGACAGTATATTGATGAACAGCCGACTCGCAACTTTTTTGGAGAGCTTTTTGGACAGGGACCAGTCCGGTGAGACTGGATCTGGCCAAAGAGATGGACAAGCGGCGGATGTCATAATATCCTCATCGAGAGAAGCTTGAAAAGAGGGCATTGCCGCTTGTCGGAATATGTGAGATAATCTAATAGAACCATGAGCGACTTCAAATTTGCCTGCCCGGTGTGCGGCCAACACGTCAAAGTGGATTCGTCGCAGGCAGGCACGCAGATGCAATGTCCGACATGCTTCCAGAAGGTCACGGTGCCGCAGGCGCCCGCCACGGAGGAACAGAGGTGGATTCTCAAGGGAACCGTCAAGGGTGACCGGCCCAAGGCGGAGATCGCGCCCGGAACCGCGGGGCCACCGCAAAAAATCCCGCATGGCATCACTCCGGTCGCGTATTATCTGCTTTGGTCCTTGGTTTTTGCAATCGCCATCGGCGGCGCAGCGGTGTTTTTACCCGTATTTTCGTCTCACCATACTTCGCCCCAAGCGATGCCAACGAACGCCGTTCCAGTAAAGGCTGCCCCGGTGGTCATGGCGCCTCGGGCCAACGACACGAACTGGATGCTGGATTTGAGCGGCGCCACGGTTCCGGACAGTCCCGCCGCGGGACGGATTCACGGGCATGATTTTATTCTGGGACGGGCGATATTGGAGGACGGCACGTTGACGTTGCGGGAAGGGCAGGAAGGCCCACTCATACTGGCCATTCGAATCAATTTCGGCGGCGTGCGACCCGAAGCCCTGGCCGGACAATCCGTGAACATCGCCACCAACGCGCCCATGGCGGCGCGCATCGTCCTCATCTGGCCCGAAGGCGATGAAGTGGACCGGGCAAGGCTGGAGGGCGGTTACGCCATGCGGCTGGATTTTGGAAAGGTGCATGACAGGCATATTTCGGGAAAACTTTATTTTTGCGCGCCGGACAACGCCAAAAGTTACATTGACGGGAGCTTCAATGCCCAGATATACAAACCGCGCCGTCACCACGGATAACCCCGAAGTTGCCATTGTTCGCCTGCTGGCCCGCCGCAAACTCACGCTGGCCACCGCTGAATCCTGCACCGGCGGTTTCATTGCCCACCGGATAACCAATGTGCCGGGCGCGTCGAAGGTGCTTTACGGAGGCATCGTGGCCTACGGCAATCGGGCCAAGATCAAATTTTTAGGCGTGCGCGCCCGCACGCTGGAACGGCACGGCGCCGTGAGCGCGCCAACCGCGCGCGAGATGGCCGAAGGCGCGCGAAAGAAATTCGCGACCGATTTTGCCATCGCCGTCACCGGCATTGCCGGGCCGGGCGGCGGGACAAAAGCCAAGCCGGTGGGAACCGTGTTTGTCGCGTTGGCTGGAGGGAAGAAGACGCAAGTAGAGAAAAAATTCAATCCCTTTGGGCGGCTCCTATTTAAAAGGGCCGCCGCGAGCCAGGCGTTGAAGTTGCTTATGACGGCGCTTCAGAATTCGCGGAGGCCGTCATCCACCCTCCGGTTGCCACGCCCTTAGCCGGGACCATGCGGTTGGGAGGAAAGTGATTGCGTTGTCGCCCGTTTCAGAGCGCCGTTTCAGGCGCGAGCGTGGCGATGTTTCAAAAATTTGATTTTGCGCTTTGAATGCCGTCTGTTTAAAATTCGCCGCATGAAAGTCAAATTACTGTTTCTGGCAACCGTTCCATTCATTGTGTCCCAGGCCGCATGGGCCGGCCCCACCGCCTTTCAACTGGCGAAAATGGGCGACAAATACGTCGGGGAACAGTCCAAGGACAGGGTTGTGCAGATTCGCTCGGAAAGGTCCGTTGGCAGCCTCACACCGGACATCTGGTACGTGGTTTATTACGATCCCGACGCGACCTTCAAATCCGTCCAGGTCAAATTTGGCGCCGGCAGGGAAATGTCCGTCACCCATCCCTGGCGCGTTTTGGAGATGGCCAGCAACGCGCACAAAATCTTCAACACAGCCGGGCTGAAGGTGGATTCGGATAAAGCCCTGTCCATCGCAACCTCCCAGCCGCTTCTCAAAGACCTCAAACTCAAGTCCACCCAACTTTTTCTGATGCACACCGATCTGGGACCGGAATGGAAGGTCCAATTATGGGCAGCCAAACTGGACAATTCCGGCACCCAGGCCGACATCGGCGTCGTGGTCATTTCGGCGACGGACGGGTCCGTGGTTCAGAGCGATTTGCACCCCGAACACGTCCAATAATCGGCGATGCTTTTGTCACGTTGCTGCGCCGTCATTCCCTGTTTCAATGAAGCAGCGACGATTGAAAGCGTTGTCGCCGGTGTCAAGCGGCTTTTGACGGCTGTCATCGTGGTGGACGACGGATCGGAGGATGGCGGCGGCGCGCTGGCCGGCGCGGCCGGAGCGAAGGTGATTGTCCTTGAGCGCAATCGCGGCAAAGGAGCCGCGCTACGCGAGGGCTGGCGTTGCGCCCGGCAGGCCGGCTTTGATTGGGTCCTCATGCTGGACGCAGACGGACAACATTCTTCGGAGGATATTCCCAAACTCTTCGAGTGCGCTCGCCGCACGGGCGCGTTGCTGGTCGTCGGAAACCGGATGAAACAATGCGGGCGCATGTCCCCGTTGCGCCGTGTGGTCAACCGCCGGATGTCCGGGCATCTTTCGGCGTTGACCGGCGTGGCGGTGCCCGATTCGCAGTGCGGCTTCCGCCTGGCGCATTTGCAAACGCTGCTGGATTTGCCCCTGACCGCCAACCATTTTGAAATTGAATCCGAGATGATTACGGCGTTTGCCGCCGCTGGCGAAACCATCGCCTTTGTTCCCATCGCGGCCCTTTCCAAGAACCGGCCCAGCAAAATCCGCCCGCTCCTGGATACGGCGCGGTGGTTTTGGTGGCGGCTGCGGCAGCCGGCGGCCCTTCGGGCCGCCATGACTCCCACCCTTGGGGGAGAGCGCCGTGGCGCGGGGGGATTCCCGGTTCACGGAAAGGGAGCGATCACGCCGTGAATGTTCTTGTCCGCAAAATCGTTGTGCTGACCGTGGTGACGGTGCTGTTTGGCTACTTTTACGGCTGGGCCGCCCCGCGGGCGTTTCCCAATGGCCGGTCGGGATTCGCCTACGGACTGTTGCACGGCGCGCTCATGCCCATTGCGCTGCCGAGCCTGGTCATCGGCCGGGACGTGCCGATTTACGCCACGGATAATTCCGGACGCGGCTACAAGATCGGATACATTTGCGGAATCAACGTTTGTGGCTTCGTATTTTTCGGCTCTCTTTTCTGGAAGCCAAAAAAGATGGGCGCCCGCAAATAAGCCGCCGCCTCCCGCCAAAGAAATCATAAATTTCAACCGCAAAGGGGCGAATGGTTTCCACGGGACGTTGCCATTGTTCACCCAGCCTCGGTCAACGGTTGCTTTTGGCGCGCTACGCTGCGAATTTTTAACAAAGGAGGAACAGGTTGAGCGCGGGCGTCTTTTACAAAATCCAGTTCCGAAAGATTTCAATCACATTCAACGCGCCGCCGGCCCAATATTCATTGGGCGGCAGCCAAAACGTCCGCCGCGAGCGCTGATACAGCAGTTGCGCCGGCTGGGCGGGGCGATTTGGATCGTAGGCCGAAAAGCGGACTTCATCCCCGATTTCGGCTCCATCGAACAGAATCATGCCGTGATTGATCGTCAGGGATGGAAATGTCACCAGATGGACGATGGGCGAAAATCCGTTTTGGATCCCGGCAAGCAATTTAGCCGAGGCGCGATTTTGATTCCGTCGCGAGAGGGGAAAGAGCATCCGCCAATGGCTGCGCAACACATAAGAGCGCCACGCCCCGCCACAGGCCGCTTTCAATAATTTTTCCCGCGCACGGCTGAATTCGCGCAGGCACGAAAATCCGGGGATTTCAAGCGGCTTCGCCGACGGCACCCGGGGATTGCCGGCGAGGACGCGGCGCACCAACATGCGGCAGGTTTCATCGTCGGCCGCCGGCTGTTGCGGCGCGAAGCGGGCATGGTAAAGAAACTGGCGGGCGGCGCGGGCCAGCACGAAGCAGCGATGGGCGTAATCGGGCCTGGGCTGCCGCTTTTTGAAACTCATTGCGCCGGTTGCCGGGTCCGGGCGGTATTCCCACAACAGTTCATTGGCGAACGCAAACGTATCGAGGTCAAATTCAAAACGTCGTGGAGTTTTCGTCGTCATGGGAATAATCTAACGGAAATCTAAATTCATCGCCGCCCGCTGACAATGCTTTACAAACGCTGGACAAGGACCGCCCGCCTACACCGGAACGAGCCGGCATTGCGCGACGCCGCCGCCGGACGCCATTGGACATTCGGCGAACTTTTTGAAGCCGGCGAAAGGGAAAAAACCGGCCCGGCGTCCGCGGTTTTTCCTTCCGGCCATTCGCCGGAATTCATCCTCCAGGTCCTTGCCGGATGGCGCGAAGGCAGGGTGCTCTGCCCTTTGGAACCGGGCCAGGCGCACCCTCTGCTTTCCGGCGCGCCGGCACATTGCGTTCATTTCAAGCGCACCTCCGCCACCACGGGCGGCGCGCGCCTGATCGCCTTCACCGCAAGGCAACTGGCGGCGGACGCCGACCAGATAGTGCGCACGATGGGCCTGCGGTCGGACTGGCCGAACGTTGGTGTGATTTCTCTCGCGCATTCGTATGGATTTTCCAATTTGGTCCTGCCACTGCTGCTGCACGGCATTCCGCTGGTGCTGGCGGCCGGACCGCTTCCCGAAATGGTGCGGCGGGCGGCTGGCAGCGAAGGAAACGTCACGATTCCGGCGGTGCCGGCGATATGGCGGGCGTGGCATGAGGCCCGCGCGATTCCGGCAAATACACGGCTGGCCATATCCGCCGGAGCGCCTCTGTCCTTGAAACTGGAGCAGGAAATTTTCAAGGCCGGCGGCTTGAAAATCCATAATTTTTATGGCGCTTCCGAATGCGGCGGCATCGCTTTCGACGCCTCCGACGCGCCGCGTGAGGACGCTGCAATTGCCGGAATGCCGCTGGACGGTGTCCAGGTATCCCTCAACGAGGACGGCTGCCTGATCGTTCAGAGCGATGCCGTGGGCGAAACCTATTGGCCGCCGGCGCCGCCTTCGCCGGGCAACCGCGTTTTTCAAACGTTCGATCTCGCTGAATTGAAGGACGGAAAAGTCCTTCTGCACGGCCGGCTCAATGATTTGATCAACGTCGCCGGACGCAAAGTTTCCCCCGAAACCATTGAAAGCGTCCTGCTCTCGCATCCGGCAATCCGCGATTGTTTGGTCTTGGGCGTGCCGAGCCGGGACAAGGAGCGGGGGCAAACCATTGCGGCGATTATCGCGTCGGACGCGGCGGCGGAGGAATTGAAGGCGTTTGCGCTGGAACGAATGCCGGCATGGCAGGCGCCGCGCCTCTGGCATTTCGTGGATTCATTGGAATCCAATGCGCGCGGAAAACTTTCGCGGGCGCAATGGCGAAAAAAATTCGGCGGTTCGTGACGGCGTCTCACTGCGACACGAATGACCTCATCCGTGCGACAGACACCCTCTCCCAAAGGGCAGAGGGAATTGTCCAGCGGTTCCAAGGCCCAATGCGGGAATTCTTGGGGGAAGTTTCACCCCGCCTGCGCCACCGGTTCTTGTTTTGCCGGGTCGTCGTTTTCCTTGCGGAATTTCACGCTGACGATCTTGCTGACCCCATGCTCTTCCATCGTCACGCCGTAGAGGACGTTGGCCATGGCAATGGTGCGCTTGTTATGGGTGATGATGATGAATTGCGACTGCGCGATGAAACGTTGCAGGACCTTGACGAAGCGGAGGATGTTGGCCTCGTCAAGGGCGGCATCCAATTCGTCCAAAACGCAGAACGGACTGGGCTTGACCTGGTAGATGGAAAAGAGGAGCGCGACAGCCACCATGGTCTGCTCGCCGCCGGACAACAGGGAAATGCTTTGTTGCTGTTTGCCGGGCGGGCGGGCCGTGATTTCAATGCCGCTTTCGAGCACGTCATTGGCATCGGACAGGACGAGGTCAGCCTTGCCGCCGCCGAAAACTTCGCCAAAGAGCGTTCGGAAATTTTCCCGCACTTTTTCGAACGTTTCCAGGAACATCCGCCGGGTCTGGGTGTTGATGCGTGAAATGACTTCGAGCAACTGCGCCTTGGCTGAGACCAGATCGTCATGCTGTTTGGAGAGGAACTGGTATCGCTGTTCGGTTTCCTCGTATTCCTCAATGGCGACCAGGTTCACGGGGCCGATTTCATCGAGCCGCTGTTGCAGCGCTTCGATCTGCCGGACCACGGCGTCCCAGTCCGTGGCGGCGCCGCTGGCGGCCATTTCCTCCGGCGTCAGGGTTTGGACCCGGGCCGGCCCTTCGTCGGCAAACGTGATGGTGATGCACTCGCTGCGGACGTCGTCCAGTTGCACGTGGTATTTCTGCTGAATCCGGTCGCGGAGGTTCTGGACGGACATGTTATTCCGGGCCAGTTCAACTTCGACCGCGCCGCGGCGATTTTGCAGTTCCGTAAGGCCGCCGCGCTGCGAGCGCAATTGTTCTTCGCGGCAGGCAATGTCGGATTCCTGCGAATTTTTTTGCCCGATCAATTCGGCGGCGAGGGCGTTGACCTGCTCATGCTCATGCGCCAGCCGTTCCATTTGCTGGCGCGATTCCTGGATTTCCAACCCCGCCTGCTCGCGCCGGGCAACGACCGCCTCGATTTCACCGCGCCGCTGGGCGGCAAGCTGATTCAATTCTTCAATCCGCCGCCCCAGCGCCTCTTGCTGGCGGCGAAACGAGGCCAGGAGTTGTTCCTCCGCCGCCAGCGCCACGCGGCTTTCAGTCAGGGCGGCGTTGGCCGTCTCGCGCGCGGCCCGCAGACTTTCCACGCCGGCGGTCAGCGCGGACGTGCGCTCGCGGCTTTCGCGTTCGCGCGCTTCAAATTCGGCCAGTTGCCGGAGCAGCGAATCGCGTTTTTGCATGCCTTCCTTTTCCTGGGCGGCGAGGCTTTGGACCTCGAAGAGGACGGTCTCAATTTTTTGCGCGAGCAGACGGGAGGAATTTTGGAGCGCGCGGAATTCCCCTTCGCGCGTGGCGATGGCCACTTCCTGTTCGCGCAGTTCCCCCTGCGCCTCCTGCAAGCCCGCCTGCAAGCCGGTTTGCTCGGCCTGCAACGCGCCGCGATTGCGGGAGGCTTCGGCCACGCGCTGTTGCATCTCGGCCAGTTCGCTTTCCAGTTCGGAAATCTGGTTTTTGCGGCCGAGGATGGAAGCGGGCGCCTTGGGATTGCCGTGGCCGTTGAGGTAACCGCCGGTATAGACCCCGTGGCGGCTGAGCAGATCGCCGGAAAGCGTCACGAAATCGCAGCCGGCATGGCCGTTTTGGATTTGCGCGGTGGCGGTGGCCAGGTCCGATGCGATGAACGTGCGGCCCAGCAGGGACTTTAAAAGTTTTTCAACCGACGGATCGCTCTGGACAACGCTCAAGGCATGAACAATGCCGCCGGCTGGAAGCGCCTCCCCGCCCGTTTGGGCGCCGGGCGCCATTTCGCCCTCGAATGCAAGCTGTTTTTCATCCGCGGGGCGCTGCATAGCCAGCGCCGCCACGCTGGCGCGTCCCGCCTTGTTGGCATTGAGATCGGCGAGGATTTCCTGCGCGGATTCCGGCTGCTCGGTCAGCACCAATTGGAGGTGATGGCCAAGGGCGTTTTCCATTGCCACGACAAACCGTTCCGGCACGCGGATGTGATCGGCGAGGGAACCAATGACGGCGCGGCCGGCGTCGCGCGAGCGAAGGGCGGCCACGGCGCCGGCGTCGAAGCCCTCGCGGGAGCGTTCCAATTGTTCGATGACGCTCAAGCGCGACCGTTTGGCGGCCTGTTGCTGCAACATTTCGTCCTGTTCAACAGAGGAACGGGCCAATTCCTCCTGGACCTGCCGAAGGCGTTCCTGCCGTTGTGTCACGGCTTCGCGCCGGGCCTGGGCATTGAGCTTTTCCGCTTCAACGGACATTGTAAATTCTCCCAAGCGGGCATCCAGAAGGGCGCGTTCCTCTTCAAGCTGCGCTTTTTCCGCGGAAAGCTTCTCCAGGCGGACGGCGTTGCCCTGCTTTTGAAGTTCCAAGGCGGTCATCTCGTTGCGGATCCGCGTGAGGTCCTGGGCGGCGGTGAAGGCGGCCGACTGCGCCTGGCGCAGTTGTTCCTGAGTATCTTTCAGGCGGTTTTCCACGTCGGCAAGAGCGGCCTGTCGTTTTTCCAGGGCATCGCGATGCGCCGCCAGCGCGGCCTCGGAACCGGATAGATTGCCGGCTACCACCGCCAACTCTTCCCCGGCAGCGTGGCAACGTTCGCCGGCCTGGGCGATCTCAGCCAGCGCGCGGGAATTCTGTGATTCAAGTTCTCGCAGCCGTTCCTCATTGTATTGGATGCGGCTCTCATGCCGTCCGGCTTCCGCCTTCAATTCCAGTCCGCGTTGTTGCCGCGCCGAAACCTCGTGTTCGAGCGCCATGAGCCGCTCGCGCAATTGCCGGATTTCATCTTCACGCCCCAGCACTTCCGCCGCGCCGGCCTCGATTTGCTGGCGCAATTTTTCCGCCTCGGCATTTTTGGCGGTAAGCTCCGCTTGCAAGACGTCGAACTGATGCCGCGCGAGTTGCGTTTCGAGGTGTTGCAGTTCGAGGGAAATTTGTTTGTAGCGCCGCGCCTTGCCCGCCTGCCGCTGCAACGAACCGATCTGCCGTTTGACTTCCCGGATGAGATCAGCCACGCGCAAGAGGTTTTGATCGGTGTATTCGAGTTTGCGAAGCGATTCCTTTTTTTGGGATTTGAATTTCGTGATACCCGCCGCTTCCTCGAAAATCATCCGCCGGTCTTCCGGTTTGCTCGAAAGAATCTGGGTGATATGGCCCTGCGCCAAGATGCTGTAGCTGGCGCGGCCCACGCCCGTGCCCATGAACAATTGCTGGATGTCCTTCAGGCGGCAAGGCGTGCGATTCAAAAAATATTCGCTGGCGCCATCCCGGAAAATGCGGCGGGTGAGGGTGACCTCGTCATAGGCCATTTCCACGCCGGCGGCACGCAGATTTTCCGCGTCCGCGCCGCCCAAGGTCAGCGAGACTTCGCCCATGCCCATGGGTTTGCGTCCATCGGTGCCGTTGAAAATGACGTCGGCCATTTCGCCGCCGCGCAAGGCCTTGGCGGATTGCTCTCCGAGGACCCAGCGGATGGCATCTGAAACATTCGATTTGCCGCAGCCGTTGGGGCCGACGATGGCGGTGACGCCCGGCTGAAAATTCAGCGCCGTCTTGTCCGCAAAGGACTTAAAGCCAAAAACGGTCAAATTTTTGAGGTACATGATTTTGACTCGGCCCAATGAAACCGCAATGGGCAGCCCAAGTAAAGGAAAAACCACAACATAATGCGGTTTTTACCCGTTGCAGGCACAACTAATTGGGTGAGGAACCGTGATTGGCGCTGTGCCGACAACTGCATTACTTCTTTTCAATTGCCAATCAGTTCCTTTATACGCCTGGATCGGGTTTTGTCAACCCTTTTTGGACGCGATTTGAAGAAAAGGAGATGTGCAGCCTAAATTTACTGCAATCCACTGCAATTTACTCAAATTTACTCAAATTGAGGGCAATTGGCGCAGGTTGGCTTTGGACCGGCGGGGTTTTTTGATTCCGCGGTCGGGTATGTCAAAGAGCAGGCCCGTGAGGGCTTTCGGGGAGGACTGTAGCACGGAGCGTATAATAATGCAACAACAATTTTAAAAATTCGTTCACTTTTTTTCGGTGCGTCCGCGAACGCCGTCCGCAGGCACGTCTGGATGGCCCTGCTGGCTTACCTCTTGTTGCGCTTCCACGCCTGGCTGGGCCGCTGGAGCCACAGTTCACGCGGCACTTTGCCCTGATCCGCTCGGCCCTCTGGCAAAAACTCGATTTGAGCGGTCTCCTGGAAAGCTGTGGAACAGCCAAAGGCGGCGGACGCTTCCTGGCCCGCCCCGAACAAGCCTATCTGCCCGGCTTCAGATGATCCTGTGGGACAGCCGGTGCCTCAACGACTCAAATTCTTAAACCGATTTTTCATTGCACCATCCGGTTTTCAGGCAAATCCGCCTCCGTTGGCCGCGGATTCAACCGCTATTGGCCGGCACTGATTTAGAAATTTACCGCGTCCTGAAACAATTCGTGATGCTGCCATCCGCCTTCACTGGGTTTCGGCGTGACGGGAAGGGCGGATTCTGCGACGTCGAGAACTTTGCTGACGCGACCTTGATAGATGCGGTTCATTTTGGATTATTGGTTGAACGCGGGCGCCAGGGCGGGATTTTCAGGCGGCGGCGGTGGTGGGACACGCCGCTTAACGTCCGATTCAACTGACGCGCGATTTTCGGGTCGGGGCGCGTGCCGAGCAATTTTTCTTCGGCCGCCGTCCAATCCCGCAACTTGGGATCGGCTTTGGGAATGTGCAGCAATTCGCGGCGTTGGGTGACAGCGAGAACTGAACGACTAATCCGGCGGGCGACTTCTGAATCCGGCGCTGTTCCGAGCAATCGGAGTTCATCTGTCGTCCAGGAGACACGCGATTTTTTAGGACCAACATAGGCGGGAATATTCTGCGACCGGCGTTTGAACATTGCGACGTGTGGCGGGCAGCCGATTTGTTCGGCAGCTTCCCTGTCGGACATGGTTCCCAGCAGGGCGAGTTGTTCTTGCGTCCAGACGTGGCGCGTCGGCGAAGGAATACGCAGGCGGATGCGGCGTTTATGAACGGAAACAACCGATCGGCCAATTCGCCATGCCACTTCGGTGTCCGGCATGGCGCCCAACAGTTTGTCCTCGGCGGGCGTCCAGGGGTGAAAGTCCGGATTGCAGAAGGGGATGCCAAGTTTCAGGCGTTTGTGGCGCACGTCTTTGACGGTGCGGCCGGTCAACTCGGCGACTTTGCGGTCCGGGTAACAGCCCAGCATGGCAATCTCGCCGGGTTGCCACTGGTGATAATCGGGACGCTTGAAGGGAATGCCAAGCTGGCGCCGGCGATAGGCGACTTGATAGCGGGGCCGTTTGAGCAGCATGGCGACTTGTTCATCCGGACGGTCACCGAGGAGTTTATCGTCATCGGGGCTCCATTTTTTGAGGAAGCGGATGTGCCTGAGATTGCGGCGGACGATAACCGCCTCGACGGTACGACCAAGTTTTCTTGCGATGGCGCGATCCGATTTAGTTCCCAATAACTGTTCTTCTTCCGCCGTCCAGGGACGTTTGTTCCGCGGCGCCGCGGGATTGAGGTGGTTCATGGTGGGGACGTTTTTGCCCGGTTACAGGTGAATCCTCACGGTGTGGAGAGACGATAGAATTTGCTGCTGACGCCCGTGGCGCTCTGGTCAATAAATTGGAACAAACCATCGGGACCAGCAACGTTGGTGGCAATCACCTCCCATTGCGGGAGAGGCAGGCTCAAATTGGCGGTTGCCCACAGCCGGTTCGTGCTGCCGGGAGTGCCGGCCAGATACACGGTCGCGGGTCCGCCGGCGCTGTTGGAGATGCCGTAAGCGTTGGGTTCCAGCAGCACCGTCAAGTTCGCCACGGCGCTCGTGGCGCTGCCGAACAGGTTGTTGACGATCACCTGATAGTGGCCGTCGTCGTTGGTGATGACCGGCCCGAAGGACAACCCGGCATTCGTCGCTCCGGCCAGGAGGGTGTTCGTATTGAAATACCATTGGTAATCCAGTCCCAAGCTTCCCGTTGCCGACACACCAAAATTGGCCGTGTCGCCAATGGGCAAGGTCAAGTCGCCAGGGTTGCTGGCGATGGCCGGCGACGCGATATTGGCTGCCGCAAAGTACGCGGACGGCTTGCCACCCGCCGTGGTGAAATTGCCTCCCGCAAACAAGGTATTTCCCGACACCGCCAGAGCGAGAACGTCGGCGTTCATCCCCGAACCCAAGGCTGACCAGGAACTGCCGTTCCATTCGGCGATGTTTGTGGCCGCCACGCTGCCTGCTGTCCTGAATCCGCCTCCCACAAACAAGTTGTTTCCCGATACTGCCAGAGCGTTAACGTAGGGGTTGGGGTTTATTTCCGAACCCGAAATCCCCGAACCCAAGGCTGACCAGGCACTGCCGCTCCACTCGGCAATGTTTGTGGCCGACACGCCGCCCGCCGAAGTGAAATTTCCTCCGACAAACAAGTTGGTTCCCGACACCGCCAGAACATAAACGCCGCCGTTGATCCCCGAACCCAAGGCCGACCAGGCACTGCCGTTCCATTCGGCAATGTTCGTGGCCGCCACACCGCCCGCCGTAGTGAAACTTCCTCCGGCAAACAAGTTGGTTCCCGATACCGCCAGAGCGAGCACTTGGCCATTCATTCCGGAGCCCAAGGCTAACCAGGAACTGCCGTTCCATTCAGCAATGTAATTGGCCGACACGCCGCCTGCCGTGGTAAAATAGCCTCCCGCAAACAAGTTGGTTCCCGACACCGCCAGAGCATTAACGCCGCTGTCGCTGTTCATCCCCGAACCCAAGGCCGACCAGGAACTGCCGTTCCATTCGGCAATGTAATTGACCCACACGCCGCCTGCCATCGTAAAGGCGCCTCCAGCAAACAAGTTGGTTCCCGACACCGCCAGAGAGAAAACGTAGTAGTCCATCCCCGAACCCAAGTCCGACCAGGAACTGCCGTTCCATTCGGCGATGAGGTTGGCCGCCACACCGCCTGCCGTGGTAAAATAGCCTCCCGCAAACAAGTCGGTTCCCGACACCGCCAGAGCGTTAACGTAGTAGTCCATCCCCGAACCCAAGTCCGACCAGGAACTGCCGTTCCATTCGGCGATGTAGTTGGTCGCCACGCCGCCCGCCATGCCGAACTCACCTCCCGCAAACAAGTTGGGTCCCGACACGGCCAGGGCGAAAACGCCGCCGCTAGCGTCGCTGTTCATCCCCGAACCCAGGGCTGACCACAAACTGCCATTCCACTCGGCGATGTTCGTGGCCGACACTCCACCCGCCGTCGCGAAACCGCCTCCCACATACAAGTTGGTTCCCGACACCGCCAGAGCATAGACGTCGCTGTCCATCCCCGAACCCAAGGCTGACCAGGAACCGCCGTTCCATTCGGCGATGTAGTTGGCCGCCGCTCCGCCCGCCGTGGTGAACTGACCTCCCGCAAACAAGTTGGTTCCCGACACGGCCAGGGCGAAAACGCCGCCGTTAGCGTTGTTGTTCATCCCGGAACCCAAGACCGACCAGGAGCTGCCGTTCCATTCGGCGATGTAGTTGGCCGCCCCTCCGCCGGCCGTCGTGAAATTTCCTCCCGCAAACAAGTTGGTTCCCGACACCGCCAGAGCGAAAACAGTGTGATTCATCCCCGAACCCAAAGCCGACCAGGAACTGCCATTCCACTCGGCAATGTCATTGGCCGTCACTCCGCCCGCCGTGCCGAACCATCCGCCCGCGAACAAGTTGGTTCCCGACACCGCCAGAGCGAAAACGCCGTAAACGGCGTAGTTTATTCCCGAACCCAAGGCCGACCAGGAACTGCCGTTCCACTCGGCAATGCAATTGGCCGACACGCCGCCTGCCGTGGTAAAATAACCTGCCGCAAACAAGTTGGTTCCCGACACCGCCAGAGCCCTAACGATGCCCTTCAACCCCGAGCCCAAGGCCGACCAGGAACTGCCGTTCCATTCGGCGATATTATTGGCCATCACATCGCCTGCGACGGTGAAACTGCCGCCGACGTAAAGGTTGCCGGAACCATCGGCGGCAGTGGCATAAACGGTTCCATTCACACTGGGCGCGCTAAAACTACTCATCCAATTGGCATCGCTAAACGTCGGGTCAATCCGCACCGGATATTCCGCCGCCGCATCCTCCACCACCACCGCCAGCCGGCTGGCTGACAGCACTTCCATTCTGGCCGCCAGTTCCCTGCCCCGCGCGTCCACCGCCCTCAGCCGGTTATAGACCATCTGCCGTCCGCCGTCGGCCAAAACGAGCCGCGCCCCGCCGGGCATTGCCTCAGCCTTCGCTCCGTCCACTTCCAACTCCAGCCGCACGGGGCCGCTGCCTTCTGGCCGCCGTTCAATCACAAAATCCTGCCGCAACCCGTCAATGCCCGCCGAATATTCCTCCGTCAATCCCGGACGGATGAACAGCGCCCTTTGCCCGTCCACCTCCGCCTTTCCGGACCGCGCAAGCAATTGGGCGCCGGCGCGCCCCATCGCCCGCGCCACCACCCGAAACGGCTCGCCTTTGCTCCCATCTTTCGTGGAAACCAGCCACAAGCCTTGCGTTGTGACGCGGCCCTTCAGCCGCTGAAACACGCACCGCAACGTCGCGCCGCCGGGACTGGCCGCAACGGCCAAGCCGTTCCCGGAATATTGTTTTCCCGCCATCGCACCGATTTGATCGAACGGAATGGCGGCGGCATGAGCCGCAGTGGCCGCCTTGTGAGCCGCGGGAACGGCCGCTGGTCGGGCGTGAGAGTTGAGGGTTGCGAGCGCCGGCAAAGCCAGCACGATGAGCAGATTTTGAATTTTCAGTTTCATAGGATTGTCCTGGTTTCATCGCCGCGCATCCGCCAAACGGCCTATCGAAAGTCAGGACGAAGGGGATGGCGCGCGGAAGCGGCAGATTTTGCGCGGCTGTTATCACGGCGATATCGAAGTCTGGCGCTGTATTGAAAAAAGTGGTGCGGATAGCAGGACTTGAACCTGCACGGGTTGCCCCACTACCACCTCAAAGTAGCGTGTCTGCCAATTCCACCATATCCGCGCCATTGTTTTACAGGGGTTTTGCTTTGACCAATTGTTTTTGGGCCACCACGGCGCCACCGAGGAGCCGCGGCAAAACTAACATAATGAAGCAGCGAGGAGGACGAAAAGCAAGCCCTTTGACGGGACAGATTGAAACTCGCCGCGCTTGCCTCCCCGAATTTTCGCTGGTAGGCTGCCAACCGCCAGCGAATTTGCGCAACACGACAATGGCGCCGCAAAAAACCCCGCCGCCGCCGAGGAATCGCCGCGGCAGAAGAACCGGATTCAGGCAATCGCCTTGCCATTGAAAACCTACTTTGTCACCGGCACGGACACGGGCGTGGGCAAGACCGTCCTGACCGTGTTGCTCGCGCGATTTTTGCGCGGGCGTGGCATTGCCGCGGCAGCGATCAAACCCGTTTCCTCCGGCCGGCGCGGGGACGCGCGCCAATTGTTCCGGGCCATGGACGGGGCGCTGCCGCTGGATGATATCAATCCGTGGCATTTCGGCGCGCCGTTGGCGCCGGCATTGGCCGCGCGGCTGGAAGGCAAAAAAATTCTCCTGGGCGACGTTCTGGCCCACTGCCGCCGGATGCGAAAGCGGTTTGACGCGCTGGTGGTTGAGGGGGCAGGCGGGCTTCTAAGCCCGCTCGGGGAAGATTTCGATTCGCGGGACATTCTCACGGCTTTGCGGGCCACGCCGATTATCGCCGCCCCGAACCGATTGGGAACCGTCAATGCGGTTTTATTGACGCTGGAGGCGCTGCCGCAATCATTGCGCCGGAAAGCGAAAATTGTAACGATGCAAACCGAACCCCAAAAACGTCCAACGTCCGCGGCGCGGTCGAACCCCGCGTTGCTTGAGCAGCTTTGCGGCGCCGAAGTATTTACGCTGCCGTGGCTGGGACGGAAAATCGTTTACCCCTCCGGGCGGATGGGTTCGCGCGTCCGGCGGACCCTTCAGGGGATCCTTCAATAACTGGTCCGTTCGAGTTTTACCTTGCCGCGAAAAATCCAATAAATGCAGGCGGTATAGGCCAGCACAACGGGGATGCCGATGCCGGCGATAATGAGCATGATTTCCAGCGTCTTGGGAGAGGAGCAAGCGTTGTAAATGGTGAGCGAATTGCCGGCTTCGGGCTGGCTGAAGACCATGTAGGGATACTGGTCCAAGCCGAAGAGCATCATCAGGGTAAGCATGGTGGCGCATGAGGAGAGAAAGGCGCGCCAATCGCGGCCGTGATAAAATTCGCGCGGGATATTGGCGATGGCGAGCATGTTGGCGATGGCGACGCTGAAGAGCCACGGATTTTGGCGAACCCGCGCGGCCATGTGTGGCACGTACAGGAGGGTCGCCATGGTCGTCACGGCGGCGCAAATGACAAAGAAAATGATGCTGTTCATGGCCCAGCGCCGCAATTTGTCGTGCAATTCGCCTTCCGTCTTCAACAGCCCGTAAATGGCGCCGTGCATCATGAACAATGCGACGGTCGTGACACCCAGGAGCAAGGGATAGGGCCTGAGCAATCCCAAAAAGGTTCCGGCAAATTCGCCCCGCGCGTCAATGGGAATGCCGGCGGCGATGTTGCCCATGGCCACGCCAATGAGCAGGGCGGACAAAATGCTCCCGGCGGCGAATCCAATGTCCCACATCCGCCGCCACCAGCGCATGGGCTGTTTGCCGCGGAATTCAATGGCGACGGCCCGGAAGATCAAAGCAAAGAGGAGCAGGATGAAGGCGAGATAAAAACCCGAAAACACGGTCGCATAAACATCGGGAAAGGCGGCAAACAGCGCGCCGCCACCGGTCACGAGCCAGACCTCGTTGCCATCCCACACCGGGCCGATGGAATTGAGCATGAGGCGCCGTTCCTCGTCCTTGGAGGCAAACAAGTGGAGCGCTCCGATGCCCAGATCAAAGCCGTCCAGCATCGCATAACCCGTGAAGAGAACGCCCACCAGAACAAACCAAATCGTGTTGAGGTCAAAAGTCATATCAAAACCTTTGTTTCAATGGCGCGCGGCCCCGGAAACCTTCCGCCACCATCTTGATCATACAAAAAGCCGGGCTTGGAATCCAGCCCATTCGGTTTCGGCGCAGCGGGGGGCGCGGGCCTCATTGATTGATGGTTTCGATTTTGATTTTTGACGGATCGTTGACGCCCAGTTCCAGCAGCGCGGCGTTGGCATAGAGGAGGGAATTGACGGGCATTTCGGGCGCGCGCCGTTCGCGCCGTTCCTGCTTCAGTTGGGTTACGGCCAGGGTGTCCAGCGCCACGGGATCGCGGCTGAACCATAACTGATTGAGGACCTGGGAATACTGCAAATATCCGGCTGGGCCGCCTTCGTATTGTCCGAGCAGCGCGTCCGTGACGTTGAGGACGACGCGCCCGCCGACGGATGGGAGCGCATAAATCTCCGGCACGGCCACCGCCAGTTGGCCGGGATTTCCGCGAAAGCGGAAGGTGTTGTCCACGCTGCCCATGGCGACGCTGTAAAGCTGTCCGCAAACGCCGGCGCTGTTTTGGCTGAGCAGGGGCGCTATGCTGATGATTTTCGTAAGTCGCCGGCTGAGGAGCAGGGAGACGAAGGATTTTTTGCCGACATTTTTTCCCTTTTTGCCAAATTCCAGGTCACCATAGACGAGACGGCCGATGATGGGGCTGTCCGGCAGGTAAAAGTTCGTGGGATCGTAGCCGGAATCCACGCTTCCGGCCAGCCGCACGCCGAGGCGCCGGCTCAAGTCGTAAAATCCGGCCAGGCGCAAATCGCTTAAATGCTTGTCCCAAATGATGATATGATCTTTCGGCACGCCCGCTTCCAGCAACCCCCGCACAACGGCCGCAGCCACGGCCGGGCGGGTGCCGCTGATTTGGCCGGCGGCGGAAAAAACCTTGATGCCAATGATGTCCTGGGTGGAAACCAGGCTGCGCCACGCCGCAGCGGGGTTTTTTTCGCCCGCGAGCCGCATCAGGCCGCGGTTGACCATGTCCCGCACGATGGCTGCATTGGGAAGAAATTTGGCCGTGGCGCGGGTATCCCGCACGATAACCACGGGAGCATTGCGATTGGTCTGGCCGGTGGAAAGCGGACTGGCGGCGGGGCAGGCCATTCCCGCCGCCGCCAGCAAAAGGATGCATTGGAACAGCGCGTTTCTTGACACGTTCGGGCGCGAATGCTAACACGAAGCCCAATGCTGGTCACAAAAAATCCGACGCGCGGCGCCGCCGTTCTGTTTTTTGCGCTCGCCATTGTTATCTCCGGCTGCGGACCGCCCGGGCCGCGGGCGCTGCTGAAGGGCCGAAAGTTTATCCAGCGGGGCGATTACGGGCGCGCGGCGGCGGAATTGAAGGCGGCGACCAGGCTGCTCTCCACGAACGGGGTGGCGTGGAACGATTATGGAGTCGCATTGCAACACACCCGCCAGTTTGACGAAGCGGCGCAGGCTTATCAGAACGCCCTCAAGTTCGACCGCGACCTCGTGGAAGCGCATTACAATCTCGGCTGCCTCTGGATGGAGATGGGCAAACTGGGGGACGCCAAAACCGAGTTGACGGCCTACATCATCCGGCGCGGCAACGAGGCGCAGGGCTGGCTGGAGTTGGGCGACGCCCAATTGCGCGCGGACCAGTTGCTCGACGCCGAAAAGAGTTTCAGCACGGTCCTGTACTTAAATTCCAAAAACCCGGCCGCGCTGAATGGAATGGGCCTGGCGCGCCTCGCGCGCGACCGCCCCCAGGACGCCGAACAGTTTTTTGCCGCAGCCGTCCAGGACGATCCGGCCTATGGCCCGGCCATCCTGAATCTGGCCGTCGTCAATCAGGAATATCTGCGCAATAATGACGTGGCCCTTGAGAATTACCGCGCTTATCTCGCGCTCACGCCGCGCCCCGGGGATTGGGACGCGGTGAACGCCCTGGCCACCGCGCTGGAACAAAAGGACCTTTCGAGATCGGCGGGCCAAACGGAGCCGCCCCCGGAAAAGCTCCCCGCCTCCGAGCCTCCGCCCATCCCGGCGCCGGTTGTCGAAAAACATTCCGCAGCGGCGGCCGCGCCGCCCGCGCCGCGCCGCCCTGAGCGGCGCCAACCGGGTGTAATGCACAGACTCAATCCGGCGAATTGGTTTGCCCGACCGGAAAACCGGCGGGCACCGCCGCCGCATCCGGCGACGCAAGCCCGGGTACCGGCTCCAGCCAACAGTTCGAAACCCGCGGAGCCGGTGCATATCGTCGCGCCGGCGCCGCCGGTATTTCCGAGATACATGTATCGGTCGGCCGGCCAGCCCGCGCCCGGAAACCGCGCGGCGGCCTCAACGGCCTTCCGCCAGGCACAGCAATTTCAGGAGCAACAACAATGGCCGCAAGCCATGGAAGCCTACGGCAAGGCGGCGGCAATGGACCCGTCATGGTTTGACGCGCAATATAATTACGGCGTGCTGGCGTTCGACCAGGGGCGGTTCGGCAACGCGCTGGCCGCGGATGAAATGGCGCTGGCGATCCAGCCGGATTCCATGGCCGCGCGGTACAATTTTGCGCTGGCATTGCAGGCGGCCGGTTACGTGACCGACGCGGTGGAACAATTCAAAAGAGTGGTTGCTGAAAATCCCGGCCACGCGCAAGCGCATCTGGCGCTGGGCAACATCTATGCCCGGCAATACCATGACGTGGCCGCCGCGCGGCAACAGTATTTGAAGGTTCTCGCCCTTGATCCGGGCAATCCGCACGCGGCCGACATTCAGTTCTGGCTGTCATCCAATCCGCCGTGAGGCACGGCGGAGCCGCGGCGATTTGAAGCGCTCTGGCCCAAAAATCCACCACGCAACCACTTCCCTCCCGCCTTCGCTGAAGCCGCGGCGGGCAGGCCCAACTGCATGGTCCCGGCTCAAATTCCCTGGCCGGGTTTGCGCCTGCTGATCAAAAAGCGCCAACGTCCGCGGCACGCTTGGCCGTCAAAAACCCTGAATTCATTGGGAAAAACGCTCATGAATGGGGCTGGCATCTTGATTGCATTGTGCGTAGGACATGAGTCGCCCTTTGTCGGTGGTTGTGGTTTTTTTCGCCGCGCTTTTCCGGTTGCAGGCAGCTCCGGGTGTTCCCGCCGGGTTTGCATTCCAATATCGCGAAGGTTTGCTTTGGATTAAAGTTTCGACTCCGCAATCGGCGAGGCCGCTGAATTTTCTTTTGGATTCGGGGGCGGAAGTCAGCGTTATCGCCCTCGCAACGGCCGAACGGCTTGGGCTGGCGCTTCACGAGCCGGTGAGCGTGAAAAGCGTCGAAAGTTCGATGACAGGTTTCCGGACACAAGGGCTTCGGGCGACGGCAAATGGCGTGGCGTTGCCGGATGAATTGCTGGCGCTTGATTTGTCGAAATTGAGCCATGCCTGCAAGGAACCGGTGGACGGGTTGATCGGGGCGGATTTTATCAAGGGCCGGATCGTCGAGATTGACTTCGAAGCGGAGAGGGTGCGGTTGCTGAGAGCCGGGGATGCTTTATTTGGAAGCGGTTCGCCCCTGTTGGAGCTTCCATTGCGGGCGGGGGCTTGTGAATTATGCACGGAAATCGGCGTTAACGGCGGCAGGCCGCAACGTTTCCGGGTGGATACAGGCTGCGCGACGCCGTTGCAATGGGTGACGACTGCCGTGGGTTTGAAACATTGCGGCACGAAGGTTGCGATCGGGCTGGCGAAACTGGCTATTCCTCAAGGCCAAACCACTGTCGGCCTGGGCGGTCAAATTTTCCACAACGTGCCCACCGGTTTGCACCGAAAAGCGATTTTTGACGGTGAAGCCGGTTTGGTGGGAAACGGCCTCTTATCCCGATTCAAAACGGTGACATTCGATACCGCGGCGGGTCGCTTGATTTTGAGCGGCTTGCGCGCTTCAGAATAAGCCATTTTCGACCAAGGACTTGCAAATTATTCAGCCCTCTTTGTGCCGGTGAGGGATTTTCGTTCCGCCAGCGTATCAAGAGATGAACCACGGCAGGCTGGCCTGCCAGAAATAAACAAAGAATTATGAAAAAGAACATTCTCATCACCATCGGCGCAGCCACGCTGACTGCGGCAAGCATGGGCGCATGGGCCGACAACGGCGCTTTCCTGTCGCCGCGCGCCGCCGGCAACCAGATCAAACATGTGGCGACAACCTATAATGGTCCGGACCTCGTGGCAGTGGATCAGGGTCTTGCCCCTCCGCCTCGCGTGGCGGGCAACGAGATCAAAGTTGTGGCGGGAGCAGCGAATAATGCGAGTGTCGCCGCCGCTTGCGCCAAAAACATGCCTGGCAGCCCGAAGGCCATTCAAGGATGCGTCGAGCATCCCGGGGCCATGCCCGCATGCAAGGCCGTCACGGTCGCGCCGCTGAAGTAGCCGACGGGTTGTCCCGATCGAATGAAAATGTTAAACTATGGCGGCGGTGCAAACCCCGCCGCCGGTGAGCCGATGAAAACAAATCCAAATCCTGAAGACGCGAAACTGTCCGGGTTGCTCCGCGAGGCGCGCGTCTCGCCGCCGCTGCCGCCGCGCTTCCAGGAGCGCGTTTGGCGGCGGATTGAGGCGGGTGAAACGCCGGCGACGTCCGGTTCCTGGCTGGATGCGCTGGCCATTCTGGTGCTGCGGCCGCGATTTGCGTGCGCCACGGTCACCGCGTTGATGTTGGCGGGCATTGTGCTGGGCACGCGTCAGGGCGCTCAAATTGCCAAACAGGACGCGCAGGCACGCTACGTCGCGATGGCTGCGCCGGACATACTGCGTTGAAAGCCATGCATCGTTCATTCATTGTCATTCTGGGCGCATTGGGCATAGGGGCGGCGGTTTTTGCCGCCTCGTATTTTGGAAGCAAGCGGGTGGCGGTAATGACCATGTGCCCGGCGGATGACTTGAGCTGGCTGCGCACGGAATATCACTTGAATGATGCTGAAATGGCGCACATCCGGCAGTTGGACAAAGATTACCTGCCGCAATGCGCCAAAATGTGCGCGTTGGTTGCCAAGAGGAATGCCGAGGTTCAGGCCATGCTCGACGGCAAAGCCAACGTCACTGCCGAGGCCAAAAATCAATTGATCCAGTTGGCCAATCTACGCGCCCAATGCCAGGCGCACATGCTGCAACATTTCATCGCCGTAAGCCAAGTCATGCCGCCGGAAGAGGGGCGCCGTTATCTCGCCGAAATGGAGAAGATCACACTCGGCACGCACAGGGAGGTTGAGCAATCCATGCCCGCCATGTCCACCGGCCATGAAGATGGAGCCAACTGAGAGGGACCCCGGGCCATCGGCCGCGGCGGAACAGGCTGATGCCCTTGACCGGGCTGACATGGAGCGTCTGGCGTCCGGCGATGACACCGCGTTGAACGATCTGATGGCCCGGCACGCGGAAAAGTTGTTCCATTATCTGGCCCGTTCATTGCAAAGCGACGAAGAGGCCGAGGATTTGGCGCAGGAAACTTTTGCGCGCGTTTATCAGAACCGCGCCCGATTCGACCCGCAGCGGAAATTTTGCACCTGGCTTTACACCATCGCCAGCAATCTGATTCGCAATTGCTATCGTTGGCGGAGGCGACATCCCCGCGTCTCGCTCGACACGACGGACGAGGAAACCGGCACAAGCCTTCTGGACCACCTGGCCGACGACAACGACACTCCCGGCGAAAGATTTCAATCGGTCGAACGGGCCGAAGTGGTGCGCCGGGCTGTGGCCGCCTTGCCGGAGGAATTGCGGCAGCCGCTGATTCTTGCCGAGTGGGAGGAGAAGCCGCAGGCGGAAATCGCCGTCATGCTTGATTGTTCGGTGAAGGCGGTGGAGACGCGGATTTACCGGGCGCGCAAACGTCTGCGTGAGATGCTTAAACCGCGGCTTCTGGAAGTGTAGCCGGGGCCTTCCGGGTTCCCCTGGTTCCGGCGTTTCTTCCTTTAGAACGGTTTAAAAAATACTGCAGCCATTCGGGAAGAAAAGGATGGGAAGCGCGGTCTTTTTGGGTTTTGGCGTCATTTCGGCTCAGTCACAGGGTTTTCAAACATGCTCCTTCGCCGAAGCCCTGCCAAAACACCAAAAATCCCCGCCCTGAACGGCCACATTATTTTTTAAAACGCTCTAATTAAAGGACTTACAACGTATCGGCGCTTCTGGTTTTGGATGCGGAATTTTGCCTGCAAAAATTTGGAGGGGTTCTTCAGGCTTGGACGTAATAAGGATTGAAAACATTAACCGGCGGCCACAACCGCCACAAGCGAAAGAAAAAATGAAAATAAAAAATCTGTTTATTAGCATCGGCGTGGCCGCGCTGGCCACGATAACCATCAACGCCTCCGCCGCGCTGCTTTCGCCGCGCGCCGCCGGGAATCAGATCAAACATATTGCCAGAACGAGCGGCCCCAACCTTGTTTCCGTTGACCATTACACAGTCACCCTTGCGCCGCGCGCCGCCGGCAATGTGACGGCAACCGTCGCCGGAACGAACAACGGGGTAAACCCCGCCGCCGCTTGCGCCACGACCATGACCGCAAGCCCGAAGGGCGTCCAACGCTGCATTGAATCGGGAACCATGTCCGGGTGCAGCTCCGTGAGCGTCGCGCCGCTGAAGTAAGAAACCGGCCCCGCTTCCCACCCTCCCGCATCCGCGGCCCAAAACGGGTCCGCCGAACGCGGGAGGTTCTTTTTGAGGGATGAAGGGGGCAAACGGTGTAGTAACCGTGTCGGACAACAAATCGCAAAAAATCCAATAACAAACATGAAAGTCAAAATCATTACCGCTGTTTTACTGGCCGCCACCGGCTTTTTTTTCACTTTGACCCTCCGCGCCGACAATATGGCGCTCATGGGGCCGGTGAAGTCCGTTTACAACCATTACCTGAAAATCCAGGCTGATCTGGCCAATGATTCGCTCAAAGGCGTCCCCGCCGAGGCCAATGCCATTGCCGAAGCCGTACGAGGCGACAGCATGAAAATGTTGCCGGAGAACGTCGCCGCCCAGGCCCAAACCCTGGCCAAGGCAACGGATTTGGCGGCGGCCCGCGCCGCGTTCAAGCCGTTGAGCGGCTCGCTTATTCAATACCTGGGCGGGCACAACGCCAAAGGCGCGTACGTGGAATTTTATTGTCCGATGGCCAAAGCGGGCTGGCTGCAGGCCGGCAAAGACACGGCCAATCCCTATATGGGGCAAGCGGGGTTGACTTGCGGAATCGTCAAGAATTGACCGGAACCGTGACTTGTCCGGCCGGTTGCAAAATTTGTCAGCGCCCACTCATGTTGTATATGACAATGGACCGCGCGGGTGGACATGGAACATTTTTGCGAATGGCCTTGCAATTTTTGCCGGGTCGCGCAAAGGTTGGGCAGTGAAAGGGCGTCAGCCAGCTTTGAAACCATTTGCGCGCATTGTCGCAGGGGGAATGCTGTTTGTTTGGCTGGCGGCGGTGACCATTTGTTCCAATGACTGCGCGGGGAGTGACATGGATTCTTCGCCCGCGGGCGTGGCCCACGCCACGGCTGCAACCGGTTCGTCGCATGATTCAAACCATCAGCCCCGGCACGATGACCCATTTTGCCAATCGCTCCATTCGATTTGTCCGGTGTATCCAAGCGCGGCCCTGGTGAAGCCGGATTTTGGTTTGGCCTTCACGCTGAATTTTGTTTCAACTTCGCTTTTACCGGCGCTTCCGCAGCCGGAAGCGGTCGCTTCCCGCCAACCGCCGGACTGCAACCGGGCCTTCACGCCTGAATTGTCTCTTGGTCCGGCGTTCCGCAGCCACGCTCCGCCCGTTCCCGCCTAAATAGGATCACTGGCGCGTCCGCGCCGTTGATTCTTCCCCCCCCCAAGACGTTCCGTGTTTTTTGCATGGCACGGAGAAATTCCATTTAACGGCGTAAAATTTGAAACTGAATTTGTGTGAAACGAGAACCAAACGAAAGGAACAAAAGAATGAAAACAATGAACATGAAAACCACGGGCATCCTGCTCGCCGCCATGGCCGGGCTTTTCTTGAGCGCCGGCGCCAGCATGGCCAGCAACATGGCGCTCATGGAGCCGGTTAGATCGGTCTTTGACCACTATCTGAAAATCCAAGCCGACCTGGCCAACGACTCGCTCAAAGGCGTGCCCGCCGAGGCCCATGCCATTGCCGGGGCCGTTCAAGGCGAGAGCATGAAGATGTTGCCGGACAAGGTCGCCACGGAGGCGGAAACCCTGGCCAAGGCGTCGGACCTGAAATCGGCGCGGACGGCGTTCAAGGCGTTGAGCAACTCACTCGTCAAGTATCTGGACCAGCATCACGCCAAAAGTGCCTACGTCGAAGTCTATTGTCCAATGGCCAGGGCCAGTTGGCTGCAAACGAACAGGGCCGTCAACAACCCGTATCTGGGACAAGAGATGCCCACGTGCGGCGAAATCAAGAACTGAACAGGAATTGATATGATAACGATCGAACCCACACTCGCCGCGGGAATTCTTCTCCCGCTGCAAAAATTCGTCGTGGCGACCAAGCTCCATCCGATCCTGGTCAACTTTACCGCCGCGCTGGCACCGGTGTCAGTCGGCAGCGACCTGATTGGCCGTTTTCTCAAACGGGAGTCGTTTCGCCAGACCGCTTGGTGGACGTTATTTTACGCCACGGCGATTACTCCGTTCACGGCCATCACCGGCTGGTTGTTCTGGATGCCTGATGACAACGGCGTAACCGGGATGACCATTCACAAATGGCTGGGCAGCAGCCTTGCGGTGCTGTTGTTTGGATTGTTCGCCTGGCGGCTGAATTTGCACCGGAAGAAGCAATGGCCGACGGCGGCTTACTTTGTTGTCGGCCTGATTTTTGTCGCGGCGCTGGCGTATCAAGGACATCTGGGCGGCGACCAAGTGTTTGGCGGAATGTGAATTTCCAGGTTTCTGAGACTGGACTAATGAGCTGCCCGGCAATGGCGTTTATGTCTCGGCTCATGGCTTGCGTTTCCTGGGTTTTGGGGTGGGCGGCAGAATCGCGTCCAAGTTGTAATGCTTCATCTCCCGCGCCACCTCCCGGCTGCCCTCCTGGCGAACCATTCGGAATTTCCAAATGGTTTGCCCCGCCGGCCAGTTCGCCTTCGGCATAAATCCCTTTCAAATGATCGGAAATATCGCAGGACAATTGGCAAACGGGGGCAATGCAAAAACCTGGCCTGGCTGCCGCATTCAGACGGAGGCGGTGGCAAAGATGGCCAGAGGGGATAAGCGCGTCCTTTATCCACGGCGTCTTTCCAGTCCTACACGCGTTCTTCTTCCGCGCCAATAGGCGGGCTTTCCGGCCTGTCGTAATCTGCTTCCGTGAACGCGCTAAAAGTTCAAGACCGGCAGCGAAGTTCGAAGCGCAGGGTTTTCGTCATCGAGGACCACGGGTTGATGCGCAAGAGCATCATTGCCGCGCTCGAACGCGAGCCGGATTTGACGGTCTGCGGCGAGGCGGTGGATGCGCCCGAAGCTCTTGCTGCCATTGCCGAAAGCCAGCCCGACCTCGTGCTGACGGGCATTCAACTCAAATCCTCCAGCGGCTTGGATGTGATCAAAAAACTTCGCGCGCAGTCGCCGGCGCTGCCGATTGTGGCCACCACGATGTTCGACGCGCGCCGGACCGAACGGCTGGCACGCGACGCCGGCGCATCGGGTTTTGCCTCCAAACAAGACGGGCCGGAGGAGTTAATCGCCACCGTTCGCGAAGCGTTAAAGGCGGACGGCGATTGATCGGTTTCAACGCCATGTCAGCACACGCAACCAATTTTGAGGCGACCGGGCCGGATGATTTCAAAGACGCCGCCGCCGCTTCCACGTTGTCCTTGGCCGGTGGCGAACAGGACGCGCTGGACATGGCCCGCCTGGCTGCCGGGCATGACGCGGCGTTGAACGACTTGATGGAACGCCACGCTGAAAAGTTGTTTCATTACCTCGTTCGCGCGTTGCAGAACGAGGATGACGCTGAAGACCTGGGGCAGGAAACCTTCGCGCGGGTTTTCCGCTGCCGCGCCAGCTTTGACGCCGGGCGGAAATTTTCCACCTGGCTCTATGCCATCGCGAGCAATCTGGTGCGCGACCGTTTCCGCTGGCGCGGACGGCATCCGCAGGTCTCGCTCGATGCCACGAATGAAACGACTGGCAACGCTTTTGGCGAGTCGCTACCCGAACAAAAGCCATCACCGAGTGAAACCGTGCAAGCGGAAGAGCGGGCCAAAATCGTCCGCCGCGCCGTGGCCACGCTGCCTGAAAAGTGGCGTCTTCCGCTGATTCTCTTTGAATACGAGGGCAAGTCGCACATTGAAATTGGCGCAATTCTCGGCTGTTCGGCCAAAGCCGTCGAGGTGCGCATCTACAGGGCGCGCCAGGAACTCCGGGCGGGTCTTGCCCCATTGCTGGCAAGCATGTAATTCGCCTTCCACCGCCCTTGACCGGGATCATGCACCCTCCGGTTCCTGGAAGCTGCGGCAATGTTTTCAGCCTTCGCGTCCGTTGCGCCCTTTGCGTGAGGCGCTTTTGCCCGATTCCGAACACCGATTCCGAACACCTCTCCCGCCTTCATCCGCAGCTGAAAAATGCCCGGTCAGCGATGGAAAACATCGAGGGATTCAGTCACAAGCGGAGTAATACATCACATGGAGCCAAAAGGCTCCCAAACGGCGGAAAATTTGAGCGGCTCCGCCGCCGTAAGACCGGGGCTGCGACGCTGCCAAACAAACGATAAAAATTAACAGAAGAGCAAAGAGTATTATGAAAACGAAAAAAGAAATGTATCTGCTTGCGGTCGGTGCCGCGGTATTTTCCCTGAGCATTGCGGCAGGCTTTGGGCAAGTATTCAATGCCACCGACGCGCTTCAGAACCGCGCCATCGCGGCCAGTCCGCGCGCGCAGGAGGAATTTCCGTGGCTCAGGCGCCAGGCGTCAAACGGCGGCGCGTCCTGCTGCAAGGCCCAAACGCAAGCCGAGGCGGCCGGGGTGAAAAACCGCGCGCTTGCAATGAGTCCGCGAATGTTGGAGCAATTTTCCGAACTGAATCGTCAGGCGCAATCATCGGGCGAATCCCCGCGGGAACCCGTTCCTCCGGCGCTGTTGCAGAACCGCGCCATCGCCGCAAGCCCCAGGATGATTGAGCAATACCCCTGGCTGGCGACCCATGCCGTGGAAAAAACCGTCGAGGTCGCGCCCATCAAATAGTCGTGGCGGAATCAGACGCGCTTGGAGCGAAGGCTCCCCGGCAGCGGAAAATTTGAATGGCTCCGCTGCAATAAAAATCGGCGCGGCCGCAACCGTAACGGGACCAAAATTGTGCATACACAACACAAAACTACAGATCGCCGCCAACTTGTTTCTTTCATCGGTCTATTGCTCGTGGCGACGGTTCTGGCCGGCTGCAAGGGCATTCCGACCAGTGGCGAGCGGCAGGCGCGCCGGCAATTATCGGCAGTGTCGAAAGTTTATCGGCCCAAAAATCAACGTCCCGTGCTGCCGAATCTCACGACCAATTCAACCCTCGGCGATTTTCTCGCCTACGCCATGCTGAATGAACCGAAAGTTGAGGCGGCTTATTTTGATTGGGCCGCAATGGTTGAAAACGTCACGGCAGCGCGTTCGCTGCCCGATCCTCAACTGACGTTCCAGATGGACATTGGCGACATTGTCACATCGGTGATGCCGGGCCTGATGCAGGAATTTCCCGGTCCCGGCAAATTGCGCCTGCGCGGCAACGTCGCCTCGGCTGGCAGCCAGGCCGGATATTTCATCTTCGAGAACACGGTGCTGCAAACCGCCGACGCGGTGAAGACCGCGTATTATCAAATTTGGTTTCTCGATGAAAAAATCCGCGTGGACCGGCAACTCCTCCAACTGCTGGCCGAGAAAGAACAGGTTGTGCGGGCGCAGAACGCGGCTGCCCAAATGAGTTTGCAGGACGTGTATGACGCGCAAATTGCAGAAGACCGGCTCGCCACCGAAATTGCCAACCTCGAAGACTCACGGCGCCCGCTGGTCGCGCGGTTCAAGGCGGCCCTGGGAATCACGCCGTCCCAGCCGGACCCGCCCCTGCCGAATCGTTTCGAACCGACGACGGTCAATCTTTCGCCGGAACAGCTTTTGGCGACGGCCTTCGCGCGCAATCCGCAACTCAAGGCAATGGCCGCCGAAGTGCAACAGGCCGAGGCATCGCTGAAATTGGCTTACAAGACAAAAGTTCCCGACTTCAGTCTCGGTCTGATGGCCGACGCGAAAATGGCGCCTGTGTTGTATCGTCCGCTGGCGGGCATGTCGTTGCCCGTCTGGCGCGACAAAATCTCCGCCGAAATTGCCGCCGCCCAGGCTGGCAAACGCGGCGCGCAGGCGCGGTTGACGGCGGCGCAAATCTCCGTGGCGGTCGCTTTCGCCGAGAAGAGTTTTGATTATCGCCTAGCCCTTCGCAATCTGGCGCTCTTCGATAACCAGGTCATTCCCGCGGCGCGCCAGTCGTTGGAAACGACGCGCGCCGATTATCAGGCGGGGATGATGGATTACGCGCATCTCATCGCCGCCGAAGAAGCGCCGCTCAATTACGAATTATCCGCCATTGAAGCGCGCCAGCAGCGCGAACTGGCATTGACGGATTTGTCCCTGCTCATCGCCGGCCTGCCGCCGAAAAGCGCGCCGGTGTTGCCTGAAAATGAAACGAGCCGGGCCGCCACAAACCGGATTTCAAATTAGAACCGCATGAAACCAAAACTCAAAATCGCTTCAATCATCCTGTTGGCCGCCGCCATCGGCGCGGGACTTTTCGTTGCCGGCTGCTCCAAGCCGGCGGACAAAACCACAGTCGCCGCCACAAAGCCCAAAACCTTTTATACCTGCCCGATGCACCCGCAAGTCCTCCAGGATCATCCCGGCAACTGCCCGATCTGCGGCGAGAAACTGGTGCCAGTCCGCAATACTTTCGCGGCCGCCGCGCCCGCGGCCGGCAGCGGCAAGATCCTCTACTACAAGTCCACCATGATTCCCGGCCAAACCAGCAAAAAACCGGGCAAGGACAGCATGGGCATGGACATGGCGCCCGTGTATGAAAACCAAGCCGCGTCGGCCAACTCCCAAGTCATCGAGGTTGACCCGGTGACGATGCAGGACATGGACGTCGTCACCACGCCCGTCGTCAGCGGGCCGTTGCGCCGGACGGTGCGCACAGTCGGCATCGTGGATTACGACGAGCCGGCGGAGACCGACGTTACCACCAAGTACAAGGGCTGGATTGAGAAACTGTATGTGAACTACACCGGCCAGCTCGTTCACCGCGGCGAGCCGCTGTTCAAAATCTATTCCCCTGAACTCTATGCGGCCGAAGTCGAATATCTCACGGCCTTCAGCCACTCCGCCGGCGATGATTCGGATTCCTCCAGCGTCCTCATCGCCGCCAGGGAAAAACTGCGTTTCTTCGACGTTTCCGACGCGCAAATTGCCGAACTCGCCCAAACGCGCGCGCCGCACAAGGCGATGGATGTTTTGTCGCCGGCGGACGGCTTCGTCATTCAGAAAAACATTTTCGAGGGACAAGTGGACGCGGGCATGACGCTTTATCATCTGGCCGACCTGAAAACCGTCTGGGTTTATGTGCAAATTTACGAGCAGGACCTCCCTTATCTCCGCCCCGGCGAGGAGGCGGCCATGACCCTTGCCTATCTCCCGGACCGCGTCTTCCACGGGCGCGTCACTTACATCTATCCGACGGTCAACGAACAAACCCGCACGGCCAAAGTGCGGCTGGAATTTCAAAACCCCGATTATTTCCTCAAGCCGGGCATGTTCGCGCAAGTGACGTTGACGCATGAACTCGCATCGTCGGCGCTGCTGGCGCCGGATTCGGCCATCCTGCGCAGCGGCGCGAAAAACACGGTCTTCGTCGCGCTGGGCGGCGGGAAGTTTGAACCCCGCACAGTCGTGCTCGGCCCCGAAGCGGAGCACGATATGTATCAGGTCATGAGCGGCGTGAGCGCCGGGGAACGGGTGGTGACTTCGGGAGAGTTCATGCTTGATTCGGAAAGCCAGTTGCGCGAGGCCATCCAAAAGATGGTCGAAGCGAATCAAACCCCCGCCGCCGCCCCATCATCAACGCCCGCCACAAACACCGTGTCGGCGGGAACGAACATGCCGGCAATGAACATGGGCAAATGACGAAAGGGATTTCTCATGCTCCAACGCATCATCGCTTATTCGCTCAAGAACAAGTTCATCATCCTGCTGTTCACGGTTGTCCTGGCGGCCGGCGGCATTTACGCCGTCAAAAACATCCCCGTGGACGCCATCCCCGATCTATCCGACGTGCAGGTCATCGTCTATACCCCGTGGGAAGGCCAGGCGCCGCAAATCATCCAGGACCAAATTACCTATCCCATCACCATCAAAATGCTCTCCGTGCCCGGCGCCACCGTCGTCCGGGGTTATTCCTTCTACGGTTACTCATTCGTCTATGTCATCTTCAAGGATGGCACGGACTTGTATTGGGCGCGCAGCCGCGTGTTGGAATACTTGAGCGGATTGGCCGGCCAATTGCCCGCCGGCGTGAGCCCGCAGCTCGGCCCGGACGCCACCGGCGTGGGCTGGGCGTTCATGTACACGCTCAACTCCACCAACCGCGACCTCGCCCAACTGCGCAGCTATCAGGATTGGTACGTGCGCTACGCCCTGGCATCGGTGCCGGGCGTCTCGGAAGTCGCGTCCGTCGGCGGTTTTCAAAAGCAATATCAAGTGACGGTGGATCCGGTGAAACTCCGCGCCTATGACCTCTCCTTGAGCCAGGTTGCCAGAGCCATCAAGCGCAGCAACAACGAGGTGGGCGGGCGTTCCATCGAACTGGCCGAAACGGAATTTCTCCTGCGCGTCAAGGGCTACATCGAAAGCGTGGACGATCTGCGCGAAGTCGCCGTGGGCGTCGGCCCAGGCGGTGCGCCTATCCTCCTGCGCGACGTCGCCCATGTCGCGTTGGGACCTGAAATGCGCCGCGGCATCGCCGAACTCAATGGCCAGGGCGAAACCGTCGGCGGCATCGTCGAAGTCCGCTATGGCGCCAATGCTTACGAAGTCATCCAGGCCGTCAAGCAGCGGCTGGCGGATGAAATGAAATCCCTCCCCCCGGACGTGAAAGTCACCGTCATCTATGACCGCAGCGGGTTGATTGACCGCGCGGTTCGCACGCTCGAAGAAAAGCTCCTCGAGGAAAGCCTCGTTGTCGCCCTCGTCTGCATGGCCTTCCTGTTCCACCTGCGCAGTTCGTTGGTGGCCATTCTCGTGCTGCCCGTCGCCGTCCTGATCGCCTTCTTCATCATGTTCGAGCAGGGCCTCAGCGCCAATATCATGTCCCTGGGCGGCATCGCCATCGCCATCGGCGCCATGGTGGACGCCGCCATCGTCATGATCGAAAACGCCCATAAACATCTCGAGCGCGACCAGGGCAAAAAACCGCATTGGGACATTATCCGCGCCGCCGCCATCGAAGTCGGCCCCACCCTCTTCTATTCGCTGCTCGTCATCACCGTTTCATTCCTGCCCGTTTTCACGTTGGAAGCGCAGGAAGGACGCCTGTTCAAACCGCTCGCCTTCACCAAAACCTATTCAATGGGCGCCGCCGCGCTCCTGTCCATCACGCTGGCGCCAATTTTGATGGGCTGGTTCATTCGCGGCAAAATTCCCAGGGAGGAAAAAAATCCGATCAACCGCCTTCTCATCTGGATTTATCATCCGGTGGTGGGCTGGGCCATTCGCTGGCGCTGGGCCCTGGTGGGAGCGGCCGCGGCCGCGGTTATTTGGGTCTTCCTGCCGTGGAATGCCCTCGTCACCCGCCTGCTCCCCGAAGGTCCGCTCCAGGACTGGGCGCTCAAGGCCGGCGTCCTGTTCCCATATCAAAACATCGGCTCGGAATTCATGCCCCCGCTTTACGAAGGCGATTTGCTTTACATGCCCACCACCTTTCCCGGCCTTTCGGTCACCAAGGCCCGCCAACTGCTCCAAGTCACCGACAAAATCATCAAATCCTTTCCCGAAGTGGAAACCGTTTTCGGCAAGGCCGGCCGCGCCGACACCGCCACCGACCCCGCCCCGATGGAAATGTTTGAAACCACCATCCAACTCAAGCCGGAGTCGGAATGGCCGGCGGTGGACATCAAAAACGACGCCGGCAAAATCATCGCCCACCGCCCCTACACCCATCAGGAATTGGTGGACGCCATGAACGCCGCCATCCAAATCTCCGGCCTCGCCAATGCCTGGACCATGCCCATCAAAACCCGCATTGACATGCTCTCCACCGGCATCAAAACCCCCGTCGGCATCAAAGTGGCCGGCCCGGACCTCGCCAAAATCCAAAAAATCGCCGAACAGATTGAAGGCATCGTCCGCCCCCTCCCCCACACCACCAGCGCCTTTGCCGAGCGCGTCATGGGCGGCCACTACATAGTCTTCACCATCAACCGCGACGCCATTGCCCGCTACGGCCTGACCGTCGGCGACGTCCAGGACGTGCTGCAAGTGGCATTGGGCGGAATGCCGCTGACCACGACGGTTGAAGGTTTGGAACGTTACACCATCAACTTGCGTTACAGCCGCGATTTCCGTTCCAACCTGAAGGCGCTCAAGGACGACGTCGTCATCCCCACCCCAGCCGGCGCGCAAGTGCCGCTGGGCCAGCTCGCCGACATCAAGGTCGAGGACGGCCCCGGCTCCATTAAGACCGAAGGCGCCGTGCCGCAAGATTGGGTCTATGTGGACATTGCCGGCATTGACGTGGGCACCTACGTCAAGGACGCCCAGCGCGCCGTGGACGACGCCATTGCCAAAGGCGAAATCAAGCTTCCGCCCGGCTATAATATTTATTGGAGCGGCCAATACGAATACATGATCCGCGCCCAACAACGGTTGATGGTCGTCGTGCCGGTCACGTTGCTCATCATCATGCTCATCATCTTTCTCAATACGCGTTCCGGCATCAAAACCGCCATCGTCATGCTCTCGGTCCCCTTCTCCCTGGTCGGTTCCTTCTGGATGCTCTACCTGGACCACTACAACCTCAGCGTGGCCGTCTGGGTCGGAATGATCGCCCTGGCCGGCGTCGCCGCCGAAATCGGCGTGGTCATGCTTCTATATCTCGACCTCGCCTACGCCCAGGCCCTGCGCGATGGCCGGCTCCGGACTCGGGCGGATTTGCGCGATGCCATTTACCACGGCGCCGTCAAACGCCTCCGCCCCACAGCGATGACCGCCTCCGTCATCATCGCCGGCCTGCTGCCCATTCTCTGGAGCAACGGCACTGGCGCCGACGTGATGAAACGCATTGCCGTGCCCATGGTTGGCGGCGCCGTCACCGCCGTTCTCATGGCCCTGCTCGTTTTCCCCGCCCTTTTCTACATCTGGCGCTCGCGCCCCTTGAAAGAAGGGCCGCTCACCGAGCCAACCCCCAAAGAAGTTCCGGGACGTTTGTAATGGGTAATCTAATAATCTGACAATCTGATAATTTCATATTCCCCGATTCCGAACACCGCGGATGTTCCATCCGTGGCTAGAGCGGTTTAAAAAATACTGCAGCCATTCGGGAAGAAAAGGATGGGAAGCGGTCTTTTTGGGTTTTGGCGTCGTTTCGGCTCAGTCACAGGGTTTTCAAACATACTCCTTCGCCGAAGCCTTGCCAAAACACCAAAAATCCCCGCTCCGAACGGCCACATTATTTTTTAAAACGCTCTAAATTTTTTGGGGTTGGAACTTTGCCCGCCCGTGTTTTTCCGGGCGGAGCGCAAGAGGCGGACGCGCAAGAATCGGCGGGGCGCGCATACGGCGTCCGCTGCGCGCCCGAGCCTGGCGGCCACCGCGGGATCGGACATGGTTCCCAACAATTTGTCTTCCGCCGATGTTCAGTGCCGGTTGAATCCCGATCCGATGCCGGATTTGCGACGCTTGTGCTCCACCGAAGAAAGGCTCCGATTCAGCTTCCGCGCCGCCTTGGGATCCGACATCGTTCCCAGAATCGAGATCTCCTCCGGTGTCCAGTGGCGAATTTTCGACTTGGCTGGAATGCCGAGCGCCCGGCGTTTAAGGGTAACGCCCAGGACGGTGCGCCGGAATTTTCTAGCCAACACAGCGTCGGGTTTTATTCCCAGCAATTTTTCCTCGGCGGTGGTCCATTTGACGCAAGGATTTATGGCGCGGACGCCTTTCACGTCGCGGCGCGACCTCACGGCCGACAGGGTCGCGCCTATTCGCGCCGCGAGTTCCTTGTCGGGCATTGTTCCAAGCAGCGCATCTTCTCCGCGCGTCCAATGGTGTCGCGTTCGGCTTTTGACCGGGATTCCCAGCCCGACGCGCCGCCGTTGGATCGCGGCCTGCGTCCGGCGGAGCTGGCGGGCTATCTCGTCGTCCGGGGCCGTTCCCAGGAGCCTCTCCTCGGCTCGCGTCCACTTCGGACGGCGTCCAAACAGGTCTCCCAAACCCAGGAAGGAGCGGCGGTTGCGCACGCCGAACACGGACCGCTTCGTGCGCCGGGCAACGACGTGATTGGGGAAGCGTTTCAGCAAGGCGTCTTCGCCTTTTGTCCAGGGACGGCATTTGGGTTCCAACTTGGGCAGACCCAATTCGCGACGTTTGGAGGCGGCGGCGTGTTCGGAATGTCCAGTGAATTGCGCCACCTCGGCGTCCGGCAGTTTTCCTACCAGGCGCAACTCTTCCCTGGTCCAAGGTCGCAACCACGGGGTGGTGGACGAAATCCGAAGTTTCTGGCGCTTGGTTCTGACGGAGGGAACGGATCGGCCCAGCCGGCGGGCCGCCTCTTTGTCCGGCATTTTGCCAAGCAACTGCATTTCGGCCACTGTCCATTCCATGCCAGCACCAGGGCCGGATTTTAGCCCCCATCCTTTCGCTCGCGGAGGAGGCCGGTAGGCGTGACGCAAAAGGCGCTTAAGCTCGCGGGGGGAGAATTTCCGCGTGCTGGAGGAATGTTCGGGGGGCATGGCTTATGTGCAAATGGTGATCGGCGCGAAAAGGCCCAATCCGAAAAATTTTCCGCCGCGAATACAAATCGGGCCGGGAACTTTTACAGGCTCGCCATAACTGTCCCGCCATGTGATTTGCACATGCAATCGGCGATAGCGCCTTTGTTGCTCCGGCGCCGTGCAGCGCGATGCCAGTTCTGTGCCCGGCCAAAAGCCAGTGCCGCGCCATTCCAGCCCGGCATATTGTGCCATGATTTCGTCGGGATTCATGCCCACGCTCTTGAAAACCTTCATCGCTTGCCGACGCAAGAAACGGTGTTTTACGCAATAAACCCCGGCAAAAGCGTCCTTGCCCAAGAAGCGTTCAACTTCGCAGGTATCACGAATGGTCTGACCATCTTTGAGCAAGCGCATGAGCGAAAAAGCACTTTGCCGGCAAAATATCGAAAAAAGGGGAATCGGTAAATATCAATGGCTTTTGCCTCAAATCGTCATTCAACCAGGCTCAAAAATTTCCGCGCCAACTCAAACGCACGTCGGGCGTGCATTGCCTGGGTGTCGGCGGAGGGGAAACGTCCAGACGTTCCGTGTCCAGAATGGATTCAACCCGGCCCAGTCCGCGACCTCCAAATCAGCTTGCCCTTTGCCCGGACTCCAGCATAATAGGCTCCTCGAACCACGCCGGGTGCGGTTCGCGATTCGCGTTTCCGCCGGCTAAAATCAATGGTTTGCCTCGGTAGCTCAATTGGCAGAGCAGTTGACTCTTAATCAATTGGTTACAGGTTCAAGTCCTGTCCGGGGCACCACTATACTTAAGATTCCGGCGCCGGGTCCGCGTACGCGGCCTGCCGCGCGGACATCACGAATTCGCTTCCACCTTCACGTCGAGTGCTTCGAGCTTGCGCCAACTGGCGGCGTAGGCGGCGATCAAGATAAAGCACATCAGGGGCATGACGAATCCGATGCGCATTCCCCAATTATCCGCCAGCCAGCCCATGAGAAAGGGCATAATCGCGCCGCCGACAATGGACATGACGATGAAGGACGAGGCAATTTTGGTCTTTTCACCCAAGCCATGGATTCCGAGCGAGAAAATGGTGGGGTAAGTGATGGACATGAAGAAAAAGCTCAGGAAAAGGCCGGCCACGGACCACCAGCCCCAGGAATTGATGGTCAGGATCATCATCAGAATGTTGGCCAGGGAATAAAGGGCGAGCATCCGGTGCGAAGTGAAGACGCGCAAGGCAAAGCTGCCGGTAATGCGCCCGATCAAAAACAAAAGGAAACCGCCAAAAGCCAGCAATAGCGAACTACCACGGTCCGTGATGCGAAAAAGAATTCCCTTCAAATAAGGGCTGCGGGCGATGAGATTCGCCGAATACGTGTCTTCGAGGAACGTCCGGTTGGCGCGGGCCAACTGTTCCCCCTTCGGCTCGGAGTCCACGAGTTTGCGCTGGGCGTCGGGCAGCACGATGCCGCTGGCGCGGACGGCGTCAAACAACGTATTGGTTTGAAGAATCTGGTTCAGGCCGTTGGCCAGAATGCTTTGTTTCTTTTGGGTAATTTGACCGTTCAGCGCGGCGGACGGTTCGTTGGTGGACAAGTCAAAAAGCGCGGCGGCTTGAATGCCGCCGGCGGCAAGAGCGTTCCGGTTTGTTGCCGCAAATTGGTTCCAGATGAACCGTGAAATGGGCTGCGTTTTCGGGTCGGAATCATTTTGCAACTTTGCCACCAGCGCGGGAACATTCGTGAAATCATTCGGGTCGAACAGGGCGGCGGGATAGGTCATGGGCGTGTGGGGGATGAGCGGGAAGCCGCTGTGCAGGCCGTTGGCGTAACTTTGCAGCGCGCCGGCCTGATGCACCGTCAAGGCGGGCGTATCCACAGCCGTGTAGTTGATGAAAAAGCTGAAGATGCCGGTTTGAGCCGCCACGTAAAGAAATTGAGCGGCAACCGCCAGCACAAAATGCCACCGGCGCCACAAGGGCTTCACGATTACCCTGCCGGCGCCCGCTTCCACTTTGGATTCCTCGATGTTGTGGAGATCGGGGATTTTGCTGGCGGCAAAAATCAACGTCAAGAGAACCACAACCGCCCCGATGATGAGATACGGCTTAAAGAGCGTGGCGTTGCCCACAATGGGTTCGCCCGTTGCCGAGAGCACAAAATATCCGCCCAAAACGGGACCAATCATCCAACCGATGCCGTTGACGCTCTGGGCCAGATTGATTCGCGCCGTGCCGGACCCCGGCGGGCCGAGCACAGTCGCGTAGGGATTGCAAACCGTTTCCAGGCACGGCAAGCCCGCCGCCAGAATGAAAATCCCCAGCAGAAACGCGCCATAACTGCCGATATGCGTGGCCGGAATGAACCAAAGCGCGCCTACAGCCACCAGGACCAGCCCCGTAAGAATGCCGCCCTTGTAGCCGAAACGGATGGCAATCAAGCCGGCGGGAATGGCCATGACAAAGTAGCCCATGTAATCGGCAAACTGGACCCAGGCCGATTGCGCCTTGGAGAGATGAAGCGAATCCTGGAAATGCTTGTTCAGCACGTCAATCATGCCGTTGCAAACGCCCCAGAGCAGGAACAACGAGCAGACCAGCAGAAAAACGAAGGCGTAATTTTTCCCGTCAGCCGTGCGAAACCATCCGACGGATTTTTTGGCAGGCGGCGTGGGAGCGGAAGAAGGAGGAGTCGTCATAGCTTTAGGATTTCAAATGAAAAGGGATGATCTGCGCGTTGGCCATGTTTTAGTGCGTGAACGGGTATATCTTCGGTTCTTCGTGACTTGGATGGCAAGTTTTTTTTGCGGCAGTGGCGTCCGACCCGCCCGCGCCGGCGGATGGCGCAAACGTTCCTCTTTCATGGCGGATGATTGCGCCCGTCCCAAAATCAGGAATCGTAGGCCTTGCGCACTGGATAGGAGCCGATGTTGCGGAAGGTGGCGGCCAATGCCGTTGCTTCATTCAGTGCGGCTTTGACGTTGAATTGGCGCCCTGCGCCCGCCAAATCGGCCAGGAAAATATAAGTTTCGGGCTTTCCAATGACGGGGCGCGAAATGATGCGGGTGAGATTCACGTTTTCCTTTTTGAACGGAGTCAGGAAATCGTAAAGGCTGCCGGGCCGGTTGCGCAGCGTGAAGACAATGCTGGTTTTCGCGCCGTCGGCCGCCCCCGAATGCCGCCGCCCCAGCACAAAAAATTGCGTTACGTTTTTGACGTCCTGCTCGATTGGAAATTTGAGCACTTTCAATCCGTATCGCCTGGCGGAATCCCGGTTCCCAATGGCGGCCGCATTGGGCGTCGCGGCGGCCTTCTGCGCCGCGATGGCGGTGCTCGCCTGCTCCACCAGTTCGGCTTGCGGAAGATGTTCGCGAATCCACTGTTCGCAATGGAACAAAGGGGCGAAATGCGAATAAACGATGCGGATGTTTTTCCTGTCCTTGCCGAGCAGCGCCAAGCGCACGTTCAGCGAGAGCGCCTCCCGCACGACCAGTTCATTTTTTTCATCCACCAACAGGTCCACCGTCTCAAAAATCGTGCCGCCCGATGAATTTTCGATTGGCACTATGCCAAGCGACGCGCGGCCTTCGGTCACGGCTTCCACCACGCCGCCGATGGTCGGTTCGGCAAGCATTTTTGCGTTCCTGCCGAACCGTTTTTGAGCGATGAAATGGGCGAAAGTCCCCTCGGGACCGAGATAGGCCACTTTTGGCGCGCGCGATTTCATAACGTATTTCCCGTGGCGGGTAAAGTAACGGAGGGCAGCCAGGGCGTCAGCACAAAATAAATCCAAAGCACGCCATTTTGCGCCCAGTGCCGCGCCACGGCTAGGGCACGAGCACCCGCAAGCGTTCCTCTCCCATCGAAAAAACGGCCGGCAGACGGCCCATCCATTCGCCATCCAATTCAAACGCAGCCGGGCCGTCGGCGGTTACTTCGAAACGGGCCGCCTGCAATCTGCGGACGGCGCGCCCGGCAAGCTGCCGGCGCAGCGCAAACGCCGGCCCGCAGCGTAAAAGCGTTGAAAAGTCAGCTTTCGGAAAAACGCAAACGTCCAAAAGACCGTCGGCCAGGTCCGCATCGGGAAAAATGCGGAACGGACCGCCGTAAAATTTTCCGTTGCCCACCAGAACCCATTCGCCGGACAGCGCGCGGCCATTCGCGGACACTTTCAATGCCGGTTTGCGTTCCCCGATGGCTTTGAAACCCGCGACTACGTAGGCCAAAGGGCCGATCTTTATCTTCAGAGCCGGATTGAGCAATTCGATGGCGCGCGCGTCCATGCCCGCGCCGGCCAGTTGGGCAAAATGAACTTTTTTTTGCCCGCCATGAACGCCGTCGGCGCTAAACGTGACATGAGGCAAATCCACCCGCCGTTCATTGCCCCGCTGCACCGTTGCCCACGCCGCCTCAACGCCCTGCGGAATCTTCAACTCCCGCGCATACACGTTCACCGTGCCCAGCGGCAGGATGCCGAAGCGGACTCTGCCAAGAGCGCCCGGAACGTCGGCAATGCCGTTGATGGCGTCGTTGATCGTCCCGTCGCCGCCGGCGCCCACAATCACGTCAAAACCTTCGCCAATGGCTTCGGCGGCGAACCGGCGCGCGTCGCCAACCACGGCCGTGGCTTTCAGCGCCGATTGCCCCGCGATATTGTCCAGGTAATCCCGAAAGTGCCGCGCCTTGTTCCCACGCGCGGACGGATTGAAGATGACGCAGATGCGCACCGCTCAATCATTTTGATGCAGGGTGGTTTAGTCCAGAAGAAATGACCGGCTTGGCCGTATCCATGCATTTGGGAGGGAGGTGGCTGCTCTGGAGATTTTTGGGCAGGACAAGGGATGAGCCGCAAGCATACCCTTCATGGGTCTGTAAGCGGCGAACGACGAAGTCCTTGCGTGCCTCGCCGTAATTTGCCTTCGCGAATGAAGGCGGGCACAAAAAGATCAAACAAACACAACCGAGCCAACTGCACGGTTACAGCTTAGATCAGGGCATTGTCGCTGCATGCAATTGGCCGCGAATTTCGCCGTCGGGATGCTGTTTGGTATGGACATTGATGTAAACGTCACCCTGTTTGATCTCCGAGACGAGATCGGCGATGGTCTTTCCCTTCATGAAGCCGGCCAGGTCATTCGTTGTAAAGGAGCCTTTGGCGAGAACGCCATTGAATGTGCCGTGAATTTCCTTTGTCATGCCGATTCCCATTGAGGGCATTTCCATTGACGACATTTCCTTGGGGTAAAGTCCCACGATCGGTTCACCATTGGCGCCGATCATGCCCAGGTGCAGGTGCGCCATCGTCACGTCGGTCAATTGGTGGACAACAAGCTTGTAATGCACCTTGCTGTCATTTTGGTTCACATAGAAACGCGCCGTGCCGGAAGCGTCCGTGGTGACCGCCGGCATTTCCTGTTGGCCGCTCAACTGGGCTGTGAAGACGTTTTTCGATCCGGGCGCCATGCACCGGCAGCCGAACATTCCCGCCACCAACGCGAGCATTCCCAATACCTTCCATGTCGTTTTCATCATCGTTCCTTGGTTACTTGTCCTTGTTTGTTTTGTGCCCCACCGAGGGGGGCCATGCGCATTACTATAGCAGACGTATTCAATGTGCAAGACAGACGGCCGCGGTCCGAAGCGCAAGCATGGTGGCGCATTGTTTGCGCCGTCAATATTGATGGGGCCGAAATTGATAATTATTTGGGCTGGCGCCAATTGCGAAATATGTTGCCCCATAATCCTGGCGTAATCATCTTGCGGTAGAATGCCTGCGTAATGGCTGGCTTTGCCAGCAAAGCAAATAAACAAACAACGCAAATATGAAATCAAAACACATTGTTGGAATGGTGGCCGTGGCGGCCATCGCAACCGTCTTCGCCTCGTCGGCGTTCGCGGGCGAAAATGAAAACGACCAGTCGGCGCTCCAGGCCAGGGCAAAAGTTTCAAAAGCCGACGCTGAACAGACCGCGCTGACCAAGGCGCCCAATGGCACCCTAAAAGAAGGAGAGTTGGAGATGGAAAAGGGCATATTGATCTGGTCCTTTGGCTTCGCCACGCCCGGCTCCCAGGACACCACCGAAGTGAATGTGGATGCTGTGAGCGGCCGCGTCGTCAGCATGGAATGGGAGATGCCCGAAGCCCAGGCCAAGCAGCAGGAAAAGGCCGAACTCGCCGCCATGGCCAAAATCTCAAAAACCGACGCCCAACAAATCGCGTCGGGCAAAGTTCCCAACGGCACGGTCAAGGAAGCCGAACTGGAATTGGAAAAAGGGATACTGATCTGGTCGTTTGGTTTTGCCACTCCCGACTCGAAGGACACTACTGAGGTGAATGTGGACGCCGTTACCGGCCGTGTGGTTAACATGGAATGGGAAACCTCCTCAAATCAGGCCCAACAAATAGGCAATACCGCGGGTGGAGAAAACGACAACGCCGACGGGGATAACGATTAAACGATAAAATAAGAACATAATCAAAATGAAATCAAAATATATCATCATCGGTCTGGCCGCCGCTGCGGTCAGTGTGGGAATTACCGCCTGCGTCTCCAGCGGCGGTGAGAAAGACCGAACCGTTTCCTTGAACCAAGTGCCCCAGGCGGCAAAGGACACGCTCAGACAATACGCGTCCGAGTCGGATGTCAAGGGCGTTGACATGGAGGACCAGGACGGTACCCAGGTCTATGGGTTCGATATCTCCCAAGGCGGCCACTCCTTCGAACTGGCCGTCACACCCAATGGCAAATTCATGGGCACGGAAGAAGACATCCAGGTAACCGACATGCCCGAAGCCGCGCAGATGGCGCTCAAGGCGCAGGCCGGCGGCGGCAACCTCTCCGGCTTCGAAAAAGCGGTGGACCAAAATCATAGGACCACCTATGAAGCTGACATTGAAAAGAACGGCAAGAAAACCGAGGTGGCGGTGGATGCGGATGGCAACGTGGTCGGCACGGAAAGCACCGGCACGGAAAAAGGCGACTGATCTGTCACAACGAAGGAGAAGAACAGCCCGAAACAGCCCCGCCCGCCCAAAAGCGCGTGGGGCCAATTTTGGCTGAGAAAGGCTCGCTATGAAAACAAGAATTTTGTTCGTTGCAGGCGTGATGGTGGTGCTGGCCATTATCACCGCCCAAGTGTTGATTTCGCGGCACTCGTCAATTCGCAAATTCGAGCCTCCGCGGACGGAATTGACAAAACCCACGGTGCCGACGGCGGCTGCCATAATCAAAGTCCCGGCGCCCGAAAAAACGCCGCTGGAAGCAATCACCAGTTCCCGACAGGACGCCCCTGCCGCATCTGCGACGAGCACCAAAGTCCCAACAGGCACGCCTCTTCAAACAGAAACTGCCAATGCTGAAAAACCTATCATGTATAATGGCTATCCGGTTGAAGACCCCGTCGCGCGGGTTGCCTTGTATTCCGTCGGCGCTGGCGATCCGGAAGCCAACGCTTACTGGGAAAACGCGATTTTCGACCCGACCCTGCCCGCCGCGGAACGCAAAGACCTCATTGAAGATCTCAACGAAACTGGCATGGCCGATCCGCGACACCCCGGCCCCAGCGATTTGCCGCTGATTCTGTCCCGAATCCAACTCATCGAACAGCTTGCGCCCCATTCCATTGACCAGGTGGATGCCAATGCCTTCGCGGAAGCCTACAAGGATCTGATCGGCATGGCCAACGGTCAGGCCCCACAGTAGCGACCGGGCTTGTGAGAGGCCCGGGAGAGAAGCTGGTTTTTATTGATGCGTTCACGAAAAAGAATTCACCTGCCACCACCCGCAAATTAATCTGTGGCCATGCGCGTTCTCCTGGTCGAAGATTCCCCCCGGCTCCAGCAATCCGTCGGCAAGGCATTGCATAAATCGGGTTACGCCGTTGACACCAGTGGCGACGGCGAGGAGGGGTTTTGGCTCGCGGAGACGAACGATTATGATGCCATCATCCTCGACATCATGCTTCCCAAGCTCGACGGTTTAACCTTGCTGCGCCGTCTCCGCAAAATGGGCCGTCAAACCGGCGTTCTCCTTCTCACCGCGAAAGACACGGTTGAAGACCGCGTTGATGGTTTACAGATGGGCGCGGACGATTATCTGGTAAAGCCGTTTGCGTTGGAGGAGCTGCTGGCTCGCGTCCAGGTGCTGTGTCGGCGTCAGTATGGCCATGCCACCAATCGCCTGACCGTCGGCGATTTGGAAATTGACATGAACGCCCGCCGCGCCGTGCGCGCCGGCCAGCCACTCGAATTGACCGCGCGCGAATTCATGTTGCTGGAATATCTCGCCCAGCGCAAGGGACAGATCGTCTCACGCGGCGAAATCGAAACACACATCTACAATGACGGCGCGGAATTGATGAGCAACGTGGTGGACTCGGCGGTTTGCGTGCTCCGCAGAAAGCTGGCATTACCCGGCCGTCCGCGACTGATTGAGACCAAGAGGGGCATGGGTTACGTGCTCAACCCATCGGCATGAAATCCATCCGGCGGCATCTTGCTTTCAGTCTTGTGATCGGCTTTGTCATCCTGCTGGGCGCCGGCGGCCTGGCGGTGTATTTTCTGACCCGGACCGAATTGGTGCGGGAATTTGACGCCGGATTGCGGGCCAAGGCTTTGACCTTGATCGCGTTGACCAGCCGGGATCACGGGAGGCTTGGCATCGAGGATTTGCCGCCGGGCTTCCAAAACAAGGCAGGAACCGAATTTTTTCAACTCGGGCAGCCTGACGGAACCATTGTCCAGCGCTCCGCATCGTTGGGGAGCGCAAACCTACCATGCCGTTTCGGAACCCTGACGAAGCCGTTGTATTGGAATCTCGATTTGCCCCGGGATTTGGACGGCCGGGCCATTGGCATGGAATTTTCGCCCCAGGCCGACAATGAGGATGACGTGGACCAACCTGAACCTGCGAGCACAGCCATCATCGTCGTGGCGACTGATTACCGATCCCTGAGGCAGACGTTGGGAATCCTCGCTACCGTGCTGGCGGCAACCGGGCTGCTGAGTCTGCTGGCCATCGTTCCAGTCGTGACATTCTCTCTGCGGCGCGGTCACGCTCCCTTGGAACAATTGGCCCGGCAGGCCGCTGGCATCACCGCGGATTCACTTCAGACCCGTTTTCCGGTCCATCAAATGCCGGCGGAACTTCAACCAATCACCACGCGCTTGAACGATCTGCTTGACCGACTGGAAGCCTCTTTTGAGCGGGAACGCCGCTTTAGCGCCGACCTTGCTCACGAACTGCGCACGCCGCTGGCCGAACTGCG
>JAGWNY010000095.1 GCA_028872915.1 Verrucomicrobiota bacterium
GCATACACCAATAACACCGTTTCCAGCGATGCAGGGACGTTTGTAGCCATGTCAGGAGCGCAAACTCCTCTTCAGGCTGAAAATGGGTGGAACAGCCGACCTGCCTGTTCCCGGAGACAACGTGCCGCCGAGCCGGCGGCAACAAACCTTGCGCGCTGAACGGCCGTTCAGCGCGTCGCCATTTTTCAAATGCAATTCCCAACCGCATGGTCCGGAATCAGAAGACACGCCGGCATTGTGCCTGCTTTGAAAAAAAAAGCAATTCCCCGCGCAGGAATATCACCACCGCCGCCAGTGTCCGGGGCGATGGTACCACCCCCCAGGTCCATGATACCATCCGCCGTCCACCCAGACCGCGCCCCGCGCCGGCGGCAGCGACCAATAGCCGCGAACCCAAACCCAGGCCGCGCCGTTCCATTGCCATTGCCCGGCCACCCACACGTAGTCCGGCCCCGGCGGCGCGACATAAACCTCGGCGGGCGGAGGAGGCGGCGCGGTTTCCACGACCGTGGTCGCGCCTGCCGCGCCGCCGGAACGCGCCGTCTGGATCATGAAGTTCACCACCCGGTCACTGACGCCCGCCTGATGCAATCCAATAATATCAACGGCGGTCAAATGATAGACGGTATGCGAGTTTTGAATTTGCGCAATGATGACGTCGTCGCTTACGCCGGCCTGTGCCAGCGCCTTCACGTCCGCCACCTGGAGCGGCTGGCGCTGTTCGATTCGGACATAAGTCCGCGGCGCCTCGGCCTGCAACCGTTCGGCCTGCGCTTCATCCATCGAATTGCCGACGATACTGCCCGCGATGGCGCCCATGACGCCTCCAACAAACGCCGCCGGGCCGGCGTTGCGCCCGCCCACCGCGGCTCCGGCCAACGCGCCAAACCCGCCGCCGACGAGTGCGCCGGTGCCGGTGTTGTTTGGTTCACCGTTTGGATATTCGCAACCTGTCAAAAAAGTTGCCGCGGCCAGGGCCGCCATCGAACCAGCCAGTGCATGGAATTTCATATCGTGGTTTAAACACCAGAATCCTTCTTTTGATTCAAGCAAAAAGGAACGCGGAGAACAGGCCGCCCAATCCGGGAACACGCAGTCGGGAGGGAAGCGCGCAGCCGCATCCGCCGCCTACTGCCCCGGACGCCCAACGCGATGGACGTTTTGCGCCTTGAGACCTTTGTCAGTGATCATGATGTCGAAGGTCACTTCTTCGCCAGGCTCAAAATTCTTGAAGCCCGGTCCCACCACGTATGCGTAATGCAGGAAAACATCCTGCCCGGAGTTTTGTTCGATGAACCCGATTCCTCGCTGGTTATCGAACCATTTGATTTTGCCACTTGCCATAACAATTCCCGATTCGCACGATTAGCGGCGAAAGCCAGCCGGAGCAAAAGTCCGCCGCGGACGTGTCTGTTTTTTGCGACGCCGGAGCAGAAAGTATGGGGTAACCACATTGTTGTCAAGCGGTTACGCGATTTTCCATGGACCGGTCCCGGAGGGGCCAAGCCGTCATCGCTTCTTCATCTGGCGGTAACGCCGGATGAGATTGTTGGTGGAAGTGTCGTGGCGGAGGGGCGGCTCGATGTTGCTCTCCAATTCGGGAATGATTCGTTGCGCGAGCACCTTGCCCAGTTCCACGCCCCATTGGTCGAAGGAGTTGATGTTCCAGATGACGCCCTGGGTGAAGACGCTGTGCTCGTAAAGGGCGACCAACGCGCCCAGGATTTCGGGAGTGAGGCGGTCGGCGAGGATCATATTGGAGGGACGGTTGCCCTCAAAAACGCGATGGGGCGCAAGCCAGTCCGGCGTGCCTTCGGCTTTGACCTCGGCGGCCGTTTTGCCGAAGGCCAGGGCTTCGGCCTGCGCGAGGACATTTGCCATGAGCAGATCGTGATGCCGGCCCAACGGCGCGAGCGGCCGGCCGAAGGCGATGAAATCGCACGGAATGAGCCGGGTGCCCTGGTGGATCAACTGATAGAACGAATGCTGGCCGTTGGTCCCCGGCTCGCCCCAAAAGACCGGGCTGGTGTCGTAAGCGGCCCTTTTGCCATCAAGCGTGACGTGCTTGCCATTGCTTTCCATCGTCAACTGCTGGAGGTAGGCCGGAAACCGCTTGAGATATTGTTCGTAAGGCAGGACGGCCACGGCTTGGGCGCCGAAAAAGTCCGCATACCACACCGTCAATAAAGCCAGGAGCACCGGAAGATTTTTGTGGCAGGGCGCTGTGCGAAAATGTTCGTCCATGCGATGAAATCCTTCGAGCATGGAGCGGAAGTTATCCGGGCCGATGGCGAGCATGGTGGAAAGGCCGATGGCGGAGTCCATGGAATAACGTCCGCCGACCCAGTCCCAAAAACCGAACATGTTTGCCGTATCAATGCCGAAGGCCGGGACTTTTTGGGCGTTGGTGGAAACGGCCACGAAATGCCGCGCGACCGCCTCCTGGCTGCCGCCCAGGCCGTTGACAAGCCAGTCGCGGGCGCTTTGGGCATTGGTCATGGTCTCAACCGTGGTGAAGGTTTTTGAAGAGACGATGAACAATGTTTCAGCCGGGTCGAGACCATGCACGGCCTCCAAAAGATCGGTTCCGTCCACGTTGGACACGAAGCGGAACGTCATGCGGCGATCGCTGTAATGGCGCAGGGCCTCATACGCCATGACCGGGCCGAGATCGGAGCCGCCGATGCCGATGTTGATGACGCTTTTTATGGGTTTGCCCGTGTGCCCTTTCCACTGGCCGCGGCGGACGCGGCTGGCAAAGGCGGCCATTTTATCGAGGACGGCGTGGACTTCGGGCACGACGTTTCTGCCGTCCACCAGGATGACCGCGTCGCGGGGCGCGCGCAGCGCCACGTGCAACACGGCGCGATTTTCGGTGACGTTGATTTTGGCGCCGGCGAACATGGCCGCCGTTTTTTCGCGAAGGCCGGATTCATCGGCCAATTGCAGGAGCAGCTTCAGCGTCTTTGCCGTAATGCGGTTCTTGGAATAATCCAGGAACAGGCCGGCGGCTTCGGCGGTGAATTGGGTGGCGCGGGCGGGGTCTTTGGCGAAAAGCGTTCGCAAATGCAGTTTCTGGATTTGGCGGCGATGGGCGGCCAAGGCTTTCCAGGCGGGGCGCTGGAGGGTGGGTTTGACAGTTGATTTCATGTTCATAAGGCAAAAATTTCGACCGCGTGGCGCATTATGGGTGAAACGGGTTTCGTTTTCCGCAAAATTTTTGGCGGGGCCATTTTGCGGGGGAATTTTTTTTGGGACGGAATTGCGGCAATGGAGCCACGGGAATGAGTGAAGAAGTGATTCAAAATCGGCCAGGTGGTTGATGGGTTTCTTGGGAGGCACGGGGAACATGGAGGGAAAATGATTGGCCGCGGATGAACCCTGGCGCGGCTGGCGCCGCAACCGCGGATGAACGCAACCGCTTCACTCCCAACTGCATCGGTCCCGTTTAAAAACTTAACCGCAAAAGCAAAAAGAAATTGCATTGTCGGCCTCAATCTGGCTTCATTGCATTGTGCAGGGCAGAGCACCAGAGCCGGGCCGTTGCCGCATGGAGATTCTTTATTCGGGGCAAGTCCAGGGCGTCGGATTTCGTTACACGGTCAAATCCGTCGCCGCAGGCTATGAAATTACCGGGTCTGTGCGAAATTTGAGCGATGGCCGGGTGGAACTGATTGCCGAAGGCGCCCGCCGGGAACTCGAAGCGTTCCGCGCCGCGATCTGTGACGCCGGATTGAAATCCTTAATCCGCGACGAAATGGTCGCGTGGAGCGCCGCGGAAAATGCCTTCAAGGGATTTGAAATTGTCCGTTAAATGAAATACGCCGTCTTTGCAGACATACACGGAAACCTGGAAGCCCTCCAAACCGTATTGGAGGACGCGGCCGCGCAACGCCCCACCCACTACGTGTGCTTGGGCGACGTGGTGGGCTACAACGCCAATCCCAAGGAATGCCTGAAGATCATTCGCGACATGGATATCCCCTGCGTGAAGGGCAACCATGACGAATACTGCTCATCCGACAGTCCGCTGGAAGGGTTCAATCCCGCGGCGGCGGAGGCGGTCCATTGGACCCGTGAGCAACTGAACGACGAGGAAAAACAATGGCTCCGCGACCTCAAATACACAAAAATGGTCGCTAATTTCACCATCGTCCACGCCACTCTCGACGCCCCGGAACGCTGGGGTTACGTGTTCGACAAGCTCGCCGCGGCCGCCAGTTTTCCCTATCAAAATACCTCCGTCTGTTTCTTTGGCCACACTCACGTGCCCGTCGCCTTTATGCGCGACTCCGCCGTGCGCGGCGGCACCTATTCCAAGTTTAAACTGGACCCGGCCAAAAAATACTTCGTCAACGTGGGCGCGGTCGGCCAGCCGCGGGACAATAATCCCAGGGCCGCCTACGTCATTTATGACGTTGACGCCGGCACCATTGAGATGCGCCGCCTCGACTATGACATCGGCGCCGCCCAGAAAAAAATCCTTGCCGCCGGGCTGCCCGATCGGCTCGCCGAACGACTCGCTTTTGGACGATAGGTAGTGTCACGACAATTGTGTAAAAGGTTTGAGAGGGTGTTGATCCCAGTAAATGTTCATACGGTCAAAGACGCTGAAAAGGATGCGTTCACAACTGTTGCGGGTGGTGAAGGCGCACATCGTCCGGATGCGGCGGCGCACTTCGAC
>JAGWNY010000007.1 GCA_028872915.1 Verrucomicrobiota bacterium
CCAAGGTCTTGAAAGAGCAGGGGCTCTTCGTTACAGTCTGTGGCACAAGAAGCGGTGAGTGGCGTTTTCATTTGGCTGAGTGATTTCAAGCCTTCTGACCCTCTCGCCGCTTCTTTGTTCAATCCTACTATGAAATATCCGGGTTAAAGAGATTGAAGGGGATTTTTACGCGGGCGAGGCCAATGCCGTGACGTTTCTGCGGCTCTATTTCCGGCAATTTGGGCGCGCGCTGGCCAACGTGATTGATGTGCTGGACCCGGATGTCGTGGTTTTGGGCGGAGGCGTATCGAACTTCAGGGCGCTCTACACGGAAGGCGTGGCGGAGACAGCCAGGGCGATTTTCAGCGATTCATTCGAAACCCCCATTGTCAAAAACAAGTTGGGAGATTCCGCGGGGGTGATTGGCGCGGCGCTGGCGGGAGCCGAAGGCAATCGTTGATTTTTCAAGCCGGGAAGCCCATGGCCTCCTGCATACGGGAACGCCGCCGGATGCAGGCGCGCTCCGCGAAAATCGGGCGGGCGCTGGTTTGATTTGCGGTGGGGGCAAATTTTTGAAAAAATTTCCCCAACATGACAAAAATCCGCCGCGCTCTCATTTCAGTTTCTGACAAAACAGGTCTGATCCCCTTTGCCCAGATTCTCGCCCAGGCCGGCGTGCAAATTCTCTCAACCGGCGGCACCGCGAAAACGCTCCGGCAGGCCGGGCTGACCGTGAAGGATGTGAGCGACCATACCGGTTTTCCCGAAATCCTCGATGGCCGCGTCAAAACGCTCCACCCCAGCGTCCATGCCGGATTGCTGTTCATCCGCGGAAACGAAAAACACGAGGCAGCGATCAAGAGTCACGGCATCGAACCCATTGATCTGGTGGTTGTAAACCTTTATCCGTTTGAGCAGACGGTCGCCAAACCCGGCGTGAGCCTGCATGACGCCATCGAGAACGTTGACATCGGCGGTCCTTCCATGCTCCGCAGCGCCGCAAAAAATCATGAGAGTATCACCGTGCTGGTGGACCCGATGGATTATGCGGAAGTCGCCAGCCAAATCTCCGAAACCGGCAATACCACCCTGGAGCTGCGCCGCATGTTGGCCGCCAAGGTTTTCAAGCGCACGGCCGCGTACGATGGCGCCATCGCCGCCCATCTCCAGAAGGAATTTAACGCCCCGCGTTCCGACCTGCCCCTGGCGTTGAGTATTTTCGCGCCCCTGGCCCAGCCGCTGCGGTATGGCGAAAATCCCCATCAAGTCGCCGCCCTGTACGGCCGTTTTCCCGAATTTTTCCGCCAATTGCACGGCAAGGAACTGTCCTACAACAACATCCTGGATTTGACCGCCGCGGCGGCGCTGGCCGCGGAATTTCGCGAAGACCCGCCCACCGTTGCCATCCTCAAACATACCAATCCCTGCGGCGTCGGCCAGGGAACGGGCCTTCGCGAAGCGTGGGAAAAGGCATTGGCCACCGACAGACAGGCCCCCTTCGGCGGAATCATCGCCATGAACCGGCCCCTGGACGGGAGTTGTGCGGAAGCCATATCCGAAATCTTCAGCGAGGTCATCGTTGCGCCCGATTTTTCACCGGAGGCCCTCGAACGGTTGCGCCGCAAGAAAAACCTCCGCCTCCTTCAAGTCTTGAAATGGCCCTTCGACGGCGATTCGTGCGATTTACGCAGCGTGGGCGCCGATTCCTTTCTCTTGCAGCGGCACGATGCAAAATCCGAGACGCGCTCTGGCGTGAAAATCGCCACCAAACGGCAGCCCACGGAACCCGAATGGCGCGCCATGTTGTTCGGCTGGCGCGTGGCCAAGCATGTCAAGTCAAATGCCATCGTCTATGCGGCCCCGGACCGCACCCTCGGAGTCGGCGCCGGTCAAATGAGCCGGGTGGATGCCAGCCGTATCGCCGCATGGAAGGCAGGTGAATCCAAACTGTCGCTCCAGGGCAGCGCCGTTTGCAGCGATGCGTTTTTTCCGTTCGCGGACGGTTTGATCGCCGCCGCGGAAGCCGGCGCCACGGCGGTCATTCAACCCGGCGGATCCTTGCGCGATGCGGAGGTGATCGCCGCCGCCGACGAACGCAACCTGGCCATGGCATTTACCGGTGTCCGGCATTTCCGGCATTGATTGCCGGATCGCCCGGCCGCGAAATCAAAACCGCAGAAGCCGGACAATCCAAAACACCTGGCCCGCCGTCATCGCAACCAGAAGGCTCCAGACAAAAAGTTCGAGCAACCGCGGCTGCCGCTGTTGAACGGGAGACAGAAGAAATTGCAGGGTCGCCGATCCGAAGGAAATCACGTCGCCGTTGCGAAGCGGCGAGGTTTGGATCGGAACGCCATTGAGCGCGGCCAGGGCATTGGCCTCCACCGCAACAATGAAACGCCGGTGTTCACGCTGAAGTTCCACCCTTAAATGGCGGTCCCAGACGCCTGGATCATCCAGTTGTAGGTCATTTTGGGCCGCGCGCCCGATGCGAAAGGGGAATTCGCCGACAATGACTGCCCTGCCCGCTTGCTTCCCGGAAAGGAACCGGACTTCAATCATCACCAGAGACTTCTGCTGACGATGATCTGGTCATTCGGAAAAACCGATGGATCCTTGGATGGATCCCGCAGGGCATCGTCGTAGTTGACGCGCGCGCGGCCGCCATTGGCATGTGTCAGCCATACGTTGCCGTGGCTGGCAAAGTCCGTCAGGCCGCCCGCCGCCTGGATTGCTTCAGTGACCGTGGTGTCGCCCCGATACAATTCCGGCCCCGGCGTATGCACCTCGCCGCCCACGTAATAGACGAGGTCTCCGGAATTGACCGTGACATTCAGATGCACGTAATACTTGGGTACATAATCGCTATAAATCTCCTCCTGCAACTCGCCCGCGGTCTTGCCCACGGCCCGGATCGCCCCGACGAACGGCAACGTAATCGTGCCATCTTCCTTGATCGTTTCCTTGTGATCTTCAATGGGCGTCGGCACGCCTGAGAACGATACGATTACCGTGTCGCCCACGTGAAAACGGGGCACCTGTGTCCCGTTGGAAACGGCGGGAGTGGTTGCCGCGCTCTGGCCGCGTTGCGGAACCTGGAAAAAGGATTCCTGTCCGGACGGCGAACCGCAGCCGGACAGCGCCAGCGTCCCCGCCAGCCCCATGCACGCCACAAACAGGCGGGCGGCCTGTCCCCTCCGGCCCTTAGCCGGGACCATCCAGTTGGGCCTGCCCGCCGCAGCTTCAGCGAAGGCGGGAGGAAATTGGTTGCGCGGCGGATTTTTGGGCAGGACGGGCAGTGAGCCGCGGGCATACCCTTTCCCGACAAGTCGGGATAAGCGGCCAACGTCGTAGTCCTTGCGTGCCTCGCCGTAATTCTCCCCGATGAACGAAGGCGGGCGTGCCTCGCCGTAATTCACCCCGATGAATGAAGGCGGGCGTGCCTCGCCGAATTTGGCTCCGGTGAATGAAGGCCGCCGCAAAAAGATCAAGCAAACACGACCAAGCCAATTGCATGGTCCCCGCTTAGTACTTCGATTTGATCTGCACGCGCCCCGGCTCTTCCTTCCCGTCGTCAGATGCCTGTTCGTCTTCATCTTTGGAGTAATAATAGTTGTGATAATAGCCGCTGTAGTAGTAGTAGCTTTCGTCCTGCGCCAGGTTGATGTTGTTCAGCACGATGCCAACCAAATTGCCTCCCACTTTTTCCACCATCTGTTTCGCGCGCACGTTCATCGCCTGCGGATAGCGGCGGTACTGAATCACCTGTATTGCCATGTCCACTTCGCTCGCGAGTATCGCGGCGTCGCTCACTCCCACAATCGGCGGAGAATCGAAGAAGATGTATTCGTATCGCTGTTTCAATTCCGAGATGAGGTTTTTCATCGGCGTTGACCCCAGCAGGTTCATCGAACTGCTGGGCAGCCTGCCGCTCGGCAGCAAATCCAGCGTCGGCACGCTTGTCCGTTGGATCACTTCGTCCAGCGTGTTCTGTTTGAGCAGATAGTTCGTCAAACCACGGCTGTTGTTTGCGCCGAGCACCTTATGAAGGGTCGGTCGCCGCAAATCCGAATCCACCAACAGCACCCGCTGTCCCGCCTGGGCAAATGTCGTCGCAAGGTTCGTGACCGTGGTGGACTTGCCTTCCCCGGCGCCGGCGCTGACCACGACCATCGTGTTGAGTTTCTCGTCCTTGCGGGAAAACAGTATGTTGGTCCGCAGCACTCGGTAGGCTTCGGCATGGTGGCTTTCGAGGCTTTCATTGGCCAATACCCCCGCATCCTGTGGAATGACACCCAGCACCGGCACTTGCAGCGTTCGCTCCAGTTCGTCAATCGTTTTGACGCTGGTATCGAGGTACTCAATGAAAAATGCCAAACCAATGCCGATCAGCAGCCCAAAAACGCTGCCCAAAACAATATTGAGCGTTTTTCTCGGGCGAACCGGCTTGTCCCCCGGCTGCGCGCGTTCCGTTATCGTCACCATCGTCGTCTTGGGTATCGCCAGGTCGGTTTCTTCCTGGGAAATTTTCGCCGCCATCAGCGTCTGGAAACTTATTTTGTTTTCCAGGTCCTGCTTCGCCTCCCAGTAGGGCGCGCCCCGCTCCACTTCCTCTTCGTCCTTTTGTTTCGCGGATTCGACCTCCTGGTCAATCCCATCCACCTCGGCCTTCAGCGACGTAACCTTGCTGTTCAATCCGAGCATCAGGCCCTTGACCCGGTTGTCAATTTCCCGGTTCAGTTCCACCTTCAATTTCTCAAGGCTTTGGATGTCCGGCAGGTTGGTGGTGTAATACGCGCTCTGTTGGGCCAGTGATTGCTCCGTCTGGTGCAGCTTGTCCAACAGCGTATCCAGCGTCGTATCGTTCTCCATCGTTGGCAGCACGTCCGCCAGCAGCGCAGGGTTCGTGCTCTGAAGCGCCTGCAATTCCTCCAGAACCTTCTCCTCGGACATGTAATTCTTTTCGTCTTCCACGCGCTGGTTGGCCAGCGTTTGCAATTGCAGGTTGTTCAGTGTCGGCGTCGGGGCTACCGAACTCGGGTCCGTGTCCGCAATCTTCAATGCCTTGCGCAGATAATCCACGTTGGAGCGCGCCACCTGAATCGCCGCCTGTTCCCCCTCCGCCTGCCGTTGCAACGCCTCAATCCCCTGGGACGTATTCGTGTTCTGCTGGTTCAGGCGATACGCCTGGTAGGCGTCGGCAATCGCGTTCGCCAATTCCGCCGCTTCGTTCTTGTCCGGATCCATTACCATGATGTTGATCAACTTGGTGTTCAGCTCCGGATTGAGATTGATCCGCCCTTGCAGAATCCCCATCGTCTGGTCGGTTGTGAACGGCGCGCCACCGCTGTTGTATTTCCCGCCCCATCGGTCATTGAGATCAAGCTTCGAAATCACCCGGTCCAAAACGTCCTGCCCGTTGATGAGTTTCAACTGCGTTTCGATCAGATATGGATCGTAAGCGGTCTCCGCCGTTGCCGGCGTCCCGCTCATGCTGGAAATAACCCCGCTCGCCTGATTCACCTCCACTTGCGCCGTGCTGGAGTAATACGGCGGCAATATGAACGTCACGACCGTTGCCGTGATCGCCACCAGAAAAAAAACAGAAATGATGACCGTTTTGCGAATGCGGACGATGCGCCAATAATCAAGAAAATGCAGGGCTTGCTCCTGCGGCGGCGCTGGATTCTTTGCTGGCTCCATATCAAAAAAATAATGGGAACAGGTTAGACCCTGCTCCCGGTAAATCGTTCAATTTTTACGCCCCGGCGCTGCCAATCAGAAGGACGCGCTGACGCCTAAAAATATGACGTTACGCGTGTATTCCAAGCCCGGAACGTCTGACGTATAGTAGTCAAAATTATATCCCGCGTTCGCGGACAAATGCTGGTTGAAGGCATACGTGGCCTGCAAGCCCACGGAGTACCAACTCGCGCTCTGGTTGTTGTATAGGCCGCCGTTGTAAATGGAGTACTGATAATGCCCGACCAGGCTGCCCTTTAGTTTCGCGGTGATGGCATGATTGATCGAGCCATACACCACGGAAGTTTCTTGCGATGTCGTCAGGTGCCCGCTACCGTCAGGCACCGTGGTTTCAGTCGCGTTTTGGGTCTGCAAAAAGCCGACTTCCGCGTAGCTTCCCGGACCATACGTATAATCAAGCGACAGCTTGGCATAAGGAAACACCGAACTCTGCGATTCGTTGTAATAGTCGCTGTAGGTGACACCCGCTTTCGCCGAGCCTTTCAAATATTCGCTGAATTCATGGCTCAAACCCGCGTAAATTGTATGGGACACATAATTGCGAGCATCGCTGTGTTCAGGTAATCCGGTGATGGCATTCGTGCCAACAATCCCATCGCCCGTGTAATTGGCCAGACTCAGTATGTAACCGGCCAGCAAATCGGTCGTCGGCATCCAATGCCATTCCCCTTCCGCATTGATGCTCTGCTCCACGCGATCCAGCGGCACGGAATAGGCGCTTTGCGAATAATGGTAATAATTGTTCGCGTATTTCAACGTTGTGGAAAATTCACGCGTCCAATCCGTTCGAAGTCCGAGATTGGCTGTGTTGGCAATGTTGTTGCCTTCCAACCGCTCCGTTGTCGCTGCCGCCCCGGTCCCCGCCAGCAGTGCCGGTTCTTGCGCAACGCGGAAGCTGTCCGAAGCGGTCAAATCCAGGCGCGGATTGAACGCATGGTCCACCCACAAATCGAATTGATGGCTCTGGTCAATTGGATTTTGCCCGTTTTTTTCGCGCTGCTGATAATAGTACAGACCGTAGGTGTAGCGCGCGTCTATCTCCGTCTGCTCCAGCGGCATGTCCAGGCTGATCTGCGGGCTGACCTCAAACCCCAGGCTGCCGTGCTTCTTGAACGTCGTGGTGTAATTGTCGTCGTAAAATCCCCGCAAGGTCCCTTCGACGCTCCACGCCTTGTCAGCGCCAGTGGTTAACAGCTCGTTTGCGTGCAGGCTCGCTGTTCCAGCGGCCGCCAACCCGACGATGGACATGAATATTTTTTTCATAGGCAACTGATTATCATTCAGACGGCATTTTCCCGCTCTGCATTCAAAAAAAGGCCCAAAAAAGGCCACGCCCGCTCAAAGTTTGCAAAAAGATAGCAAAACCATCCAAGCGGTCAAATAATTTTTTTAATAAAAATGGCCCCGAAAATCAACCCCTTTTTAACCGTTCCCAACCTCTTGTTGCCTCTCGGTCCCTTTTGCGGCCTTTTTTAGCGCCTTCCGCAGCGCCGCCAAATCCATCGTATTCACCACGTCCGCAGCCTCCAGCCATCCCTTCCGCGCCATTCCAGCCCCCAGGCGGAGGAACCCGGCGTGCTCGTTGCGATGCGCGTCGCAATTGATGACGCATCGCACCCCCTTGCTTTTCGCGTAGGGCCAATGACGCCAGTCCAGGTCGAACCGCCGCGGACTGCAATTCAATTCCATCCACGTGCCCGCCTCCGCGCAGGCGTCAATCACCGCACGCACGTTGACCGGGTATGGCTCCCGTTCCAGCAGCAGCCTCCCCGTGGCGTGCCCCAGAATATGGACGTATTTGTTTTGGGCCGCCCGAATCAGGCGCCTGGTGTTTTCCTCTTCGTTGTTCGAAGGCTGGTGCAGGCTGGCCACGACCACGTCCAACTTCGATAAAATTTCATCGCTGAAATCCAGCCCGCTTTTGAGTATGTCCACTTCGATGCCGCCAAGCAGCCGAAACTGACTGCTCCGTTCCGCAAGCTCATGGTTTATTTTCCCGATTTCAACCGCTTGCTCGCGCAGCCGGTCGGCGTCCAGGCCATTCGCCTGAAACGAGGACTTTGAATGATCGGTAATGGCCCAGTATTGCAGCCCCAACTGCTCCATGAAGGCCGCAATCTCTTCCAGGCGATCATGGCCGTCGCTCCACGTGGAATGATTGTGCAACGAGCCCCGCAACCGCGTCCATTCGATGAGGCGGGGCAGCGCGTCCTTTTCCGCCGCGGCAAATTCGCCCATGTCCTCCCGCAGTTCCGGCTCAATGAAGGGCAAATCCAGCTTTTGAAAAATTTCCTCCTCCGAATCGCACGGCACGAGTCGTTTCGGGTCCCGCGTTTCCTCCTTGGATTTGAACAACCCGTATTCGTTGAGCCGCAGCCCGCGGGCAATCGCCCGTTGTCGCATCACGATGTTATGTTCCTTGTTGCCCGTGAAATACATCAGGGCAAACGGATATTCCCGGTCGCTGACGACGCGCAAATCGGATTGAATCCCTCCCTCCAGAATCACACTGGCCTTCGTCCCGCCCTTCGCCGTCACCGTGACCACGCCGGGCTGCGAAACAAAAAATTCAATGACTGTCCCCGGCTTTTTGGATGACGCGAGCAGGTCAATGTCTCCAATGATTTCCCGATGCCGGCGCAGGCTTCCCGCCGCGCTGCATCGAATCACATCCGGATGCTGCCGCAATCGTTCCAGCATCGGCTCCGACACGCGCAACCCGTCACTGATCAAGTGCCGGCTGGCATACGTGCGCCGCCGTTCAATTCCCGCGCGAATGTTCTGTGCCGTCTTTTTCCCAAATCCCGCCACCGCGGCCACCTCTCCCGATTTACAGGCGGCTTCCAGCTTTTCCACGGTGTCAATTCCAAGCTTCTCATGCAGGGTCCTGATCTTTTTAGGTCCCATGCCGGGAATTTCCAGCATCGCGGCCAACCCGGACGGAATCGAAGCCTTCAAATGCTCGAAATAGGCCAGTTTTCCGGTGGCCTCCAGTTCGCTTATCTTTTTTGCGATGCTTTCGCCGATGCCTTTGATGTCCGCCAGGCGTCCTTCGGCGACGACTTTCTCCAGCGGTTCATTGAGATTTTCCACCGCCCTTGCCGCGTTGGCATAGGCCCGCGTCTTGAACGGGTTTTCGCCCTTCAATTCGAGCAATCTGCCGGTCTCCAGCAGGATTTCTGCAATTTTGCCCTTGTCCATGCGGCTAATATAAGTTCAAACCCCTCCAAGAAACGCATTTTTTTTGTCTCCGGCGCAAGCCGATTCTCGGCTGGTTTCAAAATCGTTTCACCGTGTGCAATCTGTGGCGCGCCCGCGTTGGCTTCCACCTTGAATTCGCGGAATAGCCGGTCCCGGATGATTTCCAGGTGCAATTCGCCCATCCCGGCAATGATGATCTGGCCCGTTTCCTCACTGGTGAAGCAGCGGAAAGGAAAGCCCGCTTTCGTTCCGGTTCATTGGAAATTGATGACGCTTCAAGACTTGATGGTTGATTTGAAGCACGAATTTAATCAGCACAATCGAAATATGTATGGCAGTGGCGCGGCAAAGGCTCTGATTGCGGAAGCAGACGTTAAATAACTTACTTTTTCAAACCAGGCCCATGCAGTGGGGAGGGAAGTGGTTGCGCGACGGATTTTTTCGGGCAAGACGAGGAGCGAAACACCCCGCCGCCGACACGGATTCGTTCAACCGGGCAAAAAAACGTCCTACGTTCTGGCGGCGGGCTTTTTGGCCGCTGCGTCCAGGATTGTCGTGAGAACGCTGTTGGGTACTTGCTCGAAGGTCAATGGCTCCATCGAATACGACGCGCGTCCTTTGGAAAGCGAACGAATGGCCGTGGCGTAACCGAACATTTCGGCCAGCGGCACCCGTGCATTGAGAATCGTCTGCCCGCTCTTCGCTTCGATGCCCGTCACAATGCCGCGACGGCGGTTGATGTCGCCAAGCAAATCCCCCTGGTACTCATCCGGCGTGGTCACCTCCACTTTCATGATTGGCTCCAGCAAGACCGGAGTCGCCTTCTTGAAAGCGTCTTTCAGCGCGAAAATTCCAGCCATTTTGAACGCGAGTTCGCTCGAATCCACTTCATGGAACGTTCCGTCCACAATCTCCACCTTGATGTCAATGACCTGGTACCCGGCATACACTCCGCCCTTGATGGCTTCTTCGATCCCGTCAATGACCGCCGGGATGTATTCCTTGGGAATGGCGCCCCCGACAATTTCATTGAGAATTTCAATGCCCTTGCCGCGTTCAACGGGTTCCACCTTGATCAGGGCGTGGCCGTATTGTCCCCGGCCGCCGGATTGCCGGATGAATTTGCCTTCGCCGTCGGCTGGTTTCAAAATCGTTTCACGGTATGCAATCTGTGGCGCGCCCGCGTTGGCTTCCACCTTGAATTCGCGGAATAGCCGGTCCCGGATGATTTCCAGGTGCAATTCGCCCATCCCGGCAATGATGAGCTGGCCCGTTTCCTCATTGGTGAAACAGCGGAAAGTCGGGTCCTCTTCCGCAAGCCGTTGCAGCCCTTCCGACATTTTGTCCCGATCCTGCTTCGTTTTCGGTTCGACCGCCATCGAAATGACCGGCTCCGGGAACGTGGGCGGCTCCAGGGTGACATCGAAATCCTCGTCGCACAGCGTGTCGCCCGTGGTGATGTTCCGCAGACCGACCAGCGCCGCAATGTCGCCCGCAAAGACCTGCTCAATGTCCTTGCGCTCGCTCCCTTGAATGACCATCAGCCGGCTGACGCGCTCGCGTTTCCGCGTGCGCGGGTTGTAAATCGTATCGCCTTTTTTTAACTGGCCGGAATAGACGCGGAAGAAAACCAGCTTCCCCGCGTAGGGGTCCGTCCACAATTTGAAGGCCAGTGAACAAAATTTGCCGCTGTCGCTGGATTCCACAATCAGCTTGTTCTCCGTTCCCGGCTCGTGTCCTTCGGCGGGCGGAATGTCCAGCGGCCCCGGCAGGTAATCCACCACCGCGTCAACCAGCGGTTGCACGCCCTTTTTCTTGAAAGCCGAACCGCACAATACCGGCACCAGCTCAATCCGGCACGTCAGCCGCCGGATGGCCGCCTTGAGTTCCTGCGCCGTTACCGGCTTTTCTTCCAGCACCAGTTCGGCTATCCGGTCGTCCTTGTTCGAAACCGCATCCACCAGTTCCGCCAGCGCCGCCGCCGCCTGCTCCCGCAACCCCTCCGGAATTTCCTTCGCTTCGTAATTCAACCCTTCATTCGCCACGTCGCCCGGCCCCCAGACGATGGCTTTTTGGTTCACCACGTCAATCACGCCCTCGAATTTGTCCTCCGCTCCAATCGGTAAAAAAATCGGATACGCATACGCGTTGAGTTTCTTGCGCATATCGGCCAGCGCGTTCTCAAAATTCGCGCCCACCCGATCCATTTTATTGACAAAAGCAATGCGCGGAACCTTGTATTTTGTCGCCTGCCGCCAGACCGTTTCCGATTGCGGCTGCACCCCCGCCACCCCGCAAAATACCGCCACCGCCCCGTCCAAAACCCGCATTGAGCGCTCCACTTCCGCCGTGAAATCCACGTGTCCGGGCGTGTCAATGATGTTGATTCGGTGCGGAACGCCGCTAAACGCCTTGTAAAGGCTTTCTTCCCCCGGCTTGGTTTGCTTCTGCGTCCAGAAACACGTCACCGCCGCGCTGGTTATCGTAATGCCCCGCTCCCGTTCCTGTTCCATCCAATCAGTGACGGTGTTCCCGTCGTCCACGTCACCAATCTTGTGTATCAGGCCGGTGTAAAAAAGAATCCGTTCCGTCGTCGTCGTCTTCCCCGCGTCAATGTGCGCCGCGATGCCGATGTTGCGCGTGCGTTCCAGCGTGTACTCGCGCTTGGGCGAATTGACCGGCCCGGATTTCTCCTTTTCCATAACTGCGCTCATAGTCTGTTTGCTATTATGCTATTATACTGCCGAAAACGGCGATGTTCACGGGATTTGACGAAATAAATGCCGGCCTTTTACGGTGTGAATCTACCAGCGGAAATGCGCAAACGCCTTGTTCGCCTGCGCCATTTTATGCACTTCATCGCGCTTGCGGATGGCATTGCCCTGGCCCTGGTAGGCTTCCAGAATTTCCGACGCCAGTGCCTCGCGCATGGCTGAGCCTTTTCGTCCGTCCGCAAAATTAACAATCCATCGCAACGCCAGCGACGTTTGCCGGTCCACCGGCACTTCCATCGGCACCTGGTACGTCGCCCCGCCGACCCGGCGCGCCTTGGTCTCGATGCGCGGCCTCGCGTTGTCCACCGCCCGTTGCAAAATTTCTATCGGATTGCTCGCCGGATTCTTCGCTGAGATGGTGTCAAACGCGCCATAGACGATGCGTTGCGCGGTGCTCTTCTTGCCCCGTTGCATCACCGTGTTGACCAGCCGCGACACCAGCGTGCTGTGAAATTTTTCGTCTTTGGCGGTGCGCCGTTTCGTTGCTTGCCGTCTGCGGGACATGGGTGGGAATGATTAAACGTTAAAAACTGTTCGGACTACTTCGCCGCCGCCGGCGCCGCTGCCTTGGCCGCTTTGGGCCGTTTCACGCCATACTTGGAGCGGCTCACCCGGCGCTTTTCAACACCGGCCGCGTCCAGGGTGCCTCGCACGATATGATAACGCACCCCCGGCAAATCCTTCACTCGTCCGCCCCGCACCAGCACAATCGAGTGCTCCTGCAGATTGTGGCCTTCATCCGGAATGTACGCAATCACCTCATACCCGTTGGTCAGTCTTACCTTCGCCACTTTACGCATCGCCGAATTGGGTTTCTTGGGCGTGCGCGTCATCACTTGAATGCACACGCCGCGCCGGAACGGCGAATTTTCCAGGGCCGGCGACTTGGACTTGTAATTGACCTTCCGCCGGCCTTTCCGAACCAGTTGATTGATTGTAGGCATCTTTAAAATTGTTCCTTGCCGGGCGCCATGGACCGGACAAATGGAATCACAAATGTATCAAAACGAACCGCCCCCTGCAACAACTATTTGCATCAAATCGCTCTTCCGGTTTTGCTTCTCAGCCGGCGAACCTATACGAAACCATGCCGTTGGCTTGGTCTCTTTGCGCCCGCCTTCGCTCAAGCCACGGCGGGCTGGCCCAACTGCATGGCAATGGAACGGGTTCCAAAAATTGATTCGACTGATTTTAGCCAAGTTGAATAATTTTCCGGGGAATTTCAACCGCCAGGGCAAAACGGCCCCCTTTCGATGATTTTGGCCTGCCGATTTTATGTCGTTCACAGACTGCCGCGCAGACATTGAGGGCGGGATGACGGGGCTATTCGCCAACGAGCGGATAAGGCGCCACCACGTCGGCGCCGACAGCGTAGCGCGGGTGCGCTTTGATGGAAAAGGCAAAGGCCACGGTGTAATCGGTCGGGCCGATGCCGTTATCAGTGACGCGGAAAGTCAGGGCGCCGGTCCAACTGCGCATATCACGATAAAGGGTGTAGAACTGGTCCTGCAAGCGGCCGTTTTCGGCGTTGAAATCGTGCTGGGCGCGCAGGCCCCAATTGTCGTTGAGCCGGAAAAAAAGTGTGCTGCCGATGAGATTGTCTCCGCTGTCCACGAAGCCGGCGCGCGTGTAGTCGTGGCTGAGCGCCCAACTCCAGCGGTCGTTGGGTGTAAAGGTGATCTGGTGATAGGCCAGATTCAACTGGGCGTTGCCGATGTCGTAGCGGACCTCCGACTCCAGCGTCAGCCAGGAGCGCGGACGGAATTCAAGGTCCGAGAAGAGGTCGCTGAAGGTGCTTTGGCCGGCGGTGGGATGCAGCCGCCAGTCCATGATGAGGTCCCAATCGGCCAGATTTTCCACCTGCCCGCTGCGTTTGGTCTGAAACGTATTGCGCAGGCCGAATCGGATGACATTTTCGCTGTCAATGGAATCAATGTCGTTGTAATCGGGCAATTGAATGGGCAAGAGGAGGGGGCTGGGCGAGGCGGGATCGAACTGCGGCAATTGCGGGGGCAGCGTGCTGGGCCGGGGAATGAACGCATAGCTGGCCGACGGCTCGATGATGTGTCGCAATCCGTCAATGTCCAGAAGCCCATTGGTTGCGCCGGTCCAAAGCCTGGATGCTTTGAAGGAGAAATCCACACCGGTATTAAAAATTTTCCGGTAGGTTTCGGCATTAGTGCCGCCGGGGCCGCTTTCATGGCCGTAATAGGTGAAGCGGCCGCCCACACGCGGGGTGACGTTCAGCCAGCCGAAAAACGTCCAAGGCAGCAGCAGTTGCTGAAACGTGTCGGCGCGGGCCGCCGCGTAGTCGGCGCCGGGGCCGTTCGTGCCGCCGAACAAGGTGTTTGTTTCCGCAAACATCCGGCGATAATAACCCGCGGAACTTTCGCTTTCATAATACAGCGGCGTATAGGGCACCTGCTGGCGCCAACCAGTCAGCTTCACGTCTGGCAGCCGCTCGACCTGGTCAAAGAAATCGTTGACCCGGGGCGTCGTTTCGGCGTCCACGCTCCAGTTTTGCCAATGCCGGTTAATTTCGGCGAACGTGCGCGGTTGCGGATTTTCAGTGTAAGCGCCTTCAAAAAAATCGTGGAGGAGGAGTGGATCGGACTGGTAATTAACCAGCGCCTTGACGTCGAGGTTGGTGAAGGGAGCGGCCTGCCATGCAAAGCGAAAACGCTGGCGGTCCCGGGGGATGGAAAACGTTCCGGGCACGCCGTTGGTGCCCAGGTAGGGATTTATGTCGTGCAGATGGTAATACAGAAATGAAGCCTCGCCCCAGCGATTCAGGTGCAGGTTCAGATTGGCGCCGCCCGCGCCGCCACGCCGTTCCCGATAATCGGCGCGCACGACGCCATCCACGGCATTGTTCCAATACCACCTGTAGGAGGTTAACAGATACGGCCCGAATTTCGTCCGATAGCCGGGCAGAAAGCTGAAATGGTTCGCGCGGGCGCCGAGCGCGCGGTGATAATACGGAAAATAAAATGACGGTACGCCGTCCACGTACAAAACGGCGTTCCATGCCTCCACATATTTGCCGGGAACGATGCGGAAACGGCTCGCGCGAATCAGGATGGCGGGATCGCTCGCGTCGTCCGTGGTAATGACGACGCGGCGGGCGGAATAAGTGTTGTTCGAGAGGCTGGCGTGCAGGTCGCGGCCTTCCAGGAACAGGGGCGGCCTGCCGGCGCGGAATTCGGCGCTGCTCATTCGGCGGGTCTTGAAATTGTAATTGATATGGTCGCCCACCCAGATCATTTGCCCCTGTGCGATGCGGACGTGGCCGTCGGCCTGAACCTCGCCGGTTTGCAAATTGATGGTCCCGCTGTCGGCCGTCAGCACCGAATTGCTGTATTGGACATAGAAATGGGCGGCCTTGACGATGTTGCCCTGCAACTCCGCGGCGCCGGAAGGCGCATCGGGGAGGATTTGGTTGAGGGCGCCAAACTGGATGGGCTGCTCCTGCGCGAGGGCATTTGATGAAAGAATGAGCGCCAAAAATGTCAGCGGCAGAATGGCGGGAAATCTTCTCATTAAGCGCGGCGCCATTAAACAGAAGGAAAACGACCTTGTCGAGCGGCCATTCCTGCGCCCGGCCCGCCTTCGATTGCACGGAGACCCCGGCTTTATTGTAATTTCAAGCCACCAAAACTTCCGGCTGCCGCCCGGCTACAAGCGCACCGAAATGCTTTTTCCGGCCAGAAACCGTTTAACGTCCCCAACCGTATATTCGCCGAAATGAAAAATGCTGGCCGCGAGTACGGCATCGGCCCTGCCTTCGATCAGCACTTCGGCCAGATGTTCGAGCGTGCCTGCGCCGCCGCTGGCGACCACCGGCACGCCTACGGATTCACTGATGCGCCGGGTAATCGCCAGATCGAACCCGCCTTTCGTGCCATCGGCGTCAATGGAATTCAGAACAATTTCGCCTGCACCCAGCACCACCGCTTTTTTTGCCCACTCCACGGCATCCAGACCCGTGGGCTTGCGGCCACCGTGTGAAAACACCTGCCATTGATCGGGACCGGTTTTTTTGGCGTCAATGGAAACCACGACGCACTGGCTGCCGAATTTTTCGGCTCCGGCGCGGATTAGTTCGGGGTTGGCGAGTGCGGAGGAGTTGATGCTCACCTTGTCGGCTCCGGCGCGGAGCATGCGGAACATGTCATCCACGGATTTGATGCCGCCACCGACGGTCAGCGGCATGAAACATTCGTTTGCGGCACGTTCGATCACGTCCACCATCGTGGCGCGGCCGTGGGCGCTGGCGGTGATGTCGAAAAACACCATTTCGTCGGCACCCTGCTGGTTGTAGCGAACGGCCAGTTCGACGGGATCGCCGACATTCTTCAGTTCGCCGGCTTCGGCCCTGCCGAATTGCACGCCGCGGGTGACCTGGCCACCATGCACGTCCAGGCAGGGGATGACGCGTTTGGCAATCATGGGGGTATTGAAAACCGTGAAGGGGCGCAAGGCAAATGAATCCGCGCCGAAAAAGTTTTACTTGGCCGGGGACGAAAAATATATTGGCTGCTGGTGGCCGACGTGGCGGAATTGGCAGACGCGCTGGACTCAAAATCCAGTGGCCTCGCGGCCGTGTGGGTTCGACCCCCTCCGTCGGCACCAAATGAAAAACAGGCGATTCATGCGCAATTCACTTGAGATGAAAAGCTTTTTCGCAGTTTTAATGCTCTCTGTCATTTGCGACCCAAAGTCTCGCCGGCCTTTCGGAACCGAATACTGCCTTGCCCCCACTCAAGCGGTTCGATGATTTGGCAGATTGAGACGCAGCGGCATTAATTCAAATGGTTTGCCGCGTCGCCCACCCCCACAACAATTTCCTTGCGTGATTCCGGATTTGTGATGCGAACGTATTCGTCGCTTTCAAGACGGGCGGTGAACGATGCCTTTAATTCGCGGGCGCGTTTGTATTGTTTATCGGGCTTGGAGGGCGTCAGTGGGTAATCCACCACAAATCCGGCACATCGCAGGTCTTCGGCCAATTTCAGCGATTGGAGGCGAAGCTCTTCGTCCTGAATGACCACAAAGACGTCCACGCGGGCATCAAATGATGGCAACAGTTTGCGTGCCTTGAGCAATTCGAGCAGCACCACATCGCCCATGCCGAAGCCCAGGGCGGGAAGGTCCACCCGCCCGCCGCTGATGAGTTTGATGAGATTGTCATAACGTCCGCCGCCGGCAATGGCGCGGAACTCGCCGGTGGCGTCAAACGCCTCGAAAACCACGCCCGTGTAATAAGCCAGGCCACGGATCACGCGATAATCCACGCGCGCAAAATCCTTCATTCCGCGCGCCGCAAGGTTTCGGAGAATGGCATCGAGTTCGGGAGTGGGCGCGCCCGATGCGATGAAACGCCGCACGTCTGGAAGCGAAAAACCCAAGGCCGACAATTTCCGCGCCGTTTCGGATTCCGGCGCCCGATCGAGTTTGTCTATGACCTGGAAGAATTCGTATTCCTCCTTGCCGCCGTTGGGGGCGGCGGGCGATTGTCCTCGCCTGCCTTTGGTGTAAAAATCCTGCCAGGCGTTGCGGCTGCTCAACCGGATAACGAAGTCCCGTTCGGTGAGGCCAAAGGCGCGCAAGGTATCAATCAAAAGGGCAATGAGTTCGGCGTCGGCGGCCGGGTCGGTTTCGCCCAAGATGTCGGCATTGAACTGGAAATGCTCGCGCAGGCGGCCTTTTTGCTGGCGTTCATATCGAAAAAGCTGGGGGATGGCGAACCATTTGACCGGCTTTTTGTAATTGCGCTCGTGGGCGGCGGCCATGCGCGCCAATGTGGGGGTCATTTCGGGGCGCAAGGCCACGGAGCGGTTGCCCTTGTCGGTGAAATTATAGAGTTGGCCGACGATTTCATCGCCGCTCTTGGTGGTGAAAAGTTCCAGAGGTTCGAGCGGCGGCCCGTCATATTCACGAAAATGGAAACGGCGGGCCACCGACCGCCATTTTTCAAAAATGTACTGCCGGGCGTCGGCGCTCCAGACATCGGTATGGGGAAGCGGTTCGGGGTAAAAATCGCGGAATCCGGGTAATCGTTCCATGCCGGAATTTAGAAAAAAACGGGCGAAAGGTAAAAATAAAACGCGGGTTCTTCACAGGCGCCGCAATACTTTATGCGCGACGCGGATGGTTTTTTCGATGTCAGCCGGGGTGTGCGCCGTGGAAATGAACCCTGCCTCAAATTGCGAAGGCGCCAGATAGATGCCTTGGGCGAGCATTCCGTGGAAAAATTTCGCGAAACGGTCCCGATCGCTCTTCATCGCATCGGCCAGGTTATGGACGGGCTGATGGCAGAAATAGGCGCAAAACATGGAGCCGCATGAATTGAACTGGACGGAAATTTTCGCGGCTTTTGCAGCTTCGCGCATTCCGGCGGCGAGTTGCCGGCCGCGGTCTTCGAGCTTCTGATACACGTTGCCGTCCGCCAGCGCGTCCAGATTCGCAATCCCGGACGCCATAGCGATGGGATTGCCGCTGAGCGTTCCGGCCTGATAGACCGGTCCGAGGGGCGCGAGCAAGTCCATGATTTCGGCGCGGCCGCCAAGGGCTCCCACCGGCAGGCCGCCGCCAATGATTTTGCCCAGGCAGGTAAGATCAGGCAGGACGTTGAAACGTTCCTGGGCGCCGCCCCTGGCCAGCCGAAAGCCGGTCATCACTTCGTCAAAAATGAGGAGTGCGCCATTGGCGGCCGTGATGTCGCGTAGAAATTCAAGATAACCCGGTTGGGGAAGATACAAGCCGGCGTTTCCGGGCACCGGCTCAACGATGATAGCGGCGATTTGATTCTTATTGGCCGCGAACGCGGCCTCGATTGCATCCGCATCGTTGAACGGCAGGACGAGAGTATGTTGCGTGAAGGCGGCGGGCACGCCGGCGCTGTCCGGACTTCCAAACGTGAGCGCGCCGCTGCCAGCCTTGACCAGAAGCGAGTCGGCATGGCCATGATAGCAGCCGTCGAACTTGATGATTTTGTCCCGGTTGGTGAAGCCGCGCGCCAGGCGGATGGCGCTCATGCAGGCTTCGGTGCCGGAATTGGTCATGCGGACTTTTTGAATGCCCGGAACCCATTGGCGGATGCGCCTGGCCATTGTCACTTCCAACGCATTGGGAATTCCGAAGCTGGCGCCGCGCGCCGCAGCCGCCTTGATGGCGGCGACGATTTTCGGATGCGCGTGGCCGAGGATGGCTGGTCCCCAGGTGCAGACGTAGTCCAGGTATTCATTGCCGTCCACATCCCAGACGCGGGCGCCTTTGGCGCGCCGGGCAAAAAAAGGCTGCCCGCCAACGGCCCGGAAGGCCCGGACGGGAGAGTTTACGCCGCCGGGAATGAATTTCAGTGCCTCGGCAAAAAGCTTTTTGGACAGCGCCTGTTTCATCAAGACAATTTACCCGGCGCCGCCGGCAAATAGAAGCAGAATGCGGAAGTGGAGCTTACGGGCGTTTGAGCTTTTGCTCGAGGATGGCGCCCACAACGGCGGGGTTTGCCTTTCCCTTGCTCAATTTCATCACCTGGCCTTTGAGGAAATTCAGCGCGGCGGCTTTGCCGGACCGGAAGTCATTGGCCGGACCGGGATGGCTGGCGACGACCTGGTCGCACAATTTTTCAATGGCGGCCGAATCGCTGACCTGGGCCAGGCCGCGTTCCTGGACGATGGCGCCGGGGGACCGGCCGCTCTCGAACGTTTCGGCAAAAACCGCCTGTGCGGCGGAACTGCTGATGGTTTTGGCCTCGATCAGGCCGATCAATTCAAGAATGGCGCCGGATTGGAATTTCAAGTCTGCAAAGGTCATTAGCGTGCCATTTTCAGCCGCCCCGGACATTTTGGCGCGCAAATTGTTGATGACCCAGTTCGCGACGGCCTTGGGGTTCGACGATTTTTTGGCGAGCGGCTCAAAGTAATCTCCGAGTGCGACTTCGTTTTTGAAAACCTCGGCGTCGCCGGCAGGTAATTGGTAATCGCGCATGAACCGCTGTTTGCGGGCCAGGGGCAATTCGACCACCCGCGCCGAAACCGCTTCCAGCCACTTTTCAGTTGGCGAAAAAGGCATGAGGTCCGGTTCGGGGAAATAGCGGTAATCGTGGGCGTGCTCCTTGCTGCGCATTTCGCCGGTCACACCGGCGGCGTCGTCCCATCGGCGGGTGGATTGGGAAAGGGCGCCGCCGGCCTTGAGGACAGCGATCTGGCGCGGAACTTCGTATTCGAGGGCGCGGCGCACGCCTGAAAAACTGTTCATGTTTTTGATTTCAATTTTCGCCCCGAGTTCGGCCGAACCTTTGGGCCTCACCGAGACGTTGACGTCGCAGCGGACCATGCCTTTTTCCATGTCGCAATCGCTGACGCCGCCATGGATTAAAATGTCCTTGAGGGCGGTGAGATATTCATAGGCCATATCGGCGCCGGTGATGTCCGGCTCGGAGACGATTTCGAGCAAGGGAACACCGGCGCGATTGAAATCCACGCCGCTGTTGCGTTCGAAATGAAAGTTCTTGCCCACGTCCTCCTCGAGGTGGGCGCGAGTGAGCCGGACGCGGCGGACGGCGCCATCGAATTCAAAGTCCACGCGGCCGCGGCGCGCGCTGGGACCGTCGTATTGGGTGATCTGATAATTTTTTGGGACATCGGGATAAAAATAATTTTTACGGTCAAATTTTGCGGACGGCGGAATGTCACAGTTGAGCAGCAGGCCGGCCAGGATGGTGAGGCGCAGGGCTTCTTCATTGGCCACGGGCAGGACGCCGGGAAAGCCCAGGCAAATGGGGCAAACATTTGTGTTCGGCTCGGCGCCAAAGGCGTTGGCGCAGCCGCACCACATCTTGGACCGGGTTTTAAGCTGGACGTGGGTCTCCAGTCCGATGACGGCTTCGTATTCCATTTACTGGAATTTAGTCGGAGGCGCGCCGGGATAAAACGAGATTTTACGGTGAAACGGTTCCATTATTTCTTCAACCGCTCTAATTGCCGGCGAGAAGTTTTTGCCAGATTTCTTCGTTCAGTACGGCTCTTTTGAAGAAGCCTGTGTCGTCGGGCGGCGGGGCCGCCTTTTCGGGATGCAAGGGCATGTGAATGGTAAAGGTGTTGCCCTGGCCCGGTTCACTGTGGGCATCAATTGTGCCGCCATGATGATGCACGACAAAAAAGCAGGCCATGAGGTGAATGGCATATTCAGACGCGACGGCGCGCTGGGCGGCAAACGGGTCGAACACAGCGCGGAGGGCGTCCTGCGGAAGGCCGGGACCGTTGTCGGCTATATGAATGATCATTTCCGCCTGGCGCCCGCTGCCCTTCGACTCGGCGGAAAAGGTCAGGCGTTTTCCCGAGGGCAACGTGGCCAATTCCTCCTTGAGAAGCCATTCAAAGACGTGGAAAAACTTGTTTTTGTCCACCTGAAGCAGCGGCAGGGAATCGGGGACGTTGTTTTCAATTTCGATTTGCCGGGTGGCGATATCGGTTGCAAATTTCTCCCGCGCCTCTTCCACCATGTCGCGCAGCGAAACCTTGTCGGCGAAGGGCGTGCGCGGATTTTCGGAGGCGGTCCATATTTCCTTCAGCAGATTGTTGATTTTTTCAATTTGTTCCTGGGCCCCCTGGTGATAGTCCGTCCAAAAGCCCGGATCGCGCAATTCGTTCTGGCTGGCGCGTTCATCGGCCATTTTGTCCGGGGCCAGTTCCAAAAATGTCTGGACGGCAACGAGCGAATTGCGGATGTGATGGCCCAAACCGGCGGCGATCAGTCCCAGGCTTACCATCCGGTCGGCAATCATCATGTTGCGAAGGATTGACATTTTTTCATGAAGAAGCTGGTCGCGCTCCATCTGAACCATGAAAAATTCGAGGCCCTGGCGGAGGGTGAGTTCGAGCTGCGGCGGTTCCCAGGGCTTGGTGACATATTTATAGATTGCCCCGCTGTTCACGGCGGCAATGGCGGCGTCCATGTCGGCAAACGCGGTGACCAGAATCCGCAAAATGCGTGGACGAAGCTGCCGCGCCCGTTCGAGGAGCCAGACGCCCTTTTCTCCAGGCATCCGTTGGTCGGTCATCAATAATCCAATCTCATCGGCGTGTTGTTCAAGCAGGGCGTAACCTTCCTGTGCGCTGGGCGCGGTGAACAGGCGGAAGTTTCCGCCGAAGGCGCGGGAAAAATTCTTGAGCGATTTTTCCTCATCATCCACGTAGAGGATGGCGAATTTTTTATAATCGTATTGGTTCTCCATGTTGTGTCTCCGGGTCTGCGGCGGGTTTGGGCTTCAGGGGCAATTCCACGGTGAACTGGCAATTCCTGCCGGGTTCGCTTTTTACGGAGATGCGGCCTCCGGAACCTTGAAGAATGCGATAGCAGATGCTCAGGCCCAATCCCATGCCTTTTCCCACGTCCTTGGTGGTGAAAAAGGGATCAAATATTTTTTCCGCCAGCTTGGGATCAATGCCCGGCCCATTGTCGCGAACGACTATGAAACTGTTGCCGCCTTCCAGCCGCCCTTCAATCCAGATGGTTGGCTCGCCGTCCGTGAAGGTCTTTGTGCCAAGGGCGTCCACTGCATTTTGCAGCAAGTTGACCAGCACGTGGACGAGTTGGTTGCGGTTGACCCAGGCTGTCTGCCGCGGTTCGATATGGCGTTCGATCCGAATTTTGCCCTTCCATTCGCTCGACAGGAAGCGGAGGGCGGCGTCCACGGCGTTTTCCACCTCCACGGATTCCTCGCCGCCGCCCGGATGGGTGAACCTGCGCAAATCCGAGACTATGTCACGTACACGTTTGACGCCTTGTTCGACGTCGTCGAGAATTTCATCGTATTCGCTGCGGAATTCGGCGGGAAGCTCCTTGCTTTTGTTACGCAGGGCGAACAAGCCGGTGAGGGTGAAATTAAGGGGATTATTGATTTCATGAATGATGCCGGCGCTCAGGCGGCCCAGCGAGGCTAATTTTTCGGACTGGACCAATTGCATTTCGGTTTCCTTGATTTGTTCGATGGCGGAGGTGAGCGCCCGGTTGCGGGTGGAAAGTTTGCGCTGGTAATCGTGGGTTTCAATAAGGTTTCGCACGCGCGCCTGGAGTTCATTGGAGGAAAAGGGCTTGGCCAGGAAGTCGTTGGCGCCGATGCGCAAGGCGTCGAATTTGGTTTCCTCATCGGCGCGGGCGGTGATCAGGATGATGGGGATGTTGACGGTGGCTTCACGGCGTCGCAATTCACGGCAGACCTCCAGGCCGTCCATTTCGGGCATCATCATATCCAGCAGGATAACGTCGGGCTGAAAATCCACCGCCTTGGCCGTGGCATCGAGTCCATTGACGGCTTCCACGAGGTCGTATTTTTCTTCCAGCTCGGAGCGCAGATACCGGCGCATGTCCGGTTCATCGTCCGCAATCAGCACGGAGGGGCGGCGGCCGGTGATGGCCGGAGGCTTGGAACGTTCGCGGATGGCGGCCATGGCGGGGAACATCTCGGCGCGCCGATAAAGATTGGCAAGCCACTCATCGGAAAGGTCGGCACCATTGGCCGGCGCCGTCGCTGCCACGTCGCGTTTGGGTGGCATCTCCGCTTTTTTGAAAGGCAACCGCACTGTGAACTCCGCGCCCTGGCCCTCCCGGCTGGCCACCGCCGCCGTGCCGCCCATCATTTCGCACAGTTCCTTGACCAGGGCAAGGCCGATGCCCACACCTTGAAACTTTCGCTTCGAGGAAGTGTCCGCCTGCCAGAAACGGTCGAAAACGAACGGCTGCTGGTGTTCGGGAATGCCAGGGCCGGTGTCGGAAACGATGATCACCAATTCCTCCGCCCCCGTTCGAGTTGCCGGCGCCGTTGTTCCGTTGCCTGGCGGGGATGCGGGCAGGGCCGGCGCGGTGGAGGCCGCTTGTTTTTCGGCACGCAGCCGGACGATGCCTTTTGCGGGCGTGAATTTGAGCGCGTTGAAGAGAAGGTTCAGCACGATTTTTTCGAGCTTGTCCTGGTCGGTCAGGACGGCTTTGAGCGCGGGGTCAACGAATGTTTCCAGGCGGATTTGCTTGTTTTCCGCCATGGGCCGCACAGCGCTGGCGAGGCCGCGGACGAATTCGTTCATGGCCAGCGGCTCGGCCTTGACATCCATCCGGCCCGCTTCGAGGCGGATAAGTTCCAGGAGATCGTTGATCAATTTGAGGAGCCTCATGCCGTTGTTTTGCATCATCGCCAGTTCCTCCCGGACGTCTGGGTCAAGATGTTTGTCGAAACGCTGCAACAGGCGTTCCAGCGGCGAAAGCAGGAGGGTGAGCGGAGTGCGCATTTCATGGCTGATGTTCGCGAAAAACCGGCTTTTGAGGCGGTCCATTTCGACGAGTTTTTGGTTGGTGACCTCGAGGTCGCGTTTGTTCTGGTCCAATTGGTGGCGCAAGGCGAATTCGCTGAAACGGATGCGGTTGTAGAACCAGGAACCGGTCGCGATGAACAATCCCGTGACAGTGAGAAAATAAAGGTTATTGACGAGCGTGCCCTCAATGCTTCGCCTGTCGCAAAGGGCGCAGGCGACCAGGTAACTTCCAAGCGAAAAAAGAAAAACCAGAATGCTGTCGAAAAATGTCCACCGCAACAAAATGGCCGCCCCCAACATGACAAGATTCAGGCCGGCGTAGTAAGGCGAGTTGGCGCCGTTCGTCCGGTAAATCATCCAGGAAATGGACGCCAGAGGAAGAAAGGCGACCATGAAGCCGAGGAACCGGTAAATGCGCCGGCCAGCGCCGCTTTGAAGGGCAAACCAGACCAACGCCAAAAAGACGTCGCAGAACAGGCGCAATCGAATGAACTCGTCGAGATGCCGCGGATAAACGAAATAATCCAGCACCGTCCCGGCCGGCATGAAGATCAATGCCATAATGCATCCAAGCTTGTAATTGGCGATGCGGATCAGTCTTTCATACTGGGCGAAAGCCACCTTGATTTCGTCGGCGAACTTGGTGGTGTAGGAAAGGCGCGTCAAGCGCGCCCACCCGGAGGTCGCCATCGCCCGGAGGGCCGGGATGCCGCGAGGCCCGAACTTTGCTGGATTGGCTGGGAAACCGTCAGGCATTGTCAGGCTTTCTTATTTCAACAAGAATGTTCACCGCGTCACCTACGGCGCGGACATTGGATTCGGAACGCAGCCGTTCGGGAATCAGCATGGCAAGCTCCTCCGAGTTGCGATAAATCAGATGCCAATCCAGGACGTATTCCATCCACCCCCGCGATGGGTTGTTGGAGTTGACGTTTGAAACCAGAACGAGGCCTCCGGGCGCGGCCAGTTCGTAAAAGAGTTCAATGAGCTTTTCGCAGACCGAATTCGCAAGATAGTCAAACAATCCGGCGCAATAGATGAAATCATAATGGCCCCGTTTAAACTCTGAATTATCCTTCAAAAACAGCATGACGGATTTCTTCGTGAGCCGGAACGCGCAATCACTGTCGTGTTGCCGGCATAATTTGCTCAACGTGTGGTCGGTGTAATGGATGGTTTCCTCGTTGAAATCCAGCAGCGAAAAATCCGTGTCGTCCGTGAAGGGAAAGCTGGCGATAAATCTCTGTACTTCCACCGCCGGGCCGCAGCCCAGGTTGAAGATGCGGGTGGGACGGCTGAAGGCGGCATGCTGTGAGACCTCCAGCTTAAGCCGTTCCGTGAGGGCGTCTATTCGGTGCCGATGCGCGACGACGGGCGATGTATTGAGAAAAAACACGTTTAGAAGCTTGGCGAACAGCGAATCGCCGGCCTGCGGCTCCCCCAGCATCATGTTTACCATCTCATAGTCGCCTGCGTATCCCAGTGGTTTTTCAAAAGTCCTGCGGATGAAGGGCGAACATAATACCAATGGGTGCAACATGCGCCGCGCGTAAATCGCGTGGCTGACATCCATTTCTGCGGCGTTTCGCGGCAACGATTTTTCAAATTTCTCCACAAACGACCCCAGCACCGGAAGCACGGAGGGCAGTATTGTCTCCAATATCCGGCGTTCGTACATTGGACGAAAAGCGTCACCTTGCGCCGCGACCTTCAGTTCAACCTTGTCCATCCACAATCGCAAGTCCTGCAGGAACAATTGCAGGTCCGCGACTGCCACCTTGAATTCCGGCGATAGCGGTGGCGCTTTTTGCCGCTCCTCCAGAAACCTTTTGACCTCGCCGCTGATTCCGCGCCGGTTGTCCAGCGCGATCAGCAGGTTCAAATCCGCCCAGTTCACCGGGTCCAATGTAGCTTCACAAACCAGTTTGGTGCCCGCGTCCACCACACTGTTGATGACGGCGCGGCCCGAGTAAATCTCGTCCTGTTGCATGAATATCCGCAGATCATCCAGTGCTTCCGACAGCCGGAGTACGGCCATCGGATTATACAACTCAAACACCACCCCGTTGCGCTGCAATCGGATTATGGTCCCCCGCAAGGCGGCGCCTTCCGAGGTTTGGAACAGAACGCAATTCCCATCCGCTCCCGCCTGATGAGGCGGCGGTCCTGGGGCCTTCTTTGGTGTGCTGGGTGTCAATGCCGACATACCATTTCCATCGCTTCTGCCGTTGCCATTGGAACTTCGGTCCATCACTGTCAGAATGAACGTTTTCCAAGCGAAAACAATGCCATTATTGCCCAAAAACAGAATCCAATCCCCGGTCCGAAGATGTGTCGGCCGGCCATTTCATGTGCCATCCGAAGAGGTCCTTTCATCCCGCTCGGAATCATCCTGTAGCAACTTGGGACAGTGTCCCGGATGAAGGCGTCAACCCCGGTTTTGGCGTCCGTCTTCAATGGCCGGCTTGGGATGGGGGGGGAGCCGGTTGACAAGCGCGAGGAGCGTGACCGCTGAGGCGGTCTGGCGTTCAGCCTCTTCAATGCGCGCAAATTCTCCATACACTTCCGCGCGCAAGGAACCGTCTTGGCGCGGCAATTCCTGCCCCCCACCCATCCGCATGGCGCGCAGAACATGATGCGCCGTTATGGATTCAAGGGGACGGGCCGGCAGGCAGCCAGTTTCCGGCCGGGCAGTCTCGGTGACCAGGCGGGCGGCGATGAGCATTTGAAAAACCTGCTGTGCCAGCCGGGTGGGGATGTCCAGTTCCGCGGAAATTTCCTGGAGCGTTGCGGGCGGATCACCGCGTTGAAAACGTTGCGCGATGCACGTCATCAATCGCAACGCAATGAATTCGCGACCGCGTTGATTGACGTTTTCGACCAATTTCTCCTGCGCATAGACCCGGCGGTTTTGAAACGCATAGGCGACCTGAGCGCCGAACAGGAGAATCAGCCATGAAAAATAAAGGCCCACCATGAATACCGGCACCAGGCCCAGGCTGCCGTAAATTTTGCTGTTGGTCACGACGCGCGAGACGTAAAGAAAACCGAACACGTTGTTCAAGTGCCACAAAACGCCCCCTACCGCCCCGCCAATGAGAGCAGCCGCCGGCCGCACACGCGTATTGGGCACCAGCAAATACACCAGCGCAAACGCCAGCCACAGGACGATGAGCGGCAGCACGTCAAAGAGCAAACCGCCGGCGATCGGCGCTTGGCTCGCCAGCCAACGGGCAGCCTCCATGTGTGCCCCCCCGGCCAGTCCCAGAGCCGCAATCAGGAGCAGCGGCCCCAGCGTGATGACCGCCCAATAGAGGACGATGCGCCACAACCAACTGCGCCCGCGCGCCACACCCCAGATGTCGTTGAAGGTGGCCTCCACACCCGCCAGCATCCGAATGGCGATGAACACCAGCACCACCATCCCCGTAACGCCCAGCGCGCCGCTGCGCGTGTTCTGGACAAAATGATGAATGTATTGCGCCGCCTCTTTTTGCGCCGTTTCGATGCGCCTGTTCCCAGCGGCCGGCGTTTGCCCGGGAGCCGGCGTCGGGCCGAAGGGCACGGCAATGGTCTGCGTGTTTGTCCGATTCAACGGCACGGACAGGGACTGGCTCAAGTTCAGCGACACTTCCGCCCCGTTCGTTTCCAACCCTGCCGGCGGCATGACGTTGGAGACGAATTTGTCAATCATCCCGTAAATTTTCTGCTCCCCTTCGCTTTTAAGCAGGCTGCTGGTGACGCTTATGGTCACGGCCAGGAGCGGAATCAGGGCCAGCAGCGTGGTGTAGGACAACGCCGCCGCCCGAACCGGGCAGCGATTGCGCGCGAAACTTTTTCCCACCAACACCCAAAAATGGGCGAACCGGTCGAGCCGGGTCCATTCGCCTTCGGGCCATTCTTTTCCCGTGACCGCGCGGAGCCGCGCGGGAAATTTCGCCAGGCGTGAAAACAGCCTTTTTGCCATACGATTCGCTCGCACGCTAATCGGAGCCTCGCGGCAAGTCAATCGGCGGCGTGGCCAGTGGTTGCGCGTTTAAGCCGGGCCAGTGCGAAGGCAAACATCTCTGCCGCGGCCGGCACTTTGAACGCGAGCGCAATGGCCCCGTAAATTGCGCCGCCCAGGATGGACGGCACAAACACGGCGCCCATTCTCATGGCAATCCCATGATGGCCGAATTGACGTTCCCACAATATCCATGCGCACCAGGCGGCCAGGCCGGCCGCTATTCCGGAAAAGGCGAGCACGGGAACCGATTTCTTGAATGGCGCCAATTCCAGGGGGCCCAGCCTTTTGTGGAGCGCAAAGAGCAAAAGTCCCGCGTTGCATGCGGATGTCACCGTGTTGGCAATGCCCAATCCCCCTTGCCGCAGCGGAAACACCAGCCCCCCGGCCAAAACGGCGTTCAGAACCAGGCAAAAAATGCTGATCTTCATCGGCGTCTTGATGTCCCCAAGCGCATAAAAGGCGCGCGCCAGAACATTGACGCTCGAATAAGCTACCAGCGCCGGCGCGAGGCATTCCAGCGCGAACGATACCTCGCTGGTTGCGGCGGCCTTGAAACTGCCCCCTTGAAAGAGAAGCCGGATGATGGGCGTGGCAAGGACAAACAACAGGACGGACGAAATCCAGTTCACAAAAAGCAACGTGGCGAGGCCGCTCCGCACCGTGGACCGGAATTCTGAATGGTTTTTTTCGACCGCGAGACCGGCGAGCGTGGGTAGCATATAGGTGGCGAGCGAAATTCCGAACATCCCCTGCGGCAGTTCCATCAGGCGCACTGCGAAACCGAATGATGACACGATGCCCGCGCCCACCCAGAACGCGAGGAATTGCACCACCGCAATGTTGATTTGGAACGCCGCCACCCCAATGGCGCCGGGTATCATGCGGCTCACCACCAGCCGCACCGTTTCATTGTTCCATGGCGAGACCCAGCGATAGCGGAATCCTTCGCGGAACAACACCGGCAGTTGAAACGCCGCCTGGGCCGCCCCGGCGGCCAGAACGCCAATTGCCAGTCCAAAAATTTGTTGCGGCAGCCCATGGCCCATCTGCGGCGCCAGCCAGAAGACCGACGCAATCATGACCACGTTCAGCGCCGTGGCGCCCATCGCCGGAATAAAAAAATAGCCCCGCGCATTGAGCATCCCCATAAAAACCGCGGCCAGGCAGACCAACAGCATGTAGGGAAACATCACGCGCAACAGCCGCAACATCAGTTCCGTCCTCGGCTCGAATGCGTGCGCCGCCAACGCAACCGACACGCCCAACAATACAATGCCAACCACAGCCGACGCGCCAATGATCAGCGCCGAGATGACGCCATTCGCCGCCCGCCACATTGCCTGCTCGCCTTCCGTTTTCTCCTTCTCCTTGAAAATAGGGATGAACGCCGCCGTCAACGCCCCTTCGCCCAGCAACCGGCGGAATAGATTAGGAATCTGGAAGGCCAGCAAAAAAGCGTCCGTGACCCAGCCCACCCCCATGAACCGCGAATAGACCATCTCGCGGGCCAGCCCAAGCAACCGGCTCGTGAAAGTCGCCGCAGCCATCGCGCCGGAGGATTTGAGCATTTGTGACACGCCCCACAAATTAAACGAATCCTTCCCCTCGAAAACGCAAAAAACCGCCAAACCGGCAGGCTTGCGCCACCATTGCTCTTTCACCACAATCACAGAATGAACAACCCCGAAAGGCCGGCCATTTCCAAATGGCCATTTTTGCTGGCTCAGATTTTGTTGCTCGGTTTTGCCTGGCTTTTTGTCTGGCGCTCCGCGCATCCCATCCCGGGCTGGGAAATCGCCGTGTGTTTTGCCATCGCCGTGGCCGGGGCGGCCATCGGAGTGTGGCCGTATCTGTTGGATTATCATCTGATCGGCAGGGTGATTGAACGCCAGGCACTCGGCGACGTGGCCGGGAAAATCCAAAATCTTGAAAAGCTGGCGGCGCAAATTTCATCCGCCACCAATCTGTGGTCCGGCGTGCAGGGCCACGCCGAACGTACCGCCAATGCCGCGAATGAAATTGCCGAACGAATGTCCAATGAAGTGCGGCAGTTTGCCGATTTCATGCAAAAAATGAATGACGGGGAAAAGGCAGCGTTGCGGCTGGAGACCGAAAAGCTCAGGCGGGGGGAAAGCGAGTTTCTCCAGGTCCTGGTGCGGATTTTGGACCATGTTTTCCTGCTGGAATCGGCGGCGGCGCGTTCGGGACAGCCCAAGTTGGCCGAACAAATTTCGAATTTTCAAACCGCCTGCCGGGAAGCGGCCCGGCGCGTGGGCCTCATGCCTTTTGCCGCCGCGGTGGACGAACCCTTTGACGGCAAGCGCCACCAGTGCCTTGCCGGAGCCGCGGCCGCCGACGGCGCCGTGGTTGCCGAAACGATTGGCGCCGGTTACACGTTTCAGGGCCGCCTGCTGCGGCCGGCGTTGGTCAAGTTGCGTGGCGCTGCGCCGGACGGCGGGAATGCGACGCCGGAAGCGGGAGTCGAGGAAACGGCCGACGCTGAATCAGAAAAAGAAAACAGGGATTAAGGCGGGGCCATGCGGTTGGCCGGGTCGTGCTTGCTTGATTTTTGATCCCGCCGGTAAACAGCAATTGACGGCCGTTGTGACTCCAATTCGACCGTCCGGCGGGCAGCGAAAAAATGGAGGCTGCAACGGGTGACCGGGCGGCAATAAATCCTTTGCAACGCGGCGGCGTAAAGGTTCAACTGCGGCGTGTAGAAACGGATTTTTTCGGGCAAGGCGGCGGCGCTCACGGCATCGGTTTTGAAATCGAGGAGATGGATGGCGTTGGGCAGAAGGACGACCAGATCGGCAACGCCCTGGACGACGATGAATTCGTCATTGAGATCGGGGAAAGCCGGCATTCCAAAAATTTCGTCCAATTCACGGGGGAGGAACTTTGCGGTGAAAGGCAATTCACGGCGGACGCAATGAGGCTGCAATCGGATGTCACCGCCAAGGGCAGAATTCCAAAATGCCAGGATGTTTTCGAGGTTCAAGGACCTGGATTCTTCGGGGGAGAGGATGTCCGCCGTTTGCAGGCGGGAGGCTTCCGATTTGAGAAATTTCAAATTCAAATCCGCGGCAAAGTGAAAATGTTGAAGGAACTTGTGATGCGCGACGCCGACGACGGCGGCTCCGACTGCGGCCGGGATTGCGGGCGGGGGAAAAAGGGCAACGGATTCATTCCCGTCATCGGTCTGCCGCGCCTGATGACGCAGAGCCGTCACGGAGGATTTGGCGGGACGTTGGGTTGCGGCGATGAACGGGTATTTCCACGCGAGAATACGCGGCAATTTCTCCGGGAGCGGAGGCAGCGGAGGGTATGTTGCGACGGTCGGCGGAGGATTGGCCGACAAGGCGTGATCGCCGATGATGCGCCAGCGGAGATGGGGCCATTGGCCTTCCACCGTCTCCGTAGCGCCGTTCAACGGCTTTTGCGTTGCGGCCCAAAGGACAAGCCAATCCGCGCAACTGTTGGCTGTGAGAATGTCGCGTATGGAGATGACCGGACGGTTTTCGAAGGCCGTCCGCCATTTTTTTTCTGAAATGCCCGCAGTCAGCAGAAGGCGGTCACGGGCGCGGGTCACGGCCACGTAGAGCAGGCGCAGCTCCTCGCCAATCAGTTCGCGACGCTGATTTTTTCGCGCCTGCCAAAGGCCCAAAGAGGGGTAGGAGGCCGGAACGCCCGGTAAATTGACCCTGGAACAAAGACCGAGATTTTCGTCAAAGATGATGTCCTGGGTCAGATCGCGGATGTTAAATCTTCTGGCCAGGCCGGCCACGGCCACGATGGGAAATTCAAGTCCCTTGGCCTGGTGAATGCTCATCAGCCGGACGGCATTTTCGGAGGCAACCAGGGCGACCTCGGGTTCGCCGGCGGTTTCCACGAACTTGAGGAAATCGGGGATGCGGTTGCCGCCTGGCGCGCCGCTGAAGCGTTCCAGGAGGGCTTGAAAGCGGCCGACATTGGCGTGGCGGCGGGTGCCATCGGGCCGGGAGCGGAGCCAGTCGGCATAACGGGTTTCCTGGAGGATTTCCTCGAGACATTGGCCGGGTGAAACCCGCGCGGCGAGGGCGCGCCAGCGCGCCAAGGAGTCAAGAAATTTTACAGCCCTGGCGCGCGCGGCGCCGGGAAGGTGGGCGCCGGGACGGCGGCTTTCGGATAGGGCGAACCAAAAGCACCCGGCCCGCAGCAGCCGGATTTGGGCCAGTTCGTCCAGGGAAAAACCAGCGAGAGGCGAACGGAGAACGGCAATGAGCGGAACGTCCTGAAGCGGGTTGTCGAGCAGTTGCAACAGGCTGAACAGGTCGGTGATTTCGGGATTTTGATAAAATCCGCCGCGCTCGACGGCGAGCGGAACGCCGGCGCATTCGAATTGGCGGCAAAAGACGGCGGCGGTGGACGCGGGCGCGCGCAGCAAAACGGCCATGTCACGCCAGTCGGCGGGCCGAAACGAGCGCGTGTGATTGTCCCAAATTTCGTCGCGGGCGTCCTTGAGTTCGCGGAGGCGTAGCGCAAGCATCCGCGCCTCTTTTTCAAGATTGTCCAAATCGGCCACGTCGTCATTGCCTTCTCCGGATGAATCGGTGCCCGATCGTTTGGCAAAATGAAGCAGCCATTCGGCCCTGGGGCCTGGATCGGCGATCAATGTGGGGCGCGTTTGCGGCGAGCCGAATTGAAGACGGGCATCCGGTCCGTAGTCCACGCCGCCCAGTTCGGCCCGCATCAGCGGCTCAAATAATGAATTGATAAAGGAAAGCAGGGCGGGTCGGCTGCGGAAATTTTCCGCCAATGGAATAGTTTGGCCGGTCGCGCCGTTCCATTGGCGGGCGTAGGCGCGGAAAATGGTGGGATCGGCGAGGCGAAAGCGGAAGATGCTTTGTTTGACGTCGCCGACGAGAAAACGATTGCCCGGGGGGCCGTCGGCGGACGTGTCATTGCGGCTGAGGGCGGAAATGATTTTGTCCTGGGCGGCGTTTATGTCCTGATATTCATCCACGAAAATGAACCGGAATTTCCTGCGCCATTGATGGGCAACGGACGTGGGCGATTCGGATGAAAAATCCCAAAGCAATTTGAGCGAAAATTGTTCGAGGTCATGAAAATCCAGCAAGCTTTCGGCGCGTTTACGCGTGGAAAATCGGCGCTCAAATTCACGGGCCAATTCGAGCAGGGTTTTCACGCGGCCGCGAACGCAGTCCCAATCCTGGACGAGCGGATCGCCACGGCCGGAGGGCGCAAGAGAATGGAGAAACGCGGCGTCATCGAAAAATTCCTCAAGCGGCTTTCGAAATTTTTTGGTTCCGTGCGGCCAATTGGAGTCAGCCGCGCGGATTTGCGCCAGAACGGATTGATCGGCGGCGGGCGACTTCAAGATCGCGAGGCATTCGGCGGCTTTGGGATTGTCTTGTTCCGGATTTTGGAGAACGGGGGTCCATTCCAAGCGCCACTTGGCTATGGCCTGCGGATACTTCTGGCGCCATTGAACCGGCTCGGCATTCGCGCATTCCTCAATTTGACGTTTGAGCCAGCGGTCCGGGTCGGGACGCGTTTGGAGAAAATGGTGAATGCGCAGGAGCAGGTCGCGAATGGGGTCATCGCGCCCGGCGCCACGGGCAACGATTAATTCCCGAACGGCAGCGGAAAAGGGGTCGTCGCGCTCATAACAGGACTCAAAGAGTTGATTGAGCGTTTCGGCGGCCAACAGATGGGCCTGGCCTTCGTCGGCAACCGAAAGCTGCGGGTCGAGGCTGAGGTCCAAACAATGTTCGCGGACCAACTTGAAACAGAAGGCGTGGAGAGTGCCGATGTGGGCGGCGTCAAAGAGGGCAAGTTGTTCGGCGCGGTGCGCAGCGACGGGGGAATTTTCGAGCGCCGAGCGGAGGCGTCGGCGCATTTCTGCGGCGGCGGCTTCGGTAAAGGTGACGATGAGGATTTCATCCAGCGAAACGTTTTCATGCAGAAGCAGTTGGAGGCAGCGGGAGACCAGGATATGCGTCTTGCCCGTGCCCGCGCCGGCCATGACGAGGATGTTGCCGCGGGCGGCGACGGCGCGCTGTTGCGCGGGCGTCAGCAATTGCGGCTGGCACGTTTGATCCACAGCCGGAGGCTAACGCGAAAAGGATGGTGCGAAAAGCGGAACATCGTTGGCGGGCGCATCCTGCGTTGCGCGGGGTGCGAGGTTTGTTTAATTTCGGGCCATGCCGTCTTGGATTCGAGTTTGTGTGATTTTTTGCGCCGTTTTGTTGGCAATTGCCTTGAACGGATGCATGCCGGGACAGGGAAATGGGGATGATGAAAAGGAGCCGCATTATCTGCTGGGAGAAAGTCGTCTCAATGCCATGGATTATGCGGGGGCCGCGCGGGCATTTGAGGAATCGCTGGAAGTGAACCCGCACTCCGCCGCGGCGCATTATCAATTGGCGATGCTCTATGACACGCAGGCGCCCGATCCGGCGGCGGCGATCTATCACTACGAACAGTATCTGAAATACGATCCGAACGCGCCCAATGCCGTGATCGTGACGCAGAGAATTGAGGCGTGCAAGGAACAATTGGCATCGGACGTGCTGGCGTTGCCGTCGTCCTCCTCGACGGAACAGCAATTGGAAAAGTTAATCGCGCAAAATCATGAATTGCAGGATGAAGTGAATAAATGGCGCCAGGCGTATAACGCGCTGCATTCCGCGCAAATGGGAGCTGCCGCGCCCGTGGCGACCGCGACAGCGCCGGCAGCGGGCCTGGAACCCGCCCCGCCGCCGCGCACGGTCACTGAACCGGCGAAAGCGGCGGGGACGCCGGCCCAATGGCATCGGGTTGTGCCGGGCGAGACGGCCATGGCCATTTGCCGCGAATACGGCATCCGGTTTACGTCTCTGGAAGCGGCGAATCCGGGAGTAAATCTGACGCGGCTCCGGGTGGGCCAGATGTTGAAGGTTCCGCGGGGGTAAAAAGATATTAACATGGTCATTTCATTTGAAGACGCGCGGGCGACCTACCAAAGAATCGCCGGCAACATTGCGAAAGTCATGCGGGGACAGTCGGGGTCCACGCGTTATCTGCTCGCCGCGCTGGCCAGCGGCGGGCATGTGTTGCTGGAGGATTTTCCTGGCACGGGCAAGACGACTCTGGCCAAGGCGCTCGCGCGTTCGATTGACGCGCGGTTCAAACGCATCCAGTTTACGCCGGACCTTCTGCCGTCGGACATCGTGGGGGTTTCGATTTTCAATCAACGCGACCAGCAGTTTCATTTTCACGAGGGGCCTGTGTTCACGGACGTGCTGCTGGCCGACGAGATCAACCGCGCGTCACCCCGGACCCAGTCGGCGCTGCTGGAGGCGATGGGTGAGAGCCAGGTGAGCGTGGAGGGAGAACGGAGGAGTTTGTCTCAAATGTTTTTTGTGATGGCGACGCAAAACCCGGTGGAATTTCGGGGAACCTACCCGCTTCCGGAGGCGCAGATGGACCGGTTTGCGATGCAATTTACGCTTGGCTACGTGGCGCCATCGGAGGAAGTGGCAATTCTCACGGCGCAGGAACATAATCATCCGCTGGAATTTTTGGCGCCATGCGCGTCGGTGGGGGAGGTTCTGGCGCTGAAGGAGGCGGTGGAAAACATACGCGTCAGCCCGGAACTGAAGCGGTACGCGGTGGACATTGTATCGGCAACGCGCGAGGCGAACGGGGTGCAATTGGGGGCCAGCCCGCGGGCGTCCATCGCATTGATGAAGACGGCGCAGGCGCTGGCATTGTTCGACGGGCGGGATTATGTGACGCCGGAGCAAATTCAATCGCTGGCGGCGCCGGTGGTGGCACACCGGCTGGTGCTGGAACCGAAGGCGCGTTTTTCGGGGGTGACAGCGCAAGGTATCGTGGAGGAGATTTTGAAAAAGCTCAAAGTGCCGGCGTAAAGCGGCGCGAAGACGCGGAAGGGCCGGCGGCGAGGGGCGCAAATTGTGGAAGCAGCGGCGGCCCGCATGGTGTAGATTGCGGGCATTCGGCCATGAATCCCGTTTTCCGATTGTTTTACGTGCTTTACCGCGCCGGGGCGGCGTTGAAGCATTGGTCGAGGCGCCGGTTCACCAAAGCGGGTCTTTTTGTAGCGGGCGGTTTTCTCGTGAGCGGCTCGGTGGGAACGGACGTGGAGAACACGGTTGTTTACGAGGCCTTTGCGCTGTTGCTGGGGCTGCTGTTGCTGGCGCTTGCGGGAAGCTGGTTTTTCCGGGGCGAATTTTCAATCACACGCTCGTTGCCGCGTTTTGGAACCGCAGGCGAGAGGCTGCGATATCGTGTTCGGGTGACTAATCGGGGCAGGAGGATTCAGAAGGACTTGACGCTGCTGGAAAATCTGGTGGACCCGCGGCCCAGCTTCAAGGAATGGATTGGATTTCAGCGGGCGGAGGGGCGGGGGCGGTGGTTTCGCACGAAGCCATTACGGCGGAAGCACCCGTTTCGGATGGCGTGGGTGAAGGAGGCGGCGATGCCGGCGCTGGCGGCGAACGGAGAGGGAGAAACGGAAGTGGAGCTGCTGCCGTATCGGCGGGGGATATTGCGGCTGACCGGAACGACGCTTGCACGGTCGGACCCGATGGGACTGTTTCGATCATTTGTCCACGTCAAGGCGCCGCAAACGGTCTCGATTTTGCCGAGACGTTATCCGCTGGGAGCGGTTGCGTTGCCGGGAACCATGAAATACCAGGAAGGAGGGGTGGCACAGGCCTCGAACGTGGGGCGAAGCGATGAATTTGTTTCGCTGCGTGATTACCGGCGTGGGGACCCGGTGCGGTACATTCATTGGCGGAGTTGGGCAAAGGCGGGAAAACCCATCGTAAAGGAATTCGAGGACGAATTTTTTGTGCGTCACGCGCTGGTGCTGGACACGTTCACGGACAATCCGCGAAGCGAACTGTTGGAAGAGGCCATTTCCGTGGCGGCATCGTTTGCATGCGAAGTGGTGACGCAGGAGTCACTGCTGGATTTGCTGTTCGTGGGCGCGCAATCGTATTGCTTCACAGCCGGCCGGAGTCTGGGGGGAACGGAGCAAATGCTGGAGATTCTTGCGGCGGTGGGTGGATGCACGAGAGGGTCGTTCGTGGCATTGGAAGAGTTGGTGCTGCGCCACATTGGGGCGGTGAGCGGCTGCATTTGTGTGTTGCTGGACTGGGATGGGCCGCGGCAACAGCTTGTCAGGAAGTTGATGGAGATTGGCGTTCCGACACTGGTGCTGGTGGTGACGGATGGAGCGGGAAAAAAGCCGGAGCCGGGACCCATGCGGGAGGCGCCGGAACGATTTTGGGTGCTGGACGTGGGACAGATTGGAGAACAACTCGCGGCGTTGAAATGAGAACTCCTCCCGGACTTTTGGGTGCCGCGGCCATGTTCTGGGGCTGGCAATCGGGCCTCGGGATGGCAGGCATCATCATGGCGGCGATTCTGGAAGGGGCGCCATTTGTTCGCACGCGGTGGGACCTTCAGGACACGGACTTCGAACGGATTTGGAATTTCTGCACGCTGCTGTCATTGACGGTGCTGATCTACGCCTTTTCAAGCAACGAGGAAGGCGGAAGTTTTGGAGGACTTTTCCATGGAGCGGAGGCGCTGCATAACGCGACGGCCACCACATCGCGGACGGCGTCGGCGTTTCTGCGGTGGCTGCCTCTTGTGTTCTTGATGATGATTGTCTCGCAGCTTTATAGTGTTCGCCAGAGGGTGCCGTTGACGGCGGTGTCTCTGTGGCTGCGGCGGCGGAAGCGGCGGGAGATGAAGAGCGGGCAGGCGATGACGCCTTTCGGAAGCATCAATCTGACGTATCCGTATTTCGTGACATGCCTTTTTTCGGCGGGCATTCATCCGCGGGAATTCAATGACGCGAGCCGCTTTTATTTTGTGGGGCAGGCGGCTTTGATTGCGTGGGCGCTGTGGAGGTTCCGGTCGCGGCGGTTTGGGAACGTTCTGTGGTGCCTGGCGATGCCGACGGCGATAGCGGCTGGATTTGCAGGGCAATATGGCGTGTGGCAATTGCAGGGAGTGATTGCCGGCTACAATGCACAATGGATGGAGCGGCTGTTTCGCGGGCAAACGGACCCCCGAAAGAGCATGACGGCCATCGGCGAGATAGGACAGTTGCAATTTTCGACCCGGATAGCGGTGCGGTTGAGAACGCCGCCGGGCCAGCCGCCGCCCGCGTATTTGCGGCAGGCGAGTTATGACAATTACCGGCGCGAGGTCTGGTTTGCCGGGCGCGCGCGGGACGAGTTTGCGCGAGTGCCGGAAGTAAACCAGACGACCTACGTGCTGGTGGGAGGGAAGACGAACACGGCCACGGTAAATATCGCCTGCTACTTGAATGGCTGGGACCAGGAACTCGGCAATCCGCAGGGTTTGGTGCCGCTGCCAACGGGTTGCGGGCGGCTTGAAAATATGTATGCCTACGAGCTGCAAAAAAACCCGGAGGGCGCTTTGCTGGCCGATGGCGCGCGGTTGCTGATTTTCGACGCGGATTACGGTCCAGGAGGAACGATGGATATGCCGCCCGGCGCGGGAGGAAGCGACCCGGACCTCTCGGTGCCGACGAATGAAGTTCCCGTATTGAAACAAGTGATGGCCGAAAACGGCCTGGAGGGGGAATCGGAAGGGCAAACGCTGCAAAACGTGCGGCGCTTTTTTGCCAGACGGTTCACTTACACGCTGTGGCAGAGGCCGCCGGCCAGCCAGCGCACGAATGAAACACCCCTGGCCCGTTTTCTACTGCGAACACACAGAGGCCATTGCGAATACTTTGCCACCGCAACGGTCCTGTTGCTGCGGCAAATGGGCATTCCGGCGCGATACGCCGTCGGTTACCTCGTGCCGGACCGGGGCCGGGGCGGCAGTTATCTCGTTCGTGATTGCGATGCCCATGCCTGGTGCCTGGCGTGGGACGCGAACAAAAAACAATGGGAAGATTTTGACACTACGCCCTTTTCGGCGCTCAACGCCATGGACCTCTTGCCGCCGTGGCAGTGGATGGCCGACATGCTGTCCAATGGCGCCTTTGAGTTTTCCAAATATCGCCTGGCATTGCAACGCCGCGACTGGCGGGCTTATTTGCTGCTCGCGCTTATTCCCGCTCTGGCGTTTCTCCTGTATCGTATTCTTTTCCGCCACGGGCGCAAGCAGCAGTGGCGCAAGATGCCGCGCCCTGTTGAAAACCTGGCCTGGCCTGGCCTGGACTCGGAGTTTTATGCGCTCGAAAGGAAGCTGGCGGAGCGGGGCGCGGCGCGGGGTGCGGGAGAACCGCTCGCGCAGTGGATCGAGCACGTCCTGCGGGACCCGACTCCCGAAGATTTTCGCGGAACGCTGCGCCGGGCCTTGGAATTGCATTACCGGCACCGGTTTGATCCAAACGGATTGACGGCGTTGGAGCGCCGGCAGTTGGCTCAAGAGGCCGGCGCAGGGCTGGAGAGGCTTGCCGAACTGAACGGCCGGCATTCGGGGTAGCGGAAGCAGCGGAGGACTTTTTGCGGCGCGGAAGGCCATGGAATTTCAGAAACGACTCTTTTTTCCCACTTTTCCGAATTTATTGATTGACCGGCGATTTAAAAATGGGATAATAAGGACGCGGTAGTTGGAAAGCGGCAGCGGGAACCGATGAAAACGATTTTAATCCTCTCAGACCATCCGGATTTTGCCGAAACAATCCGGTCCACCCTGAATACAGACCATTATCGGGTGGTGCATCGGCTCAATGTGGACGACGCGGAACCGATTCTGGCGCATGGACTGGCGTCGGTGGCGATTTTGGACATAGATTTGGCCGGGGTGAGCGGGGTTTGGGTGATTGAGCGGCTGAGGCGCAGGGCTGCCAAATTGCCTTTAATCGCCTATACGAATGAAAGCCAGTCGGAATGGGAGGAAGAGGCTTTCTTGCAGGGGGTGACGCACGTGCTCCTTAAGCCGGTCCGCGGACGGCTGTTGAATTCCTTACTGGAACGGTTGTGGATGACATCGGCGCCGAGGGCGATGCTGGCGCCTGCTCCGGTCCAGCAACCGTTGTTGCGGGCGCCTGAGTCGCCGCTGGTGGATCGGAACGTCAATGGGCCGCAAACACTGGAGATGCTGCGGGATTTTTCCTCCATCCTGACCCATTCGCTCGATGCGGAGCGGATGTTGAAACAATTTCTGATGTTTCTGCGGGAGGTATTGAGCATCAACCGGGCGGCGATTTTTCTGAACCGACCGGCGGCGCCCCTCACGGAGGCCCTGTCGCCGGACAGCGGACGCCGGCTGCGGGCGGCTGCGGCAATCGGGCTTTCATCGGGATTGCTCGAACATTTTGAACTTTCGCTGGATTCGGGCATTGGGGGGCAACTGATGAAGTTGGGGCGGATTTTGCGGCGGGACAATGAGGAGGCGCGTGTGGATGGCGAGACGCAGAAGGAGTTTGAATTGCTGAGCGCGCAAGTGGCGGTGCCGATTCCGGACCGGGAAGGGATCGTGGGCGTGGCAGTATTTGACGGACGGGTGACGGGCGAGCCTTTGGTGAACGCGGAACTGGAATTGATCTTTCACCTGCTCGAACAGGTGGGTTTGGCGCTTCGAAACATCTGGCTGCACGACCAACTTGCGGGGAATCACGAGATGATGACGGATGTGCTGCGTGAGTTGAGCAGCGCGTGTGTTGTGATTGGGCGTGATTTGAAATTGCTCCATGTCAACAAGGCCGCGCGGCGGCACTTTGGCCACCGGCTCAAAAATCGGGCGGGCGATCTGGAATTCAGCGACCTGCCACAGGCGCTGGGGGCGAAAATTTATACGGTGTTGAAGACCGGGGCAACCATCGGCCCGTTCCGATATCAGCCCGAGAATTCGCCGAACACCGTTTACTCCATCAGCATCGTGCCGTTCCAGCGAGGCGAATCGGCGGTGCCGGCGTCGGCCTTGTTGACGGCGGATGATTTGACGCAGACCGAGCAGTTGCAGCACCTCCAACTGGAGGCGGCGAATCTGAGATTGATCAAGTCCATGGCAGACCGGCTGGCGCACGAGATTGGAAACACCATGGTTCCGCTTTCCACCCACCAGCAATTGCTGGCTGAAAAGTTCGCCGACAAGGAATTTCGGGAATCGCTTGATCACGCCCTGGCCGATGGGGTGCGTCGGGTTTCGCGGTTGATCAATCAAATGCGGTTTTTGGCGCGGGGCGGGCGTTCGGAGCACGAAGCGATTCCGGTGCAACAGTTGATTGAAGAGGCTTATCACGAAGCGCTCAAACACCAACCTTCGGAATGGGCGCGGCTGACGTACGAAAACGGCGGCCCGCCCATCGTCGTCATGGGCGAACGGGCCGCCCTCCGCCACGCGCTGGCTGAAGTGATGCTCAATGCGCTCCAGGCCAATCCAAAAGAACCGCTGGTGGCCGTGCGGGCGGGAACCGAAACCGCAGGAGGACACCATCATTTGAAGATCGAAGTGCAGGACAATGGCGCCGGTTTTACGCCTGAAGCGGCGGAAAAGGTTCCGGCCCCGTTTTTCACGACGCGGACGGTCGGACTCGGCCTGGGGCTGACAGTGTGCCGGCGGATTCTTGAATCGCACCGGGGGAAACTCGTCATTCCGCCGCCGCAGGAAGGTCGCCCGGGGATCGTCCAGATTTCGCTGCCGATGGAGATGGCGGGGGTTGTAGAATAGGAAGCGGGCGAATCAATCAGGCTTCATCCCCATTAAACGCCGTTATCGCCAATGGCTTCGACGGGACAGCCTTCCTTGGCTTCCTTGCAGCGCGCCTCTTCTTCCGGGGTGGCTGGTTGTTTATAGACAAAGGAATAACCGCCATCATCGTTGCGCTTAAAATTGTCGGGCGCCGTTTCGCGGCACAAATCGCAGTCAATACACTGGTTGTCCACGTAATATTTGCCGGCGACGTTTTCAGGATATTTGTTTGCAGCGTCTGCCATAAGTTATCGAAAATTATGGACTCAACGGCGGGCAGGCGCAAGCAGTTTTGCTGAAGCGGAGGGAACCGCGGGCATCTTGAGACCTTTCCGTGGGACTCCAGGAATCGGAGCGCCGCCGGAATCAGGCGGCTTCCTGATCCTGCTTGCGGCGGACGAGGGGCTTGCTTTCGCCGCGGGCAACGGCGGCGGTGATTTTTACTTGAACGATGTTTCCGCCCTCGGGGACGTCGAACATGAGGTCGAGCATTAGCTTTTCGATCAGTCCGCGGAGGGCGCGCGCGCCGGTGCCCTTTTTCATGGCCTGGGCGGCGAGTTCATGGAGCGCATCGGGTGTAAACTCGAGTTCAACGCCTTCCATGGCCATGAGTTTGGCGAATTGTTTGGTGAGGGCGTTCTTGGTGTCGGCCAGGATGGAGACCAACTGGGGTTCGGTCAATTCGGCGAACGTGGTGACGACGGGCAACCGGCCAACAAATTCGGGGATGAAACCGAAGTTCAGGAGGTCTTCCGGCTCGATGTGCTGAAGGATATGGTCGCGGGCGGCGGCGACGGAGAGGGGCGTTTCCATGGCCGTAAAGCCCATGACATGCCGGCCCAGGCGGCGTTGGATTGTTTTTTCAAGGCCAACGAACGCCCCGCCGCAGATGAAGAGGATATTGGAGGTGTCCACGCGGATGTATTCCTGTTGGGGATGCTTGCGCCCGCCCTGGGGGGGGACGCTGCAAATGGTGCCTTCGAGTATCTTGAGCAGCGCCTGCTGAACGCCTTCGCCGCTGACGTCGCGCGTAATGGACGGGCCTTCGGCCTTGCGGGCAATTTTGTCAATTTCGTCAATATAAATGATCCCGCGCTGGGCGCGTTTGACGTCGTAGTCGGCGTTTTGGAGGAGGCGCAGGATGATGTTTTCGACGTCTTCACCGACGTAACCGGCCTCGGTCAAGGTGGTGGCGTCGGCGATGGCAAAGGGAACGTCAAGAATCCTGGCGAGTGTATGGGCCAGGAGGGTCTTTCCGGAGCCGGTGGGGCCAATCATCAGGATGTTGCTTTTTTCGATTTCGACATCGGCATGGGCGAGGGGCCGGCCGGTGAGATTCGGCTCGCCGGAATCGGGGGAGGGTTGGGGCTGGATTCGTTTGTAATGGTTGTGAACGGCGACGGCGAGGGTCTTTTTGGCGTGGTCCTGGCCGACGCAATAGAGGTCCAAGCGCCGTTTGATTTCCGCGGGCCGTGGAATGGCAAATTTGGGCAGTTTTTTCTGGTTTTGGAGCTGCAATTCGCGGTCGAGGACGTTTTTGCAGAGGATGACGCAGTTGTCGCAGATGTACACGCCCGGGCCGGCAATGAGCTTGCGGACTTCGGCGTGAGTTTTGCCGCAGAAGCTGCACATGGTGATGTTGGCGGGGCGTGCCATCGGAGATTTAAGAGAGGGAGTTCAAAATAGGAGGGTTTGGAGTCAGACGATTACGGATGTTTTTTCGACGGCGCCGGGAATTTCCTTCCTGGAGACGACGACGTGATCGAGCAGGCCGTAGTTTTTCGCCTCTTCGGAGGACATGAACCGGTCGCGGTCAGTGTCTTTTTCGATTTCATCGAGGGTGCGGCCGGAGTGTTTGGCCAGGATGGCGTTGAGACGGTCCTTGAGCCGTAAAATTTCCTTGGCCTGGATGCTGATGTCGGTGGCTTGTCCTTGGACGCCGCCCCAGGGCTGATGGATCATAATGCGGGCATTGGGGAGGGCATAGCGTTTGCCCTTGGTGCCGGCGGCCAGGAGCACCGAACCCATGCTCGCAGCCTGGCCGACGCAGTAGGTGTTTACGTCGCAGGTGAGGTATTGAATGGTGTCGTAGATGGCCAGGCCCGCGGTGACGCTGCCGCCCGGGGAATTGATGTAAAGGTGGACATCCTTTTTGGGATCGGACATTTGGAGAAACAGCAACTGGGCGATGATAATGTTCGAAATCGTGTCGTCCACCGGCGTGCCCAGGAAAATGATGCGGTCAACCAGGAGGCGTGAATAAATGTCCCAACTTCGCTCACCGCGTCCGGTTTGCTCGACAACAATGGGAACAAGAAAATTTTGCATACTGGTTATAAATACTTCATTTACGGGCAAACGTAAAGGTTCAATCGGCAGGTGAATCAGTTTCCATGCCAATTTTTGGGAAAAACGAGGGCTGGGGAAGACGGGCTTGGCCGGGGCGGGCCGATGCGCAGCCTGCCGATTGTGGGTTAATCCGAAGAACATGCAGGCCCGCCGCCCCACCGCGTTTATGCGCCGATTTGGTTTTGAATGGCGGCGCAGATTTGTTTTGACCATTTTTCCAGGACTGCCCGGTCGTTTCCCTCCAGCAGCAGGCGGGCTTTCGGCTCGGTGCCGGAATAACGCAGCAGAACGCGGCCACCGGCGGCGGTCAATTCGTTTTCAGCGGAGGCGACCAGTTTCAGGACACCGTCGAGATTTTCAAACGGTATTTTTTCGCGGACTTTGACGTTGGTGACGAGTTGGGGAAACCGGCTCCAACATTGCGCGAGGCGGGAGAGGGGCGCGTTTTTTTGGCGCATGATGCGAAGGATTTGAAGGGCGGAAACCAGGCCGTCGCCGGTGGTCGCATAATCGCGAAAGATCAGGTGGCCGCTTTGTTCGCCGCCAAAATTGAAGCCGCCTTTGAGCATTTCGTCTATCACGTTCTTGTCGCCAACGGCGGCGCGGATGACCGAACCGCCCCCCTTTTTTACGGCCGCGTCCAAGCCGGCATTGCTCATAACGGTGGCCACGAGGGTTTTGGCGGCAAGGGTCCCGCCGGCGAGCATGTCAAGGGCGGCAACGGCCATGATGTCGTCCCCGTCGGCCAGGCGTCCGTTTTCATCGCAGAGCAGGACGCGGTCGGCATCGCCGTCGTGGGCAATGCCGAGGTGCGCATTATGGGCGATGACCTCGCGGCAGAGATTTTCCGGGAACATGGAACCGCACTGTTCGTTGATGTTGGTTCCATCGGGCTGGTTTCCCAGCAGAATGACTTCCGCGCCAAGTTCGCGCAGGACGCAAGGGGTGGACTTATAGGCGGCGCCGTTGGCGCAATCCACGACAATGCGGAGGTTTTCCAGGGTGAGCTGTTTTGGGAAACCGGCCTTGGCGAACTCAATATAGCGGCCCAAGGCGTCGTCAATGCGGATGGCCTTGCCGATTTCGCCTGGGGCGGGGCGGACGTTTTCGATTTGGCCGCTGAAGACGAGGTTTTCGATGCGGCTTTCGATCTGGTCGTCGAGTTTGTAACCATCGGCGCGAAAAAACTTGATGCCGTTGTCGGTATAAGGGTTGTGGGAGGCGGTAATGACGATGCCGGCATCGGCGCGAAGGCTGCGAGTGATGTAGGCGACACCCGGAGTGGGCAGCGGCCCGATGAAGAGGACATCCACGCCCATGGATAGGATGCCCGAAGAAATTGCATTTTCGAGCATGTAACCGGAGAGGCGCGTGTCCTTGCCAATGACGATCTTATGTTTGCCGCGGTCGCGGGCCTGGGCGTTAAGGGTCTTGAACACGTGTGCGGCGGCGCGGCCGAGTTTGAGGGCGGTTTCGGCGGTGACGGGAGGGACATTGGCGGTGCCGCGAACGCCGTCGGTGCCAAAAATTTTGCGGGGAGGGATCATGGTTTGGGAGAAACGGGAAGGACGGTGACGTCCACGGGTTCGATGCGCACCGGGGTGACCTGGAGAGGGACGGAGAGGCGCACGGTTTGCTGGGATTCCTTGGTCAAGTCCGCACCGGTGAGGTCAACGAATGCGCGGAGTTGGTCTGATTGGAGTTTATCCATGATATTGGCGGGGCCTTCGACGGTGACGCTGACGAGGTCCGGCACGGTGCGCACGGATTGGACGGCGTTCGTGGAAAGGAGGTTGATGGGAAGGTCATGGTAGGTAATGGGGACGACGGAACTGGTCGTCGGACTGAATCCGGTATGGGACTTGTAAACGACCAGCCAAATGGCGGCGGCGAAGACGACGGAAAAAAATTTCCACCAAAAATCGGTTGTGTGCCAGGGGCGGATCATCGGAAGGTCAGCCGTGTTTGGGCGAGGGGCCGGTTTCGCCGCGCGTGACGACGGGATGGCGGGGGCGGTTGTGTTCGCTCGACCATCGGCGGAACCATTCGATGGAACCATGAGTTTTTGGGGGTTGCAGGATGACGGTGGTAAGGAAGGCGCGCATTTCTTCGAGGGTGACGCCCCGGACAAGTTGGCCTTTGTGCGCATGGGAGATGAGGCCGTTTTCCTCGGAGACGACCACGACCACGGCATCGGTTTCCTCGCTCAAGCCGATGGCGGCGCGGTGGCGGGTGCCCAGCGACTTGCTGAGGCCCTGCCGCTGGGTAAGCGGAAAAATACAGGCGGCGTGGGTAATGCGGTCGCCCTTGATGATGACGCCGCCGTCATGGATGGCGTTGTTGGGGAAAAAGATGGTTTCGAGCATCTCAGGAGTGGCTTCGCAATCCACGGGCACGCCGGACTCGACGGCGTCATGAAGTTGAATGGCTTGTTCAATGGCGATGAGCGCGCCAATCTTGGCTTCGGAGAGCCGTTCGCACGCTTTGATAATGACCTCAATGCTTTCGCGCTGCTCATGGGGTGTGACAAAGAGGGGAAGATTCCCCAATTGCGCCAGGAGACGGCGAAGTTCGGGCTGGAAGATGATGGCGACGCCAATGGCCAGATAGGTGAGGAAGGTGCCCAACAACCATTTCAAGACCTGCAATTTTAAGGCGTAGATGATCAACTCCAGGGCCAAAAGGACGACGACAAAGCCGACGACAATGGGCCATCCGCGCGTTCCGCGCAGGAAACGCGAGGCGTAATAGATGGCCACGGCCAGGATGAAAATTTCCAAGGCCGGCCGCCAGCTATCTTGAAGATAGTGCCACATTGTTTTTTTTCAAAATCGCCTCGGCGACGCGAATGGCTCGAACCGTTTCCGCGACATCGTGGGCGCGAACCATTTGCGCGCCGGCGTTGACTGCCAGAATCGCACAGGCCAGCGATTCCGGCAAACGTTCGTTGATGGGCGCTCCGGTGAGCCGGCCAAGGAACGATTTGCGCGAGGCGCCCATCAGCACGGGCCGCCCCAACGTTGTAAAGTGGCCCACGGCGGCAAGCAACCGCAAATTTTGTTCCTGGCTTTTGCCGAAGCCCAAGCCGGGGTCCAATATCACATTGTCAGCAGGGGTGCCGAATTTGTTCAATTTTTTCAGGGATTTCGTGAAAAAATCCTTCACCTCACGAACGATATCGCCAGTCTTTGCGGCTTCATGGAGACTGGACGGGAGGAGTGTTCCGGCCCCGCCTGAAGCGTGCATGAGAACATAACCAGCCCCAAATTCGCCCACGGCGCGCCACATTTCATCGCCGGTTTGAAAGGCCGCCACGTCGTTCACAATATCGGCGCCGGCCTGGAGTGCGGCGCGGGCGACGCCCGGCTTGAAAGTGTCCACGGAAAGCAATGGAACGGGCTTGGCGCTCCTGCCGGAAGGGGCCTTGAAAATCGCGGCCAGTTTCTCGATGACAGGAATGACGCGCCGCAATTCCTCCTGTTCATCAACAGCCGTTGCGCCGGGTCGGGTGGATTGACCGCCGACATCCACGATTTCGGCGCCCTCTTCGGCCAGGCGGCGGGCATGGGCCACGGCGGCGTCCGGGCCGGCGAATTTTCCGCCGTCGGAAAAGGAGTCGGGCGTGACGTTGACGATTCCCATGACCAAAGCCGGTCGGGGAAAACGAATTTCGGCATGTCGCGCTCGGAACAGCATTGGGGCTGAGTTTTACTTTCCTTCCACGCCCTTCAAATACGCGAAAATCAATTCCGGCAATTCGCGGCTGTATCCCCCTTCGAGCAGGCTGAAAAACGGAACGTTCAAGGCGCGCAACGATTGGCCCAGCCAATGAAAATCATCGGCCAGCAGCGCTCCCGAGGCCAGCGGGTCGCGGACGTAGGCATCGAACCCGGCGGAAACGGCCACCAAATCCGGCCGAAAATTTTTCAAATCCTCCAGTGCGCGTGACAACCCGGCCCGATAGGCCTGCCGCGACGAACCGGGCGCAACGGTGTAATTGAAGCAATTGGCGCCGGCGTTGGCGGCGCCGGTGCCCGGATAGGCCGGGAACTGATGGACGGAAAACAACGCGATGCGGTCGCGATTGAGGAGGATGGCCTCGGTACCATTGCCATGATGCACGTCAAAATCAAAAACGGCGACACGGCCGTGGGCGGCGTCGGCGGCTTCCAAAACAGCGATGGCCGCATTGTTCAGATAACAAAAGCCCATGGCGTTGTCGCGCGTGGCGTGGTGGCCGGGCGGACGCGCCAGGCTGAACGCCATTCGCCCCGCGCGGGCCAGTTCCAGCGCCTTGAGCGCCGCGCCCGCCGAAGCTCGGGCATAATCGGAAATGTTTTCGTAAGCGGGCGTATCGGCGTCGAAATCGGTTGGGTCCTTCAATCGCTTCAGCAGTTGAGGAGAATGGGCGCGCAGGATGGAAGCCTCGGAAGGTCGGAGCGGAGCAGTCCAATCCAACGCAAGTTCCGTTTGTTTTTTGAGAAGCTCAACGGTTTTGGACACGCGGGCGGGCCGTTCGGGATGGCCGAAGCGGGAATAGCCGTGGCACCGTGCGTCCGTGATGATGGTCACGGAATCATTCAAGCATGAAACGGCCGGGGCCGTCACTCAATTATTGAAGCGGTCGGTGGAGTAGAATGGATGCTTCGGATCAAGCGCAAAACCGTCAGGCCGCTGCGGTTCAGAGCAGTTTGATTTGGGCGCGTTCCCGGGCGAGGGTTTCGGTGAGGCCGGCGACGCGACCGGAGCGGCGCTCAATGATGTGCTTGTCCATGGAGGGGTCGAAGGGGACGGGATAGTTGCCGTCGTAGCAGGCCATGCAGAAGGATTCGCGAGGCAGGCCGGTGGCTTGGACCATGCCGTCCTGGGAGAGGTAATGGAGGGAATCGGCGTTGAGATACGCGCGGATTTCCTCCAGGGAATTGTTGGCGGCCATGAGCTTGCTGCGGTCGGGAAAGTCAATGCCATAGACACAGGGATTCATGTGCGGGGGACAACTGACGAGCACGTGGACGGCCCGGGCGCCCGCTTCCTTGAGGTTGTTGACCCGCGCCTTGCAGGTGGTGCCGCGCACGATGGAATCATCCACCACCACCACCCGCTTGTCCCGGACCAGATCGGCGATGAGGTTTAATTTGACCCGCACATTGAAATCGCGGATGAGCTGGGAGGGCTGCAAAAAGCTGCGTCCCACATAGTGATTGCGGACGAAAGCCATTTCGTACCGAATGCCCGATTCGAGGGAATAGCCCAGGGCGGCGCAATTGCCACTATCTGGGACGGGAACAACGACGTCGGCCTGGATGGGAAATTCGCGCGCCAGTTGGCGGCCCATCTCGACACGCACCTTGTAAACGTTGCGATTGGCGATGGTGCTGTCGGGGCGGGCGAAATAAACGTATTCAAAGATGCAAAACGCGCGGCGCTGCTGTTCGGGAAAGGCTTGGATGGATTGAAGGCCCTGTTCGTTGATGATCACGATTTCGCCCGGCTCGACGTCGCGGATGAATTTGGCGTGGATCAAATCCAGGGCGCATGTTTCGCTGGAGAGGACCCAGGCGTTGTCCAGCCTGCCGATGCACAGCGGCCGGAAGCCGAAGGGGTCGCGGGCGCCGATCAATTCCTTTTCCGTCATGATGACCAGTGAATAGGCGCCTTCGATTTTTCGGAGGGAATGGACGAAGGGATTTTTGCTGCCGTTGGCGTCCGGCTGGGCCAGGAGATGGAGAATAATCTCGCTGTCCACGGTGGTTTGAAAGATGGAGCCGCGGGTTTCGAGTTCATCGCGCAGGCGGGCGGCGTTGGTGAGATTGCCGTTGTGGGCAATGGCAATCTGGCCGCGGGCGCAATCCACGGTGAGGGGTTGGGCGTTTTTCAGTTGTGAAGAGCCGGTGGTGGAATAACGGGTGTGGCCCACGGCGATGTTGCCCACCAGCCCGTGCAGGATGTCGCCATCAAAGACCTGTGAGACCAGGCCCATCCCGCGGTGCGCGCGGAAGGTCCGGCCGTCGCTGGCAACGATGCCGGCGCTTTCCTGGCCGCGATGTTGCAAGGCATAGAGGCCGTAATAGACGAGTTCGGCCGCGTTCGGATGGCCGAAAACGCCGAAAACGCCGCAATAATGTTTGGGATAAAATTGCATTTCATCCGGGCCGCGCAAATGGATCGGTCGTCATTGCTCGATCTTTTTGCCCAAACGCCGGGTGAGGGCGCCCGGCCTGCCGCCATGTCCAAGAATCCGCGACGCAATTACTTCCCTCCCCACTGCCCGGGACCGATTCATAACGGGTTACACGCGCGCATTGTGGCAGAAAAAGACGGCGGACGCAACTAGATGCTCGACTTTGAAGCGGGCAGGCTGAATTCTTTGAGGATGATGCGACTGAAACAGATTGCCGTGCTTGCCGCGGCGATTTGCGCCCTGGCCGGTTGCGGAAAAAAATCCGCGGCGGGAAAATCCGCGGCGAGCCATCCGTTGCCGGAGCCGCCGGTGGTGGTCCAATGCACTCCGGGCATTCCGGGCGGGCGGCTGATTATTGCCGAGCTGGGTGATCCGAAGACGTTTAACCCTATCGAGGCGGATGAATGGTCTTCTCTTGAAATTGTGCGTTTTTTGTTCTGGAACCTGCTTAATTTCGACGTGCCCAGTCAAAAAATCGAACCGGGCCTGGCGGATTGGTGGACGAATTCACCCGATGGCAAAACATGGGAGTTTCGGTTGCGGAAAAACCTGCGCTGGAGCGATGGCGCGCCTCTGGCGGCTGACGACGTGGTCTTTACATGGAACGATGTCATTTACAATCCGAAAATTCCGAATCCCTGGCGCGACGCTTTCATCATCAAAGGGAAGAAATTCAAGGTAACCAAGGTGGATGATCTGACGATCAAGGTGGTCACGCCGGAAGTTTATGCGCCGTTCCTCGTTCAATTTGGGGCCATCCCCATCATTCCCGAACATATCCTGTCCAAATCGGTCGCGAATGACACATTCGCTTCAGCTTATGGCATTAATTCCAATCCGGAGCAAGTGGTGGGCAGCGGTCCCTTCGTGCTCGAAGAGTACAAGCCGGGGCAATACACCCTGGTTGCGCGAAATCCGTATTTCCTGGAAGTGGACAGGGAGGGCCAGCGACTTCCTTATTTTAATGATGTGATTTTTGAGGTGGTACCCCAGATGGATGCCTTGTCGCTGCGTTTTTTAAGCGGCGGAAGCGACCTGGACGACATCATCTACCCTTACGAATACGACAAATTCAAATCGGAATCCGCCGGGGGCAAATTCACCGTTTTCGATCCGGGCATCGGATTGGAAAACAGTTATTTCTGGTTCAATGAAAACACGAACTCGAACCCCAAAACAGGAGAGCCTTATGTGGATCCCGTCAAATTGAAATGGTTTCGCAATGTGAAATTTCGGCAGGCCTGCTCGTATGCGATTGACCGGCAGGCCATCATCCGGGCGGTCTTTTCCGGGCGTGCGATTCCCGAATACGGGTTTGAAACGCCGGGCAACAAAAAATGGTTCAATCCAAATATCAACACATATCCTTATGATCCGGCAAAAGCGCTGGCGCTGTTGAAGGAAATCGGCATTGAAAAGCGCAACGGGCAGGATTTTTTGACCGATGCTTCGGGCCACCGCGTTGAGTTCGTCCTTTATACCAATACCGAAAATCCCGCGCGCGAAAAGATCGCGGTGCTGATCCAGGGGGATTTCCAGAAGCTGGGAATGAAAGTCATCTTCCAGCCGGTTGAATTCAACACGCTCATCACAAAGATCAACGCAACCTACAATTATGACTGCATCCTGATGGGGATGGCGCCCGGCGGACTGGCGGACCCGAGCGTCAGCATGAGCGTCCTTCAATCGAGTGGATATGATCACGATTGGTTTCCCCGCCAGCAGGAGCCGTCCACTCCATGGGAAGCGCGGATTGACAAGCTGATGAACGATCAGATGACGACGCTGGATTTTGCCCGGCGCAAAAAAGATTACGACGACGTTCAACAAATCCTTTCGGAAAAGGAGCCGATGATTTTTACCGTGACGCCCACCTATTATGCCGCCGCCCGGTCGAATATTGGGAATGTGCGTCCCACGGCGCTGACGCCCGACCAGGTCTCCTGGAACGCCGAGGAATTGTATTTCAAAAAGTGACGTTGCCGTTTCGCCGGACCAATCAACTCTTGATCAAAACCATGATGCTTGCAGGAAAAACAGGAATCGTATTCGGGGTGGCCAACAAACGTTCCATTGCCTGGGCCATTGCCCAGGCCTGGGCGCGCGAAGGCGCCAGGCTGGCCTTCACTTACCAGGGCGAACGGCTCAAGGATAACGTGGCCGAATTGGCCGGAACGTTCGGTTCGGACACGCCCATCCTGCCCTGCGACGTCACGCGCGATGAGGACATTGCGGCCGTTTTCCAGGCCGTGGGCGAAAAATTCGGCAAATTGAACCTGCTTTTGCATTCCGTCGCGTTTGCGCCGCGGGAGGCGCTGGAAGGCGAATTTGTGGCCACCAGCCGCGAGGCCTTCCGCGTTGCGCATGACGTCAGCGCCTATTCCCTGGTGGCGCTGGCGCGCGCCGCCGCGCCCTTGATGACCGATGGAGGAAGCATCGTGGCCATGAGTTACTACGGGGCTGAAAAGGTGGTGCCGCGTTACAACGTCATGGGCGTGGCCAAGGCCGCGCTCGAAGCCTCGGCGCGCTATCTGGCTTACGATCTGGGACCAAAAAAAATCCGCGTCAATTGCATCAGCGCCGGGCCGGTCAATACGCTGGCGGCGCGGGGCATCGCCGGATTCACGGAGATGCTCAAGCATTACGAAGCGCATGCGCCGTTAAGGCGAAACGTCCTGCCCGATGAACTGGGCGCGACTGGAGTTTTTCTGGCCGGCGACGGCGCGGCGGCGATTACCGGCCAGACGCTTTACGTGGATTGTGGATACCAGATCATGGGGATGTAAGACGGATTTTGCCGTTGTTTCAGATTTGCCCTTTTCCGCGTTTGCGGAAAAAGTGGCCGGAAGCGTCCCACGGCATTGGCGGCTGCCGCGTTGCGTTCCGTGGGCATCCCCGTCCGGTTAAAGTCAGATGGCCAAGCGGAATTTTTCGACGGCGGGAAGTGGCGGATGGCCAATGAGCGATAAGCGGCATCTGGCGCGCACCAAGGCCATCATGAATTTCGTTTCTAAAGAACAACGGAACCGCACTGGACCAAATCATTCGTGAAATCCGCCGGCGCAATCCTGCCGGCGGCGGCTCACTTGCGGGCAAAAATCTGGCGGATAACGTCTTCGATGGGCACGTCGTGGATGTCAATGTCGCTCACGGGCAGGGTGTCGAGGAGGGATTTGCAGACGGGAATGACGCGGTCGCGTTTGACGCGGAAGGTGATGGCGCCGCCGGTTTTTTCGGCGATTTCGCCGTATTGGGCCAGTTGGTCCGGCGAAAATTCATTGGCGTGGTCCGAGCGGATGGTCACGAGCTTGGCATCGGCAAAGCGGTCCAGGATTTGGGCGAGGCGCCCATCAAAGAAAATTTTTCCGCGGTCAATGATAATGACCCGGTCGCAAAGGGCCTGGATGTCGGCCATATAATGGCTGGTCAGAAGGATGGTGGTTTTTTCGGTCGCATTGTGATGGCGGATGAATTCCCGGACGGTCTTTTGCGAAATGACATCCAGGCCGATGGTCGGTTCGTCCAGGAACAGGACCTTGGGCTGGTGCAGTAGCGAGGCGATCAATTCCATCTTCATCCGCTCGCCAAGGGACAGTTCGCGGACGCTGACGTTGAGTTTGTCCTTGACGGCGAGCAGGTCGGTCAGTTCGGCGACGACGCGCTGGAACCGCTCCCGCGGAATGCCGTAAATTCTTGCGTTGAGTTCGAGCGACTCGCGCGCGGGCAGGTCCCACCACAATTGATTTTTCTGGCCGAGCACAAGGGCGAACTGGCGGCGATAGCCGTCATGCCGCTCCCAGGGAGTGAAACCGAGCACGCGCGCCGTTCCGCCGCTGGGATAAAGGAGGCCGGAGAGCATCTTGAGGGTGGTGGTTTTGCCGGCGCCATTGGGGCCGAGAAATCCGACCAGTTCGCCCGGCTCGATCTGAAAGCTCACGCCGTTGACGGCCAGGGTTTGCTCGTATTGGCGGCGGAACAGGCCTTTGACCGCTCCCCAAAATCCCGGCTCCTTTTTATACGTGCGAAAGGCCTTGGCGAGATCGTTGACTTCAATGACTGGCATCGAAACAGAATCAGGAGGATTGGGCCGGTTTAATTTTTTTGAAGGCTGCGATAGATGAGGATGGCCTTGAGCAAATCGCGGGCGCGCTGGAGTTGGATGTCGTTGATTTTCGCGACGCGGGCGCGCTCGGACGGGCTGAGGGCCTGCAGGCCGCCGGGTTCTCGCTGAAGCAGGAGGGCCCCCTCTTGTTGATCGGTCACGGGCACCACAATGTCCGGCTCAATGCCGCGCTCCTCGATCACGCGGTGGCTGGGAGTGTAGTATTTGGCTGTGGTCAGCTTGAGAGCCGAGCCGTCGCGAAGCGGGAAAAGGCTTTGGACAAGGCCCTTGCCAAAGGTTCTCTGGCCCACAATGACGGCACGATGAAGGTCGTGCAGGCAGCCAGTCACTATTTCCGAAGCGCTCGCGCTGCCCAGATTGACGAGCACCACAATGGGTTCGCCATGCAATTCGTCCCCGTCGCCGGCGGCGCGCCGGATGGAATCCTGGGAGGGATCGCGGCCTTCGGTGGTAACGATGAGCTGGCCGCGGGGCAGAAATTTCTGGCAGACGCTGACGGCCTCATCGAGCAGGCCGCCGGGATTCCACCGCAAATCCAGGATCAACGCTTTCATGCCCTGCGCCTTCAACTTGTCGAGCGCTTCCTGGAGTTCCCGCCCCGTCTTGTCGCCAAATTCGTTGATGCGAATATAACCGATTTTATCGGGACCGAGCGGAAAGTCACTGCCGCCGGCGATGTCCTTGACCATTTCCATGTGAATGATGGCGCGTTTGAGAACAATGGTTTTTTCGGTCCCGGTTTCAGGCCGCTGGATGGTGACGGCGACGTCCGTTCCGGGTACGCCGCGCAACTGGTCCACCACGTCGCCCAGCGGCAAACGCCCAATGTTTCTGCCATTGACCTTTACGATGCGGTCCCCGGTCAAAATGCCGGCGCGGAATCCGGGGGAATCGTCCATCGGGGCGACTACCGTCACGTAACCCTCTTTCATGGACACGACGAGGCCCAGACCGCCGAAGCGGCCTTCGGTGTCCGATTCAAAACGCTGGTAATCCCGGGGAGTCAGAAATTCGCTGTGGGGATCGAGTTGCGCCACCATGCCCTTGATGGCCGAATAAACGAGTTCGTGATAGGTCAGATTGGTGGAGTCGGCGTATTCGGTCCGGATTTTTTGCATGACGTTGACCAGGAGATCGAGGTTTGCCCTTTCCGAATCGGCGGCGTCTTCGGCGTGTGGCGAGAGAAAAAATATGCCCGCGCCGATGGCAAGATTCAACGCGAGCAGCACAATCACCGAACCGAAGACCAAACGTCGTTTCATTTCGATGCCGTTTTATCACAAAAGCGCGGGGAGCCGAAGATGAATTTTTGACGAGGCGAACGCTGGGATGTTTCCAGCCCGCCGGTTCTTCGGAAATCCCGCCCGCCGCAGAGCATGTCCGGCCCCGCAACCCGCTCCAATCGCTGCCTTATGGGGCTTGATTCGAAATTGAACCTTAACATTGAAGTTGAACGCATCAGGGCCACCCGGGTATCCTCGTACCGTGATACGACGATTTTACGTTCATAACTTTCGATGCCTGGAAAATTTCGAGCTGCCGGTCGCCGATCGGCCGTCCGTCCTGTTGATCGGAAAAAATGGCGCGGGCAAGACAACCATTGGATTTGCGCTCGAAATTCTCCAGCGAATCGCTCGTGGAACCAATCGAGTGAATGACGTTGTGACCCCCAAGGATTTCGCTTGGGGGCGCACTGAGGCACCCATGAGATTTGAAATTGAAATCAAATTGGATGCCGTCATTTACAAATATTTCATCGCCTTCGAATTTCCGCCGGGATTCAAGGAACTGCGAGTGCGGGAAGAAGGTCTGGCTGTGGACGGCAAGCCGGTCTTCACGCGAGAGTTCGCGCAAGTGCATCTCGCAAAGGCGGGGACGGAGAAGGAGGCAAAATTCCTGATTGATTGGCATCTGGCCGCTTTGCCAATCGTTCAGGAGCAGACGGAGAAAGACCCCTTGTTCATTTTCAAGAAGTGGCTGGCGCGTCTGGTCATTCTTCGTCCGATACCAGGTTTGATTAAAGGAACGTCCGAACAGGAAACATTGCAGCCAAACATTCAGGGCACGGATTTCGGCGCGTGGTTTTCCGGATTGGTTAAATCCGCACCCGCGGCGTACGGAGAAATCGACCGTTATCTCAAGCAGGTCATGCCGGATCTCAAAGACATCAAAAATCCCGTGATTGGGAAAGACGCCCGCAGCCTGGAGGTGCAGTTCTCGAATGATCTCGGCAACATTACGGTTCCGTTCGCCGACCTTTCGGACGGTGAAAAGTGTTTTATGATCTGTGCGATGGTGTTGGCGGCGGATGCCGCTTATGGACCGCTGGTGTGCTTTTGGGACGAACCGGACAATTACCTGGCATTGTCGGAGGTCGGCCATTTCGTCATGGCTTTGCGCAAAGCATTTCAAAACCGGGGCCAGTTTATCGCCACGTCGCACAATCCCGAAGCGATCCGGCGTTTTTCCGAAGAAAACACCCTGGCGCTTTTCAGGAAAAGTCACCTGGAACCGACAAATGTCCGGCCCTTAAGCGAGATCAAAGTGAACGGCGATCTTGTGAGTGCGTTAATTCGCGGGGACGTCGAATCATGAATAAAATGGTTCCGCATGTCCTCGTGCTGCCGGAGGATGATGCAAATCGCCAATTAGCCAACGGTTTCCAACTTGATTATTCGCTGGACACACGGCGGATTCAAATTCTTGAGGCGGCTGGAGGGTGGCGCCAAGTTTTAGAACGATTGAAAGAAGTTCACGTTGCGGAAATGGAACGCAATCCAAATCGTTTCATGGTTCTGCTGGTTGATTTTGACAGGCAGAAGAATCGCTTTCGCGAAATTGCGGCTGAAATTCCGACCCATTTGAGCGAAAGAGTTTTTGTGCTGGGAACCTGGAGCCAGCCGGAGGAACTGCGGCAAGCCCTTGGTTCATACGAAAAAATCGGATTAGCGATGGCTAAAGATTGCCGGGAAAACACGGATGCGATATGGAAGCACACTCTTCTCACACACAACGCCGAAGAACTGGATCGTTTAAGGCAGCGAATCCGTCCAATTTTATTCCCCTGATTAAAGGGAGAGTCAGAATCGGCGCTTGAGCAGCGATTCGATCCACGGAACATCGCCGGGCACGGTGACCTTGGGGTTGGGCGCGTTGGCGGCAACCAGGCGGACGGGCTGGCCGATCAATTCGCACGCGGCTGTGTCGTCCGTGAGGACAAGATTTTTGGCCCGGGCGGCGGCGACCGCGCGCCGGATGACCTCCACGCGGAACGTCTGGGGGGTTTGCACCGACCAGATGCGCGAGCGGTCGAGCGTGCGCAGAACGACGCGGCCATCCGCCGTTTCCTTGATGGTATCCGTCACGGGCTGCGCGGCCACGGCGGCTCCGGTTTCGCGCGCCGCGGCAATGGTGGCGGCAATCAGCGCTTCGGCAACGCAGGGACGGGCCGCGTCGTGAATGGCCACGATTTCGGCTTTGGGGGAAAGAGCCGCCAGCCCGTTCCAGACAGAGTCCTGCCGCGCCACGCCGCCGGCGACAATGTGAAAGGGTTTTTGAAAGCCAAATCGCGCGGCGAGATTCGAAAATTCGGGCTGCCGCCCTTCGGCGACGACAAGAATTATTTCGCGGATGCAGTCCGCCTGTTCAAAGCGATGCCAGGCATGGGCGATAACGGGGCGGCCGGCGACGTGCAGGAAGAGCTTGTCCACGCCCGGCCCCATGCGAAGGCCCTTGCCCGCGGCAACAATGACGGCGGAATTGAACATGCGGCATTGTCAGCGGCCCGGCGGGCGGCGTCAATGCGCGTCGGCGCGGCCGCGCAAGGATACGGCTTGGTCTGACCGGCCAGGCCGGTTAAATTGCGCGTATGCCGCATGCGGATTTTGTTCATTTGCATTTGCACACCGAGTATTCGTTGCTCGATGGCGCCTGCCGCATGGACCGGCTCATGGAAAAGGCCCATGAATTGAAATTTCCGGCGCTGGCCATCACCGACCATGGCGTTCTTTACGGCGCAATAGATTTTTACAAGGAGGCGCTGGCCAAGGGGATCAAGCCAATCATCGGCTGCGAGGTGTATGTGGCGCCCGGCTCGCGCCTGGAAAAGAAGACCGGCAATGCCGGTGGCGGGCGGGACGTCTATCATCATCTTGTGCTGCTCGCCAAAAATGCGACCGGCTATCATAACCTGATCCGCCTCGTCACGGACGCGCATTTGCAAGGCTACTATTACAAGCCGCGCATAGACAAGGAACTGCTGGCGGCGCACAAGGATGGCCTGATCGCGTTGTCAGGCTGCCTGGCCAGCGAAATTCCCGATTTAATCGTCCACGATCAGGCGCTCCGGGCGCGGAGCGTTCTGGATTGGTTCCAGCAAACGCTTGGGCCGGACAATTTCTACCTGGAACTGCAAAACCACGGCATTCCCGAACAGGCAAAGGTGAATCGCCAATTGATCCAGTGGGCGCGGGAAACGGGGCTGAAGCTGGTGGCCACGAATGACGTTCATTACATCGAAAAAAACCATTCCCACGCCCATGATTGTTTGATTTGCATCGGCACGCAGTCGCAATTGGCGGAATCAAAACGGATGCGCTACGAGCCGGAACAGTTTTATCTGCGCTCGCCCGAGGAAATGAAGGCGCGTTTTGCGGAAACGCCGGAGGCGTTGAAAACGACGCTGGAAATTGCGGAAAAATGCAATCTCCAAATCGAATTTGGAAAGTTGCACTTTCCGGTGTTCGATCCGCCGGAACATTTCACGCGGGAGGGTTACCTGCGCAAGCTGCTGGCCGAGGGATTGGCCAAGCGCTATGGAATTCAGGCCCGAATCGCTGACGGGAAATTTGTGGCGGAGAAGATTGACGAGGCGAAGCTGGCGGCGGCATTCGGCACGGCAGGCGGTCACGACGACAAAGGCGGGGCAGAAGACGTAAAGAACGGCAAGAAACGGGAAAAATCGGCGGACATTCAAACCGCCTGCGCAACGGTCCTGGACCGGCTGGAATTGGAATTGAAGGTCATCGAAAAGACAGGGTTCCTAAGCTATTTCCTTATCGTGGGCGATTTTGTGCGCTACGGGCGCGAGCACGGCATTTCGTGCGTGGCGCGCGGCAGCGCCGCCGGCTCCCTGGTGACCTATTTGCTCGAAATTGCGAACGTGGACCCCATACGGCACGGCCTGCTCTTCGAACGATTTCTTAACCCCGAACGGGTCAATCCACCGGACATTGACATTGATTTCGCCGATGACCGGCGGGCGGACGTCATCGAATACGTGCGGAATAAATACGGGCGCGACGCCGTGGCGCAAATCGTGACGTTCGGCACAATGGGCGCCAAGAGCGTGGTCCGGGACGTGGCGCGGGTGATGGGCCTGAGTTACGGGGACGGCGACCGCCTGGCGAAAATGATTCCGTTCGACTTGAAAATGACGCTGGAGAAGGCGTTGCGCCAGTCGCCCGAACTCAAGGAGGCGTATGAGAACGAGGACGTGACGCGGGAGCTGATTGACACGGCGCTGATTCTGGAGGACATCACGCGCAACGCAAGCGTACACGCGGCGGGTGTCGTCATTGGCGACCAACCGCTCGTCAACCTGCTGCCGCTCAAGCAGGATGAAGACGGCGCGCTCGTCACGCAATACGCCATGAACCCGGTGGGCGACCTGGGCTTGTTGAAGATGGATTTTCTGGGATTAAAGACGCTGACGGTCATCCGCAACACCTGCGAGATGGTCCTGCGCACGCAAAGCCTGGAAATTGATATTGATCATCCGCCGCTGGACGACAAAAAGACCTATGAGTTGCTGAATCGGGCGGAAACGCTGGGCGTGTTTCAGTTGGAATCGGGGGGGATGCGGGATTTGTGCCGAAAATTCCAGATTGGCTCCATCGAGCACATCACGGCGCTGGTGGCCCTTTACCGGCCCGGCCCGATGGACCTGATCCCCGAATTTATCCGGCGGCGGCACGGGGAAATCGCCATCGAATACGAGCATCCCTTGCTGGCGCCGATTGCGCGCGAAACCTACGGCATTTTGATTTACCAGGAGCAGGTGATGCAGGCGGCGCAGATTCTGGCGGGTTTCACGCTTGGTGCGGCGGACATTTTGCGGCGGGCCATGGGCAAGAAGAAGGTGGAGGAGATGCGGAAGCAGCGGGAAAAATTCGTGAAAGGTTGCGCGGAAAAAAACAAAATCCCCGCCGCCAAGGCGAACCAGATTTTCGATTTGCTCGAAAAATTCGCCGGATATGGGTTCAACAAATCGCACGCGGCGGCCTACGCCATTGTGGCGTATCAAACGGCGTATCTGAAGGCGAACTTTCCGGTGGAATTTTTCTGCGCGATGATGACCAACGACATGGCCGACACGGCGAAGTTGAGCCAATACGTGCAGGAGGCGCGCGAATTTGGAATCGAGGTATTGCAGCCGGACGTGAATGAAAGCGGCGTTTATTTTGAGCCGGCGTCGGCCCGGGGCCAAAACGGCGGGCAGGCGCGCCGGAACATCCGCTTCGGCCTTGCGGCGATCAAGAACGTGGGCGAGATCGCCGTCCAAAGCATCCTGTCGGCGCGGGAGGCGGCCGGCCGGTTCGAATCGCTGGACGATTTGTGCGAACGGGTTGAAAGCCGCGTAGTCAATAGAAAGGTGTTGGAAGCGCTGATCAAGTGTGGCGCGTGCGATTGTTTCAAACAGGCGCGGGCCGCCATGTTTGCGCACATTGAGCGGGCCTTGGCGCGCGGCGCGGCCGTCCAATCCGACCGGCAAAAAGGCCAAAGTTCGCTTTTTGGAACGCTGGAGGAAAGGCCCGCGCTACGGGAGACTGAAGGCGCCACGCCGGAATGGGCGCAACACGAGTTGCTGGCCCATGAAAAGGAATTGCTCGGTTTTTACGTGACCGGCCATCCGCTGACGCCGCTGGCGCCCATTTTAAAAAAATATGCGCTCGCGACCACCAGCCAGCTTGCGGGATTGCCCAATCGCAGCCTCACTCGCATCGGAGGGTTGATTACCGCCGTTCAAAACGGCGTCTCCAAAAAATCGGGAAAACCGTATTCCATGGTCACGCTCGAAGACCTGGAAGGCTCGGTGCAGCTCCTGTGCATGAACGAGAATTACGAGAAATACCGCGGACTGTTGCAACCGAACAAGGCGGTGCTGGTGATAGGGGAAGTGAACACGGGCGATGAGCGGCCGAAAATTTTTCCGCAGGAAATCCTGCCTCTGGACGAAGCGCCGCGCAGATTCACCCGGCAGGTGCATTTGCGCTTGCACGCCGCGCACGTGGAACCTGGCCAGTTGGAGTCCGTGCGGGAACTGGTGGCGGCCCATCCGGGGAAGTGCCCGTTGTTTCTCTGCTTCATGCAGCCGGGCGGCGAAGTGGTTTTTGTGGAGACCAACGACGGTTTCGGCGTTGCGCCGTCGCTGGAATTGCAGCGCGAAGCCAATGCCCGGTTCGGCGAGGAAACCTATTATGCAAAAGTGGACACGACGTTGCCCGAACGCGCCCCGCGCCGATGGGAGCGCAAGAACGGCAACGGGGAGGAATAAAAATTTGCGGCGCGCCAATCAGGGCGATTGGACGCGGTAGAATTGCCGGGACTGGCTTGCCGGGGTCGTGAAACGATACGAACTGTCGGGAACATTGGTGGTGAACGTCGCGCTCATGTTGGTGCTCCAGGGCGCGGTCAAGTGCGCGGTTTGAAGGAGATGAAAGACGCTGGCCGGGCCGGTAACGCTGAAGTTTAATTCCACCTGATTGTTCGTCAGGATGGGCTGATTCATTGTGATCAACGGCGTGGTATTGGAGACGACAGTCACCTCTTTCGCCGGCCCGTATGGCAGCGGGAACTGCCCATAAATCACCGGCTGCGCTTGAAGGAGCCACGTTCCGGACTGGCCGGGCGTGAATGTGAAATTAGTGGTGTCAATGGTTGAGATGACTTGCTGCTGCACGTTGGTCAACACGATGTCTTCGATGTTCCAGCCGATAAAATTGTCGCTTTGCGCATAAAAGCTGCCGCCCTGAAAATCATAATTAAAGCGCAATAAGGTAATCTTCCCGGAATAATTGGCCAGCGACAACGTATGCGGCGTAAAGCTGGATTCGGCCGTGCCGCCAGGTTCGGCAAACAAATCGTCCCACGTCGCGCCATTGTTCGTGGACGCCTGCACGCGGGCCACTTCGTTGCTGGTGGCGTCGCCCAACTGGCTTGAAAAGCCCAGGCTGGAAGCGGCCGACGGCAGCAGCGTTTCGTTGAATTGCATCCATTGTGGCGCGGGGTCCAAATGTGTCAGGTGGAAACAGTGCGGCTCCGCGCCAACGGGAGGATTGGTGATGGCGTAGTAATACGGCAGCGGCGTGATGGTAAAATTGGCCAGCCCATTGTTCGCGGAGTCGGCAAGGTTGCCGGAGACGATATTGGTAACGGTGGAATTGTTGGTCGCCTGATTCACGAGGGTTTGGACGTTGGTGATCAAAATGTCCGTGAAATACCAGCCAAGGGGGGAACCGCTGTTGTAGTAACTCCCGCTTTGAAAATCGTAATTAAAACGCAGCGAAATCGTCTTGCCAGCGTAATTGGCCAGCGACAACGAATGCGGCGTAAAGCTGGTTTCATAGGAGCCGTTGCCCGCCTGGGTATAAAGATCGCTCCAGTTCACGCCGCCATCGGCGGAGACCTGCACGCGAGCCACTTCATCCGATGTGGCAAAGCCCAATTCGCTCTCGAAATCCAGCTCGGTATTCGTCGCGGCGAGCAGGGTGCGGTCCAGTTGGAGCAATTGCGGCGCGGCATTGGTCTGGTAATGCTCCAGGTTGAAACAGGTTCCGGAACCGAATGGCTCGGTCGTTGTAATGGAATAATTTGGCTGCGGCGAAATGGTAAAATTCACCAGGCCCATGCCGGCGTCGTCAAACACGTTGCCCGAAACGAGTTGTGCAATTTGAAAGTTATAGCTGGTCACGTGCGGGTCGTTCGGCGGCGTCGCGTAATAAATCGTTCCGGCGTTGGCGACGGCCTGCGTGGGTCCGTTCAGAATGGGGGCGATGTAATCCGCGCCTGGCACGGCGGGATCGAATGAAGTCACGTTATACGAATAACTGACGATGGCGCCGTTATTGGTGATGTTGCCCACGGTGACGTTGTAAACGGTGTCCGTGCCGTCGAATGGGAACGTCGTGGCCTCCGTCGTGGCGTCCAATCCCATTGGAACCCACACGATGGTGTTTTCGCCGTAACCGGTTTTGTAAGGCTGGATGGCAACGCTGACCGGCACGCCATTGCTGGTCATGCTGACGGTGGCGCCCGAGAAATCCGCGTTGCTCAGGCCAAAGGACCAATAGGGAAAGACCACCTGATAGGGAACAAAACCTTCCGGCGGCCAGGAGACGTATGGCTGGCGCGTGGCCGGGCGCGCGCCAAAGCTGGCCGGATCAAAAACGTACGTCAGATTCGCCGCCTCGTTCGTGCCCGCTCCGGGCACGTCGCCCACGCCCATGACGGTTTCCGGGGGATACAAAATCCAGCGGCGATGCCCCACTTCACTGTTGTTTCCGCCGAAGTCCCAGATGAAAAACATGGTTGCTTCCGCGCCATCCGCGCCAATCGCCTGGTCGCCCCCGGCGTAACCCGCGGCGAAGGTGTTGTAGCAGGTGTAAGTGGACGGCGGATTATGATTGAGCGTGTTGTTCGCCGAAATGATCACCGCCATTTGCTGCGAACCCCAATCATCAATCGGGTCCAATTGAATGTTTGCCGGCATTCCGGCCAGCGCGCGGAACCAGTTGATGCGCAGCAATTCGGCCTGTACGAAGGCCGGTGCGTTGTGGCCCGGCGTGCAACTGGACACGTCGGCCGTCGTGCCCTGGGCCACGTTGTCCGAAACCGGATAAATGGCATTGTAAAAATCCCGCGTCTGCTCCCGCGAATCCGTATTGACGGAAAAACCGCCCGTCACCGGCGCAAGCAACGTCTTCGCCCCTTTTGCAGGCGACGGATTCAAGGGAAGATTGGGCGGCGCCGGCGCTGCCTGTCCCAAATTCGGAACCGGCGGGGAATAATGGCTGAGGGTCTGCGAAAAAACAGTCACGGGAAGCGCCAACAGGACCAAACTGGCGTGAATCGTCAAGCGGATAAATTTGTGGCACCGCATCGGGGGCAAATTGTTCAACTGACCGGCCAAGGGTAGGCGAGGCCGTCGGCGCGTCCAAGCCCGAAATACTGGTTTTGCCCGGCTCGCAAACCGCTCCGCTTATCCTGCCGCCCAAACCCGGTGAGAAAAAACTCGCGTTTTGACGGCGCGGCGGCAAAATCGGCGCGATGATTGGCGAATTGCTTTTCTGGAGCCTCGCGTTTCTTTTCCACTCGATTATTCTTCTGGCGCTTCTGTGGATCATGATCAAGCTCCAAAAGTTCGAGTATAACTGGCCCGGCTTGATCGGTTCGGCGTTTCTGGCCGGCGGCCTGGATTTGATCCCCTATGCCGGCCATTTTGCCGCCGTTATCCTTTTGTATCTTTGCATTTGGAAAATGACCCAGACGACCCTTTTCCCGGATGCAGCCTTCACGGTTTTTATTGCCTACGCGCTGATGTTTTGTGTCAACTTGTTTTTGTTGGGCGCAATGCTGGGGGATTTGCGGCCCGATTTGCATCCTGCCGACAACGGCGACACAGTCCGGCGTCCCGTTCCCGCCATGCCCGCGCATCCTCTTGTTGCCGCGGCGGTTCCCTCCGACGCCAGGCCGCCAAAAGCCGCAACCAACGCGCTGCCCCCAAAACCGGGCGCACTCATCGTCAAAAATTTTTCCGTGAAAAGCCTGATCTCGAACGGGTCCAACTCATTGTTGGTCCTGGATACAGGCGCCGAAACCTATACGCTCGCGATGGGCGAACAAATGACGATGCGGACTCCGACCGGGACCGGCATGGTGCGATTTGACGGTTTTGGCACCAATTCCGTCACGCTGGACGTTGACGGACAAACCCTGAAAATCACCAATTCATTGAATTGAACCATCGTCCAGGGCTATTTCACCGCGGCCCAAACGCGGTGTACGTCGTCGTGGTCGTCGAGGGCTTGCAGGAATTCGCCCACTTCGGCCCGCTGAACTTCCGTCAGTTCGGGAAATTGTTTTGGCACATAACCGAGTTCGCTGGTCACAACCGTCCAGCCGTTTTCCGAAAGCCATTTGGTAACGGCATGGACGGCGGCGCGGTCGCAGATGAATCGGGCGCCGGCGGTGCCTTCGGGAATGTCGTCATTTTGATCGCCGGCCAGCGGTTCCACTTCATTGGCGCCGGCCTCAATGGCGGCAGCCTCACGATCCGCGCCCGAACTGGGATGATGCGCCTCCACGATTCCCACGTGGTCGAAGAGAAATTTATTCGACCCGGATTGCCCCAACTGGCCTTTCTTGAAAAGCACGCGGATTTCCGGCGCGGTGCGATTGACGTTGTCCGTATAGACCTCAACAATGACCGGTACTTTGTGCGGCGCGTAGCCTTCAAAGACCACGTGCTCCATGACCAGCTTTTCGCCGCCGACGCCCGCCCCTTTCTTGATGGCCCTCTCGATGACATCGCGGGAAACGCTTTCCTTCCTCGCCTTTTCAACGGCCGTCGCCAGCCGCGCGTTCATTTCGGGGTCGGCGCCGCCCATTTTGGCGGCCACGGAAATTTCCCGCACTAATTTGCTCGTGGCGCGGCCCTTTTTAAGGCCGGCGACGAGCCGTTTTGCATGAAGCCATTGGCGTCCCATGCCTGATACTCGCAAAAATCCCGAGGAAAATGAAGCGACAAAAATTCCGCATGGCCAGCCGCCAGCTTCCACCTTCCATCTTCTACCGCATCATGCCGGGCGGCATGGCGAACGCCGTCAATCGCACGCCGGGCGGGACCGAATAATTGAAATCATCAGCGCTGAACGCCTGGTTGGTGTCAACGTAATCGTAGGTATCGGTCATGGTCCCCGAAATCTTCGGCATGATGGAGGCCTGTCGCCGCATCATTCGGTTCATTTGCGCCTTGGACATGCCCGGAACGGCGTTCGTATTTTCCCTCATTGCCTTCTGAAGTTGGGCCGTGTTCACTTCGCCCCCCAGCGTGATCTCCGAACGCAAAATCAGAAAACTCGTTTTGCTGACCCACAGTTTCAATTTTTGTCCCATCACGCTGCCAGTCAAAGTGTAACAATCCTGTCCATCCACCGCTTCATCTTCCGTCTGGCCCAGGTTGGACATGAATTCGGACACATTTCCCTGGTCATTAAAGAAAAGTGAAGGAATCAAAACCCCCTGGCTTCCGCCCATCGCATAGGCCATTTTTTTGTCAGGAACGGTGTAGTATTGGTTGAAACGGCGGCCCCTGCCGGCAGCCGCCTGCATCAACACGTAATTGGTCGCGCCCGATGACCACGCCGCAGTGGTGTTCGTCGCCATCGTCGTCCTCCCGCGCACGCTCATTTGCATGATGTTTTTGGATTCAATGCGGTATAAATCGGGGCGCATCAGTTTGATGGAAACATCCGCCGTATTCGTCATGCCCTTGGGCAGGTCGGCTTGTCGCCCTCCAAATTTCCCGGCCGCGCCCGGATTTACATCGGCCAGCGTAACCTTGGACATATCCATGACCATGATTGCGGACGCATTGACCGTCAGGCTCTTCAAGTTGGCGTAGGCATCGAGCACATTGGTCAGAATATCACCGGCCGCTGTTGCAGCCATGGCCGTTGGTTTGGGAACGTAGGCGGCCGGATTTCCGGCGGGTCTTTGGTTCCCTTTGATTTTTGAGTAGCCAAACCATCCGCCAACGGCCAGCGTCGCCACAACAACAACCGCCGTCGCAACCATGACCAAAGGTCCTGACTTTCTGGATTTAGCCGAAGCAGCCGCGCGAGTCGGCAAAATGGCCGTTGGCGGCATTCCTGCTCCGACGCCGGGAACCGGTGGAATTGGCGGCGGTCGGGAAAGCGGCGGGGCGGCAGTGAGTGGCGGCTGAGGAACAATAAGCGTCTGCTGGCACGCAGGGCACACGATTTTGGCGCCGGCATAACCTATGTCGCATTGAATGTGCTGGCTGCAAGACGGGCAGGAAAACTTGAATTCAGCCATACTATTTTTTGGTTTACCGAAAATGGCCGCATCCGAACTTGTGCGATGTCTCAACCCAACGCCTTTTTCATAAGGAGTTCAAGCCAAAAATTGGCAAAAATTTTACGGCTTTTGGCCTTGCCAGGCCAATAAATGGCGCATGGAATCCGCGCTCTGTGTTTTGCTTTTCACGTTCTGGAGTCAGCGTAACGGCAGCAGAATCCGAACCGTCGTTCCCCGCCCGTTGCGCGAGAGAATGCGGATGCCGCCGTGGTGGGTTTCGATGATCCGGCCGACAATCGCCAACCCCAGCCCGGCGCCCTTGGATTTGGTGGTGGCCAGCATGGTTGTAAAAGCCTGGCGGCGCAGTTCCTTGCTCATGCCCTTGCCGGTGTCCCTGAACTCCACCGAGACGTGGTTCGGTATTTCCGCAGTGGCTGGCACACGAACGGCGCGGGTGCGGACGGTCAGCGTTCCGCCGTCGGGCATGGCTTCGGCGGCGTTGAGGAGGAGGTTCAAAAAGACCTGTTCGAGTTGCTGGGCGTCGCCCATGACCAGGGGCAAATCCGCCTGCAATTGGGCGAGGCGCCTGACATTTTGATTGGCGAGCTTGTGCCGGACGAGCAGGCCCAATTCATCAATGAGTTCGTTGATATTGACCGGCGCCATGCGCGGCTCGGTGGTGCGGGCAAAGGCAAGGATTTGTTCGACGATTTTGTTGAGATGCCCGATTTTGGCGTCAATGAGGCGGGCGTCCTTGGCGCGCGGATCGCCCGGGGGAAACTGCAAATTGAGCGAATGATAGAGCAGTTTCATGACCGTGAGCGGGTTGCGGATTTCGTGGGCGACTTCGGCGGCCAGGAGGCCCAGGGCGGATAATTTTTCGTTCTGCCGCAACTGTTCCTCCACGTCCACCACGCGCTCGTAAAGCCGCGCTTTTTCGATGGCGATGGCGGACAATTCGGCCAGGGCGATCAGGATGTGGATTTCCTCGTTGGAAAAATGGTAGGGCCGTCCGGTATAAACGTTCAGTGTGCCAATGGCCTGGCCGGAGAAAAGGAGCGGCACGCTGAGCAGTGAAACCAGTCCTTCCCGCCGCGCCAACTCGACGTTTTGATAACGGGTGGAGGTCTGGACATTTTCCAGTTGGAGCGGTTTCTTGCGCCGCACGACGACCCCCAGGACGCTGTCTTCAACGCTCAGGCGCGGCTTTTTCGTATAGGCCTCGCCGGCGCCGTGGCTCGCGCGCAGGGCGAGCCATTCGCGGCGCTCGTCAAGCATCATAATGGAGCAGGTGCGCGCGTGCATGAGTTCGCACGCCTCGCGGGTGATGGCGCGCAGGGCTTCATCCAGATTGAGAGTGGAATTGATGGCCCGGCTGACGGCGGCCAGCGATTCAAAGAGCCGGGCCTTCAACCGCAACTGCTCGTATAGCCAGGTGTTTTGAATCACCTTGGCGGCCTGGCGCGCCAGCTCCTGGAGCACTTCCTGGTCCTGGACGCTGAAAGCGTCGCGGCGGTCGGAATCCACATTCAAGACGCCGCGAACTTCGCCATTGACCTCCAGCGGCACCGCCAACTCGGATTTGACGCCGCGCCGCGCCGCGACATAACGGCGATCCTGGCGGACGTCGCCCACGCGCGCCGGTTTCCCCGAACGCGCGACCCAGCCCGTGATGCCTTCGCCCACCCGCAATTTAAGCTTTGTACCGGCCGCCGGGAGGCGTTCCGAGGCCGAAATTTCCAGAAGACCGGTATTGGGATTGATGAGGATGACGGAGCCGCTGGAAGCGTGCATAAGCCGGACGGCTTCGCGGACGATGAGTTGCAGGGCTTCCTGTGGGTCCAGCGTGGAATGAATGACGTTGCTGACCTGATAGAGCAGGCGCAGTCGTTCCAGAAGCACTTTTAAAGGTTCATCATTCATCGCACGCGCGCCGTGAGGAAGAGGCCCGCGGCGCCAAAAACGAAATTTGGCAACCATGCCGCCAGCCAGCCGGGCCAATGGCCGCCCGACCCCATCGCAATGCTGACCTGTTGCACGACAATATACAGGAAACAGATGAAGATGCTTCCGGCAACGCCGAAAAAAAGATTGCGGCGACCGGAGGGCGCGCCGAAGGGAATCGCAATGAGCACCACCACCAGACACGTCCAGGGCGCGGCCAGATGTTGTTGCAGTTCGGTGCGCAGCCATTGGGCGCGCGCATCAGGCAGAATGCGGAAATAATCCAGAATGTCGGCCAGTGGAACGAGTTTTTTTCGGATGCCCAAGCGTTCGTATTCATTGATTTTCATTTGAATATGAATTTCGCGGGGTGTTTCGGTGAATTCGGGCACGGACAGCGCGTTCGTCTGGAGCAATGGCTTGAATTGGCCGCCGGGCGCGGCCTGGGCGTCTTCGGTGGCATCGAAAAACACCCACGCGCCGTTTGTAAAGACGGCGCGGCCGGCGTTCAATTCGCGGCCCAGGCCGGCGGGCGAAATCCAGTTGACCTGCGGCTGGAACAATTCGCCCGTGCGGTAATCAAAGCGGGTAAAGCCCCAGATGCGATGGGATCGGTCATTTTGAAACCGCGGCTCTTTTTGGGCTGCCACTGGTGCCTTGTGGATGTAGCGGCCCAGGATTGCGGTGGCCCAGTCGTCGCTGCGTGGCGCGGAGAATTCATTCAATGCGAACAGGGCGAGGCTCGCGACGAATCCCATGAAAAAATAAGGCACGGAAATGCGCCACAGACTGATGCCGGTGGCGCGCATGGCGGTGATTTCGTTGTGGCGGGCCAGATGAGTGAGCGTGTAAAGAAGCGCGAGGAGCAAGGCGATGGGCAGGGCGGTGACCAGAAAACCCGGCGTCCACGCCACGCACAATTCCACCACGTCCCAAAAATGGAGTTTGGCCGCCTGCAATTCGTCCAATTGCGTGAAAAGGTTGTAGGAAATCCAGAAAATGAGAAAACCGCCGAGGCTGTAGGCCAGGGGCGCAAGCAATTCGCGGAACAAATACCGATCAAGCAGCCGCATTGCGCGCAGGGTATTCGGCGGCGCGTCACGGGGGCAAGATTTGTTGCTCGCGGCTACTGTTCCGCCCTGCGCCAGCTCCACGCCAGGCATCTCTTTGTCCGCGGCGTCACTTTGAATTCCTCCGCAATCCGCAAACCTTCCACCCAGAAAAGAACGCCGTTTTCAGCCGCAGCCACGGCCAGCCGCCGTCTTTGCGGGCGTGGGATTTTTGCGTTGGTCAGGAGGTCCTGCAACTTGACGGCCGATCTCATGCCGATGGGCCGAAAGCGGTCGCCAGCCCGCCAATGCCGCAGCACAATGCTCCGTCCGATCTTTTCACGATCAAATAATTCGCATCCCCTCTTTCCGCGCGACGGCGGGTGTTTCGGTGGGGCGGAGATGCGCCATTTGAATCGAACGCCGCCAAACGCCGCCTGGCCCGCCGCGTCCACGGCGGCGCGAAGCGCGGAATCATCGAACAGCGACTCCTCTTCTTCCCGCAACAGCACGCGGCCGTCCGCCGTTCGCGCCACGGAAAACTGTCTGCTGATGCTCGTGAAAACGCCCGCCGCCCCGCGGAGCGATTCAATGAGATCAAAATCCGGGCCGACGCCGGCGGCGGCCAGCTCGATCTCCAAAACGCGCCGTTGGATGGCTGGCGGCAGTTTTTCAAACGGCTCGTGCGCCGGACTCGCGGCCCGTCTGGCCCGGAGCCAGCGCCGGGCGGCCTCCCCGGCAAATTCCGATTCCGCGCCGACCACTTCCATCGCGCGCAGGACCGTCCGGGCCGTGGCGGGTTGATAATTTTTTTTGAGCAACGGCAGCAACTCGTTGCGAACGCGGTTGCGGAGATGCTCGTCGCTGAAATTGGTGGCGTCGTGCCGAAAGCGGATTTTATTTTCATCGGCAAACTGTTCCAATTCTGATTTTGGCAAATCCAGCAGCGGGCGAACGACAGGAATGGAAGGATCGGCGGGCGATGGCGAGCGCCAGTTCATGCCAGCCAGCCCGCGTCCACCCGCGCCGCGCAACAGGCGCAGGAAAAACAATTCCACCTGGTCATCCGCATGGTGGGCCAGGGCGATGGTCGCGATCTTCCGCTCCTGTGCGGTCCGGGCGAGAAATTCATGGCGCAATTGGCGCGCGGCGGTTTCGATGGACAGGCGCGATTGCCGGGCAAATTTTTTCACGTTGGCGCGCCTGGCGACAAACGGGAGGTCCAACGCCCGTGCTGTTTTGCGCACCAGTTGTTCATCGGCATCGGCAGCGCGTCCGCGCAGGCGATGGTTCAAGTGTGCCACGACAATTTTCCAGGAATGATTTCTGGACAAGGCGGCAAGGGCATGCAGCAGGGCCATGGAATCCAATCCGCCGGAAACAGCGGCCAGCAGCTTCTGCCCTGGTTTCAGGAGCCGGCGGTTTCGGATGTTTTGTTCGATGCGTTGAAGCAGATCGGCCACGCGCCCATGCTACTTCATCATAGGACGGCGGCAAGCGCCGCAAGATCGGAGCGCGGCTGGGTCGAAGACCAGCCGCGGCAATGTTCCCAGCCACAAATTTTATGTGAGTGGCGCGTTGGCGCAACGGCTTCCCGGTTCATGGCCCCGATGCGCGAACTTTTTCAGGGAATTTTCAATGCGACCACAATACCACAAACGAATTTTCGGCCCCGGCCCCGGCCACCAGGAGATGGCCATGGTGCAAGGATTCGGTAATCCGGCCCACGGTCACGCCGCCCGATGTCAATGTCACTTCCACCTGCCAGGCGCCGAGGTTCTTTATCGAAACCCGGCAATTTTGGCTTAAATCCACGTCACGCGTCCGCCCGCCGCCGATCGAAATCTTCTTTCCGCTCACGACGTAATAGTATTTCCATTTGAGCGGGAGATGCTTCAATTTTTTTTCAATATCCCTGGCCACCGACCGGAGATGCGAATGGCCCTGTTCAGGCTGATTGACGCCCAAAACAAGTTGCACCTCCAATCGCAAGCCCCCCTTGGCCGCATGTGCCGTGGCCCCCGTAAGCCAAAACGCGGCCAGCGCCATGCATGCCAGCCGCCCCGCGGAAAACCATTTTGTCATAATTAAAATTCCCTTGTTGGAGGCGCTTCTTGGTCCGTCGAAAACCAGACCAATGTCGCCCCGTCCGCCTGGTCCTGATACGTTGCCGCGTCACAACCAGACTGCGTCGTTTCAACCATGAGCGTATCGGCGCTCGCGTCCGCCGCCCCGCCATTTTCAGCGGGATTTCGCAGCCACACAACCAGAAAACAGACCGCCATTGCTGCAATGGGCCACAGCGCGCGCCGCCAACCCAACGCCACGGCCGATCGAGGCTCACCTTGCCGTTCAAGCTCTTGAATCCCCCGCCTGATGCCGGACCAGTAAAACTCCCGGCTTTGGGCCAGAATCGGGCGCGGCGCACCCTGCACAAGCGTTTCCCGGATGCTCTTGAGCCCCGCATGCAACGATGCAGCGTCCGGGTCTCGTAGCGTCATTTCGGCCACGCGCCGCGCCTTGCGGACACTCAGTTCCCCGTCCAGCAACGCCTGCACATCCAGTTGTTGTTCATTCGTCATGCCAAAATCCGCTCCTCCCGGCCAAATGTTATCAAATTCAACCCAAACTGCCTAAATCTCCTCATCCTTTTTCACATCGGCAAGCAGTGCCGCCATTCTTCGTCGCGCATAAAAGAGCCGCGACATCACCGTCCCGGTCGAACACCCCATGATCCGGGCAATTTCCTTGTATCCCAAAGCCTCAAATTCATGCAATACGAGCACCGTCCGGTGAGCGTCGGACAGCCGCCCAAGCGCGGCGTCAATCCTTTGCCGCAGTTCTGACAGTTCCAGACGCTCCGTGGGATTTATGGTTACGGGCGGCAAACTTTGTTCGCCCGGCACGGCATCGAGCAGTTCAATGGATTCGGTCCGCAGCCGCTTTTGCTGACGCAGCCGATCCAGGCAAAGGTTGATCACAATGCGCGTCATCCATGTGCCAAAGGCCGATTCAAACTGAAACTGGCCCAGCCGTTGCCAACCCTTGATCCATGCTTCTTGTGAAAGATCAATTGCCTCATCTTCATTCCGCATTATGCTGATGGCGCGGGCATGGACTTGATCCCGATGCCGGGCCACCAATTCTTCAAAGGCCTCCGTGTCCCCGTCCCGGGCCGCCCTTGCAAGCGTTGCATCATCAGCCGTGGAATAACCTTTTCCTAACATGGATTGGACGGGGAACGGTGCGATTTTATTCAACTACATGGCGCAATCCAGATGAAAAGACAGTCCCCCGCCATTGGCCGCCTGGATAAGCGCCGGTTGGCGCGCGGCGGCGCCGGCAGTTCGCGGATTGGGAACTGTCAAATCTTTCCCTTTGTAGTCGGCAGCCGGCCGCCGAGACGCGGGTCCCGCCGGCTGGCGGCATCCGTCGCGCGGGCGAACGCTTTGAAGAGCGACTCAACAATGTGATGCGGTTCATTGCCATAAAGCAGCTCCACGTGCAAATTGCAACGCGCCTCGTTGGCAAAGGCCTGAAAAAATTCCCGCGCCAACCCAAAACGGAACGCGCTGGAGGCGTCCTGCCCCCTGTCGCCATCCGGGATTTTTTTTTGCTGGAATTGGTCCAGGCCCCGCCAGACAAAATGCGGACGCCCGCCAAAGTCAATGACGCAACGGGCCAGGCATTCGTCCATCGGCACATAGGCTTCGCCGGTAAACGGGTTCTTGGGGTGGAAGCCGGCGCCGTAACGGCGGATGCCCCGTTTGTCGCCAAGCGCGCCGGCAAACGCCTGGCCGAGAGCGATCCCGCAATCCTCAACCGTGTGGTGCGCGTCCACTTCAAGGTCCCCCTTGCAATTCAGCCTCAAATCCATCACCGCGTGTTTGGCGAACAGCGCAAGCATGTGATCAAAAAACGGGATGCCGGTTTTGACCGAAGAGCGGCCATTGCCGTCCAAATTGAGGCTTGCGGAAATTTTCGTCTCGTTGGTCCGCCGCAAAACAACGGCCTGTCGGCTTTTCATTTTCCGGCATTAAAGCAGAAAATGCGGCGGGAGAAACGTTAAATTACCGCGGAAAGGGCGAGCCGGGCGGTATCCATGGTTTCTGCGTCAGTTCATCAATATGTTTTTGAATGGCGGCGGGGCTGGGCGAAACGGTCTTTGCGAGACGCCAATGGGCAATCGCGGCATTGAAATTTCCGGCCTGTTCCTCCAGTTGACCCAGATTCGATTCCAATTGATCAAGCAGAAATCGGTTGTCGAAATCGTTGCGCGCCCCCGCCGGCTCGGCGGCGACCTGCTGCTTCAACATTCGCACCCCCGCCTCCCATATTTCCCTCGCGCGTGGAATGTTGTGATAGTTTTCAAAATAAACCCGGCCCAATTCGAAAAGCAGTTCGGGATTGCCGGGGTTGTTCCGCAAGCCTGACCGGAGAACCTCCAGTGCCTCGCCTGGCTGATTGAGGCGGGTCCGCAGCCAGAACGCTGTCACAACGTAAGTTTGGATGTTTTCCGGGTCCAACTCGGCGGCAATTTTCAGCCAGGGCAGGATTTCAGCCACTTCATGGCTCTTGCTCAAATCGTCGGTCGGCCCGCCCTCGTCGAGGTGCGTATGGCGATCTGGAACAAAATGCCGGCCGAACGCGTCTATCCAGTCCCGCGGCGGTCCCATGAATGTGGTTTCCTCGCCTTGATTATGGCTGGCCACGTCCCCGGTGTCAGCGGCGATGTGCGGCGTCTCGAACGCCTTGGTCTGGTCGAAAATCGTCGGATAATAACCGCTGTGATAATAGACGTCCGCCTCCACAAAAAATTGGTTTGCAAACAGGTCGCGGCTGTCTCCCAGCAAGATTCCATAAAAATTGTCATAGCGGGGATGCGCGCTCTCAATGGCCTGCAACCGCGGGCCAAGATCGGCAGCCAGCCCGAACGCGAGAATGAAAAATGCCGCCAGGGCCAGAAAATATGTTCGCGCGGCTGTCACGGTTAATTTACGGGCTTGCGTCGAAAAGCCAGGCACGCGGCGGCAAGGAAAACCACGATGTAGGCAAAACCATAAAGCACGGCCAATCCAATGTATTTCCATTCCACCAGCGGCCAGTCGTGGATGATAAGGTTGCGCATGTCGAAAAATTCCAGGTGCGGCATCGCGTAATAAATTGCATACACGATTGATCGCCACGGCTCGGAAAGGGACAGCGCGATACGGTCCAAATACCGGCCCACCAGGAGGATGCCTGCCGCCACCACAAAACAAATGGTTGAGGTCGAGGAGGGCGCGGCAAAAACCAGCGAACCAAGCAATGTAAACGAAATAACCACCCCCAGCATCACCCAATGCAGAGATGCCGCCTGGAGATAGTGCAAGAGCGGCCATTGATGTTCGCGCGTCGCTGACAGCAGTCCAAAAAACAAATAGAAACAAACCAGCATCAGCCCGCATACCGCCCAGCAGCCAAAAAATTTTCCCAGAATCAATTGTGTCCGCGTCAAAGGCTTCGCCAGCAAGGGCAACAGTGTCCGGTTCTCCTTTTCCGCCGGGATTTGGCGGGCGGTCGCCGTGATGGCAATGACCAGCGATGAAATCCAAATCAACAAAAGGGCAATGTCCTTGATATAACGGACAATTTCGTTGTCGTTAAAGACGTTCATGGACCCCATTACCAGGCAGATGATAATGGTGATGACGAACAAAACGTAAAAATCCTTGCGGCGGTACAACTCCTTGATGACCACCCCGGCCAATGCGCAAATCGTTCTCATATGGGTTGAGGTTGATAACCGATAATGTCGAGAAAAGCGGCTTCCAGGTTCGTGCCGTGTTGGGCTACTACGTCGCTGACCTTTCCCATCGCCTTCAATTCCCCGCCGGCGATGATCGCCACCCGGTCGCAAACCGTTTCCACTTCCCCCAGTTCATGCGACGCGAAAAATACCGTCTTCCCCTCGTTTTTGAGCCGCTGGATGATCGCGCGCACTTTCATGCGCCCGACCGGGTCCAGGCCGCTGGTAGGCTCGTCCAGGATCAACAAATCCGGGTTGTTGATGAGCGCCTGGGCCAGGCCAACCCGTTGCTGCATTCCCTTCGAATACGTCTTGATGAGGCGTTTGCGCGCCTCCTGCAATTCCACCAGGTTCAGCACCGCGTCAATCCGCCTGTCCATTTCAGCGCCGGATAATCCGAAGATTTTTGAATAAAAGCGGAGCAATTCATCGGCCGTCAGAAATTTGTAATAATAAGTCATTTCCGGCAGGTAGCCGATCCGGCGGCGCGCAATGGGCTGGCGCACGTCTATGCCGAAAAGAGACGCCGCGCCCTTCGTCGGCGGGAGAAATCCGAGCAGCACGTTGATGGTCGTCGTCTTGCCCGCGCCATTGGGTCCCAAAAAACCGAACACCTCGCCCGAATTCACTTCCAAATCCAGTCCCTGCAACGCGACTTTCGGGCCTTGTCGAAAATCCCGCCCCTTGTATTCGACGCGCAGCTTGTCTGTTTTGAGAATCCCTTTCATGCCTGTATTTCAACTTTGACAGGGTGTCGTCTAATTAATTCAAAACCCGGAAACGTGTCAATGCAAAAAAGCCCAAGGCAATCGCCTTGGGCCTTTGTGTTTAAACAATGTCGTTTGTTTTTACGGCAGTACGTGTTCGAATCCAGTCAGGGTGCTTAACGAGCAACTGACCTGCGGCGTCGAACCAACGGCATTTACGGTGTAGCTCCCGCCGGCCGGGCACGACGGAACGTCACCGCTCGCGTTCAGCTTGATGTAATTGCTGACGGTGGCAACGCTTGCGACCGGGTCTCCGGTTGACTGTCCATTTTCCAGCGCCCATTCGTCAATCGCGCCGTCAATCTGGCGCAGATTGTTGATACAGGCATTCTGCTGGGCCTTGGCGCGGGCACGAATGAAGTTGGGGATCGCAATTGCCGCCAAGAGGCCGATAATGGCCACGACAATCATGATCTCCACCAGCGTGAAGCCGCCCTTTCGGGTCTTTTTGTTTGTTTTCATGCGGTTGTTTTTTTGCGCGGCGTGAACAAACAACAGGCGGGTTTATATGATGACAATTTTGTTCACTAATTGCCTGCTGCTTCCGCGCCAACCCACTTTAGCATTGCCAGTGCCAATGTCAAAGCCCGGCGAAGAAACTTCCGCATCAATGACTTGTAGCAGGACAATTTTTTCGTTCATTGTCCAGTTTTTCCATCCTGTCACATTTCTGGACACCACCAAGTTCAACTTCCATTGCCCATTCGCTTCGATAAATTGTGCCTGTGAAATCCAAAGGCAAGGTGTTCCTCGTCGGCGCCGGTCCCGGCGATCCGGGGCTTTTGACCGTCCGCGGTCTTCAACTGCTGCAGCGGGCCGAAGTTGTCGTTTACGACCGGCTGGTCAATCCATCATTGCTCAGGCTGGCGCCACCGGGAGCCGAGCTTGTTCGCCGTGGAAATCGCCGCGAGTTCACCCAGGAACGGATTCTTGAACTGCTCGTCGCCCGCGCGCGCGAGGGTAAGACGGTGGTTCGGCTCAAAGGCGGGGACCCGTATGTTTTTGGCCGCGGCGCCGAAGAGGCTGAGGCGCTGGCGCTTGCCAAAATTGATTTTGAAGTGGTGCCGGGCGTCTCCTCCGTAACCGCCGCGCTCAACTACGCGGGCATTCCGCTGACGCATCGCGATTACTCCTCCAGCTTCACCGTTTTTACCGGGCATAGTGACTCGGCTGGCGCAAAGGTCGCGTTGCGCTACGCGCAAATCGCAAAAATTCCGGGCACAAAAGTCGTTCTCATGGGCACGGGGAATCTGGAGGATTGGACCCGCGCGCTGGTCGCTTCGGGAATGCCCCCGGAAACGCCGGTTGCCGTCATTCAGTCCGGCACCTTGCCGGGCCAGCGGACCGTATCGGGAACGCTCGCCACCATTGCGAAACTGGCCATGGAACGCGGCATCCGCCCTCCAGCCATCTCGATTGTCGGTGAGGTGGTCGCGTTGAGCGAAAAATTGAATTGGTTCGGGCGCCGCCCCTTGTGTGGAAAACGAATTGTCGTTACTCGCGCCCAGGAGGCCGCCCCTCCGGCCTCCATTTCCGCCCCCTCCTTTTCCGACAAGCTTTCCGAACTCGGCGCGGACGTGTTGGAAATTCCGGCCATCAAAATCGCCGGGCCATCGAGACGGCAGGACATTGTGGACGCCCTGCTGTCCCTCAACTCTTATGACTGGCTGGTTTTCACCAGCGCCCGCGGCGTCACGGTTTTCTTCGATTTATTTTTCAAACATTTTCACGATTTGCGCGACCTGGGAGGCGCAAAAATTGCCGCGGTAGGCCCCGCCACCGCCGCCTGCCTGCAAACATTTCACCTGCAAGTGGACGTCATGCCCGGCGAGTTTGTCGGGCGTAAAATAGCCGGCGCCATGGCCGCTCACCAGAGCATTGAAAATTCCAAGGTGTGCCTGCTCCGCGCCGAGGTTGCCAACCCGGAATTGCCGCGCGCACTCGAAGAATTTGGGGCGATTGTGGATGATGTCGGCCTTTACCAAACCCTTGCCGAAACGCGCGCGGCTGACGGCGTGGTGGACCATTTCCTGGCCCATGGCGCCGATTGGCTGACGTTCACCAGCGCCTCGACGGTCGAATTTTTTCATCGCCGGTTTGACCTGCCGAAGCTGCGCCAAAAATTTCCCCGGATGAAAATTGCCACGATCGGCCCTGAAACCAGCAAATCCGCGCGCGCATTGAAGATCGAGCCGGACGTTGAAGCTCTCGAACACACCACGGACGGACTTTTAGCCGCATTGGTGGCGGCCAGCGGCAAGCGATGAATTTTTTCGTGAAGCGCCGCAATTCGCCCCAAATTCGCCCCCGCCTCGCCTTGGCCATTTGCTGGCGGAGAGGGAGGGATTCGAACCCTCGTTACGGCTTTTGACCGTAAACCGGTTTAGCAAACCAGCGCCTTCAGCCACTCGGCCACCTCTCCAAACCCCCATATAGTTTGCGCGATTTCGCGTTCGAGGCAAGACCATTCGCGCAAATTGCGAAAAAAGCGTGCGACAAATTTCTTCACAATGGGTGCCCCACTCCGTCCCGCCTCCGGCGAACCAGGCGCAAGCGCGTCGCCGTCAGCTTCAAATGGAAAATTCCGCCGGCTTTTTCGGGCGCGGCCGCCTGGCCGGATACTGGGGATATTCAGGTTTGAACATTTGTGAACGAATGAATGCCGGAAGGTCCGCCGGGCGCGCAACCGATGCCAGATTCGCACTGTATGCCTCCTCCGCCACCGCCACCGCGATGCTGTGGGAGACTTCCTGGATGCGTTTGAGGGAGGGATAGATGCGGCCCTCGGCGCGTTCGTTGTCATTGACAAGCTCCGCCAGCGTGCGCGCGGCGCGAATGAACATCGCGTCGGTCACCCGGCGGGCCCCGGTGCTGACAACCCCCAATCCCACCCCCGGAAAGATGTAAGCGTTGTTGCCCTGGCCGGGCGTCAGCGTGCGATCGCCCATTTTCACCGGCGCAAAGGGGCTGCCGCTCGCGAATATCGCCCGCCCGGCGGTCCAGGTGTACGCTTCTTCCGCCGTGCATTCGGCTTTTGACGTGGGATTGGATAATGCGAAAATGATGGGCCGTTCGTTTAGCGCGGCCATGGCGGTCACCACCGCGCGCGTAAATGCCTTGGACTGGCCGGAGACTCCGATGAGCGCGGTCGGCTTCAACGCGTTCACAGCCGCCAGGAGATCGGAACATCCCGGACCATCGTGCCCGTACCGAATCTTGTGCCCCAAAACGTGGTCGCGGCCCCGGACGATCAGTCCCTTCGAATCCATAAACCAGCAATGTCGCCGCGCTTCCGATTCCGAAAGGCCCTCCGCCACCAGGCAGGCCACGATGTTGTCGGCGGTGCCCATGCCCGCTTCACCCGCCCCCAGAAACAAAAACCGCTGCTCGCGCAATTTACCCCCGCTCGCGCGCAGGGCCGACAATACGCCGGCCAGCGCCACCGCGCCCGTCCCCTGTATATCGTCGTTAAAGGCGCAGGCGCGGTCACGATAGCGTTCGAGCAGGCGAAAGGCGTTTTGATTTCCAAAATCTTCAAATTGCACCAGGGCGCCGGGGAAAAGTTTTTCAACCGCCCCCATGAATTCTTCCACCAGCGCGTCATACGCTTCGCCGCGCAGGCGTCTTTGGCGCAATCCAATGTAGAGCGGGTCAGCCAGCAAGCCCTCGTTTTCGGTCCCGGCGTCAATCATTACCGGCAGGCATTGTTCGGGGTGAATCCCTCCGCACGCCGTATAAAGCGATAATTTGCCCACCGGAATACCCATGCCGCACGCGCCAAGATCCCCGAGGCCCAGTATCCGTTCACCGTCCGTGACCACAATCACTTTGATATCACGCGGCGGCCAGTTCTTCAGGATGCGCGCCACCCGGCCGCGGTCGTCGCTCGAAATGAAAAAGCCCCGCGATTGCCGGAATATCTGCGCGTATTCCTGGCAGGCCCGCCCGACGGTGGGCGTGTAAATGATGGGCATCAATTCTTCCAGGTTATCCATCACAACGCGGTAAAAAAGCCGCTCGTTACGGCCCTGAAGGCTGATCATTTGGATGTAACGCTCCAAATCGTTCGGCTTGTTGTGGAAGTTAATCATCACACGCCGTGCCTGTTCCTCAATCGTCAGCACACGAGGCGGCAGGAGACCGCGCAGCCCCAGCGCCTCCCGTTCCGCCTCCGTGAATGCCGTGCCTTTATTGAAACCGGGACTGCGCAGCCATTGCACCCCCTTTCGCGGAAGCGGCTCGCCATTCGCCCCATTCGCGGCATCTGGACGCTTTAAGTTCAACATTTTCTTGATTATGGGTGAAAATTTCCGGCCGTTCCATCCCCCAACTTGCGCCGCGCCGGCCATTCCCCGCCGCGCCGTTCCCCCTCGAAAACCAATCCCTTCCTTCCGCCTTCCGCGGCGTCCGCCACGGATGGACATCGGGCCATGGACGTTTCTTGCACGTTAAAACCCTAGGGCGGAATCCGGTGGAAGACTTCCCATAAATTGTCCAATCTTTGCCCTTTTTCGTCCTGCTGAATTAGTTGGACGAATTACTCCGCCCGATCTTTGCCCCTTTCCATTTCAAATTCGAACCATACATTTGGCGCCATGACCGCTCTTCATATCCGGCGCGCCACGGTTGACGACCTGCCCGCGTTGCGAGCGCTATGGGCCGCCATGCGGCTGCCTGCAGACGACCTCGAAAGAAGATTAAAGGAATGTCAGGTGGTGGAAGACGCGCGCGGAGCAGTCGTCGGGGCCGTCGGAATCGCGTTCCATCAACAATACGCCCTGTTGCACAGCGAAGGGTACCTGGACTTTGGGCAGGCGGATGCCGCCCGCCTGCTCTTTTGGGACCGTTTGCAAGTGCTCGCGGCCAATCACGGCGCGTTTCGCGTGTGGACGCGGGAGGATGCGCCGTTTTGGAGGCGGCATGGATTTCAGCCCGCGGGCGACGCGGCGCTTTTGCGCCTGCCCGCTCCCTGGCAGGCGCCGGGCAGACCCTGGCTGACCCTGCAACTCAAGGATGAAGATGCCGTGGCCGCTGCCCTGGAAAGACGATTCGCCGGATTCATGGACGCCGAGAGGCGGCGGACGACGCGGCTTTCCGAACGGGCGCGGACGCTTCGGCGCGTCATCATTGCCGCGGGATTTGGGATATTTTTTATCTGCGTGGCCATCCTGTTTTATTTGCTCCGCTATCGAAACCCCTTTGCGCGGTAACCGGGCTGCGAACCGCCGGCCACCGGCTGCCGACTGCCGGCCGCCGACTGCTCCGGATTGAACTCTTCGGCGTGATACGAACTGCGCACCATCGGCCCGCTGGCCACGTGGATGAAACCCATTGCTTCGGCGGACGCCTTGTGTTCCGCGAATTTCCCGGGCGTGATGAATTCGGTTACCGGCAAATGGGCCGCTGTCGGCTGGAGATACTGGCCCAGGGTCAGGATATCGCACTGGACCGCGCGCAAATCGCGCATGGCCTCCAATAATTCCCCCTCCGTTTCCCCCAAGCCCAGCATCAAGCCTGATTTGGTGTAAATGGAAGCGCCGCTCCGCTCCTTGGCCTTTTTGAGAACCTCCAGGCTCCGGTCGTAGGTGGCGCGATGGCGCGCGCCGGGCGTCAAACGCCGCACCGTTTCCAGATTATGGTTGAACACGTGCGGATTGGCGGTCAAAACCGTTTCGATGGCCGCGTCCGAAGCGTTGAAATCCGGCACGAGGACTTCAATAACGATTCCCGGATTCAGTTCGCGGACCTTCTCGATGGTGCGGCGGAAGTGATCGGCGCCGCCGTCTTTCAAGTCGTCCCGCGCGACGGCGGTGATGACCACGTGGCGTAATTTCATCCGGCGGGTGGCCTCGGCCACGCGCGCCGGCTCATCCGCCTCCAGGGGCAGGGGCCTGGCCGTCGCCACGGCGCAAAAACCGCACGCGCGGGTGCAACGCTCCCCGGCAATCATGAACGTGGCCGTGCCCTTGCTCCAACATTCCCAATGGTTGGGGCACCTGGCGCTCTCGCACACCGTGTGAAGCTTCAATTCATCAAGCAGGTTCCGCGTGCGCGCGAAGCGGTCGGTGGTGGGCAGCGTGACTCGGAGCCATTCGGGCAGCCGGGGCCGGCCTGCGGCGGGGCGGCCATACCGCGAAGAATCTTGCCCGCTTTGAATTCCTGAACCTGGCCAAACTTTCATCCATCCAATCTAAACCATCTCTCCATCCCTGTTCAATCAGCGTTTCATCCGCCTGTCCTCTTGGCGGCGGCAACGACCGGCTGCGGGAAGGGCCTGTTCGAAGCCGGCTGTTCACCGCTTCGCGTGAGTCCTTTTCCCCCGATTCCCAACACCGGATAATCTGATCATCCTGTTCATCCTGTCTAAAATCTCTCTCCGTGCCTCCGTGGTGAAACAATGCCTGGGGTTCGCGCAACCGCTTGCCGTCGTGGAGTGCGGTGGCCGTGACACCGCTTTCCCCCTCCAAATCCGTGGCTGAATCGTTTCGCCATTGTTTTTTATCCGCGTCCATTTGAAATGGGCGTTCATCTCGCGCGCCGCAATCTGATAATCTGACAATCTGTTCATCCTGTTCATCCTGTCTAAAATCTCTCTCCGCCCCTCCATGTCCTCCGTGCCTCCGTGGTGAAACAATGCCTGGGGTTCGCGCAACCGCTTGCCGTCGTGGAGTGCGGTGGCCGTGACACCGCCTTCCTCCTCCAAATCCGTGGCTGAATCGTTTCGCCATTGTTTTTCATCCGCGTCCATCTGAAATGGGCGTCCATCTCGCGCGCCGCAATCTGATAATCTGATAATTTAATAATCCCTCTGCCTTTGCGCCCTTTGCGTGAGGTCCTTTCCCCGATCCCAAACTCCTATTCCGAATACCCTTCCCCCATCCTGCTAATCCCCTCCTGAAAGGATTTGGGGGGGAAGTTGGGCAATGTCCAGCCGCGGCAGGCGCGTGTCCACGGAGCCGGGAACAGGTTTTTCCGGGGCGACGTGCCCGTCGCCGAAGCCCACGTTGGCGCGGCCCGAATGACGGAAATGGCCGTTCGGATGGTTGAACGCGCTCGAATAATTGGTTTCCAGGTCCACGTAATACCATTCTTCAAACATGGGATTGGAAGGGGAAGCCGGACGCTCGAAATCATTCACCTGGGCCGCGTCGGCAAACAGGGCGGTATCGGCGGGGCGGCGAATCTCGTTGGCTTTGAGAGGCTTGTAATGCGGGCCGCCAAAGACGATGGAATTGCAGCCGTAGCTGAAAATCACATTCGTGCCTTTGCGCTTGAACTGCGGCGAATCCCAGACGGGCGAAGGGCACAGCCGCGTGTCGCTGCCATTGAGATACGCGTAAAGCGCCCCTTTGGAAAGGTCGAAAGACCGGTGGCCCTCGGCTTCATGGGTGTCAATCCAGCCAAACCAATAGAGGAGGCCCGTCCCCGATGGCCCGATTTCGTAGGCAAACGATTTTCCATCGTTATCGTCCCAGTAAATCCGCGTCGCGATGTCCAACTGGCGCAGATTGCCCTGGCACACCGCGCATTGCGCCGACAATTTGCACCGGGCCAGCGCCGGCAGCAGCAAGGCCCCGAGGATGCCAAGGATGGCTATCACGACCAATAGCTCAATGAGCGTGAACCCTGGTGCTGAATCACCGAATGTGGATTGAAAATTTTCGATTTCGATTTTCAAACACTTTGGACAAAGACAATCGCGTTCCTGGACCGGCGGCAATGGCGGCAAGCCCTCGCACCAGCAGCCGCTGATTTTGCAGGCGAACGATGCGCCGCATTGCGGACAGATTTTAATTCGCGTTGACGTCTCAGCGTTCATGAGAAAGGTTGAAAGGCGTCCGCGGGGCCGGACCTCTCAAAAACCTCCGGATGGATCAGTCCGGCCAGAAGCTCCGTTCCTTCCACAACGCGCGGACCGGGCCGGGCAAGATGGGAATTTGCGTCCACGCAAAACGTTTTTCCGTTGCGAACCGCGGGCAACTCGGTCCAGAACGGCAACGTCTTCAAAAGCGGAACTTGTTTCATCGCCTCCCCCAGGTGAAAGCCGCAAGGCGAAAGTATTAAAATTTCCGGCGCGTATTTTACAACCTCATCCCAGGCCACGCGAACGGAATCCCTCCCCTTGCGCGCCAGTTTGTCCGCGCCGCCGGCCAATTCCACCATCTCCGGCGCCCAATGGCCCGCGCAATAAACCGGGTCGGCCCATTCCATGCAGAAAACCCGCGGCCGCGATGGGATGTTCCTCGTTTTTGTTTCAATGGCTTCCAAACGGCGCCGGCAAGCCGCGATCAATGCCGCCGCCTGCTCGCGCCGTCCCGACGCGCCCGCCAGATCCCGAATATTCCCGAAAATGTCCTCCAGCGAATGAGGGCTCATCCATACAATCGCCGGGCGGTGGGCCAGCCTTTGTAACGCAACCGCCAGTTCGTTCCCCGATGGCGCGCAAACCTGGCAAAGGTTCTGGGTCAGGATCAGATCCGGCGCCAGCCGGCGCAACAGCGATTCGTCCACTTCATAAAGGCTCTGTCCGCCAGCGAGCCGTCCGGAGACGGCCGCGTCAATTTCCCCCGGCGACATCTTTTCGAACCGAAGCGCCGGACGAACCACAACCGGACGGGACCTGGCTTCCGGCGGAAAATCGCATTCATGCGAAACCCCTGCCAGGTTGTCGCCCAGGCCCAGGGCGAACACCATTTCGGTCGCCGCGGGCAGAAACGAAACAATGCGTGGTTCATTCATCGGCATTCTCGCAATCCGCCGTATTGGCCCGGCGGCGATTCGCCAGCGAGGCCATCACCGCGCCTTTTTCAGATTCCGTCATTTCCAGCCAGCGGGCGATTTCGGCGCCAGTGCGCAAACAGCCCGTGCATACCCCGCGCTCATCCAGCTTGCAAACGTCCACGCAAGGAGACAATACGTTCATGCCGGCAGCAAATCGCAGAACCAAAAACCCTTCGTCCGGCGCGGACTGGACGGGCACGCGTAACCGCCCGTCGAATCGCCCGGATGCGTCGCTTCGACCGGCCGGTGCACCTTTTCCCCAACCGCGAATTTTACCGGTTCGCTGAAGATCGGCCCGGCAAAGGCGAACGTGTGAAATTCGCCGTTTTCGCCGCACGGATCCACGGTTTCGGGCAACGACGCCAGAAATTCCGGATCCAGGCGGCGGCCCGCGGCCCTCTCGTCCAGGTAGGCGTCGTTGGCGCAGCAGATCACCGTCCCAAAACCCAGGGCGAAAAATTCGCGCATCAATTCCCGCGTATCCTCCTTCCAGATGGGAAAAACGCCCGTCATTCCCATGCGCGCCAGGTTTTCCTCGCGCCACAGTTTGAGGTCTTCGAGAAAAATATCGCCGAATGCGCAGCCGCTGATTCCGCGGGCGCGATGCGCGGCGAGGGTCGCGGCCATTTTTTCCTGATATTCCTCATTGGAACCGCGCCGGCTCACAAACACCTTTTCCAGCGGCAGGCCGATGGAGCGCGCCTGCGCGTCGAGCAATTCCAGGCGCACCCCGTGCATGGAGACGCGCTGGAAATGCTCGTTGCAGGTCGTCAGCAGCGACACCACTTCATAACGATCATCCGTGCGCAGCCGGTTCAGCGCCAGCGCGGAATCCTTGCCGCCACTCCAGCAAAAAATGATTTTTTTCTTCATAACGCTTTGGACAACGCGCGGGGCGGGCGTTTGCCCGCGCCCCCGCCTCCGCTTCATTGTTGATCCGCCCGCACGCGATAAAAGGCATGGTCCGCCGCCGGCGCCTCGTCGTCCAGCGTCATCCGCCCGCCAGTGCCATTCACCGGCCCGGCCGCCGCGCTCCAGAAAACCAGGTTGGTCGAGCGTTCCAGCGTGTAGGCCTCGTTCGTATAGGTGTCGAAAGCCGCCTGCCAGACGCCGTTGCTCGACAGTCCCGTCAAATTGCGGACCAGCGGCGGAAGCCGCACCGCAAAATGATCCACCGTCCCATGCGCGAGTATCGAATCGCCTTGGGTGTCCCCCGCGTCCGAATAACTCATCACCGATAGTGTATCCAACCGGAAATCGGAGATCGGACCTGCATAAACAATCGGCATGGTCGTGTAAGGCGGGCTGTTCGTGAAGACGCTATTGGTGAACACTTCACCCGTCAAACCCGCTTCCCCGGCCGCGTGATCCAGTTCCACGTGATAAACCGTTCCCGTCTCCATGGGCAGGTCGTCGTAAACGAAATAAAAATCCGGGAAATCCGTGATGCCCGGAACGTCGTCGGTCATCGTCGCCTCCACGTTCGGATCGCTCTGGGCGTCGCCGCTGTCCGGAAAATAATCATATTCGAATAGGTCGGGCGTGTACCCCAGCGGACGCGAGAAGCCCGCATTGGTTGCATAGGCCAAATTGAAGAGTCCGACCGCCAGTTCAAACGTATTTGTCCACTGGATGTCCTTCAATCGTATGTCGAATTCCACCCTGAAATCGTCCGCGCGGGTCAGCGTCGTGCCCAGCGCGTGATAAAAATAACTGTTCCTTTCCGATGAATCCCACGTCACATCGAGGTCCTCGTTCGTCGAATTCCATTGGAAGAGGTTCGTCTCCCCGAACTCTTCCCATCCGTTCGTGAGCGGATCGGTTGCAAAATCTTCCGTAAACGTCACCCCCCGGGCGTGGACGGCAAACAAAACCAAGCCGGCAAGCGCCGGCAGACAAACTGCTTTCATGACTGGCCTTTCATTTTGTCCGCTTTTTACGAGCGGACGGTTCTTGGTTGAGAGACCAGGGGAATGAGGGTTGAAACAAAAAAACCTTCATTCCACAAAACGGAGAATGAAGGCATTCACGGGTTCAATCGAAAACAGTTCGATTGGCTGGCCTCATCCTTCTCTTTGCGGAGAAGCGCCCCGAAACCTTCGGGGCGGACGAGCACGGCCAAACCGGTATCCTGGCTTGGGCTTCAATCCTCATTCCGCCTTCCCGTTGCCGGTGGCATTGGAATTTGTAGCCCTTACAGTGGCGCAACCGCCCCGGATTCACACCGGGTTCCCTGACATCTGGCCGTGATTCGGCGGAAATCATTTCCGCCCTTTCAAAGAACGAACACAACCATTCTTATCCCGCCCCGCGAACATTTCAAGAAAAATTCCACCGAAAAATTCCACCGATTCCAAACTCCGGTTCCGGCTTCTTTCTCCGTGCTCTCCGTGCCTCCGCGGTAATTTTTGCGTCCTTCGCGCCCTTTGCGTGAGTCCTTTTCCCCCGATTCCCAACACTGGATCATCTGACAATCTGATCAACCCGTTCATCCTGTTCATCCTGTCTAAAATCTCTCCACCCCTCCGTGCTTTCCGTGCCTTCGTGGTGCTTCATTCCCGGTTCAGCCTCCATCGTTCCGCCCCGGTCCCCCTTCGTTTTCGTGAAAGCGCCGTCGCCGTTCGGATGGCCGGACCGCCGAAAACGGTTGTCTAAACCGTTGACTTGCGGGTGACGAATCTGAAGTCAAGCGTAAGCGGGGCGATTTCCCAGGGCGGCGCCCGCTGGCGCGGGTTTGGACTGAAATATTTCGCGCCTGCGGTGCGTGGATGCCCCCACGCTGAACAAACCCTGAAAATCGGGTTGACAAGATTGTCATCTATGGATTACACTGGGCGGGTGATGGAGAGGGTCGTCAAGAAGCTGGAGCTTCGGAATGGACTCGCCCCGTTTGACGAGTGGTTCGAGGCCCTCTATGACCGGAAATTGCAGGCGGCAGTGGATGCCCGCCTCACACGGGTGCGCGCCGGAAATTTCGGCGATTGCAAATCCGTGGGCGGCGGGGTGTTTGAGTTGCGCATCGCTCTGGGTCCGGGCTTGCGGGTTTATTACGGGTTGCAGGGCCAACAGGTGGTGATTCTATTGGGCGGCGGCGACAAAAGCACCCAGGCGCGCGACATCCGCCGGGCGCAACAACTGTGGCAACAATTTACGAAACATGCGGCTCAAAAATTACAAAGATGATCTGACTCGACGGCTCCGTGATCCTGAATACGCCGCCGAGTATCTGGCCCAAGTCCTGGCCGGGAACGACAGTGCCGCTTTCCTGATTGCGCTCAAAGATGTGGTCGAGGCCAGCGGTGGCATGAGCGGATTGGCCGGGCGTGTGGGCCTCAAGCGGCCGAGTCTCTACAAGATTCTCTCGAAACGGGGCAATCCCACGCTGGCTACCCTGCGGGAAATTCTGAAGCCGCTTGGGCTGCGCGTTTCAGTGGCTCTTGACAAAGCCGCCTGATCCAGCGCCACGCAGGTTCCCCCTTCTATCCGCGTTCAATCCGTGCTGCATCAGTGGCTGAATATATCCTCCTCCGTGCTCTCCACCCCTCCGTGGTGAAACAATGCCTGGGGTTCGCGCAACCGCTTGCCGTCGTGGAGTGCGGTGGCCGTGACACCGCTTTCCCCCTCCAAATCCGTGGCTGAATTGTTTCGCCATTGTTTTTTATCCGCGTCCATCTGAAATGGGCGTTCATCTCGCGCGCCGCAATCTGACAATCTGACAATCTGATCAACCCGTTCATCCTGTTCAAAATCTCTCTCCGTGAGCGCCGTCTTTTCCGGTGTCTTTTTCCCATGAGTCAACGACTGCTTTCCGCCACCCCGCCCTTTCCTCCCCCGGTGTCTTTTAATTTGATTCAACGCGCGGGAAAAACCGCTGGAACAATTTTCATGTTGGGGTTGGATCAAAACGAGAATAATTGTTGGATCAAAAGTGGAATTTTTTGAGTTTTGAAGTTTTAGACTTGAATTTTAATCTTAAGGTGTTGGAAATCTCCTCTGTTCTGAAAAGGATACGGCTCTGCGGAAGCGCAACCGGAG
>JAGWNY010000042.1 GCA_028872915.1 Verrucomicrobiota bacterium
GGAACGAATTTCATTTTCAGCGGCACCAACGGAACGCCGGGAGCCGCGTATTATGTCCTGGATTCGACGAACATCTCCCTTGCCCTGACGAACTGGACCACCATTGCCACCAACAACTTTGACAGCTTCGGCAATTTCAGATTCACCAATTCCGCAGATACACATTCGCCTCAAACATTCTACATGCTTAAATTGCAATAGAAAGGACCCACCGAGCGACGCACCCGTGCGCAAAGGATCGTTCGCGTCGTTCACTGCGCCATCGGTTCAATTGCCGGCCTTTCTTGCGTCGTACCCGTCGCCGGCTGGCGCGAAAGGCTTTTTGAAATCTTTCGGGTTTGTTGGTCCAGCGCCGATGCTTGAGCCGCTTCTCAGGAATGTATGTCCGAATGCTGGGCCGTCCACCTTCCATGTAATAAGATGCGCAAATCTTCTCCACAAACCCATCAAAACCGACCTCGGCCAGAACCTCGTTGAGTTTACAATAAAACGGATGGCCAGGACCGGTGGCCAGTTTGAGCGGGAATGAACAGTTCGTCCTGAGTGGGTTTGCGTTTGCCAATCGCCATGCCAACGTTCATAACACTTTATAAATGTATGTCAAGATAATATCTTCGACGTTTTGACTTTTTTAACGAGCTGCTAACCAATGTATTCACGCAAACTGGGTTTCGCATGACAAGGCGAGCCTTTTGGGTTTTCATGGTTGTATTGTGAACCGAAAGGTTTTTCTATCAATCTCATTTCCACTTCCGGCACAAATTCGGCGCGCTGATGGATTGTTTTTTCATGCCGAGGGGCGGTTGTTATTGTGTCGTGGGGGGGATAGTGACGGGCTGGGTGGTTGTGGCGGGGCCGAGGCCCGCGGCGTTCACGGCTGCCACGTCAAACGTGCAGGTCTTTCCGGGCTGCAAGCCGTCCACGACGTCAAAAGTGACGTGCCTGCCCGCCAAAACGAGGAATTTACGGCCTTCAAAGATGGTCTTGCGACCGCCGGGATGAGCGGTCACCACGAATGCCGTAACCGGACTGCCTCCGTCCCGCGCCGGCGCGGCGACATGGACGCTGGCCATGCCGTCTCCGGGCAGGGCGAGGGCGCGGAGGGGCGCTTCGGGCAGATGAATCGTTCGTGCCGAAGGTGTGACGGTTGCCGATGGCAATGAGGGCGAACTGATGCCGTTTGCATTCCGCGCCCACACGGTAAATGAGACAGGCGTGCCATTGGCAGAGGGGATTTTCGCGTAACCTTGCGAACGATAATCACTGGAAGAAACCTTAATCTGGCCGCCCGTTGAAGGTGCAATAATATAGGAACGGACGGGGGATCCGCCGTCAAAAATGGAGGGGTTCCACGTGACGAGGGCGAATCCATTTCCGGCAAAAGCGGCGACGCGACTTGGCGGCTGCGGGGCGGCGGGCGGGCCAAAGCGTTTTTTGAGAATGTTCCTGAAGGCCGGTTGCAAGCCGGCGTTGTCCAGTATGGCTGCCGGCACCTGGTCGAGAGCCGAAATCATGCGATTGTTTTTGAGGGTGACATTTTTGGCGGAGCTGTCCTGATCGCCCTGCTGCCAGTAATTGTTCTCAAAATCGAAATAATCGTCCGCGGTTCCGTTTCCATCGTAGTAATCGCGATGGCGGCCGCCCCAATTGTCAAAGTTGATGTGAAAGAGAACGTTGCCGTCCGCCGTAACGTTGTCGCAGCCGTTATCGGTGTAAATGCCGTGGCCGCTGCCGAATTGGCCATGGATGACGTTGCCGGAGAGCTTTTCGCCGTGCGCGAGCGAGGGACCGGTTTTGCCCTGGGTATAAATGCCGCCGCCATCGGCAAGCAAGAGCATGTAATCGAAGATCAAGTTGTCCTGGACGCGGTTGTTTTGGGAAAAATTGGCAATGCCCGGCCTGTGGATTTTATCTGGCCAGCCGCCCCAGCCGATGGAAATGGCGGTGTAAGGGAGGTGATCCAATTGATTGTGGGCGATGAGGGTGCCAGCGGCGTAGCCGACGTCAATGCCAATGCCGCCATGATATTCGGCGGCGACGTTGTAAATATGGTTGTCGAGGATGCGGTTGTTGCGCGTTTGCTGGCCGGGAGCGGTTTGGGGCACGTCCACGCCGCCGAGTTCAAGACCATTGGCGGAGATGTCGGTGAAGACACAACCCTGGACGACGTCGGATTGGGATCCATCGCCGAGGTCCAGACCGGCCCCGCCGAGATGAACAAAGTCGTCATCGAGGAATTGGATGTTTTGGTCGTACTGGAACGAGACGTTGCCGGGCGTTTTTGTCCAATCGCCAAAGGGTTTCTTACCGTTGGGCACGAGGTCGCCGAGGCCCTGGGTTGCGTAACCGCGCGGCCCGGTGACCATGTAATTGGCCTGGATTTCCGAAAAGCCCTGGCCGCTGGAGGGAAAGAGCCACGTGGCATAGGAAAATTGCAGGCCCTTGAAGATGATGTCATGGATGGGGGCGTCATCACCCTGTCCATCAATCAATTTTTCCAGCACGGGCGCTTCCACGTCGGCTTTTTGGAGGTTTTCCTCCGGGCGGGGGGTGTAATAAATGACGCGCGTCTGGCGGTCGAAATAGAATTGGCCGGGCGTGCCGAGGAGTTCATAGGCATTTTCAACGTATTCGGGCTGCTTGCCGATGCTGGATGGGCCGACCAAGTTGGCGGGGCGCCGGAAGCGAGAGTCCGGCGGGAGCATGACGCGTTTTGTCGAGTTATCCCAGCACGGTTCAGCCATGGTAATGGTCGTATCTTCGATGGCGGCGATGGGGCAGCGCGGTTCCGTCCAGGGGCCAAGGCCTTCCGAATGCTCCGACCAGATGCCGTTGCCACCGGTATAGACGAACTCGATATCGCCGGGATTCTTCCAGCCGGCCATCACCGCGGAACTGGCGATATAGCCGGTCCTGGTCTTTGTCAAGGTCACTGGCAGCCGTCCCATGGTTCGGCAGGCGCGAAGGCCGTTGATATAAAGCTGCCGGGTGTTGGCGAGTGCGGCGGGCGCGCGGGCCGACCATAGGTTGCGTTTGGCGTCCACGAGCTTCCAGCCGGTCACGCGCACGCCGCCGCTGATAATGACATGCTGACCGGGCGCAGCCGTGTAAATGACGTTGTGGCCGCCGGCGCCCGAATCGCCGGTGTCCAGGTTCAAAGGCTGGGAGAGGCGATACGTCCCGGCTTCGAGGACGATGGTGATGTCCGCGGTCCTGTGCCGGTTCATGTTGCGCACGAGGTCGCGGGCGCGCTGGAGGGTTTTGACGGGGAGCTGCCGCGTGCCGGGATTGGCGTCGTTGCCGTTGGGGGAGAGGAACAACTCCGCGCCCGCCGCCCAAGAGCGGCTGGAAAGGATGGGGATGATGATAGCGGCGATGGAAAGAAGTTGAGCGATGGATTTCACGGATAAAATTACACAGCGGTTTCGCGTGGCATTCAACCATTTAATTGGGAATAATTCATTTTCAGCCGTGCAAAATCCTTCGTGCGCGAAATCCCAACCAGCAAAATCCCGGAGCCGGGCGGCGCGCGAAACGAGCGTGTGCGGCGATTCAGGGATGGCGGCCTTGAGATTCGCCAAAACGCGGGGAAAGCGGGAATCGAGTTTTACGGGCGGGACATCGTGTCCTCCTTGCATAACCCGCATCGTAACGAATCAAGCAACACCAACGAAAGAACCACAAAGAGCCACATTCAACCAGGCCGTGGGTTTTAGCAGCCGGAGATTTATTCCTCCACTGACTTCAGCGCAGCATTCCGGATTTCAGCCGATAGATACATGCCGGCTTCATCATCCATGCGTTGCAGCAGTGCTCGCGCCGAGGGGATGATGCCTTTGCGTTTGGCCAGGAGGACTACGCCCAGCAAGCCAATCACGGACAAGCCTTCCTGCACGGCCAGATTGCGTCCCTTGCGTTCGTCAATGAGCAATCGATCGGCGCGAAGTTCCAGCGCCAGTTCTATCGCCTCCGCCTCGCCAGCGTCCACGGATCGCAAATATTGTTTGACCCGCGCCGTGTCCTTGACACCGGCTACATGCAGCCATTCGGGCAACCATGGATGACTGCGTAACAATTCGTCGCGGACGGTCCCTGGAACAATTACTTCGTCAAAGAGTTTTGGAAGAATATCGGATAGCCCTACGGTCAGGAGCACCGTGAGTGGAGAAGTGTCGGAGACGACAATCATCCGGCGGCGAGTGATTCAACGGCTTCCAAGTCGGCGGCCAATTCCTGGTGTCCATAGTGCATGGGTATCCGGCGCCTGCCAAGTTCGCGAAGAAATTCGGCCTGCGACAACCCGGCCACTTGCGCGGCTTGTCCGAGCGTGGCTTCCTCCGCCACGAACAAACCAATGGCCAGATGCAACGCGGTGGATTGCGGCGAGAGCCGGGCTTCAAGGTTTTCAGGCAAGGTCAGCGTCATTTACAAGAATATCGGCCAAATCCGTCCAAAAGCCAAGTGGCGAAAGCGATTCAAAAATGCCAGCGGAATTGCCAGCAAACACGGAAATGTCCCGCGTTTAGTTGAAAATGAATTGGCGGAGAGATTCATTGCGCGTGAAATCCGGGTTTAATTCGGCTCGTAGTTGAGCCAGTGGCCAAGCCATTTTTCGACCTCGGCCAACGTCATGCCCTTGCGCTGGTGATAATCGAGCAGTTGGTCGCGGCCGAGTTTGCCGACGGCGAAATAGCGGGATTGGGGATGGGCGAAATAAAGGCCGCTCACGGAACTGGCGGGCCACATGGCGAAACTTTCGGTGAGTTGGATGCCGGCATTAGGTTCGACGTCCAGCAGTTGCCAGAGCAATTTTTTTTCGGTGTGGTCGGGGCAGGCCGGGTAGCCGGCCGCGGGCCGAATACCGCGATATTTTTCGCCAATCAATTCCTCGCTGGAGAGGATTTCGTTTCGGCCATAGCCCCAGGCCCGGCGGACGCGCTGATGGAGGCATTCGGCAAACGCTTCGGCCAACCGGTCAGCCAGAGCTTCTGCCAGGATGGCCTGATAATCGTCATGGTCGGCCCTGAATTTTTTCAGCAATTCCTCCAACCCATGTCCGGTGGTGACGGCAAAGGCGCCCAGGTAATCGGGCATGGCGGCTGGACCTTGCGCCTTGGGAGCGATGAAATCCGCCAGGCAGCGGTTCGGAGTGCCATCGGTCTTGACGGATTGCTGCCGGAGAAAATGAAAGGTCAGAAGGAGGCGCGAGCGGGAATCGTCGGTGTAAAGTTCGAGGTCGTCGCCGACGCGATTTGCGGGGAAAAACCCATGCGCGCCACGCAGTCGAAGCAGTTTTTGGGCAACGATTTTGTCGAGCAGTTTTTGGCCATCGGCAAACAATTTTCGCGCCTCCTGGCCGTGTTTTTCATGGTCCAGGATTTTTGGATAGACGCCGCGCAACTCCCAGGTATGGAAAAAGGGCGTCCAATCAATGAAGGGAACGAGTTCCGCGAGCGAAATGGGGATTACGTTGGGCGCGCCAGCCGGCGGCAGGCTGTCCAGAACGCGAACGCCGATAAATTCGGGTTTGGGCAAATCGTCGAAGCTGAGGCTGGCGGCGTTGGCGCGGGCTTCCTGGATACCGGCCAATTTTTCGCGCGGCGCGGCGTGTTGAAGGCGGAGGCGCTGGTATTCGTCGCGAATTTGACCGGCGAATTTGGGTTTTTGGCCGGCGTTCACCAGGCTGGCGGCCACGGGGACGGCGCGGGAGGCATCGAGCACGTGGACAACCGGCTCGCTGTATGCCGGGGCAATTTTGACGGCGGTGTGGGTTTTGCTGGTGGTGGCGCCGCCGATGAGGAGGGGCAGTTTCAATCCGTTGCGCTCCATCTCGCGGGCGACGTGCGCCATTTCATCCAGTGACGGGGTAATCAGGCCGCTGAGTCCGATGATGTCCGCCTTGTGTTCGGAGGCGGCGGCGAGAATTTTTTCGCATGGGACCATGACGCCGAGGTCAATGACCTCGTAATTATTGCACGCCAGCACGACACCGACGATGTTCTTGCCGATGTCGTGGACGTCGCCTTTGACGGTGGCCAGAACGATGCGTCCGGCGGCCGCCCGCCCGGTCGCGGCAGTCTGCTTTTCCTTTTCCATATACGGTTGCAGCCACGCCACGGCTTTTTTCATGACCCGCGCCGATTTCACGACCTGCGGCAGAAACATTTTGCCCGCGCCGAACAAATCGCCGACGACGTTCATGCCGTCCATCAACGGTCCTTCAATGACGGCGATAGGGCGGCCGTATTTGCGAAGGGCTTCGGAGGTGTCGGGTTCGATGAAATCCACGATGCCTTTGACCAGGGCATGGGAGAGGCGCTGCTCGACGGGGGCGGAGCGCCACTCGTCGGCCACGGCTTCGGCTTTTCCCTTTTGCCTGACGGATTCGGCAAATTGAATGAGCCGCTCGGTGGCATCCGGACGCCGGTTCAACAGAACGTCCTCGACGCGCTCCAGGAGGTCCGGCGGCACTTCGTCATAAACGGCCAATTGGCCGGCGTTGACAATGCCCATGTCCAGGCCCGCGCGGATGGCATGAAATAAAAAGGCGCTGTGCATTGCTTCGCGCACGACGTCATTGCCGCGAAACGAAAATGAAACGTTGCTGATGCCGCCGCTGACTTTGGCCCCCGGCAGGTTTTCCTTGATCCATTTTGCGGTCCGAATGAAATCCACTCCGTAGTTCGCGTGCTCTTCCATGCCGGTGCCGACGGTAAGGACGTTGGGATCGAAAATAATGTCGTCGGGCGAAAAGCCGGCCTGGTGGACGAGCAGATCGTAGGCGCGCCCGCACACGGCGATGCGCCGTTCATAGGTGTCGGCCTGGCCGCGCTCATCAAAGGCCATGACGACCACTGCCGCCCCATAACGCCGCACCAACGCCGCCTGGCGCAGGAACTTTTCCGCGCCTTCCTTCAAGGAAATGGAATTGACAATTCCCCTGCCTTGCAGGCATTTCAGCCCCGCTTCCAGGACGTCCCACTTGGACGAATCCACCATCACGGGGACACGGCAGATTTCGGGTTCACTGGCAATGAGATTCAGAAAGCGCGTCATCGCGGCGACGCCGTCAATCATCCCTTCGTCCATGCACACGTCAATGATTTGCGCTCCGTTTTCCACCTGCTGCCGCGCAATGGCCAGCGCCGCTTCAAAATCGCCGTTCTTGATTAAGCGGGCGAATTTCGGCGAACCGGCGACGTTTGTCCGTTCGCCGATGTTGATGAAATTTTGGGCGACGTTGCCTTGAGGCGCGCCTTCGGCCGTCGTCTTTTTGCCGATGGTCAGGGTGTCCAGCCCGCTCAGGCGGAGAGCGGGCGCAATGGCGCGGGGAACGCGCGGGCGAACGCCCCGGACGGCGGCGGCAATCGCGCGGATATGATCCGGCGTGGTGCCGCAGCAACCGCCCACGATATTCAGCCAGCCATTTCGCGCCCATTCGCCCAGTTGCGGCGCGAGCGTTTCCGGCGTTTCTGGAAAACCCGTGGGCAGGAGCGGGTCCGGCAAGCCGGCATTGGGATAGGCGCTGACGGCAATCGGCGCAATGCCCGAAAGCTCTTCGATCAACGGCCGCAATTCGCGCGGCCCCAATGCGCAATTCATTCCCACGGAGAGCAGCGGGACATGGGAAATCGAATTCCAGAAGGCCTCGACGGTCTGCCCCGTGACGCCTCGATTGCTTCCCGCCTGTATAAACGTGACCGAGGCCATGATCGGAACGATTTTTGCGCCGTCCCCAGGCGCCTCTTCTCCAAACCGCAACGGCCGGATGCCGCGCTCATCAAAAACTTTCTGAATGGCAAAAAACGCCGCCTTGGCGTTGAGCGTATCAAAAATTGTCTCCACCAGCAGCAGGTCCACGCCGCCGTCGAGCAGGCCGCGTGTCTGCACAGCGTAAGCTTCGACCAACTCGTCAAACGTGCAGCCGCGGGCGCCGGGGTTGTTGACATCGGTGGAAATCGAGGAGGTCTTCGTTGTCGGGCCGATGGCGCCGGCGACGTAAGCGACGCGGCCCGGCTCTTTTTTTTCAATATTTTCGACAGCCCGCCGCGCGCATTCGGCGCCGGCTTTGGAAATCTCACAGGCGAGTGATTCGAGGCCGTAATCGGCGAGCGAAACGGCCTGCGCGTTGAACGTGTTCGTTTCGACGATGTCCGCGCCCGCTTCGAGATACTGGCAATGGATGTCCTCGACGATTCGCGGGCGGGTGAGGTTGAGCAAATCGTTGCAGCCTTTGAGGTCCCGGCCGCGCCAAGCGGCGAACCGCGCGCCGCGAAAGGCGGCTTCATCCAGCTTGTGCCGCTGGATCATCGTGCCCGTCGCGCCGTCGAGCAGGACGATGCGCTCGCGCAACAGGCGGGGCAAGTATGCGATTTTATCGGGCATTCGGTGAACGAAAACGGATTCAAACTAGCGGAAAGGGGCCGTCCACGCAAATTAAAAATCAACGTATCTTGATGCGTTGATGTAACAAATAAAATCAGGGATGGTTTCTTCCATTCAGTCGGAGCGGTTTCCTGTCCGCTCTTCGTCCTTAAAGGGGCCAGGACAAACCAAGGTCGCTTCATCGCAGCCATACGCGAGGCATAGAAGCATAAGGCCCAGGCTCGCCGGCCAAAACCATCGCCGCCGTCCCGCTCCGGGAAACAACAGCGAACAAGCCAACACCCCCACAGCCAGGATGGCCACGATGGAGAATTCGAATCCGCGCGTGGCGCTGCGGTACCAGAAATAGGAATCAAAATTCACGTCCATCATGAAGGTCACACTGGTCAGCGCGATCATCAGGAAGAAGTTGATTTCGCGGCGCATCCGCGAAATGCAATTGGCCACGATGCTCAACGGAATGGCCGTCTCCAGCACGAACATCGCAATAAAATGCTTGAAAATCATAGCAAAGAGCGTGGCCAGGCCTAAAGAACCCATGAAAACGCTGTCAGTGGGTAAAGACCCCGCGCCGCCCGGAAAATTTCCCCAGTTCCGGCATGGTCTCGCGGGGACGGGTCCCGTAAGGCCGCTAAAACCCGACGTTGACTGCCTGACGGAAGTATCCCGTGTAGAACTGGATGATATTGTAAGCGATGATGAGCGCGACGATGAAATAAATAGCGCGCGGCACCCATTGCGCAAGCATTTGCAGCTTGTGCGACCCTTCCTCCTGGTAATACACGTGCAGGCGGTTGAGGGTTTCATCGAGCTTGCCGCTCACTTCGCCGCTGGCGTAAAGGCTGGCGAATGGGCCGGGAAAGAGCGGGGTGGCCTGGATCAGTTCCGCCGGCGTGCTGCCGGCCATCAGCCGGGTTTTCCATCGCTCCACGACGCGGCCCAAGGCTGCCGACGAACTGACACGCGCGGCGATTTCCCATGCTTCAATCACGTTGACGCCCGCGCTCAAGAGGGCCTCCAACGCCATGGCCAGGCGCGCCAGCGCGAGGCAACGCCGCGCCCCGCCCAGGACCGGAATCCAGGCAATCGCCGATTCGATCAGGCTGCGCCATCGTTCGCCGCGTTTATTCTGCATCGCGTAAATCAGGGCCACTGTGACGGCGTAGAACGGCAGAAGGACAAGGGCGGCTTTCAAGAAGAGAAAGGGCAGGCTGGCATGAAATTGGGAACCTGCGAACGGAAGAACGATCAAAAAAACGAGAACGGCAAAGTGAACCAGAATGACCGGATAAATCAATTGGACGATCATCTGCCGCGCAATGACGGCGCGCTCATTGTAATAGTCCATGAGAGCGCGAAAACAGGAATCCAGCCGCCCGCTCTGTTCGCCGGCATCAATCAAGGCCAGGTCGAAGTCGGGCAGCCATCGCGCCGCCTTCAGGCTTTCGGAAAAGGTTTTGCCCTGTTCAAGTTCCGCCAAAACACGGGAAATCGGCGCGCGAAAGGAACGCCCCGGGGGATGTTGCCCCACCTGTTGCAGCGCGCCAATGACGCCCATGCACGCCGCCGTCAATTGCGCCAGTTGATGATAAAATTCAGCGCGCTGCCGGAATTGCCTGGGTGTGAAAATCACGGATAAAAAATAATGGACTCAAAAGGCGGTTGAGCCACCCATGGCGTTGACAGGCGGCACAGCCAACCTGACAGTTCCACCCAAATTCTTCCGTATGGATACGGCTAAACCGCCACGCGGTCCAAGCTCGCTTTCAAATCGCGTTTGCTCTTGGCGCCGACAATTTGTTCGACCACTTCGCCTTGCTTTACCACGAGCAAAGTGGGAATGGCGCGAATGCCGAATTGGGCGGCCAGGGTCTGTTGTTCGTCCACATTGACCTTGCCTATCCTGACCTTGCCGTCATATTCGCCGGCCAACTCATCGAGCAACGGGCTGATCATTTTGCAGGGACCGCACCATTCGGCCCAAAAATCCACCAGAACCGGCTGGGCCGATTGCAGGACTTGCTGTGGAAAGTTCGCTTCGGTAAGAGTGAGAATAAGTGGTGAAGCCATAAATTTGTCCAAATCACCTCAACTGCCTATATTAAGCATCACCCCCAAGTAAACGGCGCTGGCAATGGCGAACAAGGCCGCGACCATCGCCGCAATCGCCAGAATCCGATCCAGCGGCTCCAACGTGGGTTCTTCCATCGCGGGCGCCGGAGCGCGCATGGCGGCGGGCGGGGCCGGAGCGGGACGTTGCGCGGCGGCAGCAGCGGGCGCCGGGCGGGCGGCAGTTGGCGGCCTGATTCCAGGAGCGCCGGGCTGAATGCCTGCCGGTCCGCCTGGGGGAAGGGTCGGCAATTTGATGGTTGGCGCCGCCGAGGGCTTGGGCGGGAGGTTGATGCGAACCGTTTCCTTCTTGGGCGCGACCTTGCCGGTGGTTTTCTTGCCCGGTTCGGCGCCCAAGGGCGCGCCGGGCATTTTGGGAACGTCTGCCATAATTTTCCTCAAGATAAATCCCGCATACCGCCTGTCAAACTCTTATTCCCTGCTAATCGCCGGCCAACGCTCGTTTTCCAAATTCCGGGTCCAGCGGCGCCCGCAATGCCACCAAGAAACCCGGCGCCGTGGCGAGGATGACCCAGGTGAAAAAAAGGACGTATCCGATGCGTTCCTGCAACCAGCCGCTCCAAAAGGAAGGCGTCATCATGCCCAGCGCCATGAAACCGGTGCAAATGGCGTAATGCGCGGTCCGATGTTCGCCCCGCGCGATGTAAATCATGTAAAGCATGAACGCGGTGAAGCCGAAACCGTAGCCGAATTGTTCCACAACCACGGCGGCGGCGATGGCAAAATGGTTGGCCGGCTGCGCCCAGGCCAGCCAAATGAACACGGCGTCGGGCAAATGAATCGCCAGCAACATCGGCCAAAGCCAGAATTTCAACCCTTGCCGCGCCACCATCAATCCTCCCAAAATTCCCCCGCACAACAACGCCGCAACCCCGCATGTCCCGTAGATCGCGCCAAAATCGCTGTCGCTCAATCCCAATCCGCCGGCGGAGCGCGCGTCCAAAAGAAACGGCCTCGTCATCGCCACCAACTGCGCTTCCCCGAACCGAAACAGGAGCAAAAACGCCAGCAGCCAGCCAATCCGCGGCTTTTGAAAAAACGAAATGAAGATTTTCAAAAAATTCGCCGCAAATTCCTTCGTGACCTTTCCCGGCGCATCCGCCGCCGGACGCGGCAAAATCCAGCGATGATAAACCGCGAGCAGCCCGAAAACCACCGCCAGCGGCGCAAACACCTCTCTCCAGGCGCTCGCGTAATCGCGGCTGTCGTTGTAAAGCGTTCCAACCAGGGCAACCAAGCCGCCTTGGGCGGCGATGTTGGCGACGCGGTAGAAAGTGTTACGGATGCCGCTGAACGCGGCCTGTTGGCGTTCGGCCAGCGCCAGCATGTAAAATCCGTCCGCGGCGACATCGTGCGTGGCCGAGGAAAATGCCGCGAGCCAGAAAAAAACGAGCGTCCATCGGAAAAAGTCCGGCGCGGGAATGGCCAAACCCACGGCGGCGAACATGGCGCCCAGCAAAAATTGCATGGTCCAAATCCAGCGCCGCCGTGTTTTCAGGATGTCCACGGCGGGACTCCAGAGGGGCTTGATGACCCACGGCAGATAGAGCCAGGCCGTGTAAAACGTGATGGTCTGGTTGGAAACGCCCAGGTTTTTGTAAAGAACAACCGAAACGGACATGACCAACGCGTAAGGAAGGCCTTCCGCGAGATAAAGGGTGGGAACCCAGGCCCAGGGATGTCGGCTGTCGCGAGGCACCGGATGAATTTAGCGGTTCTATCGGCAAAAAGAAAAATCTTTCCTGGCGGCCGCGAGGTTTGGGACAAAACCGCCCGGCGGATTGGGGCGATTCATCGGAAGGAAGTTGAGAACAGCAAGCGGATGCGCTTCTTTTCCGCGCGATTTACCGTCGCGCTATTTGACGCGGATAAGGTTTGGAATTATGGTGCATCAGGATCAGTAAACACCGGGCACGGCGCCTGGGCTGTTCGTTGAATGGTCTTCCAAAGTGCCCCGTCGCCCCGGGTTAAGCTGGAGATGAATTTGGAACGACCAATATCGAAGCTGGAGACAACGCGGGTCATCACGCTGGCCTTCCTGTCGGCGCGCCTGCCATCCGCCCTTCTGGCCGAGCACGTGGCGCGCTCGCTCTGCGCGGAAACGGATGCCTCGGTCGTCCTGGTCCGCCTTGCCCGTCCCTTCAATGGCAATGGCGCCAACCCGCCCGCCGCCCCGCCCGCCCTGCCATCGGAAATTCCGCGCACCGACGCCGGTTACCATTTCCTGAGCGTCGGCAGCTCAGGCGAATTGCAACAGCCGGACTGGATTCCTGCGGTGGTGGAAAAGTTGCGCCGCGAGTTTCGTTATGTTCTGATTGAGGCCGTTGCGGACGATCTTTTTACGCCGGCACTGTTTGAATTTCTGGTGCGCTCGGACATGGGCTATCTATTTTTGGGCGCGACGAGCGAGGACGTTTACCACCTGGATCTGTTGCTGCGCGAACTGCGCGACCATCCGGACAGCGGCGTGGACGTCAAACCCGTCCTCTGCCTGCACGAGGGCCAAATCGTGAACGGATTTGACGCGTTAATCGAGCGGGTCAGCGGGCAGGCGAGGTGCTTCGTGCGCGGGTGCCCGCGCCGCGAGAATCCCTCCGAACGGCCCGGCAACTGGTTTCGCGGAGACATTCGCCGCCTGGCGCGCGAAATTGGCTCCTGCCTGGTCGGGCTGGCCCTTTCCTCCGGCGCGGCGAAGGGCCTCTCGCATATCGGGGTGATCCAGGTGCTCGAAGAAAATGGTATTGACGTTGATGTGGTGGCCGGGTCCAGCATGGGCGCCTATATCGGCGCCATTTGGAATTCGGGGCGCAACGGGAAAGAAATGGAAGAGATTGCGCGGGAAATGGAATCGCGCTGGGCCTTTTGGAGTTTGATAGACGTGGCCGTGCCACCGCGGCAGGGGTTCGTGCGGGGGCTGGCGGTGAAACGGCGCCTGCAAAAATCCATCGGCCGCCTCCATTTTGGCGAACTGATCCGGCCCCTCTACATTGTTGCCACGAATCTGGCCACGCTGGAGCGTGTCACCTTCAAAAGCGGCGAGGTGGCCGATGCCGTGCATGCCAGCGTGGCCGTGCCCGGCGTTTGCGTGCCCGTGACGCTCGCCGGGGAAACGTATGTGGACGGCGGCATTGTGGACCCCCTGCCCGTGGACGTGTTGCGCGAGGAGGGAGTGGACCGCGTGATTGCGGTGAACGCCATCCCGACGCCCGACCGCATCAAATACTGCCTCCAGGCGGAACGGGAACTGGCCCAGCTCAAAAAGCGGAGCGCGCGTGAAATCGTCCGCAAGCTCATTCCCGTGGACGAGCATTTGAACTATTTCGCGCGCGGCAACATTCTTGACATTTTGATGCGCAGCATTCACGGCGCGCAGATTTGCATGTCCGAAACACTGGCCCGCGGCGCTGACATCGTGCTGCGGCCGAGGATTTGCGATGATCGGTGGCTCGATTTCCGCAGTCCGCGCCGCTTCATCGAAGCCGGCCGGCAAATCGCCGAACGGCATTTGCCTGAAATCAAGGCCCTCGTCGAACGGAACACTGGCGCATCCCATGAACTGGCTCCGGGAAAACTGGCACGCATCGCCTGATCGCTTCCTGCCGCCGATGCAGGCGGCGCGGTTGCGGCGGTATGTCCGCCAAACCGTCCTGCCCTTCTCCGCTCATTACAAAAGAAAATTCATGGACTGCGGTCTTTCCGCCGATTCGATCCAATCCCCAGCCGACCTGGCCCGGCTCCCGTTTACCACCAAGGCTGACCTCCTGAACACCCCAAAAAATCCATCCCGCTTCCTCGACTTTATCCTGGCCCCGGATGAGAAGCTCCTGTCGCGGCGATTGTCCACCATTTGCCATGCCCTCCTCAAAGGCCCGGCGACCGTCCGTGAAGGTTTTGAAGCGGAGTTCCGGCCCGTGTTCATGACGTTTACCACGGGCCGGGCCGCCGAACCGGTCCCTTTTTTCTATACGCGCCTGGACATGGCCATCCTGGCGGAGGCGGGCAGGCGGGTCATGGAAGTCTGCGGCGCGCGCCACGAAGACCGGTTGCTCAATGCCTTTCCTTATGCGCCCCATCTGGCCTTCTGGCTCACCCATTACGCGGGCGTGGAATTCGGCGCCATGACGTTCAGTTCCGGGGGCGGCAGGGTTACGGGCACGGCGGACACGTTGCGGTTGATCCGCCGCCTCAAGCCGGACGACCTCATCGGCATTCCCACTTTTCTTTATCATCTTCTTTCCCAGGCCGTGGCCGAAAAATTGCGCTGGGAAAATCTGCGCAGCATCGTCCTGGGCGGGGAAAAGGCCGGCGAGGGACTGCGCCAAAAGCTTCGGGAACTGGCCGGCCAATTGGGCGCCGCGAATGTCAATGTGCTCGCCACTTATGGCTTCACCGAGGCTAAAATGGCCTTTGCCGAATGTCCGGCCCCCGCCGACCGGCCGCCGTCCGGCTACCATCTCTACCCGGACCTGGCCATTGTTGAAATCGTGGACCCGGCCACGGGCCGCCCCGTCCCGGATGGCCATCCAGGAGAAATCGTCTTTACACCGCTGGCCGCGCGCGGCACCGTCGTCCTGCGCTATCGCACCGGCGACTGCATTGACGGCGGACTCACCCATGAACCGTGCCCTTATTGTCACCGCGCCGTTCCACGCCTGATGGGGAACATCTCGCGCGCGTCGGAAGTCCGGGAGATGAGGCTCGATAAAATCAAGGGCACGCTCGTGGATTTCAATGAACTCGAACATATTTTGGACGACGCGCCGCACATCGGCACCTGGCAACTCGAACTGCGAAAGGCCCGCGACGACCCGAACGAATTGGACGAAATTCTGCTGCACGTCGAAAAAACCAATGGCGTGGACGAGGCATCGCTGCGGAGCGATTTAAGCGAGCGCTGTTACAAGGTTGCGGGAATTCATCCCAATGGGATCGTGTTTCATGACGGCGGCAAAATGCGCGAACTTCAGGGCGTGGGCACGCAGCTCAAGGAACAACGGCTCGTGGACCATCGCCCCCGGAACAAATAAACCTGGCCAATGTTCTTGACGCGCCGGGCCGTAATTCGCCAGCGGCGAAGGAAGGCATCTCTTCCTTTTTTTCAAAGCGCGCCCGCGCGGGGGCGGCAAACTTGCCGGTCATGGCTCAAAAGGGAGGCCCAAAATTGTGCGGACTGCTGCTTCGGCTTGTTCCAGCGACGCGCGCAGTTGAATTTCCTGCATCTGTTCGGCCTGCCAATCCGAAACCAGCGCCAGATACTCCGACGCGCTCAAATTTCCGGCGCGATAATCCCGATCAGCCGCGGAAATGCCCGTCTTTGTGTCAGACGCATGAATTTCGAGGTCGTGCAGGCGGGCGGCCATGATGCGCGACGCCCGCCACAACTGGTCCGCCTGGCTTGCCGCCTGGTCCAGGCGGGCTTGCCACGTCTGGTAAAGCAGCGCGCGCGTCGCGCGCTGGATGGCGATCCGGCCGCGGTTCCGATTGAAGAGCGGCAGTGTCACGTTGACGGTAAAGCCGATTGAATGAACGCCTTCTTCGGCGCTCCGGGCCTGCTGCACTCCGGCGCTGATGGCCGGGAACTGCGCCAGAATCGCCTCGCGCAACGATTGTTCCTGGCTTTCGTAGCCGGCCTGCAACGCCAGCAAATCAGCCCGCCGCCGCGGCAGGGCCGCGAGAGCGGCCCCGAACTGCGCCTGGGTCAGCAAATGGTCGCGGCCCGCGCCCGCCAAGGGCACCGGCGCATCCGGCTCAAGGCCGAGGAGCGCGGCAAGCACGTGTCGCCCCTGGTTCGCGTCCAGTTGCGTCTGGCGTAAATTGGCCTCCACGCCGGCCAGGCTGCGCAAATCGGACGAGGCGGCGCCAATGGTAACGTCATTACGGGCCAGCGCCGCTTGGTCCTTGCCACAGATGCCGGCCAGAAGTTTTTGAAAGGGTTCCAGCAGCGCCAGAAGCCGCTGGTCGGCCCGCAGTTGTATGAATGTTTCCCGCGCCTGCCCGGCCACCTGCCATTCCTGCCATAAGATGTCCAGCCGCACTTGCCGCGCGCGCGCCTTCGCCGCCGCCTTCGCCGCGCCGCGCGTGATTAACGCCTGGATGTCTTCGCCCAGGCCGATGCTGTAGCCGGTATGCTCGGGCGATTGGGAAAGACCGCCGCTCACTTGAGGGTCGGGCAGCAGCCCCGCTTCCAGGACTTGCGCATCGGCCACGCCGGCTTGGAGCCGCGCCGCCTTCAAATCCGGATCATTCAGCACGGCCAGGGTGACGATGGCGGTTTCGTCCAGCCCGTTCGTGGGAATCGGATGCGGCTTGAGTCCCGGCAAATCAAGTTTGTCCACCGGCACCGTCAGCGCTGGAGAACGCATGAGGTCCGGCGTCATGGGCAAAGGTTTTCGATGATAAATGGCGCAACCGGATAACAACAGCGCGCCGAACAAGGCGGCGCCGGACCATATCGGATTGGACGCGCGTTTGCTCATGCCGTTTTTCCCTTCGCCAATTGTTTCCGCCGCCAGTAAAGATAAAGCGCTGGAATCAGGTTCGTGCTGCGGACCGCGCTCCAGATGATGCCGCCCAGAATCACCACCGCAAGGCCCTGTTCGGGCGCGGCCCCTTGTCCGAAGCCCAGCGCCGTGGGCAAAACGCCCAGGGCCGCCGTCGTGGCCGTCAGAACAATCGGCCGAAAACGCACGTGTATGGCCTCGCGCACTGCATCCTCAAGCGGCATTCCGGTCGCCTCATTTCGCCGGGCGCGGTCCAGCAAGACGATGGCATGACGCAGGCCGATGCCAATCAATGTCAGGAACGCCACCAATCCGGTGGCGTTTAATCCCACGCCGCTGATAACCAGCGCGATGGCGCCGCCCATCAATGCCAGCGGAATTTCCAACAGTAAAATTCCCGGCGCCAACAGGCCGTCGAATTGCAAAATCAAAATCCCCACCATCAGTCCGAACGCCGCCAGCGCCGCCATGCCCAAACCCAATGCCGCGCGCTCCAATTCGGGATACAATCCCGCAAACGCAACCCGGTACCCCGCCGGCAGATGGAGGTTCGCCATCGCCTGGCGCGCGGCTGTAATGGCTCCCAGGCTGACCGGCGTGCCAAGAATCTCCAGCGCCCGTGCACTATCCACGTGTCGAAGCTGATTTGGTGTGATTGCCAGTTGGACCCGGGCCAGGTCGCCGAGGGGCGTCCAGTCTTCCGTCCGGATCGGGAGTTGGCGCAGTTCCTGCAACGTTCTATCCGGCGCGTCCGCCAGGCGCACGTATAATTTAAGTGGCACGTTGCCGTCCGGCACGTCCGCTGCCACTTCGCCGGCCAGGAGTGGTTGCACCTGGGCGTAGAGTCGCGCCGGCGTAAGATGATGCACCGCCAGCGCCGTCCCTCGGGGCACAATTTGGACCTGGGTCACCGGATACGCGTCGTTGTTGAAGATGCTCGTCATGTCGCGGATGTTCCCAAGGCGGGCGGCGGCTTCGTCAGCCACCCGGCGCAACTCCGGGACATCGCTCCCAAAAACCTGTATCGCAAAAGGTTGCGGAAGGCCGGACAAGCTTTCACCAACCCGCTCGATGGTTGGGGTGTCAATGGCCGATTGAACACCCGTCAATCGCGTCTCCAGTGTGACGCGCCGGCCGATGCGGTCCAGGCTGTTGACGCTCACCCCTGGCTTCAGCGCCACCTGTATCTCCCCCGCGTAGGACGGTTCCGTGTAGGCGGTGGTGGAGGCTGAACCAATGCGGGCAAAGACATGCGCCACCACCGGATCGGAGAGCAGCCGTTGCGTGATTTTCCCAACGGCCGCTTCCGCGTCTATGAGCGAACTTCCCGGGGGCAACGTGAAACTTTCCAGCAACACGCCTTCATTGGGCAGCGGCAGAAAATTCACCGTCACCAGCGCCAGCCCGGCCAGGCTGAGAATCAAAATCACGAACGTGATCGCCAGGCTCAAACGTGGTCCGCGCAAGACCAGGTTGAACAGCCGCTCATTGAGCCGCCGCGTCTTCTCCAATGCCCTTCCTGCCAGCGTCATTTGGCGCGCCGGACGGGCATTAAGAAATCCCACGCCCAATGGAATCAGAACCAGCGAAATCAAGAGGGATGCCAGCAGAGCCAGCGTCATGGCCAGCGCAAATGGAATGAAAAACAATCCCGCCAATCCGCCCACAAAAAGAAGCGGCACAAAAACGGCCACCGTCGTCAGCGTGCCCGTCACGTCGGGAATTGCAATCGCCTTCAATCCGCGCCAAATGCCGGGCCAATGATCATCGCCTTTCTCCCAGCAATGGTAAATGCTTTCCAGCACAATGATGGCGTCGTCCGCCAGCAGCCCAACCGCGACTGTCAGCGCGCCCAGCGTCATCAAATTCAAGGTTTGCCCCGCAAAATATAGGCCCGCAATCGCCATCAATAATGAGAGCGGGATGCTGCACGCGAGCACCCAAATGCCCCGCCCCGCCCCCAGCACCCACAGCAGCACCGCCACCGCCAACGCGCCGCCAATGATGAGGTTGCGCCCCAGGTCCACGCCCACAATTTGGACCAGCCGCCCCTGGTCATAAATCCGGACCCAATGAACGCCGGAGGGCAGTTGATTCAACGTGGAGTTCAACGTTGCCTGGACGGCCCGCGTCACCGGAACGGTGGAGGCGTCCGGTTGCTTGAAAATCGTCAACGCGATGGCGGGCCGGCCATCCAGCGTGACAGCGTTGTGCGTGGGCATGGGCGAGCGCACGATGCGTGCCAGGCTTCCCAGTGGAATTGGACCGTTCGTGCCGGACACGGGTATCGCCGCCAGGTCCTTGATGTGAACCGGAAGATTACGCGCCTCAATCAACGCGTCCTGATGGCCCATCGTCACGTAACCGCCCGGCGCCAGCAGCACCTGGTCTTTGATGGCTTGGACGATGGCGGTGACCGGAACGCGGTAGCGGTGCAACGCCGCGAGGTCAGGCTGCACCCACAACACCTCATCCCCCGTCCCATACAGCAAAACGCGCTGAACGCCGGGGATGGCGCGTAGCGCGGGAACAACGTTGGCCAGCGCGTCGCGTTCCACCTGCGCCGGCGGAACGTCCGCGGGAACCTGGCCCGTGTAATCCGCCACCTCATTGATGGCGTTGCCCATGATTTCGGCCCACGGCTGCGCCTCGGCGGGAAGTTGCCCGCGCGCGCGATCTATCGCGCTATTGACGGCCTGCAAGTCCGCCTGCGCATCGGTTCCCTCCTGAAATCTTACGTCCGTTTCCACCGTGCCGTTTCCCATCACCGACCGCACGCCGGCCAGATTCGGCAGGGCGAGAATCTGCCCTTCCAGCGGCCAGGCAATCAGCGTTTCAAGTTCCCCGGCCGTTGCCCCGGATTCGTGGGTAATCACGCTGATTTGCGGAAAATTGAATCGCGGCAGCACTTCCACCGGAATCCGCCAAAAGGCATCAATGCCGCATCCAATCAGGCCGGCCAATATCAAGACCCACACCAGCGGGCGAAGGAACAAATTCCGGACGATTCGGTTGCCGTTCATCGTTTCAATCCGGAGGCCGATAGCTCCTGGCGATGCTCCGGTGAAATTCAAGATAGGCGTTTTGGGCGACTATCCGAGTGCCGGGCTTCAATCCGCTCTCGATAAACGTTTGCCAGCCGCGGGCGGGGCCTGGAACGACGGCTTGCGGCACGTCGCCCTTTGCAGCATGAGCCAGCACCCACCATTGGCCCTTGTCCAGAATCAGGGCGCGGGTCGGAACAGCCACAAGGGACCGCGCCGTCCCATTCAATGTTATCGAACCTGCCTCGCCATTCAGCCACGGTGGCGATGCGGCGAGGGGCGCCATTCCCACAAATTGTCCGCCGTCCGGCGAGAGTGCGCCGGAGACTGAAATCACCTTGACAGGAATGGATTCAGCGCCATTCGCCGGAAAAAACCGCCCGCTCATCCCAGGATGAATGGCTCCGATGTCAGGCCCGTACAAGGAAGCCTTCAGCCAGAGATGATGCGTCGCCTGCATTGTGAGGATGGTGTCGCCGGGCATGACCCGCTCGCCTTCCGCGGCGTTGAGCGCCAAAACCATTCCGTCGGCCGGCGCAGCCAGCACGATGGTTTGCCGTAACGCCTTCAATGCGGCTTGGGCGGCCAGAAATGCCGATTCCGCCCGGGCCTCCGTGTTCTCAGCCTGGAAAACCATCTGCCGGCTGGCCAGATGCGAGCGCAACTGTTCCCGCTCAATGGCCAGCGCTTTGCGCGCGGTCAGCAAGTTCGTTTGCGCGCTGCGTGCGTTCCCCTCGTCCTGCGCCAGCAACGCCTTAATTTCAGGCCCGCCCATCCTGCCGAGCGGTTCTCCGTTTGTCACCGTGTCGCCCGGAACGACTCTCAGCCGGGCGATCATTCCGGATTCGGCGGCCCGCACCGGCAGCATGGCGATCGGTTCAACCTGGGCGTATCCCTCAAACTGGTTCGTGACCATTTCCGTTTGGACAGTCACGACGTTGGTGTCCTCATCCGCCAGGCTGGCGGCCCGGCCCGTCCGTTGTGGAGCGGAATCGTTTTGAGCATTTGCCGCTCTTTGCGTTGCGGCGGCCATTGCAAAAAGTACAAGGCCGATCTGCATTCTCTTTTTCATTGGCTGCGAGGTTGTTGATTCATACTGGCCAAGTCTCCAACCGGAACACAATAGTCTTCAACGCCTTACAACGTGCTTACTCAAAGCTGACATTTGCGTCAGCTTTTCGCGTCTTTCAGGCCGGGGGAAATGTCAATCGGAAGCAACTTCACTTGCCCAGGAACGCTCTGAACGTCCACAGAACCGCCGCGCAACGCCATGAAGAATTTCGCATTGGCCAGGCCGAGGCCCGCGCCGTTTGGTTGTTGCGATCGGGCCGGGTCCGCGCATTGCAGCAATGCCAACAGCGAAATTTTGCGCTGCAACAGCCGCTTTTCAGCTTTTGCGGTATTGATCGTCGCTCACCTTTTCCATCCAGTCAACGACCTTGCCGTCGAGGTTTTCCTGAATCGCCACGTGCGTCATGGCTGTGGCAGGAGACGCGCCGTGCCAATGCTTTTCGCCCGGCGGAAACCAAACTACGTCGCCCGGATGAATTTCCTGCACGGGTCCACCCCAACGTTGCGCCCAACCGCAACCTGAGGTGATAATCAGCGTTTGGCCCAGCGGGTGCGTGTGCCATGCCGTCCGCGCGCCGGGTTCAAAAGTGACGATGGCGCCGCTGACTCGCGCGGGTTCGGTTCCCTTGAACGGCGAGTCAATGCGCACCGTGCCGGTGAACCAATCGGACGGGCCTTTGCTGGATGGCTGTGAGCCGCTTTTTTTGATCTCCATAATTCAATTCCTCTCCTTTTTTCCGGCTTACAATTCCTGGCGCGTGGGCCGGAACAGGATTTCGTTCACGTCCACGTCCTCCGGTTGGCTCATCGCGAAGACAACGGCCCGTGCGAATGAATCGGCGGGAATGGCAACGTCCTTGTAAAACCTGTTGATTCTTTCCGCGACGTCCGGCTCGCTGATGCTGTTTGGCAGTTCCGTCGCCACCGCCCCCGGTGAAATGATCGTCGTGCGGAGGTTGTAAGGTTTCACTTCGGTGCGCAGTCCTTCGGAGATGACCCGCACGGCGTGCTTGGTTGCGCAGTAAACCACTCCTTGCGGTGTGACTTTGTGCCCGGCCACCGAGGAGACGTTGATGATGTGTCCCGACTTCTGCCGCTTCATATACGGCAGCGCTGCGGCAATGCCATACAGCACCCCCTTGATGTTCACATCAATCATCCGGTCCCACTCGTCCACTTTCAGGCGTTCCAGGGGCGAATGCGGCATCAGTCCGGCGTTGTTGATCATCACGTCAATCCGCCCGAAATTCCGCGCGGCGGCGTCAAGTAACTTCTTCACGTCCTCGCGCTTCGTGACATCCGTGGCGACGGCAAGCGCCCGTCCACCTTTGGCATTCAGCTCGTCAGCCAATGATTTGAGACGTTCAATGCGCCTCGCGCCCAGCACAACGATCGCACCTTCGACTGACAGAAGGCGCGCAGCCGCTTCGCCCAGCCCGCTGCTCGCGCCCGTAATCACCACGACTTTTCCTTTGACGTTATTGCTCATAATTTTCAATCCTTGCTGCCACAGGCCTCCCATTCAAAAAGTTTCACGGAAAAATGAGCGTGAAACAAGCGCCTTTGCCGACTTCGCTCTGAACCTCCACCGAACCGCCGTGCAACGCCATGATGGATTTCACAATGGCCAGGCCTAGTCCAGCGCCGTCGGGATGATTCGATCGCGCCGCGTCCGCGCGATAAAGCCGGTCGAAGATATGCCGCAAATGCTCCGCCGCAATCCCGCGACCCGTATCGCTCACGATCACCTCGACCCCGCCGTCGGCGCGCCGGCCCGCGCGTATCAGCACTTGTCCCCCGCGCGGTGTGTGTTTCAAGGCGTTCGAGAGCAGATTGCTCACGGCCTGGCGAAACAATATCGGATCGGCGTTGACCTGGCCCTCTCCCTCGCAGCGGAGTTGCACGCCGCCATCCTCCGCGAGCGCCTCATAAAATTCGCGGACGGCCTCGATGGCTTGCCGGGCATCGAAACGGCTGCGCGCGATGTTCGTGGTTGGACTGTCCGCCCGCGCCAGGAACAGCAAATTGTCAATCAGGCGCGTCAACCGCTCGTATTCCTCCAGGCTGGACTCCAGCGTGCGCCGGTATTCTTCCGGCGTCCGGGATTGTGAGAGCGCCACGCCCGCTTCACCGCGCAGATTATTGATGGGTGTGCGCAATTCATGGGCCAGATCGGCCGAAAATTGCGACAGCCGTTTGAAGGAATCTTCCAGCCGGTCCAGCATCCGGTCAAAAGCTTTGGCCAGTGAAGCCAATTCCTTGGGCCAGCCGTCTCCGGCGACGCGTTCATGCAATTGGCTGGCACTGATTCGATCCGTCGCTCGCGTCAGTTCCGCGACGGGTCTCATTCCACCCCGGGCCACGAACGCGCCGGCAACCGCCGAAAACAACACGCCAAACAACACGGCCCAGGCAAGATCGCGGCGGTAGTGTTGCAGAAAGGCGTCTTCGGGGGTTACATCCAGCGCCACTTGAATTTCCCGTTGGCCCTGGCCATCGCGGGGTCGGGCAGTCGCGGACAACATCAGAAACCGCTGATGGCCCGACGATTGCCGGCTGACGGCATGGGCTTCCAGGTGCGTCGCATCGGAGGGCGCCGGGAACAGGGCCGCCGGCAAGGCATTGCTCATGCCGGAAGTTTCCATCAGCGTGCGACCGCGCCGGTCGAGAACACGGGCATAATACTTCGTGAAATGGAGCGAGGCGGTTTCCCATTCCACCTCTTCCTGGAGATCGGCGGTGTCGGCGGGCGCCTTGCTCAGAATCGTGCGCAGCAAATGAACCTTGTCGGCCAGAAACTGGGCATCCTGGCGGTTGAAATTTACCACGAGCGTCCAATGCAAAAACCCCGCCGCCAGCACCAGCATGGCGAAGGCGATCAATGTGTAAAGCACCGTCAGCCGCGCGACAATGGACCAGCGGCCGGTCGAATGGCGGTCCGCATGAGGCGGCCCCGCGGGTTCAACGCTGTTCGAGGACATAGCCGACGCCGCGCATCGTGTGAATCAGTTTCTTCGGAAAAGGATCGTCCACCTTCGACCGCAGACGGCGGATGGCCACTTCCACCACGTTCGGGTCGCTGTGGAAATGAATGTCCCAAACCTGCTCGGCAATGAGCGTTTTGGACAGCGGCTCGCCGCGGCGGCGCGCCAGCAGTTCCAACAGGCCAAACTCCTTCGCCGTCAAGTCAAGAGCGGTTCCTGCGCGTGTGGCCTTCCGCCGCGGCAAATCCAGTTGCAGGTCGCCAACGCGCAGAATTTCCTCCTGCCGGGCCGGGCCGCGCCTCAGAATGGTCCGCACCCGCGCCAGCAATTCGGAAAAGTCAAACGGCTTGACCAGATAATCATCGGCGCCAAGCTCCAGCCCTTTCACCTTGTCAAAAATCGTGTCGCGCGCCGTAAGAAACAATACCGGCGTCTGCCTGCCCGCCTTGCGCAACGCGCTGAGAATAGACCAGCCATCGCGCCCCGGCAGCATCACGTCGAGAACAATGAGATCGTTCTCCACCGTGAGCGCCTGGTTCAATCCGTCCTTGCCATTGGCGCAGACCTCCACCACATAACCGTTCTCCGAAAGCCCCTGCCGAAGATAGGCCGCCGTCTTCGCTTCATCTTCAATCACCAATACGCGCATGAGTTTGTTGAAGCCGAGATTATCCGCTCGACCTCGACATGACAAACCCATCTCGTGGAAAACAAGGCAACGAGCCTCCAATTTTCCGGGCTTCAAAGACTGCTACAGCGACCCCTCGGCTGGCTGTAGGGCAGGCTTCCAGCCCGCCGGTTCCATGGGCATCCCGCCCGCGAACATTTTGCGGTCCGTTACGGCTGCAACTGGAGGAGATAGAACTGGTGCAAGGGGCCGCCGGGTGGATTGGTGAAGATAAAGTTGCCGCCGCTGTCAAAGGCATTGGTGCCGATGATCGCCCAATTGGTCCATGGCAAACTCACATTGGTCGCGCT
>JAGWNY010000043.1 GCA_028872915.1 Verrucomicrobiota bacterium
GTTTGACTCCGGCCAGCACCCCCAGCCGTTCCCGTTCCTTCTTGCTCATGTTCAATGTCTCCATGTGTGGCCGCGGTTGCTACCGCAACCGCGCCAAAGGGGACATTCTTATCGAGTTGCCAGGGGGACATTCTCATGGAGTTCCGACAAGGAATTGCGCGGAAATTGACGCCCGGCCGTTTCAGGCGCACACTCGCGCGTCATGGGCAGCCGAACTAGACACACCCCTTTCATCATTTTGTCGGCCGCTTTCCTGGCCGTCCCGGCCTTTTCCCAAACCATTCCCGTGCCCCAAAATCTCTGGCGGCTCGTCTCGCAGGAAGACACGGACGGCGACAAGAAAATCACCATCCACGATCATCTCACGCCGTTTCAAATCCGCGATGCGCGCGGCGCGGTTGTAAAAACCGTCCAGGGCGTTTATCCGTTGTCCGTCCTCCTTCAGGATTTGACTCGTGACGAAGATAACCATCGTTTTGAGGCAAATCTGGATCGAATCCGGCTGGATGAGACGGTCGTGGACCGCACTCACCGGTTAATCCGCGAATATTACTGGAACGCCCTGACCCGGCGCATTGACGCCGCGCACTTGGACGAGGTTCTCCCCGATCCCAAGGTCCGGTCCAAGGACGATTTCATTTACGTGCCCGGATCGGACACAAACGCCGTGCGCTATTTTGAAACGGCCGCAAAAAAGGCCAACGCACAACGCCATGTGCCGCCATTCAAGGTAACTGTGCTGCCGCCGCCGGACCAAATCACCGGCCAATTTGTCCGCAACCTGGACGGCAACCACGGTATTTTATCGCTCGCTTTGGAAACGAACGCCCGGGGAAAAATCGAAGGCGTTCCCTATGTGGTGCCCGGCGGGCGTTTCAACGAGCTGTATTATTGGGACAGTTATTTCATCACGCTGGGCCTGCTGCAGGATGGCCGCGCGAATCTGGCCCGCGGCATGGCGGATAATCTTCTCTACGAAATGCGCCATTACGGAAAAATTCCCAATGCCAACCGCACCTATTACCTGACCCGCTCCCAGCCGCCCTTCCTTGCGTCCACCATCCGTGCTGTTTATGAATCCGGCGCCGCCGACAAAAAATGGCTTGACGCCGCCCTGCAAACGGCCATTGCCGAGTATCAGGATGTCTGGATGAGTCCCGCCAGGACGGTGAAAACAGGCCCTTTCAAACTCAACCGCTATTATGACTCTGGCACCGGCCCATGCCCGGAGGTCGAGCCGGGCCATTACGACGACCAGATCACTCCCTGGCTCGACCAAGCCAACGCCATGAATCCCGGCGCGCCGCTCACGCCGTTCCGTTTTCTCCGCGAATTCTTATACTGCGGCCGCTTTTCGCATCTCACCGCACACGGCATGACGCTGGATGCATTTTTCAAGAATGACCGCGCCGTCCGCGAATCCGGCCACGACACGACCCATCGTTTCGATGACCGCACCCTGGATTTTGCTCCAGTGGACTTGAATTCGCTGCTTTACAAATACGAAACCGACTTCGCCGGACTTATCCAAGCCGACTTTGGCGGACATCTGCCGGGCATGCCCGGTAAAGCGGGCGCCGCGGATTACTGGCGCCGGCGCGCGCAACGCCGCAAGCAGGCCATGATGAAGTTCATGTGGGACAACCGGCGCGGATTTTTCTTCGACTACGATTTCGTCAATCAAAAACGTTCCGCCTACGTCAGTGCCACCGGTTTGTATCCCCTTTGGGCGGGCCTCCTGAACACAAACGAACCCGCGGAGCGCGCGGACGCCCGCCGAATCGTTGCCTTCATGCGCCAAAATCTGGAACAACGGTTCGGCCTGGCTGCCAGCGCGGAACAATCCGTGGCCGCTGCCCGCGCTCACGATCCCCGGCAATGGGATTATCCCTATGGCTGGGCCCCGCACCAAATGCTTGCCTGGCAGGGACTGAAAAATTACGGATTCAACGCCGAAGCCGCCGATCTGGCCTATCGCTGGCTCTACACCATCGCCAAAAATGCCCATGATTACGATGGCGTGATCCCGGAAAAATACAACGTCGTGACCGGTTCCCATGAAGTCTTCGTCGAATACGGAAACGTGGGGACCAGGTTCAAATACATCACCCCCGAGGGTTTTGGCTGGATGAACGCGTCGTTTGAAGTCGGCCCAAAATATCTGACGCGACGTGACCTCGAAAACCTTGAAATGCTCAAGCCCCCGCCCGCCCCATGAACCCTTGAGAGACTCATATATTGCCACGGCGCCGGAGGCCGACGCTCCTCTTTCCGCGTGTCAATGCAATCAGCCCTGCTATGGCCGTACAGCCCCATCCAAACCAGTCGCCGTGCCTGTTGTAAAACGTCTGTTCGTGCGGTCGCACCGGCACCTCAATGGTCATCGCGCCCGGACCATAAACCGTTCCCGCCGGGTCCCGGAAAATCCGTTGTACCCGGCCTTGCGCGTCAATCCAGCACGTCACGCCGTTGTTGCAACATCGCACCAGCGGAACCCCGTTTTCCACCGCCCGAAACAGCGCGTTCGCCTCATGCTGCCATTGTTCGGCGCTGTCGCCAAACCAGCCGTCATTCGTCAGGTTCACCAGAAAGTCCGTCCGCGCCCGGACCGCTTTGCGCGCCAGCGGCGGAAAAGTGTCTTCATAACAAATGAGCGGTGATACCGTGACCGTCCGCGGGGCCGCCTCGGAGACAGGCGAATGATCCAATTCGATCACCCCCGGCGGAGGGTCGGACTGCGCTGGATGAATGACGAATTGCACGCCTTCATTGCCGGCGCTGAAACTTCCGGTAATGGGCGTGAGCCACTTGATCAATGGCAGCCAACGCTCCAGTGGAATGTATTCGCCAAAGATCACCAATTTCTGTTTGTGATAAACCCTGGCAAAGTCGCCGTTCGGGCCAAACAAAAAAGCGGAATTGAAAACGTCGTAATGGTTGGTGTCCGCCGCATCCGGCAGCCAGTCATCCGCGTTGAAAATCATCCAGACGTGATGCCGCCGCGCGAAATTCGTGACAGACATGTAGTTGGCCATGCTGGATTCAAATTCCGGCACGGCGGATTCGGGCCACACAACCACGTCCGGCTGCCCGGCCAATGCTTTTTGAGAAAGAACGAGTAGTTGGCCAAATCGTCGCGCATTTTCACCGGGGTCCCAAATCAACGTCTGCGGAATGCTCGGTTGCACCAGTGCAAGCCGGACAGTCGGAGCCGAGGCCGCGCCTCCCGCCAATCGAACCATGCCAAAGGCAAAAATGCCGCCGACAACCGCAAAGGGCACGATCACCTCCGCCAGCCATGCCGTCCGAAGCGAGGGCCTGCGGACCATCATCTCCACCGCCGAAAGCAGCGAGAGCGACGTCCAAACCACGATAAATGAAACCCCATAAACGCCCGTGACGGAGGCGATTTGAATCAGTGGCAGCATCTGAAATTGCGAGCCGCCGATGAAGTTCCACGGAAACCCGCCCAGCAATCGCGCCCGGACCATCTCCACCGCCACCCACGCCGCCGCGCCGCAAAACGCCCACGCCGCCCGCCCGCTCCACGAAGCGCGATCCAGAAACTGCGGCCCCTGCCCCGCGACCAGCCAAAGCCACACCGCCGGAAACAATGCCAGATACGCGCAGAGAGCCAGCCAACCCAGAATCGGAAAGCCCGCCGCCGGAATCAACAGCAGCCAATACAGCGATGCCAGCCAGAATGCCATTCCGCCGATGTAACCCGCGCGGAACGCGCCCCCGCCGCTTCTCCCCGCCGCAAATACCAGGAGTCCCGGCGCGATCCATGCAAACCCTGCGATGTCTCCTCTCGGAAACGCCGCCGCCAGCAGAAGCCCGGCCACGATGGCCGCCAGATAGCCGCTGCGCCAAATCAATTCATTCAAAAAACGGCCGGCGATGAACAAAGGATTGTAATCATCCCGGAATGTTACCCCCAACTCGCAGCATTTTGACGCCCGGAGCACCAGGCCGCTTCCGGCATTGACGACAACCGCCTGGCGCGCGCCCTGCCAGACCGCCAGGTCCGCCCGCGAATTTCCGGCATAATCGAACCCGCGCGCGCCGAATTTTGCCGTCAGCGCCGCCAGCTTGTTCCTGCCGCGCAGGTTGATGCGGCCATCGCTGGCCAGGACTTCATCGAAAATGCCCGCGTAATCCGCCACGGGCAGCGCCATGTTCAAATCGGCGGCGGTCGCGAGCACGAGCGCGCGCCCCGACGCTTTCTGCTGCCGCAACCACGCAAGGAATTTTTCATTGTAAGGAAGCGTTGAAGGGTCCAATTGAACGCGGTTCGCAAGTTTCCTTTTGAGACAGGCGCGCCCGCGCATCCACCAAAAGAGTATGGCCGGCAATGAAAAGGGATTGCGCCGGAGCTGGCGCGCCAGATATTCCCAAACCAAATCCGTCTTGAGCAGCGTGCCATCCAGGTCCACCACCAGCGGGACCTGCCTTGCAGACGGCGAATCGGGCATCGGCATGAATTTGATTAGCCGGTCCCTACGCGCCGGGGCAAGGTTTTTTGATGATTTTCAATGCCGCAAGCGCCATTGCAGACAACCAATCGCAAGACGCTGTTGCTACGGCACTTCAGGCATCGTTTTGGCCTGTTTTGCGCCGTTTTCGGCCTTTTCTTGCGCCCGCGCCAGCAGCCATAGCAAATCGCCAAGCCGGTTGAGATAAATGATGATTTCGCCATTCACCGGTTCACCGGTCTCTTGCAAGCCGCAAACCCGCCGCTCAGCCCGCCGACACACCGTCCGCGATACGTCCAAGGCGGCGGCGGCACGGGTGGCGCCGGGCGTGGCCCATCCGTTGGGGGAAACGTTTTGCGATTCCACTTCCTGGATCCATTGCTCCAACCGGGCCGTCATGGGCCGTGTCACCAGAGTGTATCCGTCGCGTTGGTAACGGGCCAGATCGCCCGGATGCACGCACAATTCACCCATGACGGTTACCAACTCCTTTTGAATGGAAACCAACCGGTCCGCGAACAATCCGCCCGTCGCCCGCGCCATGCCCAACGCGGCGTTCAATTCATCCACGGCCCCGTAAGCCTCCACGCGCGGATGGTTTTTGGGCACGCGCCGGCCGAACATCAGGCCGGTCGTTCCCGAATCACCGGTCCTGGTCACGATACTCATAAATAGACGATGGGCCGCCAGCCGGCTTAGTCTCCCGAATTTCGTGGACTGGAGAATCGCAGCAAAGGCTCGCGGACCAGGACTGGTTGCGGCTTCGGATGAGGCCCCGTCAACGGAGCCGGCGCGGACACCGCACCGATCAGTTTTTCATAACCGAGGATGCCTTTGACCATTGCCGCCGCCATTTGCCCGCGGTACGCGGCGGAAAATATTCGCGGCCCCTCGATGGGATGGGTCATGTAACCGCCTTCAATAAGGATGGCGGGCATCCGGGCGTCGCGTAGCACCGCATAGCGGGCGTGCCGCACGCCCCGATCGGGCACATGAAGATTTTGGACAAGCGACTTCTCCATTTCAAATGCCAGCAAGAGGCCGGACCCGCCGAATTGATTTTGGGCGGTTGGACCGTCATTGCCTGTCTCGCCTTGGGCATTCGAGGACGGCGCGCCGATTGGCGTGATGCAATATGTTTCCGGCCCTTCCACGCCCCGCCGGTCCATCGTGGTGGCGTTGAAGTGAAGGCTGATGAATAAATCCGCTCCGGCGTTGTTCGCCATTGCCGGACGTTCCGGCAAGGGGACATAAACATCCCGGTTGCGCGTGAGGATCACGCGAAAGCCGGCCGCCCGCAACTGGCGGCGCAATTCAAGGGCCAGCGCCAGCGTGTAAGTTTTTTCATTCCGCCAGGAGCCGTCGTGGACACGATTGCCGGTGTCCCGGCCGCCGTGGCCGGGGTCCAGGCAGATCGTCCGCACCGGATCATCGGGTGCGCGGCGGACAAACAACAGCGGACGCACTGTTGTGTCAAGGTCCAGCACCGAAATCAGAGCATCGCCTCTCGCGCCCGCCAAGGGGTAGGAAAGGCGCACGTGAACGCCATCAATTTCGGCATCCGCGGAATTGATGGCGAGCACCATGCGGCCGGCCCTGCCGCTCACCTGGACCTCGCGCGCAGCGAGCCAGGTCGTGTGCAGGCCTTCCGACCGCGCCCAGCCTTCCAGTGAGATGTAATGTTGTCCGTCAATGATCGCGGCCCGCGGCTGGACGGCGGTAAAAACGACCAGCGCAGGCACGAGCCATTTCAAAACACATTTCATTGGCTGCAACTTGCCGCGCACAGATTTTTCGTCAAGCCATTTCAATTCAAACCGGTTCAAACCAATTCCAGCCCGTTGAGAATGGGTAATTCACCCGCCTGGGCCGGGGTCGCCCTCCACCTCCAACGCGATAAGCAAAAATTTTATTGGCAATGAAGTCGGCGCCGATTGTTTGCAAAACTTATTGATTCGGGGGGGCGCATGATTTTTAATTTCCTTCTCATTTTGAAATGAATATTCACGAATATCAGGCCAAGCAACTTCTCGCCAGACACGGCGTGGCCGTTCCGCTCGAAATACCCGCGAAATCCGCCGCGGAAGCGCGGAGCGCGGCGGAAAAAATCGCGGCGTCCGGCAGCGCCAAAATTGTGGTCAAATCACAAATCCACGCCGGTGGCCGCGGCAAGGGCATTTTCAAGGACGGTTTCCAGGGCGGAGTGAAGGTGGCGGCGTCGGTTGACGAGGCGGGTTCGCTGGCCGAACGAATGCTCGGCAACGTGCTGGTGACGAAACAAACCGGGCCGGACGGGCGCCGTGTCAACGCCCTCCTGATGGCCGCCGCCGCCAGGATTAAAAAGGAATTTTACCTGGCCGTGCTTCTGGATCGCGCCCTGGGCCGGCCCGTGATCATGGCCAGCACGGAAGGGGGAATGGACATCGAGGAAGTGGCGGCGAATTCCCCGGAAAAGATTTTCAAGGAATGGATTGATCCGGCGGTGGGCATCATGCCCTTTCAAGCCCGCAAAACCGCCAGCGCGCTCGGCCTGAAGGGTGAGTTGTTCAACGCGGGCGCAAAGCTGGTCACGGGCGTTTTCAACGCGTGGTGGGAATGCGACGCTTCCCTGGTGGAACTCAACCCGCTCGCGGTGGTGGAACTGGCCGGCGGAAAGGAAACCGTCGTGGCGCTGGACGCAAAAATCTCGCTCGATGACAACGCTCTTTACCGCCATAAGGACATCCAGGAGATGCGGGATTTGAATGAGGAAGCGCCGCTGGAAATCGAAGCGAGCAAATTCAACCTCAATTACATCAAGCTGGACGGAAACATCGCGTGCATGGTCAACGGGGCCGGCCTGGCGATGGCCACCATGGATATCATCCAGCATTACGGGGGGATGCCGGCAAACTTTCTTGACGTTGGCGGCGGCGCCAGCCGCGAGCAGGTCAGCGCCGCCTTCAAAATCATCCTTCAAGACCCCCACGTGAAGGGCATCCTCGTCAACATTTTCGGGGGCATCATGGACTGCAACGTCATCGCCACGGGCATTGTGGAGGCCGTGAAGGAGACGCATTTGAACCTGCCGCTGGTGGTGCGGCTGGAGGGAAACAACGTCCAGGCCGGAAAAAAAACCCTCGCCGATTCGGGCCTCAAACTCGTCACCGGCGACTCGATGGCGGACGCGGCGCGGAAGGTGGTGGGAGCGGTGGGGAGCTAATCCCGCAAACGGAGAGCGAAATGATTGATGAGGAAACATTGGCGCGGATGAATGGCAAATATGTCTGTCCACCGGATGCCGGTCCGTGCTGGCGGGCGGCGATGGAAGCGGGCATTGACATGTCGTTGATTGAAGAAAACCTGCGACGCAGCCCGTGGGAGCGGTTGCTGGCGAACGACATGGCGTTGGCGTTAATCCGGAAAATTGAAGGGGGCAGGCCGGAGTAATGGAACAACTGACTAAAATTTTAGAGCGCCTCCACGATACGAAAGTGGAGTTCAGCCTGATCGGAGGGCTGGCCTCGCGGCATTACGGAGTTTCGCTCGTGACTGAAGATGTGGACATCTGCGCGCGATTCAGTTTGGAGAATTTGCGGCGCATTGAAGCCGCATTCAAAGAGTTTCACCCGCGCCATCGTTTGACCGCCAACCGATTGCCTTTTGAATTGACAGAAGAGTTGTGCGGGAGCTTGAAGAACATCTATTTGACAACGGATTTGGGAGTTCTCGATTGCTTGAGCCAGGTTGCCGGCGTTGGTGATTTCGACGCGGTTTTGAAACGGAGCGAATTGAAAATATTTCCCTTTGGCCGATGCTACGTTCTTAAGATTGACGCCTTGATTCAAGCCAAAAATGCCGTCGGGCGGCCGCAGGATTTAATAGCGGTCAGGCAACTTCAGGCCATTAAGGAAAAACAGGAACAGCAAGGAGACGTCACTTGACTCGAAATTGCGCAACGTAAATCTGAATTCATAAATTTCCATGTCCATTCTCGTCAAACCCAACACAAAAATTCTCGTTCAGGGCATCACCGGCAGCTTCGGCGCGCGGCACGCGCAACTTTCGCTGGATTACGGTTCGCAGGTGGTTGCCGGCGTCACGCCCGGCAAGGGCGGCCAGGTCTTCGAGCACGCCGGGAAGCGCGTGCCGATATTCGACACGGTGGCGGAGGCCGTCAGGCAGACGGGCGCGGCCGCTTCGGCCATTTTTGTGCCGCCGCCCTTTGCCGCCGACGCGATTCTTGAAGGCGTGGATGCGGACCTGGATGTCGTGGTTTGCATCACCGAAGGCATTCCCGTGCGGGACATGGTGCGGGTGAAACGGGCCATCGCCGGCGGGCGCACCCGGCTGATCGGCCCGAATTGTCCGGGCATTGTCACTCCGGGCGAGGGCAAGGACTCGCATGGCGGCTGCCGCATTGGGATTGCGCCCGGTTACATTCACAGGAAAGGACACGTGGGCGTTGTGTCGCGCAGCGGCACGCTAACGTATGAAGCCGTTTGGCAACTGACGTCGCGCGGGGCCGGGCAAAGCACCTGCGTGGGCATCGGCGGGGACCCGGTGCCGGGAATGTCGCATCTGGACATCATCAAATTGTTCAATGACGATCCGGACACGCACGCGATTATCATGATCGGAGAAATCGGGGGCAGCGCCGAGGAGGAAGCCGCCGAATGGATCAAGAAAAACTGCCGCAAACCGGTCGCTGGATTCATTGCGGGCGCCACCGCGCCGCCCGGCCGCCGCATGGGCCACGCCGGCGCCATCGTCAGCGGGGGCAAGGGAACGGCTGCCGCAAAGATCGCGGCGTTCAAGGCCGCCGGCATCGGCGTGGCTGCCACGCCAAGTGAAATGGCCGATACATTGCTTAAGATGACGTAGTCTGCATGGGTCTGGAGCCTCGCTTCCTGGCTCCGGGTTGTCTCTCCTGGACCAAAATTGCCGATTTAAGGTTTCAGGCTGCGGATTTCCCGGTCTGTTATCTGTCACCGCTACCTGCCGGCGTGTCCCGCTTCACGGGGAAATTTCGCGTTTCGCCTCAAAATTGCGATAAACGGTCGAAATTGGTTGAAAGGGTCAGGTTACCTTTTTGCGACAGAACGGTTTATAATTCACCGTTTTCGGTGAATAACCTTCCTGTTGCTTGACGGACAAGCACTTACAGTGGGCGCGATGAGGTCTCAAAATAAGCAAGCGATGTCCTCTGACATGAAGCAGAGAGGGGCGTGGCCTGATAACGTTTGTGGCGTCAAACCACTTTGGTGGAGGCAAAAACAAGACTCAACGCAGCAACAGCAACTACAAGGACATAAAAGAACAAAACAAAGGACAAAAGCTATGAACAAATTGACAACAACAGCAGCATTGCTGCTTGGCGGAGCGATGATGCTCTCCCATGCGGCATACGGACAGGCCGTGGGGAACGACCTGTATTTTGGATTCCAAAACCAGGCCGGAGGCGGCGCGAATGATTACATCATCAATCTGGGGCAGGCTTCAGGCATTGTCGGCGGCAGCTCGCCGGTCAACCTCAGCTCTGATTTTTCGTTGGCGGACTTCGAATCCGTCCTGGGCACTTCGTCCAGCATGTTCGGAGGAGTGATTGGCGCGACGAATAACAGCCCGGCGGATGTGTTTTTGACCCAGTTGCGGAGCGGCGGGGCAGGAACGCCGTCCACGGCCGGCTCCGATGTCACGGCAACGATGACCCGTACCGAGGATGACACGACTTACAGCCACCTCGGGAGCCTGTATTCCCCGACTGCCGGCAGCGGCGGTTTGGACCCGTCCAAATCCTGGGAAGCCTACATTGATCCGGCCAATGGCACCGGAACGTTTCAATCCAACACCGGCATCAACCCGGACTCGGCGGTCGGTCTTTCGGGCGTGCTTTACGAGGACTTGTGGGAAACTGCCAGTAGCTCGTTTACCGGCGGCAAGCCTTACACCTACCAGGGTTATTTCACGCTTGATGCCGCCAACTCGAGCCTGACGTTCACTCCTTCGGCCACGCCGGTTCCGGAACCGGGCGCTTATGGCATCTTCGGCGCGGCAGCGGCGTTGCTGCTGGCGTTTCGGCGCTGGATCGGACTGGCCAAGGCGTAATTTACGGATTCGCAACCAAACAAAACAAAACACATAAGAAATAAACAGCAAACAACAACAACTATGAAAATCAAAACCTTGATTACAACCGCGATGGTCGCGGCGGGAATCGTTTCGGTGGCCAGCGCCACGGACCCGGTGGTGTATCTGACCGGATCGAGCGCGTTCCGCTCGACAGTCGAAAGCGCGCTCGCCAACAACAGCGGCACGAACGCGGGCGGCGTGTTCGATGCCGGGACCGTGCAGTGGGGCACATGGGGCAGCTCCTCGGCCGGCAGCGCCAACTACATGGTGTTCCATGGAACCGTCCAGGGACAAGGCGTGTATATTGATTGCGCGTGGAGCGGCTCGGAAGCGGGCATTGCCTCCGCTTGCAATACGACGCTGGGCAATTCGGACCGGCTTGGCAACCCGGTTCCACTGGCCGGTTCGCCGGAAACATGGGTTGCATACGCAAGCGCGACAATCTCGTCGGGTGGCAACGTTGTGAGCAGCAATCCCAACGGCAGCAACGGCGCTTCGTTGGAAGGCAGCTCGCACGGGTCTGATTTGGCCCAGGCGGACACGTCGCAGGCGATTTCATGGACGCCTTACGTGGCCGGCACGCAAACGGCTTTGAACGATTACGGCACCGAAGGCGTCGTGACCTTCACGATCAGCCGCAACGTTCAGCCCAATCCGACGACGGAATACAATGACTGCGGCAACATCACGTTGCCCCAGATCAACGTTCTGACGTCGGGCGGCGTGGTTCCTGCCGGTTTCATCAGCGGCAATCCAGCGGACGACGACTTTTCGGTCTATCTGGTTGGCCGCAACCGCGGGTCGGGCACGCGCATGAACTATCTGGCTTGCAGCACCTACGGCGCGCACAACACCGTGTCGCAATACTCGATCGGCTACGGCGTGGAAGCCAGTGAACCGCAGAACCCGGACGTTCTGTGGCTGACCAATGAAGCCAACGGCGGTTACGAGAGCGGCGGCGGCGTGGCCAAGGCCCTTTCGGACACGGGCGGCAGCATGACGTCTGGAAGCTGCCAGCAGGCCGACCCATTCAACGGCGGCACGGGCTGGTTTGCCATCGGCTATCTCAGCCCTTCTGACGCCCTGAGCGCCGGGAACAATGGCGGTGAACCGACCAATTATTGGTGCACCGTGGACGGCGTGTTCTCCAACAACCAGAACATCGAAAACGGCGCGTGGTGGTTCTGGGGCCATGAACATCTGTATGGCAAATACCAGATCAGCGGCATTCAGGATCTCGTGGGCCACGTTCTGTTCAATGGCGTGTCCAAGACGATCGATACGGGGAGCTTTGGCACCGTTGCCGGCGGCCATGATCCGGGGATTCCTTACACCTTGATGAACGTTGTCAAGGCCAGCGATACCTCCTTCCCATCCTTCTAATCGGAAGCAGCCTCGCGACGCAGCCAGCGCGGACACCCTTCCGCGCTGGCTTTCAGATTTTTAAATTGCCAATGAAAACAGCGCTGAAACTTTCCCTGTTGCTGAATGTGATCCTGTCCGGCGTGGGGATTGTTTTTGTAACGCGCCGGCAGCAGGCGCCGGTGGCGCCTGCCGCCGCCTTGTCCGAAACTGAACCCGCGGCCTCGGCGGCGCCCATTGCCGCGGAGCAACCAGTATCGCAAACGAACTCACCTCCGTTCCAATGGAGCCGGCTGGGGGCGGGAAGAGATTACGGCGGTTACATCGCCAAGCTCCGGGCCATTGGCTGCCCGGAAGCGACGATTGAAGACATTGTGCGGGGCGACGTTCGCCGGGCGTTTTCCCGGAAGCGCCGCCGGCTGGGCCTGGATGGTTCGGGCGAAGGGCGGTGGTCGCGGGCGCGGGAAATGGAGTTGGCGGCCAATCTGCTGGGCGAGCCGGCGGCAGCCGCATCCGCCGCCCCAGCCGGAACCGGGACCGCCATGAGCGCCAATGATGCTCCTCAAGCCTCGCAAAATTCGGCGCCGTCGGAAACATCGGCGGCCCCGGCTTCTCAACCCGTCGTTTTGCAGAATTACTGGCGCTCATTGGGATTGAATGCAGAACAACAAGCGGCCGTTGCCTGGGTGCATCAGCACGTCCAGAACGAGATGGCCCGGCTGAACCAGGCGCCCGGTGATTCCGCGAATCCAAATTCCGCCGCTTTGCCGGACGCCGCCCAAAGTCCCGGACCAAATGCCTCTCCCTCCGCCAGCAATCCGAATGCGCCGCCGGACCCGAATCTTGGCGCCCAGGCGCGTGCCGCATACGAGCAGCAGCTTTATTACCAATGGTATGAGCCGCAGGTCCAGGCAGCCGCCGCCAGCGGACAGCCGTTGGTCATCAATCCCGACGCCTTTTCACCGTAATATCAATTCCCAAAAAACTTTTGGATTTCGCGGATGACTTCGATAAAGCGGTCCACTTCAGCCGGCGTATTATAAAAATAAAAACTGGCGCGGGCGGTGGATTCGACGCCGAGCTTATGCATGAGTGGCTGGGTGCAGTGATGCCCTCCGCGCAACGCCACGCCCGCCTGGTCGGCCAGCGTAACCACGTCGTGCGCATGCACGTCCTTGAGCAAAAAACTCACCAGGCCGGCCCGGTCGCGGCGCGGGCCGAAAAGCCGCACTTTTTTCAGGGACGCCAGACGTTGGTACGCATCAGCCGCCAGTTCCTGGTCATGTTTCCATATATTGTGGCGGCCAATGGCGTCCAGGTAATCCATCGCGGCGTGCAGTCCAATCGGGCCGGAAATGTCCGGCGTGCCCGCCTCGAACCGGTGCGGGGGGTGTTTGAACTCCGTTTTGTCATAGCCCACGCTTAAAATCATCTCGCCGCCGCCCTGATAGGGCGGCATGGCGTCGAGCAAATCCCGGCGGCCGTATAAGATGCCGATGCCCGTGGGTCCGCATGTTTTATGGCCTGAAAACGCAAAAAAATCGCAGCCCAAGGCCCGCACGTCCACCGGACAATGACCGGCGCTTTGCGCGCCGTCCACCACCGTCACAATCCCGCGGCGGCGGGCGCGGGCGCAAAGTTCGGCAACGGGATTGACCGTTCCGAGCGAATTGGAAATGTGAACCATCGAAAAAATTTTCACACCGCTGGACAGCAACGAATCCAGCTTCGAGAGGTCCAGCAGGCCCTCATCGCCCGTGACGGGCACGTAGAGGATTTTTGCGCCCGTGCGCCCGGCCAGCAATTGCCAGGGCACGAGATTGCTGTGATGCTCCATTTCCGTGAGCAGGATTACGTCACCGCTCTTGAGATTTTTTGTCCCCCAGGATTGCGCGATCAGATTGATGCCTTCGGTGGTTCCGCGGGTGAAAACGATTTCCTCGGCGTTTGCGGCGTTGATGAATTTTGCGGCGCGCCCGCGGGCGGCTTCGTAGGCGGCGGTGGCGCGGTTGCTCAATTCATGGATGCCACGATGGACGTTGGCGTTGTCGGTTTCGTAATAGCGGCGCAGCGCGTCAATCACCGCGCGCGGTTTTTGCGAGGTGGCGGCATTGTCCAGGTAAACCAGTGGTTTGCCGTGGACCTGCTGTTCGAGGATGGGGAAATCCTTTCGGAGCCTTGCCCAGTCAACTGTTTGCGCGGCGCTCATTTAACAACGTTCGGCAAACAGGTTAGCATGGCCCGGCCCTTTGCCGCAACCGGACAGCCGCGCATTTAAAGTTCGACAGACGCCGCGCGTCATTGAACATTCCCCGCGTGTCCCGGGACCGCCTCCAGCAGAGCTTGCGCGCCACCTTTGTGGGCATGGCGTCAAATGCCGTATTGTCGCTGGCGAAATTCGCGGCCGGCGTCGCCGGCCATTCGCACGCGCTGGTCGCCGACGCGATTGAATCCCTGGCCGACGTCCTGACTTCCGTGGCGGTCTGGCGCGGCTCCGTTCTGGCGGCGGCCCCGCCGGACGAAGACCACCCTTACGGCCACGGCAAGGCCGAGCCGCTGGCGGCGGCGATTGTGTCGGCCATGATGCTCTTCGCCGCTGGATGGATCGTTCTCAAATCGTTCGGAGAAATCGCGCTGCCGCATAAAACGCCCGCCGCCTATACCCTGTTTGTGCTGGTGGGGGCCGTTATCGTAAAGGAGGCGTTGTTTCGCTTCACAAACCGGCAGGGGACGCTGGCGGGGAACATGGCGGTGCGCGCGGACGCAACCCATCATCGCAGCGACGCCATTACCTCGTTCGCGGCGGGAGTGGGCATCAGCGTTTCATTGGTTGGCGGCAAAGGTTACGAGGCGGCGGATGACTGGGCGGCCATCGCGGCGGCGTGCGTGATCGCCTGGAACGGCTTGCGGCAGTTGCGTCCGGCCTTGAGCGAATTGATGGACAAGGCGCCGGGCCATGACGTGAGCCAGCGCATCCGGCGGCTTGCGGAAACGATACCGGGCGTGGAACGCGTTGAAAAATGCATGGTTCGGAAAATGGGCCACCAGCTTTATGTGGACATGCACCTGGAGGTAAACCCGCGGATGACGGTCCTGCGCTCCCACGAGATTGCCCATGAGGTGAAGGACAAAATCCGCGACATCATGCCGGTGGTGAACGACGTGCTGGTACACGTGGAGCCGATTGGGATTCCGGCGCCGCACAGGCAAGGATGAACCGCGAATCGGCGGGAACTTTACCACGGAGACTCGGAGGGAAGACAGTGCAACGCCGTGGATTGCGGTGAGGGCCGGTTTTCGAGATTTTCAGGCAAAGTCGGCGCCATGCGCGAAATATCCTCCAAATCCGGCCAAAAACGGGGCGGGGAAAGGATCACATCCGATTGGCGAGCAGATGGCGCACGTCCACGGCTTCCATGCCGGCGGCGCGGATGGCCTGGAGGCCAAGCTCGGTGTCTTCGTAGGCGCGGCAGAAGGCGGGTTGGACGCCAATGCGGCGGGCGGCTTCGAGGAAGATGTCGGGAGCGGGTTTTTGTTTCTTGACCATTTCGTTGGTCACGACGGTGTCGAAGAGATGGCGGATTTGGAGATGGTCCAGCACGGCGCCGATGATGTCCTGGGAACCGCCGGAGGCGACGGCCATGGGCAATTTTCCATGATTGGCCCTGGCAATGGCGACGACGGAATGAACGGGGCCGGCGCGGGTGATGAGGGGGCGGTAGGCTTCCTCTTTTTCGCGCGCCACGGCGATATGATCGAGGGAGCGGCCCTGTTCCCGGGCGAGCAATTCGAGGATGTCGCGGGAAGGGACGCCGCCAAAGGCATAGAACCGGTCCTGTGGAAAATGCAGGCCGTGGCGTTCGGTGACCATCCGCCAGGCGAGCCAATGGAGGGGCATGGTGTCGGCCAACGTGCCGTCGCAATCAAAAATGAGGCCTTTGATTTTTTTCATTTGGAATCGAGCCGCCGGTTATAATTTCAACTCGGCCAGCCGGGCCTCAAGGTCATGGGCGATGAGGGGTTCGATGAGCGGATCGAGGTTTCCATCCATGACGGATGAGAGGTTGTAGAGGGTCAGTTCAATGCGATGGTCGGTGCAGCGGTTTTGGGGAAAGTTGTAGGTGCGGATTTTTTCATTGCGTTCGCCCGTGCCGACCTGCTGGCGGCGGTTGGCGGCGTACTTGGCGTTTTCCTCGGCGATTTTGGCTTCGAGGAGGCGCGAGCGCAGGACGGTCAAGGCCCTGGCCTTGTTTTTTTGCTGGGAACGTTCGTCGGCGCAACGGACGATGAGGCCGGTGGGTTTGTGCTGGATTTGGACGGCGGAATCGGTGGTGTTGACACCCTGGCCGCCCTTGCCGGAGGCGCGGCAGACGTTGATTTCGAGGTCTTCGGGCTTGAGTTCCACGTCCACTTCCCGGGCTTCGGGCAGGACGGCGACGGTGGCCGTGCTCGTATGGATGCGGCCCTGCGCCTCGGTGGCGGGGACGCGCTGGACGCGGTGGACGCCGCTCTCGTATTTGAGGCGCTTGAAGACCTCGGCGCCGCTCACGGAAAAGATGATTTCCTTGAAGCCGCCGAGGTCGGAGGGATTGGAATCGAGGGTTTCGGTTTTCCATGCGCGGGCTTCGGCGTAGCGTGAATACATGCGGTAGAGATCGGCGGCGAAAAGCGCGGATTCGGAGCCGCCGGCGCCGGCGCGGATTTCGATGATGGTATTGCGGGAATCGGCGGGAGCGGGCGGGACAAGGCTGGCGAGGATCCGGCGGGCCAGGTCCTGTTCGGCGGCTTGGAGGCGGGCGCATTCCTCCCTGGCCAATTGCGCGAGTTCGGAGTCGGGCGGCTCGGTCTTGAGGAGGGCGCGGTTGGCTTCGAGATCGGCGAGAATTTTACCGTAGAGATCGCCAAGGGCGGCCAAATCCTTGATGCGGGCGTATTCGCGGGAGAGTTCCTGGGCGCGCTGGGAATCGTCGAAAACGCCGGGACCGCTCAAGGCGGACTCGAGGCCGGCCAGGCGGGCGCGAAATTTTTCGATATGGGAGAGCAGGTTCATTTATCGGCGGCGTCTTTCGCGAGCATGGGAGAATGGTAAAAAGAAACGGCCCGCGGGCGCGCGATGTGAAACGCTCCGCGAGCTGAAGGAATGGGGCCGCTAAATCTTTTTCTTCTTTTTGGCGGCGGCGGCGGCCTGGACGGCCTGGGTTTTGGCGAGGCGCTGCTGGAACTTGTCCACGCGGCCGGCGGTGTCCACGAATTTCTGCTGGCCGGTGTAAAAAGGGTGGCACGCGTTGCAAATGCCCACGATGATCACGGGCTTGGTGGAACGGGTTTTGATGACGTTGCCACAGGCGCAACGGATTTCCGCGTCCACGTATTTCGGGTGAATGTCCGTCTTCATAAAAAAGGGACAATCAATCTAGCAGAGAAGCGGCGGATGACAAGATGGAATTTATGGGACAAGGATCGTTCCTCTGGACTCCTGGTTTTCGCGGGGTATGTTTGGGAAATGGATCGGGTCAACCGCCTGGCCGGGGAAAAATCGCCCTATCTGCTCCAACACGCCCGCAATCCGGTGGATTGGCGCCCGTGGGGAGCGGAGGCGTTCGAGGCGGCGCGCGCGGGCGACAAGCCGATTTTTCTGAGCATCGGCTATTCCACCTGCCACTGGTGCCACGTGATGGAGCGCGAAAGCTTCGAGGACGCGCCGATTGCGCGGTTTCTCAACGATCATTTTGTCAGCATCAAGGTGGACCGGGAAGAGCGGCCGGACGTGGACCGGCTTTACATGACGTTCGTGCAGGGGACCACGGGAGGAGGCGGCTGGCCGATGAGCGTGTTTTTGACGCCGGACCTCAAGCCGTTTTACGGAGGCACTTATTTCCCGCCGGACGCGCGCCAGGGGCGGCCGGGTTTTCGGCAACTGCTTGAACACGTCGCCCGGCTATGGGGGGAACGGCGGGCCGAGTTGCTCCATTCGGCGGCGGACATCCATGCGTCGCTGGCCGCCATGGCCGCTCCAGCAAAGGAGGGGGCCGCGGCGGACGAAACCGTTTTGAAGAACGCACTGGAATTTTTCAAGGGCCAGTACGACGCCCGCCACGGCGGTTTCGGCGGCGCGCCGAAGTTTCCGCAGCCGGCCGCGCCGGCGCTGTTGCTGCGCTGCGCGGCGCGTTTTGGAGACGCCGAAGCCGCGCGCATGGTCCTGCACACGTGCGAGCGCATGGCGGCGGGCGGCATTCATGACCAGCTTGGCGGCGGCTTCGCGCGCTATTCCGTGGACGCCCGCTGGCTGGCGCCGCATTTCGAAAAGATGCTTTACGATAACGCGCAACTGGCGCGGCTCTACCTGGACGCCTTTTTGGCCGCCCGTGGGATGCCGGGCGGGGCGGAGCGCGCCAGCGGCTTTGCCGCCACGGCGCGGGACATCCTGGATTATGTGCTGCGGGACATGACGCACCCGGAGGGCGGCTTTTTTTCCGCCGAGGACGCCGACAGCGAAGGGCATGAGGGAAAGTTTTATTGCTGGACGCGGGATGAACTGGCGCAGTTGCTCGCGCCGGAGGAATTTGAAGCGGCCGTGAAATTTTTTGGCGTGACCGCCCAGGGCAATTTTATGGACCACAGCCATCCGCAACCGTTGCAGGGCCTGAACGTTTTGAGCGCCGCGGGAGGGGCGGGCGGGAACGAGGCGGCATTGGCGGCCGCCAAAGGGAAGATGCTGGCGGCGCGGAACCGGCGGGTGCGGCCCCAACGGGACGACAAGGTGCTGGCTTCCTGGAACGGATTGATGCTCGGCGCCTTTGCGCGCGCGGCCGCGGTGCTGGCCGACGACCGGTACCGCGCGGCGGCGGAACGGAACGCGCGGTTCATCCGCGAGCGGCTTTGGAGCGCGTTGCCGCGGGCGTTTTATCACCGCTGGCGCGACGGCGAGCGGGACGAGGCGCAACTGGCGGAAGGATACGCCTTTTATCTGGCGGGGTTGATTGAGCTTTACGAAACCACCCTGGACCCGGGGCATTTGCAGTTCGCCACGGAGCTGGCCGTAGCGCTGCTCGAAAAATTTTTTGACCCCGGCCGCGGCGGCTTCTGGCAAAGCGACGCGGCGGACCTCATCGTCCGGCTCAAGGACGATTACGACGGCGCAACGCCCAGCGGCAATTCGGCCGCCACGCTGGCGCTGTTGAAGCTGGGGGCGATCACCGGCGAGAAACGTTTTACGGAGGCGGCCGCGCGCACGCTGGCTTTTTTTGCCCGGCGCCTGCGGGAATTTCCGCAGGCGATGCCGTTTATGCTGCAGGCGCTGGATTTCTCGCTGCAAGAGCCGGCGCGAATTGTCATTGCGGGAGACGCGCGGTCGCCGGAGGCTGGCGCACTGGCGCGCGCGGCGCAGTCGGTTTACCGGCCCAACAAGGTTGTTTTGGGGAACGCGGGCGCGGTTGAGCCGTTCGCGCGCACGCTGCCGGCGCGCGGCGCGGCGTTGGCGTATCTTTGCTCCGGCAACGCCTGCCAGCCGCCGGTGAGCGAGCCGGACGGGCTGGCGGCGTTGCTGGCGGGGAGCGTGAGATAGGCAATCGGCTCCCCCCGGGGGGGCGTTTTTAATTTATTTATTTTTTATTTCGAGGCTTGAACGGCGGTTGCATTTCGATTATTTCTGCGGCAAATGAGTTCCCCCGCCCCATCTGCGGATTCCGGCGTCCCCCAGCCGCCCGCCGCGCCGCCGGCGCCATTGGGCAACACCGCGTTCCACAACTATCGCTGGGTCATTTGCGGCCTGCTGTTTTTTTCCACGACGTTCAATTACATGGACCGGCAGGTGATCAGTTACCTGAAGGATTACATTTTTTGCGTGCCGATGGCGCAGGGGGGATTTGGCTGGTCGAACGGCCAGTTTTCGGATTTGACGTCGTTTTTTACGGCTTTTTACGCGGGAATGACCCTTGGGGTAGGATGGGTGATTGACCGGATTGGCACAAAGATTGGGCTGGCGTTGTCGCTCATCGCGTGGTCTATCTGCGGGATCGTGAACGCGTTTGTGGGGAAATTGCTGGCGTCGCACATCATCATTCGCAGTGCGTTCGCGGTGGGCGAGGCCGGAAATTTTCCGGCGTCAATCAAGACGGTGGCGGAATGGTTCCCGAAGCGGGAGCGGGCGCTGGCGACGGGGATTTTCAACGCGGGGTCAAACGGGGGCGCGATGGTGGCGGCGGTGGTGGTGCCGCTCATTCTGGTGAGCTTCAGCCACAGTCTGGGCTGGAAGATGGCGTTCATTTTGACGGGGGCGTCGGGTTTTTTATGGCTCATTTTCTGGTTCTGGCTCTACGATCCGCCCAGGCAACAGCGGCGGTTGTCGAAGGCGGAATACGATTATATTCACATTGACGATGACGCGGCGGCGAGGGACGCGAATGGGGACAAGGGAAAATTTGCGTGGTGGAGACTGTTTGGGTATCGCCAGGGCTGGGCGTTTTTCTTTGGGAAATTCATGACGGACGGCATCTGGTGGTTTTACCTGTTCTGGCTGCCGGATTACCTGACGAAGCAGTTTCACATGAAAACGGCGGAGCTGATCTTGCCGACGTTCATCGTGTATGGCATTTCGATTGTGGGCAGCATCTACGGCGGGAGCATTCCGCTGACGCTCATCAAAAAGGGGATGGCGGTCTATAATGCGCGGATGCTGGCGATGTTTTTGATTGCGCTGGCGCCATTGGCGGTTCTGCTGACGCAATATTTTGGGGATGTCAGCCGGTTTGGCGGCGCGGCGGCGGCGCTGGCGATTGCGATGATTTCCATCGGAGCGGCGGCGCATCAGGCCTGGTCGGCCAATCTGTTCACGACGGTCTCCGACATGTTTCCGAAAAAGACCGTGGCGAGCGTGACGGGGATCGGGACGACGGCCGGGGGCATCGGGGGTGTGATTGTGCAGAAGCTTGCGGGGCACCTCACGGACGCGTTCAAGGCCAGTCCGCAGACGGCCTACCTCATCATGTTTGTGGTGTGCGCCTTGAGTTATCTGGTGGCGTGGATGGTCATGAAACTGCTTGTTCCGCGGCACCAGCCCATCACGGACCTGTAATGGGGGAAAGCGTGGCGGAGTCCGGCGCCGCTGCGTGAAGGATTCAGGCCGGAAACTGAAAATAATTTTTCGCGTTCCGGTAACACACGTCCTCGACCAGGTTGGCGAGCCAGTCCCGGCGGTCGGGCAGCCGGCCCGTGCAAACGTCCGCGCCGATCATGTCGCACAAAATCCTGCGGAAATACTCGTGCCGGGGATACGACAGCAGGGAGCGCGAATCGGTGAGCATGCCGACGAAACGGCTGAGGAGTCCCTGGTTTGAGAGCGCGTTGATTTGGGCGCGAATGCCCTCCTCCTGGTCCAGAAACCACCACGCGGCGCCATACTGCAGCTTCCCGGCGGCTGAGCCATCCTGAAAGCTGCCGGGCATTCCGGCAAACGCATACGTGTCCGCCGGGTTGACGTTGTAAAGGATTGTTCTTGGCAGTTTGCCGATGCGATCCAGACGGTCCAGATAGCGGGCCAGGGAGGCCGCCTGCGGAAAATCGCCCATGGTATCGCACCCGGTGTCCGCGCCCAGGCGGGCGGCGATGCGCGAGTTGGGGTCGCGCAGCGCGCCCAGGTGCAGTTGCTTCACCCAGCCGCGGCTGGCGTCCAGAATGCCGAAAAATTCCATCATGAAGGAGGCGAACCGGTCGGCATGTTCCGGCGAAGCCGCCCGGCCCTTGAGGGCGGCGGAAAAAATCGCCGCCGCTTCCCTCGCCGTGGCGTCCAGGCCGGGCATCTGGTTCAGACCGTGGTCCGAGAGGCGGCAGCCGTTTTCGTGGAAGAAATCATGCCGCGCCTTCAACGCCTTCAAAAATCCCTGGAACGTGCCGGCGCCCGTTCCGGCCGCGTGGCCCAAAGCCCTGACCCATTTTTTGAACTGGTCGGGCTGATGGACGCGCAGGGCGTTGTCCGGCCGGAAGGCGGGCAGCACCCTGACCTTCCAGCCGCATTTGGCGATGGCCTTGTGATGATCCAGCGAATCGGCCGGATCATCCGTGGTGCAAATGACCTTGACGTTCATTCGTTCCACCAGGCCGCGGGCCGAATAACCCGGTTGGGCCAGCAGGCGGCGGGTTTGTTCCCAGATTTGCGCCGCGGTGCTTTCGTCCAGCAGTGTTTCAATGCCAAAATAACGGCGCAGTTCCAGGTGCGTCCAGTGAAACAGCGGATTGCGCAGCGTGCGCGGCACGGTGGCGGCCCAGGCCATGAATTTCTCGCGGGCGGGCGTTTCGTTGCCGGTGATGAACTTCTCCGGCACGCCGTTGGCCCGCATGGCCCGCCATTTGTAATGGTCCCCGCCCAGCCACGGCTCATGGATGTTTTCAAAACGCCGGTCCTCGGCCAGGTCCTTGGGCGAAAGATGGCAGTGATAATCCAGGATCGGCTGGCGGGCCGCCGTGCCGTGAAACAGGTCGCGGGCCGGTTCGTTCGAAAGCAGAAAGTCCTTGTCGCAAAATTTCATTTCAAATGGTCATCGCGTCAAAGCCGCCGTCCACCACCAGTTCCGCGCCGGTGATGAAACTGCCGGCGTCCGAAGCCAGCAACAGCGCCGCCCCCACCAGTTCATGCGCCCCGCCAAATCGTTTCATGGGCGTTTTGGCCATGATCGCCGCCACCCGGTCGGGGCTTAAAACCTTGCGATTCTGCTCCGCCGGAAAAAATCCGGGCACGAGGATATTCACCCGCACGCCCGCGCCCGCCCATTCACGGGCCAGGTTTTGCGAAAGATTGTGAATGGCCGCCTTCGAGGCCGAATAGGTGAACACCCGCGACAGGGGCTTGAGTCCGGAGGCCGAGCCGATGTTGATGATGCTGCCGGCTCCCGCGGCGACCATGTGGCGGCCGAAAATCTGGCACGAGAGCGCCAGGCCCTTCAAATTCACCGTGATGATGCGGTCGAATTCCTCCTCCGTAATGTCGAAAAATGGCGTCGGCGAGTTGACGCCCGCCCCGTTGACCAGCACGTCCACCCGGCCGAACTTTTCCAGCACGTCCGCCAAAAGCTGTTTCAGGGCCGCTTTGGACGTGGTGTCGCATGAAAAAAAAGCCGCTGTTCCGCCGGCTTTCGTGATGCTCTCGATTCGCCGTTGCGCCTTGGCCGCGTCCCGCCCCACGATCGCGACCGCCGCGCCCGCGGCGGCAAAGCCTTCGGCCATCGCCCCGCATAATTCGCCCGTGCCGCCAATCACAACCGCGGTCCTGTCTTTGAGTGAGAAAAGTTCCGAAGGTGTCTTCATTGTGAACGCCGCGATTTTAAACCATGCGCCTGCCGATGACAAGTGCGCGCCCGCGTCGGGCGCGCGGCCTCCCGGATACCGGCGTCCGGCTATGCCGCGGTTGTTTCCGGGGTGGATTCGTGGCGGGCGATTTCGTCGGCCAACGATGAGAGAAGGCGGGAGAACTTTTCGTCCGTTTCGGCCCATTGGTCCACCGAGCGGCGGGCGTGCCAGACGCAGGTCTTGTCGCGGCCGAAGAGGGCGCCGATGGATGGGGCGGGCAGGTCCGTGTGCCGCCACAAGAGGGCCATGGCCACCTGCCGCGCGAGCACTGCCGGCTGTTTGCGGGTGGGACGGCACATTCGGGACACCGACGTGCGAAACCGCGCCGCGGTCAATTCCATGATCAAGCGGCAATGCGAGCCGCGGGACGTGTCCTCGACCGGAAGGCCGCCGGCGCCGCGAATGCGCCGTTCCCCGGCGGCGAGGAGGGCGCGCATGCGGCGCATGAGGCTTTCGAGCTCAGGCGCGCCGGCCGGCGATGCGGGACGGGGGTTCATTTCAAAAAATCGGGCCGGCGGCCGCCGGGACCTTTGGCGGGGTGAAGAAGGTATTGACTAAAATGGTTGTTTCATACATATTGCTGCAAAAGGCTACAACAGGTAGCGGTATAAGACAACACAAAAACGATACTTTAGGAAACTTTTATGAAACACATGCACATGCTCTGCGTTGAATTCAATGCCTTGATGAAAGAAGCCGGGTGGACAAACGCCGAAGCCGCCCGGCGGCTGGACTTAAACCGGGCTTCCGTGGGGAAATTTGTGCGCGGGCTGACGCCGCCCTCGCCGCGCACCGTGCGGCTGTTCCGGCTGATCCTGGCCGACCGGAAGAATGCGGGCGGAACGGAGTATGGGAGGGAATTCGGGGTGGCCCCCTGGCAACGGCGGATTCTCGCCGCGATGGAAGGCCTGGATTATTCGGACCGCGACCGTATTGTGCACGCGATAGAAACGATGGCGGAGGGATTCCCCCGGCGGCATCTCAGTTATCGAAAAAGATTACAGGCTTTTCGTCAGCCTGAAGAATCTGCATCCGGGCAATGAGCGCGTCCACCGCCACGAGCAGATCGTCGAGCATCTGCTCCTGTTGGTCCCTGGGTGCCGAGTCAAACGCCTCGACGATTTTTTGAGAAACTTCTGACATACTGGCCGGCTTGCGGGTTGGCATCGCGGTCTGTTGCTATAATAAACGAACGGGTGATGCGGCGTCAAGCCCAAACACCCTCCTCAAGCCCGGCGGCCGCGCGGCAGTGGGGAAACAGCCTGTGGAAAAACAACTTACAATCCGTCCCTGAAAAACTTTTTTTTCAGCCCGTTGGCCGCCAAAACGCGGCGCGAAACCCGATGACCCGTTCCCCGGCGGAAAAGATACTGTGAAAGAGCGACTTGCGTTGGAGCGGTCTCAGCCAACCATGCAGTTGGCGGCATCCTAAAAAATTGGGGATTTCCGCGCCATGCGGAGACAAAAAGGCAACGGCGACCCTTTCGGGCCGCCGTTGTTGTTGCTACTTAAAATTTTATTGCTTCAGCAAGACCCATTTTTGGTTGCTGCCGCCGGTGGCCGTTTCCTGGTCCATTTGCGTGCTCGTGGACGTGCTGCTGCCCGGATCGCCAAGCACCAGCCCGCTGTGCAAATTCACAAACGTATAGCTCCCATCCCCGTTCTGCTGCGGCTGCCATTGATCGTCCCCGGAGGAACCGAACGACCATTGGACGATGCCCGCTCC
>JAGWNY010000044.1 GCA_028872915.1 Verrucomicrobiota bacterium
CAAAAACGGCGCAAAAATGATTTTTGAGCCTGCGTCAAACCAAACGCCTTAAACTTTTTCAAAACGGCCCCTCCAACCCCACCTGTTTTAATCCCTCCGTCCCGCTTTTCCTCAAAATCAAATCCTACTATGAAATATCCGGGCTAGAGCATCGCCTTTTGGGTGACTGGCGTCGAGGAAAGCTGCCAATGGCCGAAGCTGGCCGCGGCGATGGAAGGAACACCGATGAGAACAACGATCACAAGGGCGGCGTTGACGATTTTAATCAAGAATTGCTGCATGGCTCGCAATGGCGGCAAGTCAATGGAGTTTTTCGGCGATTTTAAATTTGAACATCCGCTTTTTCATCCAGCGGACGGCCAATAGATCGTAGAACGAGGCAAACAAACGGTTCCAGACGCCGTAATGGCTTTGGCCGGCGAAACGGGGATTCGTGCGCACGGGCACTTCGGTGACGGTAAAACCTTCGATTTTGAACAACGTGGGCAGGAAGCGATGCATGCCCTTGAAGAACTTCAAATCGGCAATGCACCGGCGTTTGAAGGCGCGGTAGGTGCAGCCGGCGTCAGTGATATTTTCGCCGGACAATGCGTTGCGGACCCAATTGGCCAGGCGCGATGAGATGATGCGGACGACGTTATCGCCTTTTTGGCGGCTTTGGACGCGGGTGCCGCAGGCACAATCGAAACGGTTGAGCGCATCGAGCAGTTGCGGCAAATCGCGCGCATCGTTTTGCAAGTCGGCGTCGAGAGTGACGATGACATCGCCGCGCGCGGATTTCATGCCCGCCCAGCTTGCGGCGCTTTCGCCGCTGTTTTTTTCCAGGCGCTGAGGCCGGATGCGGGGATCGAAGGCGGCTAGTTGCTTCAGGACGTTCCATGACGAATCGGTGCTGCAATCGTCGGTAATGACGATTTCGTAAGGGACCTTCAAGGGGTCGGCGCCGTCCCGGATGGCCTCCACAAGCGCGCGCAAATTGCCTTCCTCGTTGTAACAGGGAATGACGAGGCTGAGTTGCGGATTATCGTTCATCTCATTTTATTGTTACACTGTCCGGCGGTGAAGATTTGCCGCCCGTTGCGAGCATTCGGACGGGATTTTTTCCAATTCGGTCTTGGCATCTGGCTCAACATGCCGTTCGACCAGCGCCAGCAGTTCTTCGCGCAATTGGAGCGGGGAGCGTCAGCGCTACGGCGCGGATCAGCGGCCCAGGCATCGAGCAGCACCTCAGCCACCCGGCGCAGGCTCACGCCTTCCGGCAGCGTGACTTCGTGATTCTCTTTGGAAGCGGCCATCATTTTTGATGGCCCCATTTTACCAGAGATTCGCGCCGGAAAAAGCGATTTGAGGGCGAAACCAATCACCCGGTCAGCGCCACCAGCCCAACCGCTTACTTTTTTCCATAAAACTCCGCAACGGCGCCGGCTACCCTGTCGGCATCATCCAGCGCCATTTCGCCGTGGATGGGGAGGGAAAGGATTTCCTTCACAGCTTGTTCGGTGCGCGGCAGTTTGGGCGTGTTCGGGAACAAGGCGACGACGCCGGGCTGCAAGTGGTTGGGCTTGGGGTAATGGATGCCCGTTTCAATGTTCTTTTCCTTGAGGAATTTTTGCAATTCGTCACGGCGCTCGCATCGGATCACGAACATGTGATAGACGGGGGTGGCCCATGGGCGGACGGGCGGCAGGTGGACAATGCCTTTGAGGCGCTCTTGATAGCGGGCGGCGATTTTGCGGCGGTTTTCGTTGAAGGCATCCAGATGCTTCAACATCACGCGGCCGATGGCGGCGCTGATTTCGCTGAAGCGCACGTTGTAACCGGGAAATTCGTGGTCGTATTTGCCCTGTCTCCCATGGTTGCGCAACATTCGGAGGCGGTCGGCAACCTGGACATCGTTGGTGCAGACGCAGCCGCCATCTCCAAGGACGGTAAGATTTTTCGATGGAAAAAAGCTGAACGCGCCGAAGTCGCCCATGCTGCCGACGGTTTTGCCATTGTATCGGGCGCCCTGGGCCTGGGCGCAGTCTTCGATGAACCACAGATGATGTTTTCGCGCGAGGGCGAGGAAAAGGTCATTGTCCAGTGGATGGCCGTAAAGATGGACGCCGATTACGCCGATTGTCCGGGGCGAGACAAGGGATTCAACGTGGGCAAAATCCATGCCGTAGGAATCGTCAATGTCGGCAAAGACGGGGCGCGCGCCCAGATGGATGAGCGGTTCCATGGTGGGAAAAGCCGTATGGCTGGGGACAATGATTTCGTCGCCGGGGCCGACGCCCTGAAGCTGGTGCAGGAGATAGACGATCATGGTCCAGGAACTGCCGAGTACCGCCGCGGCGGCGCCGGTGTGGGCGGCCAGCTCGGCTTCGAAGGCTTTGGATTCGGAAGCCAGGATGTACTGGCCGGAACGAATGGCGCGCAGAGCCGCTTCCTCGACCTCGGGGTTTACGAAACATTTGGATAACGGAATTTTGCTCATAAAATTGGTCTTGACACCATCAAGACGGATGGAGTGCGATTGCCCTGCCGCTTTTGACGGAGTCAGCGGCGGCGTTCAAGACGCGGACGGCGTCGTAGCCCGACCAGGCATCGGCACGCGGTTTCTGACGGGTACGAATGGAATCAAGAAACGCGCGAAGTTCGGCCAAAAGCGGTTCTTCAGGCGGAGTTTCAATTTGCGTGACAACCCCTTCAATTGCCTTGAAATCCGTCCCAGCCGCTTCGTGGCGGTTGGCGTGGGTTTTGATCTTGTATTGGGCGACGTTGTAATCGCACACGGCGCTCATCTTGTCGCCGCAAACGATGACTTCGCGGAATTTGCCGGGAATGAAATAATCATTTTCCACCGTTGCCCAGGTCTTGCCGCGGGGCGTGTCGTATTCCATGGAGAGAAAGGAAACGTCTTCCATGCCGCGCCCCATGAAATCATGGTGGATGGCCATGACCATGCCGGGGAGGGCGCCGAGAACGAAATTGAACAAGTCCACGAAATGGATGCCATCGGCAAACATGACGCCGCTGTCGTTGCGGGGCCGTTTGAAGCCTCCGAAATGACCCCGAAGCAGGTTGACGCGGCCAAAGTCGCCGTTGCGAATGGCGTCGCGCAGCCAAAGCGTGGCCGGATCGAAGCGGAGGATATGGCCGACTTGAAGGATGCGTCCCTTCCGCGTGGCCAATTCAGCGAGCGTTTTGGCTTCTTCAGACGCGAGGGTGAGCGGCTTCTCGACGAATACGTCCTTGCCAGCTTCCAAAAATTCGCGGCACAAGGCGAAGTGGGTTTGCGCGGGCGTGACAATGACGGCCGCATCCACTTCGGCGGCAAAATTTTTGTAGTTGGTGGTGAGGCGATGGGCGGGGACACCGAGTTTACGGGCCGGTTCTAGCTGTTTTTCGCCGGCTTCGGCGATGAACAGTTCCACAGGCAGAGAGTGAAGGTTTCGCAGGTGGTTGACGCCCCAGCGGCCGAGTCCGAGCAGTAGAATTTTTATCATCTGACCGGACGAATGATTTCATCAAGGGGATGATGGCTCAAGAAAAAAGCTGGGCGAACGCACGACCGGCTTGAAGTTTTTTGCATCAAATGGATGAAAAAATTTAAACGAATTTTAACATCGCCGGGGTCCGGTGACTTCCGAACGCGGCCGGGGAAACGGCGCGCAATTTAAAGGCGCGCGATTAGGGCGGCATGACGGCCGGTGGATTCGTCATCCACGGCATCCGGTTGGTTTGCCAGGGCTGGAGATGATTGGCCCACGGCGGTGGATTGGTCTCCCACGGCGGAACATTGGTGAGCCAGGACGGATGGTTTGTCGTCCACGGTGGCGCCGGCACGGCCAGGGAATTGGACGGATAAAACAGTGTCATGGGCGGCGCGTTTGGATTGATGCCAATGGGTGGTGGATTGGGGATTGGCGTCAAGCCGTTTTGCGGCATGATATTCGGCGGAGTGATGACTGGCGCAGTGACAGCCGGGGGTATGTTCGTCCGGGGAATGGTGATTCGAGGCGTGACAACGGGTGGCTGCGCGCCGGGCGGGTTGGCCGGTTGCGCCGGCGCCCTTTGAGACGGCATTGCCAGCTGGGGGGCTGCGGCTCCCGAACCGCCCGAGGCGCCTCCCGACCCGCCTGCTGCGCCGCCGGACGACTGGGCCACTGCCTCCGCCACCCACGCGGCGACGATCAGGCCCGTGACTGCGCTTTTAATGAGATTTGTTTTCATAATTGCCAAAAAGCATCGCCAATGCCAGAGCCTATCCACACGGATGGCGGTCATAATTTCATGCTGCAACGCGCGGTTCGTTGTCCGCATAATGCAAAGTCCTTTCAATTCGCAATGATCAGGCTGCCACGCTCATTCTACGACCGCGATACGATCATGGTGGCGCGGGAACTGTTGGGAAAAACCCTTGTCCACGTGTCTGACGGCGTCAGGCGGGCCGGCAAGATTGTAGAGACGGAGGCGTATCTAGGGCCGCATGATCTGGCGGCGCATTCATCGCGCGGGCTGACGCCGCGAACAAAGGTGATGTTCGGGCCGCCAGGCCACGCCTACGTTTATTTTATCTACGGAATATATTTCTGCATGAATGTGGTTACCGAGCGCGAAGGGCAGGCGGCGGCGGTCTTGTTGCGGGCGCTTGAACCGATCGAAAACGTGGACGGCCGCACCTGCGGGCCGGGTTTGCTCTGCCGCGCCATGAAGATTGATCGCCGGCTCAACGGCCACGATTTATTGAGCGACGATTTTTTCATCACGACGCCAGGCGCCGCGGAACCGTTCCAAACGGGCAAAGGACCGCGGATTGGCGTGGACTACGCGAAACATTGGGCGAAGCGGCATTTGAGATTTTACATACGCGGGAATTCCTGTCTTTCGCGGCGAAGCTAATGAATCGAATTTTCGGTTAAAACTTGATAAAGGCCGGCCCGATTTTATTTTGGGGGGCGGTTGTCTGCCCCCGTAGCTCAAATGGATAGAGCTGCCGCCTCCTAAGCGGCCGATCCCGGTTCAATTCCGGGCGGGAGCACCATCAAAAGCCAAAAGAGCTGACTTTTTTTCGAAACCAAACGGCGGAAACAATGTTTATACTAAAACTGCTGTGTTATATTGCAGGACGGCGGTGCTTATGAAAACGACATTGAGAACTGTGAGCGAACTGGCGGTTATTTTGACCCTTCTGGCGGGCTTCGGGATTCAAAGAGCGGCGGCGCAGAATTCCGAAGATATTGCGTTGCCGCCGGACGTCTCGACGAATTATGCTTTGACAGAGGTCCTGACTATGGCACAGGCGGGGGTGAGCGACGACGTGCTGACCAATTATATCGGCAATTCCTATTATCCCTTCAATCTGACGCCCGATGACCTCATTTATCTGAAAGACATTGGCATACCGGATGACGTCACCACGGCGATGATACAGCGGGACGCGCAGTTGGGACAGACCACCAGCGCCAGCAACGAGGCGGCGGAGACCAGCGCGCCGGCCGCGCCGCCGTCGAGCGGAACGGTTTCGGTGGATTATTTTTATGGTTCCCTGGCGCCGTATGGCACGTGGGTCTATATCGAAGGCTACGGCCGGTGCTGGCGGCCGGCCGTCGAAGTGTTCGAACCGGAGTGGCGGCCCTATTGCGACGAGGGGCATTGGGTCTGGACGGATGACGGATGGTTTTGGGATTCGGACTATTCGTGGGGGTGGGCGCCGTTTCACTATGGGCGGTGGTTCTGGCACGCCGGTTACGGATGGTGCTGGTGGCCGGAAACCGTCTGGGCCCCTTCCTGGGTCTGCTGGCGGTTCTCGGACGATGATGATTACTGCGGTTGGGCGCCGTTGCCGCCGCGTTGTTATTATCGGGCCGGAGGATTGTTCTATAACGGCGCGACGGTAAGCGTGAATTTCAGCTTTGGCTTCAGCGCCGGCGATTTCGTTTTTGTTCCAACCCGGCGTTTCTGCGACCCGGACCCGTGGCGTTACCGTCTGCGCCATGAAGAGGGGGGGCTGGTCTATCGGCGCAGCACGGTGATCAATCATTTTGAAGCGGACCCTCGAACGCACGAAATCGTGAACCGCGGCATTCAACCGCAACGGATAACTGCTGTGACGCATCAAACGATCCATCAGGTCACGATTCAGCAGAGGCAGGCGCCTCTGGCCCACGGAGCGGCACAGGAAGGAAACGTGCTGGCCGTGAATCGGCCGCATTTTACCGGCCATCCAACTTGGCTGGATCACCGGGACGCGCGGCCTCCGCAGTTGCCAACCGGCTTCAAACCTGTGCCGCTGCATTATCAGCATCCACGGCGCATCGGCCAAACGCCCCAGCCACTCCAGCGCAACATCGGAAATCCGTTTTCGTCAAATCCGGCGCATCAACGGCCTTCCCAACCTCTCCAGCCCTTTCAAGGCCAGCCGAACCAACGCTTTCAGCGGCAGCCGGAACAGCCCTTTCAGCGCCAACCGGGCCAACCAATCAAACCGTTTCAACCCTTTCAACGGCAGCCTGAACAACCTGTTCAACATCAACCAGGCCAGCCTTTTCCAGCGCCGGCACAGCCCAACCGGCGCCGCGAATTGCCTCCCCAAATGCAAAGTCAACAGCCTCAACCATGGCCGCAGCCTCAACCGAGATCGTTTACAGCGCCCCCGCCAAACCGGACTGAACAACCTCAAAATCGCATGAATCAGCCGCCCGAGCAGAGGGTCCCGCCACGGCAACAGAATCAGTTTCGTCAGGTGCCGCAGCCGGCGCCGCGCTCGTATTCGCCGCCGGAACGCCAAGCTCCGCCCAGCCAGCCGCCCCAGCGCGAATTTCGGCAGTACCAGCCGCCGCCACAACAAGAATATCGCCAAAGCCAGCCGCAACAACCCTCACCGAACGCCGGCGGCGGTTCGGCGCCGTCCGGGCGGCAGCGGTCCGACAAAAACAAAGACGATCACGGCAAGTAACCGGAGGCCCGGTTTTTTCTTTGCAACAACCCTGGCGCTGGCAAAATGCCGACGTGGGAATTTCCCCGCGCCAGTTCGAGCAGATGAAGGAACGTGTCAACGGCAAGACGCGGCATATTCCTTCAGCGGCGGGTGCTTCCACGACACTGATGCCGCGCCGGCACAACGTCATCCTGGGTGTGGACCCGTCGTTGCGGGGGACAGGTTTTGGCGTGATTCGACTGGCCGCTCCGTTTCCGGCGGTCCTGGCCCAAGGAACGATTTCCTGTCCGAGACACTGGGCCCGGTCGCGCTGTCTGGCGGCCATTTTCAGAGATTTGACGACTGCCATGGAACGATACCGCCCGACGGTCTGCGCGATGGAAGGTTTGTTTTTCGCGCAAAATTTGAAGACGGCAATTGTGATGGGCGAGGCGCGCGGGGCGGCGTTGGCAAGCGTGGCCGGCTTCGGAGTTGAGGTATTTGAAATTGCGCCGCGCCGGCTCAAACAGGCGATGGTGGGTTACGGGGCGGCGCAAAAAACGGCCGTCGGCGCCATGGTGCAGCGCATGTTGAATTTGCCGGAGCCTCCGGCGCCGGACGCGGCGGACGCGCTGGCACTGGCCTTGGCATACGCGCATGAGGCGGCGGGCCGTTTTGGCCCGCCCGGAAAAATATGAAGTCAGATCGGCGCGACGCGCCACGGTGAGATGATCACGTTTCTTCACGGAAAACTCGTTGAAGCCCTTCCAACCCAGGTGGTCGTGGATGTAAACGGCGTGGGCTACGAGGCGTTGATCCCCCTTTCGTCGTTCGACAAGTTGCCGCAACCGGGCGGAAACGTAAAGTTGCTGACGCAGCTTGTGGTGCGCGAGGACGCACACGTGCTTTACGGCTTTATGACGCCGGCGGAACGGGACTTGTTCCGGCTGCTGGTGGACACCGTGTCGGGTATCGGTCCGAAAACGGCGCTCAATATTCTAAGCGGAATCAGTGTCGCGGCGTTTCGCGGAGCGGTGGCGGATGGGGACGTGAAATTGCTTTCTCAGATATCAGGAGTGGGAAAAAGGACCGCGGAGCGGATTGTGGTCGAACTGCGGGACCGGATTGGCGCGGCGGGAGCATGGGAGGCGGCGAGTGCCAAGCGGGCGCTTTCGCCCGACGAACAGAAAATCAACGACGCGGTGCTGGCATTGATGGCGCTGGGTTTCAAACAACTCGAAGCGCATGACGCCATCCGCTCCGCGCAAACGGTCGCCGGCGTGGCGGCCACGGTCGAAGAGTTGGTGCGCGCCTGCTTGAAGAAAGGCTGAAATGTCCGCCACTTCATCGCCATCCGTCAGGGGCAAACCGGGCATCGTGCTGCCGCACAAGGCCAAATGGGACCAGCGGATTGTGGCCGCCGCCCTTTATTTTTTTATTCGCGGCGTTGCCGCCACGATTCGTTTTGACGTGGAAGATCGTTCCGGCCTCTTCAGTAATCCGCCGCGCGAGCGGATCATTTTCGCCATCTGGCACAACCGCCTCGCGCTCTCAGGGATCTTGTATCGGCGCTACGTGGCCAGCCGGAAGCCCCGCCGCCGGCTTGCGGCGATGGTGAGCGCCAGCCGCGACGGGGGATTGTTGACGCGGATTCTGGAACATTTCGGAATTGACACCGTGCGAGGCTCGTCCTCGCGCCGCGGCCCGCAGGCATTGATCGAAATGACGACGCGGGCGGAACAGGATTATGACCTGGCCATCACACCGGATGGCCCGCGCGGTCCCTGTTACGTGGTCCAGGACGGCGTGATTGCCACCGCGCAACTGACCGGCCTGCCCATCGTGCCGGTTTCCTATGATTTGAACTGGAAAATCCGGCTTAAAAGCTGGGACCGGTTTCAAGTCCCGCTGCCGTTCGCCCGCTGCAAGATTACCGCCGGGAACGTCGTGCGGGTGCGGCGCGAGGCGGGCGAAGCGGAGCGCGAAGCCCTGCGCACGCAACTTGAAGCGGAGATGCGCGACATTTCCGGCCATTGATTCCGGCGCGCATCATGATCGCCCGCGTCAGCCTCGAAATCGCCTTGCGCAAAGAATTCGACTATTCCATTCCGGCCGGCCTCGCGGGAATTGAAGTGGGCGCGCGCGTGCAGGTGCCTTTCGGCGCGCGAAAAATTTATGGCACGGTCACGGCCCTGGTCGAGGAGTCGGGCCGCCCAAATCTCAAACCCATTTTGAAGGTCATTGGCGCGCGGGGCCTGGTCACGCCCAAGGTATTGCGGCTGGCGCGATGGATGGCCGATTACTACTGTTGCGCGCCCGAAACGGCGCTCAAAAGCGTGCTGCCGGAGGTGGTGCGAAACAGGGAGGAAGGATGGAAAAAGAGGCTCGTGGCGAGGGTGGCGCCGTCGGCGGCCGCGGCATTGGACGGAATTAAATTATCTTCAAGGCTGCAAGAGGTCTGGAACATCATCGAGGAACGGCGGGAGCTGCCGCTGACGGAACTGCTGGAAACGGCTGAAACAACGGCGGCAACCGTTCGAAAGCTGGAAGATCGCGGCTTGGTGGAAATCGTTCCGCAAGTCACGGAGCGCGATCCTTATCGAGACGAGCACATCCTCCCTACGCATCCGCTCGCGTTGAACCCAACCCAGGCGGCCGCGCTGAAAAAGATCACGACGGCCATGAACGACGCCGGACGGGAGGACGGCGGCCGGACGTTTTTGCTGCATGGCGTCACCGGAAGCGGAAAAACGGAGGTTTATTTGCAAGCCATTGCGCGCGCGCTGGACCAGGGTCTGGGGGCCATTGTGCTGGTGCCAGAAATCTCGCTGACGCCGCAAACGGTCGAGCGGTTCAAGGCGCGATTCAGCGCCGGAGCGCGGCACACGCTCGTGGCCGTGCTGCATTCCCACTTGAGCGCCGGCGAGCGCCATGACGAGTGGCATAAGATTCGCGAAGGCCGGGCGCGCATTGTCATCGGGGCGCGCTCGGCCGTTTTTGCGCCGGTTGATCGCCTGGGATTGATCATCGTGGATGAGGAACACGAACAGACTTACAAACAGGAGGAAGCGCCGCGCTATCATGCGCGGGACGTGGCCATCGTGCGCGGAAAAATGGAAGGGGCGGTGGTGGTGCTGGGTTCCGCGACGCCTTCGCTGGAAAGCTATCATCATGGCCGGCGTGGAAAATACGCGCTGCTGGAACTGCCGGAGCGGGTGGACGGGCAAAAAATGCCGCGGGTGCGCGTGGTGGACATGCGGCAAACGGCCCGGCGGGAAAAGGGAATTCCGATATTTTCGCCGCAGCTCAAGGAAGCCATTGCGCAGCGGCTGGAGCGCGGCGAGCAGACCATCCTCTTTCTGAACCGGCGCGGCCATTCAACGGCGCTGCAATGTCCCCTGTGCGGTTACGTGGCCGGTTGCCCGAATTGCAGCCTTTCCCTGACCTATCATCGCGTCGAGCAAAAGTTGTGCTGCCATGTTTGCGGCCACACCGCGCCCGCGCCGAGGATCTGCCCCAACGAAAAATGCCGGAACCCGGCCATCCGTTTCTCCGGCACGGGGACCCAGAAAGTGGAAGAAGTCTTGTCAAAGCTTTTCCCCAATGCCCGCGTCCGACGCATGGATTCGGACGCGATGAAGCGCAAGGACGATTACCGGCGGGCGTTGGGCGATTTTCGGGCCGGCAGGATTGACATTTTGCTCGGCACGCAAATGATTGCCAAGGGACTGCATTTCCCGAACGTCACGCTCGTCGGCATCATTTACGCCGACATGGCGCTGCACCAGCCCGATTTCCGCGCTGGAGAACGGACGTTTCAGTTATTGACTCAGGTCGCCGGGCGGGCCGGGCGCGGAGACGTGGAAGGCGAGGTGATAGTGCAGGCGTTCGCGCCGTTTCATCCGGCCATTCAATACGCGCGGCGCCATGATTTTGCCGGATTTTTTGAGCAGGAGCTGGAATTTCGCAGGTCGCTGACATATCCCCCGTTCAGCCGCGTCGCGTTGCTGACCATCCGCGGACGAAACGAAGACAAGGTGAAATTTTTGGCCGACCATTTGAAGCGCGGCATCGAGCAGGCCATCCCGAGAAAAGGCGCGCCGGCGCCGGGTGCGCCGGACGCCGAAAACGCGAATTTTGGCTTGATTCTCTCCGGCCCCGCCCCCGCCCCTTTGTTGCGCGCCGAGAGCCTTTACCGCCATCAAATCATGTTGCGGACGCGGGCCATGAGCCGGTTGAGCCGCGTGCTGGCAGAGGTGCGGCAATCGCTCGCGTTGCCCGAAGGCGTTCTGTTGTCAGTGGACATTGATCCCGTGGACCTGGGATAGAGCGGTTGAAGAAATAATGCAGCCGCGCGGCCCCGTCACTTCTTCAACGCCGCGATGGCTTCCTTCATTTCACGAAAATGAACCGCTGGATTGGGGGAATCGGTCACATGCATGATTCTGCCGTCGAGGCCGATGAGAAAGCTGACCCGTTTGTCCATGTTCCGGCCGTTCATGCGCGCGCCATAGAGATCTGCGACGCGTCCGTCGGGATCGGGTATCAGGATGAAATTGAGATGATACTTTTTTTCAAAAGCGCGGTGGCTTGCGGCTGAATCAAAACTCACGCCAACCACCTGGACCCCGTCCTTTTCCAACTCCGGCATGCGGTCGCGGTAACCGCAAGCCTCCTTGGTGCAGCCACCCGTAAAATCCTTGGGATAAAAATACAACAGCACGACTCTTTTGCCGATCAAGTTCGAAAGTTTGAAAGAATGACCATTCTGGTCCTGGGCGGCGAACAGAGGCGCCGCCGTGCCGGCGGCCGGCATGGCGGCGCGGACGGTTCCAGTGGAAACGACTGTCGCAATGGCGGCAATCAGGCAGGCGATGGATTTGGTTTTCATAGTACAGCGGTGAACATTGACCGGAGCGGGTTCCATTGCAAGCCGGGAAATACATCGGCGGATTGGCTGCTCACACCCGATGCTCGCCAATCCGCCGCCCGTCCACTCGAACGGAAAATTTATTGCGTATCCAAAGGCGGACCTGGAGGGCGCTGGTTATCATTCGGCATGAATGGATGGTTCGAGCCGGCGGCTCTTCGAGACGGACGCATCAGGCGCGGGCGCGGGCCGATAAATTCGTCCGGCGTCAATTGGCCGTCGGCATTTTTATCGAGCGATTTGAGGGCGGCGGGCGCGTTGGCGATTTCGCCGGCGTCAATCACACCGTCGCCGTTGGCGTCCAGCGCCTTGACGATGGCGGGCAACGGCGGGCGCGGGGCGTCTTTGGGCGCGTTGGGCGGCAACGGCGGCAGATACTCGTCGGGCGTCAATTGGCCGTCGCCGTTTTTGTCCAGGGTCAATAACTCCGCGCTGGCATTGGCAATTTCGTTGGAATCAATGACGCAATCGCCATTGACATCCAGCGCGGTAATCAAGGGGAACGGCGGCGGGCGAAAACGGCCGCCATCCCCTCGATTTGGCCCCGGGCCATTTTGCCCCGGACCATAATCCGGCTGGGCGGCGGCAGCGAACGCCGACGCGCTGATGGCCAGAATGATCACCGTTCTTTTTGCTGCTGTTTTCATTGTTGTCTTCATGTTTTCCTCACTTTCTGTTTGTTCGCGGGTGTGAGTTTTTATTCATGATGCCACTTTACGCGGGTGGACCTTAAGACAACGTGAAAGCCCGGAAATTTCCGCGATTTTTTCCGACCAGCCTTTGCAAAAAACGGGCGATAAAACAGCTTCCCCCGTTTCAATTGATCGTAAAGCCGCCGGTCAGGGTATAGGCGGGGCCGGGACTTTGAAAAGTGACGACCACGTTTTGCGCGCCCGTCGGCGTATAACTGGCGGGAATCGCGCACAGCGCCTGAACCGTTCCCTGAGTCGTATAGGAAATGTCCGAGCAACTGATGCTGCCGACCGTGACGCTGGAGATGGGCGCGCCGGCGGGCGGATTCGGCGGCGAGCTGGGCAGCGTGATAGTCAAGAGCACACTCTGGCCGCGATTGGCGCTGCCGCCGGGAGCATCCGCTTCAACGGCAAACAGCGTTGTCCCCGGGCTGTCGAACGGCGCCACGGATGTCCAGGCCACCCGATAGAAATTCGGGTTGAACCCGGAGTCAACGCCGTCCGTATAGCTGCCGGTCATTTCATTGGGCAAAAGACCCGCGCCGATGACGTTCCAGGACAAAAGATTGCTGGATTGTTCCACCTCATAACTGGCGCCTTCGATCGCGCTCCACGCCAGTGCGACGGCGCCGTTTGAAATGGCCGGCGCGTTCAGGGTTGAAACCAGGTTCGTGTTTCCGAGAAAATTGGTCGCGACCGTTTCGGAGATTGCCGAGACACTGCCACCCGCCGGATCACCATGGAAACCGCGCCCGATGTCATAAGGGAAAGCCGGTGTGCCATTTGAATCAATCGCCACGAAATAGGCGTACGTGCCGTCCGGAAATTCGGGTGTCACGCACCAGCGGCCATTGTATTCATCGAGATCGAAATCCACGCCCTGCTGATAGTTTGTGCCGGTCTTTGAATTGATGAGGTCGCCGAGGTAATCGTTGTCCTCCATGTACCGGCCCAGGGGATATTGTGGGCTGACGTTCGGGCCGGTTTGATTGGAACTGACGTTGAAAAGGCGGACGGCCCATTGCGGAAGATCCCCCCGTCCAACGGCCGCCAAATTCTGCGAGCCGTCCTCGCCGTTGCGCGGCACGTAGCCGGAAACCATGCGGCGAATGCCGCTGGCCGGATTGGTGGGATTGGAATAACCATAAGGGCCATAGAGCGGAAAACCGTCGGCCATCCATCCGATAATTGGCGAATGTTGAGTCGGGGCATTCGTGGATTCGGTATAGGCTTTTGTGGACGGATTGAAATCCACGTTGTCGCCGAGAAGATAGCGCAGACCAATGGGGTCGGCATGATAATGGTATGTGCCGCTTTGCTGTTGATGCGCGTTGGCTGGATCAAATGAAACGCTTTCGTTCACATAGGCGTCGCGGTTCCAGTAGCCGTTGCCATTTTGTTCGTCGGCATTGGACGCCGTGTCCCATGAGTAGGCGTCCCAACTGTTGAATATCGCCACGCCATCCACCGCCATGCCAATCATGCCGCCGCCGGTTGCGGTTTTGGCCGTCGGCACTCCATTGGTCCGGGGTATGCGATAAAAATATCTTTGGTTGTCCGGCAAATTCGGAAACATTCGGGTATGGTTGGTATCCAGATACCACGGCCCCATGGTGTAGCAGGCCAGGCCGGAGGCGCGCACATAAACCCAGTTGCTTGACGAATAAATCTCCTGTATGCCGCAGTAAGCCGGGTTGGTCTGCAATTCGCCGCCATTGCTCCAGGTGGTCAACGCCGAACCGGCCAGCTTCATGCTGTCGTTCGTGTAAACGCGGGCGTACCGGCCCGAATAATTGGTCAGCCACGACGTGAATAACGCATCCGACAATGTGCCAGCCGCGCCCGTCATCCGAGCCGCCATGACAACGATGACAGCCATGGCCAGAGCGGTTCGAATTTGGATGTTCTTCATCATGGCCGCAAGGTTAACAGGAGGAACCTTAAGAAAATATGAAGAATCACCATTTGATGCTTTTCCCGTGGCAACAAAGCTCCTTCATGCTCGCTTAAGGTTCCGTTTGCGAGAGTGACGTGGACCTGAATTCATGCTAAACACCCCATATTTCAATGAGAATTCTCGTGGTCGAAGATGAACCGGATTTGCTCCGCAGCCTGGCGCAGGCGCTGCGGGAGGAGGGCTATGCCGTGGACACCGCCGCCGATGGCGAAGAGGGCCTCTACAAGGCCGAAAACTACGGCTACGATGCGCTCATCCTGGACGTCATGCTGCCGAAACTGGACGGATGGGAAATTTTGAAACGGCTGCGTTCCATCAAAAAAATTCCCGTCCTCATGCTTACGGCGCGCGACCAATTGCGCGACCGCGTGCGCGGCCTGGACGCTGGCGCCGACGATTACGTGGTCAAGCCGTTTGATTTGGAGGAGGTGTTCGCCCGGCTCCGCGCCCTGATCCGGCGCGGCGCCGATAAGGTGACGAATGTCATTGAAATCGGCGACGTGCGGGTTGACACCGTGGCCCGGCGCGTTTGCCGGGCCGAAAAACCGGTGGAATTGACGGCGCGGGAATACACACTCGTGGAGTTTCTCGCGCTGCACCGCGCCGAAGTGGTCACCCGCGCGCGGCTCTACGAGCATTTGTTTGACGAAACCGATGATACATTTTCCAATTTGCTCGATGTCCACGTTTCGAACGTGCGGAAAAAGCTCGGAGCCGCGTTCATTGTCACCCGTCGCGGCCATGGTTATTGCATTGAGTGAAGGTCTTCAAGTCCATCAAATGGCGGTTGCAAATCTGGTATGGCGTGATCCTGCTGGTTGTTTTGGCCGGCTTGGGTTTGACGGCGTATCAACTGCAACGCAACCGCCAGTTCCGCCAGATTGACGACGAATTGCACCGGCGATTCTCCATTGTCGCCGCCTGGCTGCGCCCGCCGCCCCGCCCCGGCCGTCCGCCCTTTGGCGGCGAACCTGATGGCGGACCACTGCCGCAATTGGCCCCTGAAATGCCCCCTCCGCCGGCGTCCGGTTTCCATCCGCCGCCCCAAGCCGCCGGTTTGTTCGACACCAACGATCCCAACGGCTTTTGCTTTGCCGTGTGGACGCCGGATGGACGCGAAATCGCCCATGCGGGGCGGCTGCCAGGTGATCTGCCGCCACAGGCAATTGGCGACCGATCCAACCGCGGACCGAATGGCCCCGCGCCTGGTCCGCCTGCCACGCGGACCGTCGGTTCTTTTCGCGAAATATCCGGCCGTCTGCCTTCCGGTCAATCAATCATTGTCGGTCGCTCCATCGCTTCAGATTTGGCCGCGCTCAGGCGCAGTGCCGCAACGCTGGCCGGCGTCGGCGCCATTATTTTGTTTGTGGGCCTTGCCGGCGGCTGGCGGCTGGTGTCCCTCGCGTTGCGCCCGATTGAATCCATCAGCCACGCCGCGGCGAAAATTTCCGCCGGCGATCTATCGCAGCGCATCAACGCCGCGGAAACTGAAAGTGAACTCGGAAAGCTTGCCGCGGTCCTCAATGCCACGTTCGCCCGCCTGGACGCCGCTTTCGCCCGGGAAAAACAATTCACCGCCGACGCCGCCCATGAATTGCGCACGCCCGTTTCAGTGGTTCTGACGGAAACGCAAACCGCCCTGAACCACCCGCGCCATGCCGCCGAATACATACAAGCCATCGAGACCTGCCACCGTGCGGCGCAGCGGATGCGCGGCGTGATTGGCAGGCTTCTTGAATTGGCGCGGCTTGATTCCGGCCGGGAACCGATGATGCGGTCGAATCTGGACCTGTCGAAAATTGCTTCCGATTGCATTGACGGCCTCGTTCCATTGACAGCCAACCGGCGCATTAAAATCTCGGCGGCCCTCGCGCCGCTCCCCATCACCGGCGACCCCGATCAACTGGCGCAAGTCGTCACAAACCTGCTGGCCAACGCCATCCAATACAACCGCCCGGATGGCGAAGTGCGCGTCAAATCCGCCGCACAAGACGGCATGGCCGTTCTGACCATCAGCGACAACGGCCGGGGAATATCGGCCGCGGATGTACCGCATATTTTTGAGCGCTTCTATCGCTCCGACAAATCGCGGTCAGCCGGCAATGCAGGGCTTGGCCTGGCCATTTCCAAAGCCATCATCACCGCGCACGGCGGGACAATTGAAGTGAGAAGCGAGGAAAATAAGGGGACGGAATTTACCATCCGGTTGCCGGGGGCGGCCAACGATTGAGATGGCCGTCTGGATGGGCTGGGGCGTCCTCCATTTCCATGAACCGTTGGGAACTGCGACCTCCAAAATTGAACCTGCACAGGAGCTATCAACTGGGTGGCGACTGTGCCGACCCTATTCCTCAAAGCACGACCGGGAGGGCAGGCAAACGTGCTTGCTGACGGGCTGGTCATCCACGCCAATGACGGTCTGGGTAAGGTTGCACCAGAAGTGGCAGGGGCTGGCTTCGGAGGGGTCTTTTTCTTCAAAAGCCTCTTCAACCGTGGCGGCGGTGAACATCTTTTTGGTCCGCAAATGTTGGCACAAGGCGTGTGTCATGGGGTCATCCTTTCAGTTTCATCAAAGTGCGGCGGATGAGCGCGTGCGCCATCGGCACCTTGTAGCCGTTGGATTCCAGCGGCTGGGCGTCCTTTAAAATCATGCCGGCGGCGGCGGAAGCCGCCGCATCGTCGAGGGTTTTGCCCTCCAAAAAATCATTGGCCGCCTGCACCTGATATGGCGCCGGGGAGATGCTTCCCAACGCGACGCGTGGCGAGCGCAACACGCCGCCGGAAATGTCCGCCGCCGCCGCGCAACTGACCAGCGCCCAATCAAAGGCGTGTTTGTCGCTCACCTGCATGTACGCGCTCCGCGGCCGGGTCGTCGGAATTTCCACGCGCAGAATGAGGTCGCCGGGATTAAGCGAATTATGGGCCAGCGGATTCTCCCAGGCGCGATGATACAATTCCGCCACGGTCATCGGCGTTTCGACGCCGTTGCGCAGCACGACAACCGTGGCGTCGAGCGCCGCGAACGTGGTGGCCAGGCTGGAGACCACCGGGCTGATGCAGGTGTTGCCGGTGAAAAGGCTGTGATAACGGTTTTCGCCGTGGCGGGCGTAACAAAGGTCGCCGCCTTTCTTGAGGCACACCGTGTCCCGATGCCGGAAATACCAGCAGCGCGAATGTTGCGCCAGGTTGCCGCCCACGGTGGCCACGTTGCGGATTTGGAGGGAGGCAATCTCCGCGGCGGCATCGTGGATGCCGGGGAAAGTCTTCTGAATGGCGTCGTTGTGTTCGAGTTGGGCCACGGTCACAAGCGCTCCGATGGTCCAGGACTTGTCGCCGGGCTGGATGGCGTCCATGCCCGGCAACGACTTGATATTGACGAGAATTTTCGGGCTGGGAACCAGGTAATCCTTCAACAGCCCCAGCAAATCGTTGCCGCCGGCCAGATACATGCCCTGGTCGGAGACGAGGCTTCGGGCGCTGTCGGTCGAGAGCGCGGTGGCGTATTCAAAGGCGTTCATGTTTGGGATGCAATGGATGCCGGAACTTTGCCAAGGGTGGCCAGGACTTTGGCCGGCGTGATGGGCAGGCTGCAAACCCGCGCGCCGATGGCATTGGCCACGGCGTTGCCAATGGCGGCGGCCGTCGGAATGGTGGCCGGTTCGCCAATGCCAATGACGCCGCGTTCGGGCATGTTGATGAGCGTCACGTCAATTTCCGGTATGTCGGCGATGCCGGACAGCTTGTAGGTTTCGAAATTCGGATTGAGCACCACGCCCGACAAATTGTCCATCACGCGCTCTTCGTAAAGCGCGTAGCCCATGCCCATGATAATGCCGCCGTTGATCTGGCTTTCCGCCGTAAGCTTGTCAATGATAAGCCCGCAATCATGCACGGCTGTGATCTTTTTGACCGTCACCAGGCCCGTCTCCGTGTCCACGTCCACCTCGGCGAACTGCACGCCGCCGGTGCCTTTGCCCGACAGGCCCGGAATCCAGTTGCCATGCGCGATCAGGGGATTGACGCCAAGCTTTTTGCACGCGGCAAACCAATTCTCGCCGCGTGCATCCGCCACGCCCGTCTGGGCTTGAAGCTGTTGCAGGGCGTTGCCGCACAAATCATTCACCGTGGGCGAAATGGAAGCGCACGTCGTGCTGCCGCCGCTGCCGGGGCCAGGCGGATAGCGCGTGTCCCCAATCTTCACCGTAATTTGATCCGGCCTGAGCCCCAGCAGTTCGGCGGCGATTACCGCAATGACCGTCCGCGTGCCCGTTCCCAAATCCTGCACCCCCATGCGAATTTCAACGCTGCCGTCGGGACTGATTTGCGCCTGCGCATTCGTCCTGCGGCTGCCGCCGCCGCCCCAGTTCGCACCCGCGCAGCCCACGCCGGTTTTGACAATGCCCGGCGAACTGCCCGGCGTCTGGTATTTCCCCTTCCAACCGAATTTCTCCGCTCCGATTCGATATTCCCGCTGGCGGATTTCGCTGGGATCATTTTTCAGCCGCAATTCGACCGGATCCATTTTCATCTTCACCGCTAGGTCGTCCATCGCGCTTTCCACCCCGAAGGAAGCGGGCGGACAACCCGGCGCCCGAAACGCGCACGCCGATCCGGCGTTGACCGCCACGCTGGTAAATGAAACGCGGCTGTTCGCAACCCTGTAAATGTAAGGGGCGGGAAAACTCACTCCTCCTCCTCCTCCTCCGGTGGCCGCGCCTGCCCCGATGCCGGCGGTGCCGTAATCCTCCAGGTCAAAAGCGTGCAACGTGCCGTCGGCCAGCGCACCCAGCCTGATTCTTTGGAACGTCGAAGGACGGTTGCCAACCGCCAGCGCTTGATCAAACCGTGTCAACATGAGCCGTACAGGCGCCTTGGCCGCCTGCGAAAGCCGCGCCGCCAGCAAACCGTGGACCCCGCCGCTGAATTTCGAGCCAAAACCGCCCCCCATATACTGGGTAATCACTCTCACTTGGCTGTGCTCCAGGCCCAGCGGCCGCGCAAAACTGTTCTGCACGCTGCTGATGCCCTGTGTTGACGCCCATGCCGTCAGGCCCTCATCAGTCCATGAAACCGTGTTGCCGTGCGTTTCCATCGGGTGATGGATTTGCACCGGCGTTGTATAAAAACCTTCAATCACGGCGGCACATTGGCTGAAAGCCGCGTCGGGGCTGCCTTTTACCTTCGGATCGGGTGTGCTCGCATTGGCCGCCCCCGCCCAGACTTGGGGCGAATTCTCCTTCTTTGCCGCCGTTTCGTTGACGACAAAGAGCGGCGCCGGCTCCGCTTGAACCACAATGGCGCGCAGGGCATCGAGACAGGCCTGTTTGGTCGCGCCGGCAACCGCGGCAAGTTCCTGGCCGTAAAAACGAACCGTAAATGGCGTGTCTTTGACCGTGACAGCGGCCTTGATGCCCGGAATTTCCAACGCCGGCTGAACATTGATGCCGGTAATTTTTGCCGCCGGCCATTTTGAGCGCAAAATCATGCCGTAAAGCCAGCCTTTGGCTTGTATGTCGGATGAATAACGCGCCCTGCCCGACACCTTTTCCGGCCCGTCAATCCGGCGCGTATCGTGGCTGATATATTTCGTGTTCGATGGCCAGCTAGGCATAATCAATGACCTCCGTTTTCACGCTTCGCTCCGCAACCACACCCGCCGCCGCCAGTGCCGCTTCAATGATGCGCGGTTGCGTGCCGCAGCGGCAAAGGTTTCCGGCGCAGGCGTGTTTCACTTCGTCCGCCGTCGGATGCGGATTGCGCTGGAGCAGCGCCGTGATACTCATCACAAAACCCGGCGTGCAATAACCGCACATCAGGCCGTCCTTTTCCACAAAGGCCTTTTGAATACTGGTCAAATTGCCTTTTTCAGCCAGGCCTTCCACCGTCGTAATGGCGTGGCCCTGCGCTTCAATGGCCAGTTTTTGACAGGAATAAATGGGCAATCCATCCATCATCACCGTGCAGGCCCCGCACGCCGCCCGGTCACAGCCTTCCTTTGCCCCGGTCCAACTGGAATAATTCCGCAAGGCATCCAGCAGCGTCACGCGCGGTTCGAGCAGCAACCTCACCGTCCTGCCATTGACCTTGAGCGTCACCGGCGCCGCGTTGGGGCCTATCACCCGCTCGTCGTTCGCCTTTTCCAGCTCCGCCGCCATGGTCCGGGCGCGGGCAGCCGCCGCCGTCACCGTCGCGGCGCCAATGGTTTTGAAAAAGGTCCGGCGCGAGTGCGCCCCGAATTTTTCCGGCTCCGAATTTTTCATTCGCTCGCTTCGAGGTTGATCAATCTCTTGTAGTCCCCTGGAACATCCATGTCAAGCGTCAGTCCGGGGTCGTTTATGACACATTTGACAGCGGGCTGCGAAAACTCTTTCAAATAAATTGAGAAATCCCGCGCGTCGGATTCTTTCAACCGTTCAAAGGCCGCGCCAGGCAGGATGACCGGATGGCGTCCGCGCCCTTCAAACGCGGGCTGGCAGATGCTTTGCGGATTTTGCGCGTGAAATTCAAGCAACTGTCCCAACGTATCGGCGCGCAGATGCGGCTGATCACCCAGGACGATGGCCCAGCTTGAAATTTCGGCCTCCCAGCCCGTCCATCGGCCGGCCGCCTGAATCGAACTGAACATCCCTTGTTCCGCCTGGGGATTGAAAATCCGATTGGCTGCGGGAAAATTAACCCGGTCCAGTTCGGCATCCAGGGCGCTGTCGCGGGGGCGGCCGACAACGGTCACCTGAAATGCGCCCAGCTCCCGCCATTGGCGAATAATATGGCCAATGACCGTCGTCCCGCGCCAGGGCAGGAGCAGTTTCGGCCGTCCCATCCGTGATGAGGCGCCCGCGCCCAGGATAACGACGCCAAGGCGGGGAGAGGTCATGGGTGATCGGTGCGATTTAACCGCCCTACGAAACAAATACCGGGTCGTAAACCGTCGCTGCCACGTGTTTGCGCAAAAGATCGCAAAACACCCCAATGGACCGCTTTTCGTCGGCGGCCAGATGGTAGTGGATGTTCCACTCGAGATAATCCCGGCGAAAGTCGCGGTCGTATTCAGCCCGATTTTCAATGAGAAAATCCAGCGTCTCCATGCCGAACTTTTTGGCTTCGCGCAATTCGCGCCGCAACTCCGCGTTCTCGATGCCCCGGCGCAACGCCCATGCCGCGTAAACAAACGGCAGCCGGGTCAATTCCGTCCAAGCCGCCCCTAGGTCGAAAATTTCATGGTCATGCGGGCCGCGCCGAAAATCTATGGCCGGATCGCCAATGAGCAGCGCGAAATCCTTTTGGGCCGCCGCCGAATGGCTCTCCAGCGGCTTGAATTGGGGAAACAAGCCCCGCCCCGCCAGCAGCACCTTGAGCAGGTTCACGCTCGTGAGCGACGCCGTATCGCAATAAATTTCGCGGGCTTCCTCAATCGGTTTGCGATGCGCAAGCACCACGCTGTAAACCTCCCCAAGCGAGGCGATGGCCACGCCGTCCAGAACGTCGTAGCGATCATTGAAAAGCACTTCCGTGATGCTCACAAGCGCCGCGTCCAATTCGTCCCGCCCGAGCATTTCGGCGAGCCTGGCGGGCGTGGCAAAAATCAATTCGCTTTCAATCCCCCGCGTCAGGGGCGCGGCGTTTAAATAATTGACCGAACCAATGCGAAATCTTCGCTTGGGCGCGTCTCTTTCTGGCGCCACGGCGGTCTGTTCCATGAATAGAGACTACCGCCGCGGCCTTCTGCGCGCAAACCGATTTGGAAAAGGCCTGGCTAATGGTGTGCTTTGCTTCCGCCTCCGCGGACCTATTCGCGCGCCTGGTGTTGAGATGCGGCCGCGGATTCTGTAAACTGGGCGCCGAACGTGATTTCCGCGATTGAACAGCATCCGGGCGGCGATGACTTGGCTGCCGACGTGGCCCGCGTGTTTTCTCCGACGGGCATCCTGTCGCGCGCGGCGAATTTCGAGTTCCGTCCGCAACAACAGGAAATGGCCGTGGCCGTCGCGCGAGCGTTGCTGGAGCGGCGGCATCTGGCGGTGGAAGCGGGCACGGGCGTCGGCAAATCGCTCGCGTATCTGATCCCGGCCATCCTGTTCGCCGTGGCACGCAAAAAAAAGGCCGTCGTTTCCACCCACACCATCAATTTGCAGGAGCAGTTGACCGAAAAAGACCTGCCCATGCTGCACCGCGTCCTGGCGGGGCTGCCGGTTCCGGTGGCATTCACCTTCACCATGCTCAAGGGCCGGGCCAATTACCTTTGCACCCGCCGCCTCCAAAAAGCCATCCAGCAAAGCGGCAATCTCTTCAGCTCCTCCGAGGCCGCCGAATTGCAGCGCATTTGCGAGTGGTCCAAAAAAACAGCGGATGGCAGCCTGTCGGATTTCGACGTGGAGCCGGACCCGAAAGTCTGGGCACAAGTCTGCTCCGAACGCGGGTTGTGCTCCCCAAAAACGTGCGGTTACCCGTCCGACTTTGCCAGGGACCATGACGTCTGCTTTTTCCAGCGCGCCCGGAACAAAATCCTTTCCTCGGACGTGCTGGTCCTCAATCACACCCTGTTTTTCACGCTCCTGGGCGGCATGGACGAGGACAAGGACATGCAGGGGGGCATCCTGTTTAAAAACGATTTCGTGATTTTTGACGAGGCGCACACGGTCGAACAAGTGGCCTCCCGCCACATCGGATTGAGCGTGTCGAGCGGCCAGATGCATCACGCGCTGAACCGGCTGTGGAATCCCCGCACCAAAAAGGGGTTGCTGGCCACGTTGCGCAAGGGCAACGCCGTGAAGATGGCCTCGGACATCTTGGACCAAGCCGACCGCTTCTTCGAAAACGTCGAGGCCGCCTGCGAAACCCTTCAAAAAGCCGCCGTCAATAGTAAATTTGGAGGCGATGGAGCCGAACGGCGGCGGGGTTGGACCGAACTCCGCGTGCGCCGCCCGGAGCTCGCGCCCGACAACATCACGCTCCCCATCCAGCGCCTCCGCGAGGCCCTCGGCGACCTGGTCAAAACCAGCGACGACAAGGACATCGGCCAGGAGTTGATCGAGTGCAACCGCCGCCTCGCGGAATTGCGCGACAGCGTCAAACTGTTCCTTGAACAAGGCGTGCGCGACCACGTTTATTGGGTGGAACGCGGCGGCAAGGCGCGGAAAAACCTTTCGCTCAACGCCGCGCCGGTGGACGTGGCGGATTTCCTGCGCCGCCGCCTCTTTGAAAGCGCCACCTCGGTCATCATGACCAGCGCCACGTTGGCCACCCGGGTGGCGCGGTCTTCCGGCCTGCCATCCGGCCCGTTTGCCGCCGCCGCGGGCGGGAACAAGCCTGCCGGAGGGGCCGCGTTGGCCCCCCTGCATTATTTTACCCGGCGCGTGGGCGCCGAATCGGCCCTTCAGCTTCAGGTGGGCGCGCCCTTCGATTACGAGCGCCAGATGAAATTGTTCGTCGCCCGCCAGATGCCCGACCCACGCGAACCCGGTTATTGCGACGCCCTGGTCCGTTGGATCGGCCATTTCGTCACCTTGACGCATGGCAAGGCCTTCGTTCTCTTCACCAATTACCAGCTCATGCGCGAAATCGGCGAAATCATGCGCCCGTTCTTTGATAAATTGGGAGTCGCCTGTTTCGTCCAGGGCGCCGGCGCCCCGCGCTCCACCATGCTGGAAAAATTCAAGGACGACGTGGATTCCGTGCTCTTCGGCACGGACAGTTTTTGGCAGGGAGTGGACGTCCCCGGCGAGGCTCTCTCGAACGTCATCCTCACCCGCCTGCCGTTTGCCGTGCCGGACCATCCGCTCATTGAAGCCCGCATTGAGGCGATTGAAGCGCGCGGCGGCAATTCCTTTGGCGAATTTTCCCTGCCGGAAGCCATCCTGAAATTCAGGCAGGGGGCCGGCCGTCTCATTCGCACCAAAACCGACACCGGCATCGTGGTGGTGCTCGATAACCGCGTGCTGACCAAGCAATACGGCAAAATGTTTCTGGACGCGCTGCCGAAGTGTCCCGTGGAAATCGTTTGAAGGGTTCCCGCCCAGAGCGGTTGAAGAAATAATGGAGCCGTGCGGCAGCGGGGAATTTTGGGTTTTGGCAAGGCTTCGGCGAAGGAGCATGTTTGAAAACCCTGTGACTGAGCCGAAACGACGCCAAAACCCAAAAAGACCGCTTCCCGTCCTTTTCTTCCCGAATGGCTACAGTACTTTTTAAACCGCTCTATAGTATTTCTGATACCGCTCTAACCCGGATATTTCATAGTAGGATTTGATTTTGAGGAAAAGCGGGACGGAGGGATTAAAACAGGTGGGGTTGGAGGGGCCGTTTTGAAAAAGTTTAAGGCGTTTGGTTTGACGCAGGCTCAAAAATCATTTTTGCGCCGTTTTTGG
>JAGWNY010000096.1 GCA_028872915.1 Verrucomicrobiota bacterium
ACAATTGACTAGACATATAGGATTTTTCATGCAAAATTGTTGCCGATGTCAAAAGTTGCCAGCGCGGTGGTCCTTTCCGAACCCGACCGAAATCAATTGGAGAATTGGGTGAGAGCCCAGTTCACTCCGCAACAGGTGGCGCTTCGCTCCCGCATTCTGTTGATGGCTGCCGAAGGCAAACAAGACTTGGAGATCGCCGATGAATTGAAGGTCAACCGCCATACTCCGGCTCTCTGGCGGAAACGCTTTCAGACGCAGGGACTGGACGGTGTATGGGAAATTCAACCCGGTCGTGGTCGTAAGCCTGCATATGATGAAACCAAGGTGGCGGCGATCGTGGCAGCGACGCTGCAGACCAAGCCAAAAGGCTCGACGCACTGGAGTTGTCGGACGATGGCGCGAGCACAACAAGTCAGTCCGAGCACCATCAGTCGCTTGTGGCAGCAACACAATTTGAAGCCTCATCGGACCCGCAGTTTCAAACTCTCGCGGGACGTAAAGTTTCTGGAAAAGTTGACCGATGTGGTTGGGCTTTACCTAAATCCTCCGGATAAAAGCCTGGTTTTATGCCTCGATGAAAAGAGCCAAATCCAGGCATTAGACCGTACTCAGCCGGGTCTGCCGCTCAAGAAAGGCCGTTGCGGCACCTTCACGCATGATTATGTCCGACATGGGACGCCGACGCTATTCGCGGCGCTGGAAATCCTGGAAGGCAAAGTGATCGGCCAATGCTTTCCGCGGCATCGCCACCAGGAATTCCTAAGATTCTTGCGGCAACTGGATGAGGAGTTCCCTGAGCCGTTGAAACTCCATTTGGTATTGGACAACATAGCGAGTCGGAGCACTGGAAACTGCGTTGATGCGCAACATCACGCGTCCGCCGGTCTCTGCTTCCGGTTGTGGGCTGAGTCCGTTGCGTGGCTTCTCGGCCAAAATTTTTCCAAGCGGCGAGGTTACCCAGCCAGCATCATCCAATAACGATGCGGTGACGCGCGGAATAATCGCCTCGGCTTCTTCGACGGCTTGGTGGCGGAGGGTGCGGGCTTCGCGGATTTGGGCGGCCAGTGCCTCAATCCGCGTCACCACCTGCCGCTGTTCCGCCAACGGCGGCAACGGGATTTCCAGCGAGAGAAATCTGTCTTCCTTCAACCGCACGCGATTCGTCGTGCCTTCACTCGCTCGCAAACACAATTCGACGAAACCTTCCGTGCGGCAAAGCCAGCCCAGAAATTTCGGCTCAAGTCGTTCCGCGTTCAAACCGAACAACGGAAAATCATTCGTGACGAGCGCGCCGTCCAGTGATTCTGGCACGAGTCCCATCGCGCCATTTCGCGCATCAATTCGCGATGCGATGAAATGCCCGGCCTGGGCTACGAAGCGACGGCCAGACAACGACGCGCCAAGAACGCGGCCACGCTCCACGACGCCATTTCCCCACAAACGAACAGTGATTTCGCGATATTCAATGTCGGCTTGCGGCTCGATAGTTTCTTGCGAGCGCCGCAGCACCTCGCCTAGCCTGACCTTAGGCCATGGTTTCATCGCGCACCTCCCAAGGAAAGCATAGTTTGACAAAACCCAGGTAGCGCCAGCATATTATTCGCGTGCCCGCATCGCGAGCACGCAACATGAGCGTGACCATTCAATTGGATTTGCCGGATGCGCTGGTGAACGAGGCCCGCGCCAACGGCCTGCTGAATTCCGCGCCGCTGGGCGATTTGCTCGCCGCCGAGTTGCGTCGGCGCAAGGCCGCCGCTGAATTGAATGGCGTGCTTGCCGGAATCCGCGCGCAGCCCGGCGAGCCGATGCCCGAAGCGGACATCGCCGCCGAGATCAAGGCCGCCCGAAAGGAGCGGCGGGCGCGTGAAGCTGGTCGTTGACACGAACACGATCATTTCCGGCTCGCTCTGGCAGGGGCCGCCCGCACGGTTAATTTCCGCCGGGCTGGCCGGACAAGCGCAGATCTTTCTTTCCCTGCCGATGCTTCTGGAGTTGCAGGAAACCTTCCAACGTCCAAAATTCGCGCAACGTCTCGCTTCCCAGGGCGAGACGGCAGTTTCATTGGCGGCCCGGTTCCGTGCCGCCTGCCACGAAGCCGTGCCCACCCGCATCATGCCTCCCGCCGAATTGTGTGATCCCGATGACGTGCATGTTTTGGCATGCGCGGTCTCTGCCGAAGCCGATGCCATCGTGACCGGCGACAAGGATTTGCTGGCGATGAAAACTTTCCAAGGCATCCCCATCATCGAGGCGGCGGAAGCATTGAGGCGGCTGGGGCTTTCGTGATTCATTTGCCGTGCTTCGCGAGAAGGTTGCGGAGATTGCCCATGATTTCGACGATGCGCTGTTCTTTTTTCAGGATGTCGGCAGCCAGTTGCTCCGGCGGCAGATGGGTGATGTCTTCCTTGGCGCGCGGGTTCTTGCGGTCGAGGTTGCAGCCATTTGCCAGCAATTCAGCGGCGGACACTTTCCAAGCACGGGCGTTTTCTTTTCGCTTGTTCCACCAGCCAATAACTCCTGTGAATTCCTCGAACTGGATGGGCGCGGTTTTGGTGTAGTTCTTCCGGCCTTCGGGCAGCGGTTGTTCGTAAAACCAGACTTCGCGCGTCGGACCGGAGCGGTCGAAGAACAGTAGGTTTGTTGGGATGCTGGTGTAGGGCGCGAACACGCCGTTGGGCAGCCGGACGATGGTATGCAGGTTGAATTCCTTGAGCAATTCTTCCTTGATACGCGCACACACGCCATCGCCGAATAATGTGCCGTTGGGAACGACGACGGCGGCGCGAGATTTACCACCTTGCCGACGAAGTTTTCTCATTATCAATTGCAGAAACAGCAGCGCAGTTTCGGCGGTTTGTTTGTCTTCGGGGAAATTGCCCTGAATGCCGCGCTCTTCCTCGCCGCCGAACGGCGGGTTGGTGAGGATCACGTCCACACGGTCGCGCTCGCCGATGTCGGTAAGCTTGTGGCGGAGGGCGTTGCCGGGATCAATTTGTGGCGCGTCGAGTCCGTGCAAGAGCAGATTCATCTGGCAGAGCAGATACGGCAGCGGTTTCGGTTCGCAGCCGAACAGCGACTTTTCCTGCAAGACCCTGCGGTCGGCCACGGTCCTCACCTGTTTGGCCAGGTGATTGTAGGCTTCGACAATGAAACCGCCGGTGCCGCCGGCTGGGTCAAGCACGGTTTCGCCGAGGCGCGGATCGGTGACGGCAACCATGAGGCGGACAACGGGCCGCGGAGTGTAGAACTCGCCGGAATCGCCCGCCGCATCGCGCATCTCGCGGAGCATGGATTCGTAGAGCGCGCCCAGTGTGTGCAATTCGTCGCTGGAAGTGAAATGGATGCCGGCAATCTTGTTGACGACGTCGCGCAGGATGTAGCCGCTCTTCATGCGGTTGTCCACGCCCTTGAACACGGTGGCGATCACGTCGCGGCGGTCGTCGCCGTTGGAACTGGTGAGCGTGCGCAGGTAACGGAACAGGCCCGCGCCGCGTTTGCCGTCCGGTCGCGTGGTTTCCTCGTTGTTGATGAATGCAAGCAATTCGTCGCCGGTGATGCCGTCGGACTTGGCGGCCCAATCGCGCCAGCGATAGGGCGATTCGATGGCGGGCTTGAATTTCTTGCCGGCGAGCTTGGCCTCATCTGCGCGCTGAAGTTCCAGATCATCGAGGAATTTCAGGAACATGATCCAAGTGAGCAACGGCAGCCGGTCGAGGTCGCCGTTGAGGCCCTTGTCCTTGCGCATGATGTCGCGCGCGGATTTTAGGAGCGAGCCAAGGGATTGGGCGGTAGTTTGCATGAAGTGTGAACGCTAAGAATTGGCTAATAGTTGAGGCGTTACTGCGGGCATATCCCCAGATATTCAGCAACTTTCTCCCTAAGCCTTGGTAGCATCTCCAGATATTCCGGTTTGCCAATACCCATTTTTTGCAAGCTGTCCTCCGTTATCCCAGTGCTTACCAGATTTCGTAGTAATTCTCGTTCCTTAGAGGTAAAAATAGCGACAAATCCATCCGTTTCTCTGTTGTTCAGCAACCATTCTATTAGCTGCTTTGCCGCGAGAGCATTTTCAAAGCTCGCATACGAACCACCGAGTTGGTCGGCTTCTGCCAGTGCGTCCAGCTCTTCTGGTGACAAAGTCATCAATGGCGGACCTTTTCTAGATTTCGCCAACGCTTGATAAACCCGCCCGGATGCCACTTTGTAGAAGAACCTGATAAGGCTAACCTTCCGCCCCTTTAACAGACGGCGAAACCAGTGGTTTTTGTAACCCTCTAGAATGAAACTCATGCTTGGTGCCAAATCAAGAAGGGCATCATACATATTTCCAAACGGCAAAGATGGGTAGCGAATTCTGGCTTTACGTATATCCG
>JAGWNY010000097.1 GCA_028872915.1 Verrucomicrobiota bacterium
TGTTCTCAAAAAAGCGCAGCACGAGTGCGTCGTGGTCTTTCCGGCCGAGCTTTCCCATCGCGCCGTCCAGCAGCGAGGCGATTTGCGCCCAGGTTTCCTCGTTGGCTGGTGGCGCGGCGTCACCGCCCTGGTTCAAAATGGATTGCATGTGCGCTTCCTGTTCGCGCCGTTGTCGTCGGTCCTCGCGCCTCAACGCCTTGAGGCCGGCATATCGCGCTGTGCGGCAAAGCCAGCCGGACAGGATGGTTCCATCGCGGAGCGAGCCGGCTTTGCGCGCCAGGATAATGAACACGGCCTGCGTGATCTCCTCGGCCATATCCGCATCACGCACCTGCCGCCGGGCCACCGAATAGACCAAATTGACGTGGCGGGACACCAGCGCGGCAAAGGCGCTTTCGGAGTTTTGCCGGGCATAGTCGCGCAGCAGCGTCAGATCGTCGTTCGGCATTTCAACGATATATCCCCGCCAAACGCAAAAGGTAACAACATTTCATTGAACTATTTCCAGCGGAGGCATTGAACGTTCCGCGCCCGCGCGGGTCGAATCGGCATGAAGGTGCCAACCGTTCGCGGCCGGACCCGCCAATGGTGGCGGCGGGAAATCCGTCCATTGCTGGTTTTGGCAATCATCCTCTTTTCCATCCGCTCTTCGCTCGCCGACTGGAACGACGTGCCGTCCGGCTTGATGGAACCGACGATTCTGGTCGGCGACCGTATTTTTGTGGACAAGCTGGCCTACGATTTGAAAGTCCCGTTCACCATCTGGCATCTGGCGGAATGGTCGAACCCGCAACGGGGGGATATTGTGGTTTTCTACTCGCCGAAAGACGGCACGCGCCTGGTCAAACGGGTGGTCGGTTTACCGGGGGACCGGGTGGAACTGCGAAACGATCAACTGATCATCAATGGCACGCCGGTTCGCTACAGTCCGTTGGCGGCGGACATTTCCGCACAATTGCCGGTGACGGAACGCCAGCACAGCCTTTTTGCCACGGAAGATTTATCGGGTCATCTTCATGCCGTCATGGCCATCCCCAGTCTTCCAGCGAAGCGAGACTTCGGACCGGTTCGCGTGCCCGAAGGCTGTTACTTCATGATGGGAGACAATCGCGACAACAGTTTCGACTCCCGGTATTTTGGTTTCGTGCCACGGCAGCGGATTGTAGGCAAGGCGACCGCCGTGGCATTGTCCTTTGATCGAAAACACTACTGGGACCCGCGCTGGCAGCGATTTTTCCGGCCACTGGACACTGTGGGAACCCGCTGACTTTCCGGTCCGCGGCCGTATCCGCAACTGGCCACCGACGCCAAAAAGCGCGGTAAAATTTTCCAGGGAGCTTATTTCGCCTTTTCGACCACGAGCATTTGGATGGGCATGTTGGTGGGAACCAGTTCGAGGCCGAGCTGGTCAAGCAAAGCCTGTTTCAACCCATTGAGATTCGGGAAGCCGCCTTGAAGATCGTCCCATGATATCTTGTAGTTGTAACGCTTTGTCAGACCTGTTTGGCCTAAAATGGGAATTTCGAAATAATTGTCTTCCAGCGATTGAGCCAAATTATCAATGCTGCCATCAACAGCCGAAATTTCACCATTATTTACGTTCATTGAACCGAGTTTAGAAGTGCTCGGCACAAGTCCGGCAGCATTCGGATATTTGACTTTGAGGAGCAACGCATTTGTCTCAATCATTTCGAATCTTCCCGCCAGGCCAAGGCTTTTTCTTAGCTCTTGCTGCAAAGCCTCGCCCGAACCATGAGGCAGGGTGGCGATGAAATCGTATTTGGGGGCGGAATCGTAATTAGCATAGTGAAGGCTGGACGGATAAATGATCCTGTCGGGATGTTGGAAATGAAATGCGTGTTCGATGATGATTTGGACAGGCACGGAAAGACCGATAAATCTGCCATCATTGCCGGCTTCCCCTGCATACCTGCTGCCGCGTTTTGGAAATTTGGCTGGGAATATTTCCACCTCCTGCGGCATCTTCGCAAAACTCCACGGCGGCCTGAAACTGCTCAACGTTCGCCACGAATAGCTTTCGCGCTCGTGAATTTCTTTGACGGTGAATGTGGCTGTAGTCGCGGCCAGAACCACAGACAGCCCGGCAATGACCACTGTCTTTGCTTTTGTCCATGCCATAATTTTCAATGCTCCTTTGATGAGGGTTAAGGTTGAAGTCGAAGCCGCCGCGCCTTTGGCCAGCGCCGCGGCAGTCACCGATTTTGCCAGCACCGCCGGCGCTACCTGCACCGAATTGACTGAAATCGTTTCGCCGATGGCCGCCGCTGTGGATTTCACCCCGCGTTTGAAAAGGAATTTCCGCAATTTTTCCAGCGCCCGACCGATGCGCTTTTGCGCCGTGTTTTCCGCCAGCCCCAGCAACTGTCCCACTTCCGCCATGCTCTGATTCTGAAAATAGCGCAGCACCAGCGCATCGCGTTCGCCCGCGCTCAACACGGCCATCGCGCTGTCGAGCTGCGGGCGCATTTTCTGCCACAGCGCGTCGGTGGCGGGTTCTTCGAATGTGGATTGCATGAACGCCTCCTGTTCGCGGCGGACGCGGCGCGTCTCCGCCCGTTGCCAATTGGCCGCCGTTAGCCGCGCCGTGTGATAAAGCCAGCCGGGCAGAACCGTCCTGCGACCAAGCGCCTTGGCTTTGCGCGCCAGGATGATGAACACCGCTTGTGTGATGTCTTCCGCGTGCTGCGAACTGGCTGTGTGCCGCAGCGCCACGGAATGGACGAGGCCGATGTGCCGCTGCACGAGCGCAGCAAAAGCCTCCTCGGAACCGTTCCTGGTGAATTGTTCCAGCAGTCGGGCATCAGGCGCGTCGGTCATTTACCCATTATATGTGCGCCGGCGGCGGAACCTGACAAAGAATTTTATTGCGCCATGCTTCGCTCCAGTTCCAAGGGAAGTGCAGCGTTGCCTTGACGCCAAGTGCCGGAAAGCCTCCCATTGGTCAGTTTGCCGGTGAAGACACCACCGATGCCTTTCCATTCCAGGCGCACATCGGGATAGGTGACCTGCGCTGCCGTCGCGGGTATGCCGGTGGCACCTTGATCGGGACTATCCAGTGTCGCGGAATATGAGCCGTCCGGCATGAGAGCGATGTGAAACAGGATGCGCAGCTTTACTCCGTTGGCATTCAATTCCCCTTTCCAGTGTCCCTCTACATGATCGCTGGTGCCTTGGCCATAATCTTTTTTGGCTTTTGCCGCTGCTTGTGTGTTTGCATCCTCCCGTTGAAAGGTTAATGGAAATTTTTTGCTTAATTGGGTCAAAGTGCCGGACAACCGGTCGTGCGCGTCATTGAGAATCCCTTGAAACGCAGCCTGATGACCCTGAATCTCGAAATGAACAGCGGGTTTCTGATAAGTCAATGCAACCGGCAGGTTATGTTCGCCTTCATCTACGTTTTCCATTTGTGCGCGAAAGGTTCCCGGCGTTGGCTCGGCAATTTTCAAAATCAGGTGCATCGGCGTGTTCCCATATTTCAGCGTTCCTTCCCACGCGCCCTGCAAATCCGAATCCGACCGCGGCGCATATTCGTCCGGCGAGAGCCTATTTTGCACTACATCCGGCGTGGCGGTTCGCTTGAGCGTCAGGTGAAACGAATTCTTGAGCTGGTTCCATGTGCCGGACATTTGGGTTCCGTCGGCATTCAGCATCGCTTGATAATCTGCGCCGAGTGCCGGTATTCCGCCGTGAAAGGCGTTCGGCCCGGCCGAGACGATGGCAAAGGGAATATCTTTCGCGCCCTGGTCAATCGAGTCAATCGTGGCGCGATAAGCGCCGTTCGTCCGGAAAATCTTGAGCACAAGACGCATCTGTTGTGGCCCCGCGGACAAGGTCCCTTCCCAACTGCCTTGCATCGCGGCCAATGCGGCTCTCGTCCGCGCCACGCTGATGGTTTTGACTGCGACTGTGGTGATTCCGGCGGCGAGCAGCACAGCTACGCCGGTTACAATTGTTGTTTTGGTTTTCGTCCATGCCATAATTTTCAATGCTCCTTTCATGAGGGTTAAGGTTGAACCGCTCGCCGCCGCGCCTTTCGTCAGCGCCACGGCGGTTACGGTCTTTGCCAGCACCGCCGGGGCGGGCTGAATTGAGTGGGCGGAAATGCTCTCGGCGATGGCGGCGGCGGTGGAATGGATGCCGCGCCTTGCAAAAAAGCCGCGCAACTTTTCCATCGCGCGACCCACGCGCATTTTGGCCGCGTCCTCGCTCGCGCCCAATGCCGCGCCCACCTCCGCAAAATTCTTGTTCTCAAAAAAGCGCAGCACGAGTGCGTCGTGGTCTTTCCGGCCGAGCTTTCCCATCGCGCCGTCCAGCAGCGAGGCGATTTGCGCCCAGGTTTC
>JAGWNY010000008.1 GCA_028872915.1 Verrucomicrobiota bacterium
GAACCAAGGTCTTGAAAGAGCAGGGGCTCTTCGTTACAGTCTGTGGCACAAGAAGCGGTGAGTGGCGTTTTCATTTGGCTCAGTGATTTCAAGCCTTCTGACGCTCTCGCCGCTTCTTTGTTCAATCCTACTATGAAATATCCGGGCTAGGCTTGTTTCTACACCTGCGGCTGCTTCACTTTGTTTGTGGACTAGAAATCCGATATGTCTATGAATGAGATCAACATCAGTGCGGTAGTCCCGCAGTGCAACCGACCATTTGGTGCCCCGCTCTGTTTCACGGTCATAGATAACGCGGTAATACTCGGAAAACAAGCTCCAGCGTTGCTCTGGCGGCAGCCCGACGCGCTCCACCAATGCAGCCATAATTGTAACTTGCAGAGGGCTACGCATCAATCGGGCTGTAGCTGGTGTTTTCGCGGCTGTCGCCAATCGTGTCTTGTATGTTTCCAGATCGGTTCCTGCAGCATGGCGAACTGTCAAAAGTCGATTGCCGTAATCAAGAGCGCGAGCTTCGGAGAGAGGCACGAGCCACAAATGTCGGTAATGCTTTTCATCGAACTCTTTTGCGTAGCTTTGCGGCCGACAGGTTGCGAGAATAAGTATGTCAGCGTCCAAAGCGTCAGCGTCCACCATGAATTCGTTGATGCATTGCATGGTGCCCTCGCGATTGCCCGTCGCAGGCACCTCGTCTAGCCCGTCGAAAACAATAAACCAAGGGTATTCCTTTAGCCAAAGCTTCAGGTCTTCGTTTGACACCTCGGCGCAAACGCGTTGGCTAATGCGTACTCGTATAAACTCGAGCAGCGAAGGTGCATTGTTTACATCGTGCCTCGACAGAAACGCCGCGAGAGCTTTGAGGTCAATATGCAACGGGTAGCGGCGTCCCGATGGCACAGGCACCGATTGTCCACACTGCTGACGAATCAAGCGTAGGGCCTCACGGACTTCTCGAACAACGCCTCGCTCTGCCGCCTTCAGAATTGAGGCACGATATACTTGGCATGCGAATTGACCAACAGTCGTCTTGCCCTGGCCGGGGCCGCCTAGAAGGACAATGCGTCCCGATCGTGGACCGCCGGCACCAATTCCAGAAATCCACGTTGAGAAGCCTGGCTTTCCAATGCCGGCACTACCAATAAACAGGTGCTTGGATAGATTGTGACTTTCCTTTTCTTCATCGAACAATCCAGCCGCGAGCTTTTCAAATTCCACAGTGCTTAATTCGACCTTTGACTCGCTGAGCCGGTCCACAAAATACCTCTTCGAGAGAGCGCTGAATGCGCTGCCTTTTACAAAATACCGTGACAAATCTCCATAAAGGAGGCGGCCTGATTCAGTTTCAGAGAGCCTACACGACCCTTCGCGTAGCAGATGGGCGACAAAGTTCGATACGGCGTGAGCCCCCTTTCCCTCTTCAGGAGGATCTAGCCACTGACGTTCAGAAACAGGCAAGTCAACAAATACACGAGAAAGAGCGACGCGCTCTTGGTCCGTATGGCCAGCCTGCCTCAAATTGGCATACTGCGCAGCCAGCAATTCCTTTTGTAGGAACGTGAACATCACGTCATGAAAGTCAGAACGTTTTGGTTTCAGAGCCGAAATGACCGCTTCAAGAACATCGCCCGCCGTAATCCAAGCTGCGTATGTCGTCGCGATATCTCTTTGCCCATCCAGTAGCCGGCTGATTTTGTCTGAGTCCCATACATCGTATGCTTTCCAGCCGAGATTCCTCTGGTATTGTCTTAAAGCCACGTCAACACGATCCTTGCCGCCGCTTTCTGCCTTGGGAGAAAGCGTCACGTTCGTGGCCATAATGTAGTATTCTGGAACAGCGCGTTTTTTTTTCGACTTCGAGCCTCTTCTGCTGAATTTCTTCATCTCTTCTGCAAGTTGTTTGAGAAGCCAGCCCGCATCCTGCTTGAGATTTCCACTGGAGCGCTGCAGGAATTTTGCCTGAACTATCCCGTCACCGTCCCAAGGAGCCTGCGTGCTCGGATAATTAAGCTTGCCGGAGAAGGTCGCTTCGCGAGCTCCATCGGGTCCATCGCCGAAGATGACTACATCAGGTCCGATAATTTTGGCTGATAGGGCCTGGATGAGTTGTTCAAAAGAGCGTGGGCTGAGGCCGAAAAGATTGTAGTCGGGCATAGTGGTTCCTAAATGTTAAGCCACATACAGCAGCGATTGGTGTTGGTCTGTGGCGGCGAATGTGCCGATGATTTTGTTCATGCTACATCCGTTGACAGGATGGACGGGATTTACAGGATGGTGTTTTTCCCTGTTTTGATTTTTTGTCATCATGTCCATCTTGCCAATCCTGTCTGCTTTGTTTCTGACGTTCAGCATTTGGCTTTCGGTCTTTGGTGGTTCCGTTGTTACTCTTTTTGTTGCGCTCTTTCAAGGGTAATATCGTTTTTCGCCATTTCGCGCACGGACGCGGCTGCGGAATGGACAGGATGAACGGAATGATTTCACCACAGAGGCGCGGAGAACACGGAGGGGCGGAAGGCGGAAAGGCTAAAGGCGTGGCGACAGGATGGACAGGATGAGCGGGATTTACAGGATGGGATTTCATCGGAACTGCTGTTGTTTGTCTTTTATCCTGGTCGTCCTGTTCATCCTGTCCTGATTCTTTCGCGGACCCGCCGGCGGCCATTTGACAAACGGCGGCGGTTGCTGGCACATTGTCAGCGTCATGAGCATTACCGTTCAACTGGATTTGCCGGAGGCACTGGTGAACGAGGCCCGCGCCAACGGCCTGCTGAATTCCGCGCCGCTGGGCGGTTTGCTTGCCGCCGAGTTGCGTCGGCGCAAGGCCGCCGCTGAATTGAACGGCGTGCTGGCTGGCATCCGCGCGCAGCCCGGCGAGGCGATGTCCGAAGCGGACCTCGCCGCCGAGATCAAGGCCGCCCGAAAGGAGCGGCGGGCGCGTGAAACTGGTCGTTGACACGAACACGATCATCTCCGGCTCGCTTTGGCAGGGACCGCCCGCACGATTAATTTCCGCCGCACTGGCCGGGCAAGCGCAGATGTTTCTTTCCCTGCCGATGCTTCTGGAATTGCAGGAAACCTTCCAACGTCCAAAATTTGCGCGACGTCTGGCTTCCCAGGGCGAAACACCGGTTTCATTGGCGGCCCGGTTCCGCGCCGCCTGCCACGAAGCCGTGCCCGCCCGCATCATCCCTCCCGCCGAATTGCGTGATCCCGATGACGTGCATGTTTTGGCGTGCGCGGTCTCTGCCGAAGCCGATGCCATCGTGACCGGCGACAAGGATTTGCTGGCGATGAAAACTTTCCAAGGCATCCCCATCATCGAGGCGTCGGAAGCATTGAAACGGCTGGGGCCGATGGGTGAAGGCGGAAGGCGGGACGACAGGATGAACAGGATGAACAGGATGAAAGACATTGGCGGAACAATCCGGCCGCGGATTTTTTGGGGAAAGCGGTGTCACGGCCACCGCACTCCACGACGGCAAGCGGTTGTGCAAAGGCTGTTCACCACGGAGGCACCAGAAAAATTGTCAAATTGTCAGATTATCAGATTGCGGCGCGGCGCCGGTTACCAATCTTTGATGGGGGTGTTTTGAGGGGGCGGAGGCTTGGGTTTCAATTGCAGAAATTGTTCGTTGTCTTTTTGAGAATCCAAGAGGCGTTTGGCCTGGCTGGGCGTCATTTTATCCTGGAGGGCGGCCTGGGATTGGGTTTGGGATTGTTTTTGGGCGGAGGACTGTTTTTGATCGGGTTGGCCGTTTTGGGGTTTTGGCGGGCTGGACTGATTGCCGGAATTTTGAGGGGAGGGGTTCTGGGGTTGCGGGTTTTTGGGCTGGTTTTGGCGGGATTGGTTTTGTTGGTTTTTGTTTTGCTGGGATTGGCTTTGTTGGTTTTGTTTCTGTTGTTGCTTGAGCAATTTTTCGAGTTTTTGAAGTTCGACGTTGGCAGGATAAAGTTTCAAGCCGGCCTCGGTTTTTTGGAGGGCGGCGGGGACGTTGTTGGAGATGTAGAGTTGGGCGCCGCTGTTAAAGAAGGCGGCGGGGGACTGGGCAGTGGCGGCAAGGGCGGCCAGGAGCAATTCAAGGATGATGAGGAGTCGCGATGGCATCTATGTTTTGGAGGCGTTTGGTGTAGTCGTGGAATTGTTTGGCGGCGACGGTTTTTTCGAGGGGCAGCATGATTTCGAGGGCCTTGTGAAATTCGGCGCGGCGGACGGCGGCGTCGGCCTGGCTCTTGGCGCGCAGCAGGATTGCGCGGAGGCGTTTGATTTGTTCGACGGCATTTTTGACGAAGGCGAGGTTGAAGGCGGCGTCGGTGTCGTTGGTGTCGAGCAGGACGGCGTGTTGATAGCTTTTTTGGGCGGTTTCGAGGCCGGCGAGCAGTCCATCAAGGTCGGGGGCGGATTTGGCGAGTTGGAACCGGGCATTGCCGAGATTGAACATGGCCTTTTGCTGGAGGCGCAGGTCGGGGGAGAGGGCGGCCTGCTGGAAGAAGGCGGCGGCTTGATCGAAATTGGTGGCGCGATAGGCGGCGTCGCCGGCATCGAAGGCGAGGCGGAGGTCGTTGGTATCCAGATCGGCGAGGCGCGAGAATTCGGCCAGGGCGTTTGTGTAATTGGCGGAACGATAGTCGTGAAGCGCGGCGGAGGGGGAGGCGAGGGCGGAGAGGGGCAGGAGGAGGAGAAGGGCGAGTGGGATGACACCGAGAGCCACGCCGGGGCGAGGAAGCGGCGGGGTTTGCGGCGCGGTTTGCGGGGCGGGCCGTGCATTGGCGGCGGGAGCGGCTTGAGGAGGGGAGGTTTTTCGGCGTTCGGGCAGAAAAATTTCGGCCAGGAGGAGGGCGATGGCGGCGGCGAGGGGCCATTGGTATTGTTCGTGCCAGCGGCGGATGACGAGACCCTGGCCAACTGTTTTGGGCAGGAGGGCCAGGCCGCGGGAATAGAGGGTGTCCATGGCGGCGGCGCCGCGCAAGGGGAGATAAAACGCGCCGGTGGTTTGGGCGATTTGGCGAAGGAGGGAAGCGTCCAAATGGGATTTGACCACGTTGCCCTGGGCGTCGCGGACGTAATCGGAATTTCCATTGGCGTCCTCGACCCGGAGCAGGTCGCCGGTTTTTGTGCCGATGCCGACGGTGAAAATTTTGAGGCCGGTTTTGGCGGCGGCCTGGGCGGCCTGGAGGGCGGCGGCGGGGTTGACGGTGTCCTCGCCATCGGTGAGCAGCACCAAGGCCTGATGGCCGGCGGCGCGGGCAAAGGCGGTTTGGGCGGTTTGAATGGCGGCGGCGATGTCGGTGCCGCCCAGGGGGAGTGAATTGACGTCGAGGGCCTGAACGCTTTCCTGAAAGGCGGTGTTGTCAATGGTCATGGGGCATTCGAGGAAGGCATCGCCGGCGAAGGCGACGAGGCCGAGGCGGTCGGATTGGGCGTCCTGCATCAATTCGAGGGCGGCGAGTTTGGCGCGTTCCAGGCGGTCCGGGGCGATGTCGCGGGCCAACATGCTTTTGGAAACGTCAATGGCAACGATGATGTCGAGGCCGCGTTGCTGGACGGGTTGGAGGTCGAAGCCATGTTGGGGGCGGGCGAGGGCGACGATGAGAAGGGCGGCAGCGAGAACGAGGAGGGAAAAACGGATTTTGCGCCGGAGGGGCGAGACGCCGGCGGTGAGGACGGGCAGCAGGCGGGCCTGGACGAATTGGACCAGGAGCTTGCGGCGCCCCCGTTCGCGCCACCAGAAAAAGAGGGCCAAAGCCGGCGGAATGACCAGCAGGAGCCAGAGGAGATGGGGGTTTTGGAAGCGCATGGGGGACTTCAAGAATGGATTTGGGCCGATGCGAACTTCACGGGAGCCTCCTCAAGATGGTTTGGGCCAGACCCGCCTCGGCGAGGAGGAGGGCCAGGCCGGTGGAAACCAGCCAGGGAAAGAACTCCTTGTATTGGGTGAATTTACTAATGGTTTCGGTGGATTTTTCGAGTTTGTTAATGTCGCCGTAAATGGCCTTGAGTTCGCCGGTATTGCGGGCGCGATAGAATTTGCCGTCCGTGACGCGCGCGATGTTTTGAAGCAAGTCCGTGTCGGGCAGATAATCGGCGGGCAGACCCATTTCTTCGACGAGCTGACGGTTGCCGAGGCCGATGGTGTAAATTTTGACGCCGAGGGCGGCAGCGGCCTGGGCGGCGGCGACGGGGTCCGTCCGGCCCGCGTTGTTTCCACCGTCGGTCATGAGGATGATGATTTTGCTTTTGGCCTTGAGATCGCGGAGGCGGTTGAGAGCGGTGACGAGGCCATCGCCGATGGCGGTAGAATCCGGGTCAATGACGCCGATGGAAAGGCGGTTGAGGTCTTCGAGGAGGAAATTGTGGTCGAGGGTGAGGGGCGTGGCGATGAAGGCGCGCTTTGCAAATGCCACCAGGCCGATGCGGTCGTCGGGGCGTCCGGCGATGAATTTTTCGAGGACGGTTTTGGCGACGTTGAAGCGGCTGATCTGCCCGTTATTAATTACGTAGTCGGGGGTGTTCATGCTGCCGGAAAGGTCGAAGGCGACGGCGATGTCAATGCCGCTGGCTTTGACAACGGTCCGGCTTTTCATCCAATGCGGCCGGGCGAGGGCGACGATGAGGAGGGCCAGGGCGAGCCAGCGCAACGCGGCGAGGAAGCGCCCGGCGCGGGAGCGGCGGATGCTGGAGAGGCCCTCAATCAATTTCAGCGAGGAATAGAGGAATGCCGGGGAACTGCCGCGGCGTCCCTTGAGCCAGATGGCGGGGGGCAGGAGGAGGAGAAGCCAGAGAAAATAAGGATGGGCAAATTGCATTTTCGATTATGAATTTGACACTTCGGCAGGAAGAGGCGGCGGAACGGCGGTTGGGGCGGCCGGAGCGGCCGGAGCGGCCGGGCCTTCCATGCCTTTGGGTTCGGTTTCATCCACGAGTTGAAGGGCGGATTGGTGGAGAGCGAGCAATTCATTTTCGCGAGGTTCATATTTGGCGAATTTGACGAGGTCGCAGCTTTCCAGGAATTGGGCGAGACTTTGTTTTTGGCCTGGGGTGAGGCGGTCGGTCCGGGTGAGTTCGCGAAGGAATTCCTCGGTGGTGCGTTCCGGGGCGCGGAAGTCGAACCGTTGTTCGAGATAGACGCGGATGGCATGGGAAACGAGGGTGCAAAAGGGCTTTGGCTGGCCGATGAATTGGAGGGCCTTTTCGAGCATTTGGCGGGCGCGAACGTGGGAAGGAACGGGGGGCACGATGGGAACGCGGGCGCGACGCCTGCGCCAGGCGCGCCAGGCGACGAACAAGGCGGCCAGAACGGTGATGGCGGCGACGGCCCACCAAAGGGGCGTCCATTCGTTGGGGATGGGAATGGGCGGCTTGATGTCGCGGATGTCGTTGGGCGTTGCCGTGGTCACAAGCTTTTCACCAATGGAGCGGGGAGGGGCGCATCAGCCGCGCAGCCGCCGTCGTTCGCGCGTTTCAAAAAATCCGCCCAGGGCGGCGTTGTACGGTTCGTCGGTGCGCAATTGGATGGAATCAATTCCGGCGGAGCGGAGTTGGCGGGCGACGAGGGCGATTTGGCGAGCTCGCCGGGCGGCAAAGGCCTGGCGGTTGCGGGCGTTGCCGGTGTGCAATTCGAGGATTTCGCCGGTTTCAGCATCTTCAAGGACGAGGCGTCCGAGCGCGGGCAGTTCCAGTTCGTAGCGGTCGGTGATTTGGACGGCGACGACGTCGTGGCGGCGATTGGCCATGCGCAAGGCGGTCTGGACGCGCTGGGACAATGGCATTTCGGCCAGGGCAGACGGCGGAGGAGGAGCGGCGGGGCGAGCGGGGCGCGGAAGGGGGGCGGGGAGGGGCGGGGGCGCGGCATTGCGCTCGAGAAAATCGGAGATGACGACGGCGATGGCCTTATGCGTGAGAACGCGGCCCATAAATTCGAGGGCGGCGGCAAGATCGGTGCCGCGGCCGCGGGGTTCGAAGAAAAGGACTTCGCGAATGACGCGCAGGACATGGCCGCGGCCCTTGCGGGGCGGGATGAATTTTTCGACGTCGTCGGTGAAGAGGAGGAGGCCGACTTTATCGTTGTTGCGGATGGCGGAGAAAGCGAGGACGGAGGCGATTTCGGCGGCGAGTTCGCGTTTGGATTGGGCGCGTGAGCCGAAGAGGCCGGAGCCGCTGACGTCCACAACGAGGATGAGGGTGAGTTCGCGCTCCTCGACGAACTTTTTGATGAAGGGATGGTTCATGCGGGCGGTGACGTTCCAATCAATGGAACGGACGTCATCGCCGGGCTGATATTCGCGGACTTCATCGAAATTCATGCCCTGGCCCTTGAAGACGCTGTGATAGGCGCCGGCGAGGGATTCGCTGACAAGCCGGTTGGTGCGGATTTCGATCTGGCGGATTTTTTTGAGGATATCGCGTGGGATCATGGGCTTGCAAAAAGCACAACGGCAGGTAGGTTTGGGTTCATGGATTCGGAATATGTATTAAAGGAAGCCCGCGCGCTGCCGTTCGCGGAACAAGTGGAATTGTGCCGCAACCTCTGGAACGACATCGTCCATTCGCACGAACTTTCACCCGGTGAAGCCGAAGTCATTGACCGCCGTCTCCAGGAGCATCTCGACCATCCCGACGACATTGTTTCGTTGGCCGAAGCCAAAGCCAGGCTCGACGCGAAATACGGGAAATGAACCGCCGGTTTGTTCTTCGGCGCGTTGCGGAACAGGAGTTTGAACATTCCATTGCCTGGTATGAAAACCAGCGCAAAAGCCTGGGACAGAAATTTCGCTCCACGATTGAGGATTACTTTCAACAAATTGCGGACCACCCGGAATGGTTCACCAAAGTGCGAGGCGAAGTTCGCCGCGCCGTCGTCCGACGCTTTCCGTTTGTGATTCACTTTCTCGTCGAGAAGGAAGGCATTGTGATATTGTCTGTCTTCCACACGAGTCGCGACCCGGAGCAATTGAAATACCGACGATAAAATTTTCACGAGCAGCCTGGCGCGGATTTCGATCTGGCGGATTTTTTTGAGGATATCGCGGGGGATCATGCGGTGGAAAAGGATGAAGGTTGCATGACGAATGACGAATCCGCCGATCTCGGTTGTGGTTGGGAATTACCCCTTGCAGACACGGCAAATGAGGTTACAATTTGAATCAGGATGAAAACGGTTGAAGCGATCATTGAAACCAATGGCGAGGTGCATTTGGTCGAGCCGATTCGTGTTTTATCACCGCGTCGCGCACTGGTCACGATTCTTGAAGAAGCTCCGACCGCGCATGACGCATCGCTGTTAAGCGAGGCGGCGCTGGCCGAGGATTGGAATCGCGCCGAGGAGGACGCCGCATGGGCACATTTGCAGCCGGCCAAGTCGTCATAGTTCATTTCCCTTTCTCCGATCTCACGGCATCCAAGCTCCGGCCCGCGGTGGTGCTGGCGGAAGCCGGACGCGGCGATTGGATTCTCTGCCAGATCACCAGCAAATCCTACGGCGATGAAAAGGCCATTGCCTTGAACGCTTCCGATTTCGCACATGGCTCGCTTCGCCTGACCAGTTACGCGCGTCCCGGCAAACTGTTCACCGCGCACAGCAGCCTCGTCGCCAATCAGGCGGGCGAATTGCAACCCGGAAAATTCTCCGCCGTGCGTGACGCCGTGGTCCGAATGATACAAAAGGGTTGAAAGCGGCCGCCCGCAACGCGCGAAATGACGCGCAACGTTTCTCGAAACGCCCACGATGCGGTTCATCCGGATTTCGATCTGGCGGATTTTTTTGAGGATGTCGCGGGGGATCATGGGAGGATGGATCAGGGCACGGGCAATTCATCCAGGATTTTTTGGATGACGATTTCGCCGGTTTTTTCCTCGGCCTCGGCTTCGTAAGTGATGGCGACGCGATGGCGGAGGACGTCCATGGCGATGCTTTTGACATCCTGCGGCGTGACATAGCCGCGGCCCTTGAGGAAGGCGAAGGCCCTAGCGGCGAGGGCGAGGGCGATGGTGGCGCGGGGGGAGGCGCCCAACTGGATGAATTCGCCGACGGCGATTTTGTATTGGTCGGGATCGCGGGTGGCGCAGACGAGGTCCACGATGTAATCCTTGACTTTATCATCCACGTAGATGTCGTTGATGACTTCGCGGGCGCGGAGGATGTCGGCGGGGTCGACGACGGGCCGGGTGACGGGGGCGCCGGAGGTGCGGGCCATCAATTCGAGGATTTTGCGTTCCTCGTCGCGGGCGGGGTAACCGATTTTCAATTTCAACATGAAGCGGTCCACCTGGGCTTCGGGGAGGGGGTAGGTGCCTTCCTGTTCGATGGGGTTTTGAGTGGCCAGGACGAGGAACGGCTCGTCCAATTTGAAGGTTTGTTCGCCGATGGTGACCTGTTTTTCCTGCATGGCTTCGAGGAGGGCGCTTTGGACCTTGGCGGGGGCGCGGTTGATTTCGTCGGCGAGAATGAGATTGGCGAAGATGGGGCCGCGGCGGGTGGTGAAGCCGCCGGACTGGGGGTTGTAAATCTGGGTGCCGATGACATCGGCGGGGAGCATGTCGGGTGTGAATTGGAGGCGGGCGAATTTGACGTGGATGCAGGAGGCGAGGGATTTGACAGCGAGGGTTTTGGCGAGGCCGGGGACGCCTTCGAGGAGGACGTGGCCATTGGCGAGGAGGCCAATGACGAGGCGTTCGGTCAGATAATTCTGGCCGACGATGACTTTGCCGAGTTCGGTGAAAAGCGGGTGCGTAAAAGCGGCCGCCTGTTTGACAGCTTCGTTCAGTGAAGAAATGCCTGTATTCATCTGTAGATTGTTTTTTCCGACAAAAGATTTTGCGGTTTGTTCAACAAAAATTTTTCCGATTTCCAAATTTTCCGAAAGACGTGGGCGCGAAGCGGGATGCCATCACGCGCCCGGGACAATGGCGATCTGACCGGATGAGAGCCAGCCGAATTTTCCGGAGTCGTTGACCTGGACCCAATTGCCGCGGCGGTCCAGAACGGGGAATTCCGCGCCATCGCGCGCGGCAAACGTTTGCCGGGCATCAGCGAAGGGGCCGCTGCGCGCCACCGCGCGCGGCTGGACGACGACGGCGATGGATTTGGAAAAATGCACGACGGCTTGCGCGGCGAGCGCCGAGCCGAAAAGGAGGGCGAGGAGAATGGAAAGTGCGGCGGCGGGACGAAGCGTCCGGCGGAGAGCGGGCCGGATTTGGGCGGCGGCAAACAAGAGGAACGCCAGCCAGAAGGCCGCGGCCGCCAGGCAGGTCCATTCATTAAGGGTCAACTGGCCCAGCCAATCCTCCCAGACGGGCGGGGCGGTATTGTCGCCGGCCTGCTTGCGGACAAAGTCGAGGTTGGCGCGGATGTCCGGGTCGCGGGGGGCGAGGCGTTCGGCGCGGAGAAAGGCGGCAATGGCTTTGCCATTATTGCCGAGCCTGAACTCGGCATTGCCGTCGTTGAAAAGGAGATTCGCGGAAACGCGGCCGGAAGCGAGAAGTTTTTGGTACAGGCCCGCCGCGTCGGCAAATTTCCCCCGGGCATAAAGGCGATTGGCGGTGGAAAAACCGGCGGCGAAATCGTCCGCGGCCATTGCGCTGCCGCGCGGGAAAAGCGCGACAAGAATTAAAAAGAGACTGGCGATGTTTCGATGGTTTTTCACGAGGGCAATTCGCGCAATTGGCGGGCAACGGTTTCGAATTTGGCGGCCACGGAATGAAGTTCGGCGACGCCGCGCACGGGGGCGTAACGGGCCTGGTTGCAAAGCTGGAACAACCCGCGCAATTCATCGAGCAAGGCTTCGGGGGCGCCGCTTCGGGCCAGTTGGCCATCCACGGCTTCCTCGGTGACGGAGGCGGCGGGGCAATCGAGGCGTTCGCCCAAGGTCTCCTGCAACAAGCGAAACAGGGCGGCAAAAAACTGGTCGGGATTATTTTCGGCGGCGAGGCGCTTGAGATCGGCGATGCCGTTTTCGACAAGGGCCTGGACGCGAAGGCGGCGGCGGAGACGGGGATTATTGGCCAGGCTGTCGGCGCGCCTGCGCCAGAGGAGAGCGCCGAGAAAGGCGAGGACGGGCAATGACTGCGCGGCCAGGAAGAGGGGGCGGGAGAGGAGCGGCGGGCCGATTTGGGCAAGAACGCCGGGATTTTCCCTGATGGGCAGAATGTCCCCGGCGGTTTGGGACTTTTGGGACGGCTGGACGCCAGCCAGGGTTGGCGCGGGGGCGGCGCCGGCGGCATGAACGACGAGCGGAATGGGCGGCTGGGCGAGGACGTGATAGCGTCCATCGCCGGGATCAAAGAAGGAGAAGGAAAATTCGGGGAGGGCGCGGACATTCGGGTCCTGGGGCGTAACGATTTGTTCAAAGGTTTTTGTTCCCTGGAAGCCGAGTTGGCCGGTTGTTTCGGTCCTGGCGGTTGGGGCAAAGGTTTTGAAGCCGGTCCAGGCGGATGGAGCGGGAGGCTGGAGGGAGGCAATGGCGCCAGAGCCGGCAATTTGGAGATGGACGGTGACGGGGTCGCCAGCGGTGACATTGGTGGGGCCGGCGGTGACGGTCATGGTATAGCTGCCGACGGCGCCCGTGAAGCCGGCGGGGACATTATCGGCCGGCAGGGGCAAGGCATCGGCATGGGCCTGGCCGCTGGCGATGGAGATTTGCTCCTGGCGAACCGGCGCAAATGGATTCGCCATGCCAAACTGCTGGAAAAAGGAATCCTGCTGCTGTCCGGGGGACGGGAGGACGAGGGTCAACGCGGCGGTGAAAGGACCGAGGGTGAGCGGGCCGGCCCTGTTGACGGTCAATCCGATGGCGGCTGGAAGGACGGTATAAACGCGGCTGCCAATCTGGGTGCGATATCGCGCCCCATAAACGCCCTTGCCAACGTTGAATCCATCGGCAGTCATGGCGGAAAAATTCGGCTGCGAAAAGTTTTGGACGTCGTCACGCAGATAGATTTTCAATTGGGCGGCGAGGGTCTGGCCGACGTAAATTTTTTGGGCGGGCAGGGCGAGGGTCATGAAGGCGATCTGGCTGCCGGACTGGATGGCCGAGGCGGTGGGGGCGTTTGGCTGGACGACGGTCAAGGAGAGAGGCTGGCTGGAGACTTGATGGCCGTCAATGTCCACGGTGAGCGCGGGGATGGCAAAGCTGCCAACTCGCCGGGGCGTTACGGAGTAAGTGATCGTGACCGACGAGGTCATCTCGCCGTTGATAAGAGAGAGGTTTTGTGATTCACCGGTGCGGGTGATGTCCAGGCCGGGGACGCCGGGGGTGGGAACATTGGCCGGCGAACCGCCTTCAAAAGAAAGCGAGAGCGTGGCGGTCTGGCCGAGGGAAATATTCGACTGATCGAGCGAGGCCGTGAAGGTGGCCGCGCGCGCCCAAGCCGCCAGCCACAAGACCATGATGGCCGCGGTCGAAACCAGTTTCAGCCGTTTTTTTCTCAAGCGTGATTAAGAGATTCAATGTCAATTCCAACGCAATTCCATGCGCAATAACAGACATATTTGCGAAAAAAACGTTCAGAACGGGGGTCCGGGGAATGCCCGGAAGCGGTTTTACACGGCGACGGAAAATCGTATAATGACGGAGCGTGAAGTTGCAAAAGCGGCAAAGGGTTGTGTGCGGCATGAGCGGCGGGGTGGACTCGTCGGCGACGGCGGCGCTATTGTTGGAAGAGGGATGGGAGGTGATTGGGGTGACGCTGAAGCTGTGGCCGCAGGATTGCGTGAACCGGGCGGAGGACAAGTGCTGCGGGCCGCAAGCGGTGACGGACGCGCGGGCGGTTTGCCACAAGCTGGGGATTCCGTATTACCTGATTGATGAAGCGGCGGAGTTTCAAAGGCACGTGATCCAATACTTTGCGGATGAATACAAGGCCGGGCGCACGCCCAACCCATGCGTGATGTGCAACCAGAACCTGAAATTCGGCCGGTTGATTGATCGCGCGGCGCAGTTGGGGGCGGATTTCATTGCCACGGGACATTTTGCGCGCATCGAACACGGCGCCAATGGGCGATATTTGCTCAAGCGGGGACGGGACTTGAGGAAGGACCAGAGTTATTTTTTGTTTTCGTTGCGGCAGGATCAACTGGCGCGGGCGCTGTTTCCGCTGGGCGAACGGACGAAGGATGGGGCGCGGGAAGTGGCGCGGCAATGCCGGCTGAAGACGGCGGAGAAGGAGGAAAGCATGGAGATTTGTTTCGTGCCGGACAACGATTATGGCGGTTTCCTGCGGCAGGCGAACCTGGCGCAGGGCCGCCGCGGAGAGATCGTGGACACGGAGGGCCGCGTGCTGGGACACCATGAGGGGATCGAGTTTTACACGATTGGACAGCGGCGAGGGCTGGGGATCACGACTCCAAAGCCGGTTTATGTGGTGGAGCTGGACGCGGAGCGGAACCGGGTGGTGGTGGGGGATGAGGCGGCCTTGGAGCGCGATGAATTGGTGGCGACCCATTGCAATTGGATTCCTTTCGACCGGCCGGTCGGGCCGATGCAGGTCATGGCAAAAATCCGTTACAATCATCCGGGCGCGGCGGCCACGGTGACGCCGGCGGGCGGCGGGACGGTGAAGGTAAAATTCGAGTCGGCGCAGCGGGCGATTGCTCCGGGCCAGGCGGCGGTGTTTTACGAGGATGACTGCGTGGTGGGAGGCGGTTGGATAGCGGGATAAAGCTGTTTCTGAATTGATTCTTGCCAATGGGGGCGTTTCTTCGCTTCATTTTGGCATGAGCGAATCTTCCAAGCCGGTGGCGGGCATTTTGATGGGGAGCGATTCGGATTGGCCGACGATGAAGGCGGCCGCCGAGGCGCTGAAAGAATTCGGGATTGCGAGCGAGGCGCGGGTGATTTCGGCGCATCGGGACCCGCGCGGGCTGGAGGAATACGTTGGCAGCGCGGCGCGACGCGGGCTGCGGTGCATCATTGCCGGGGCGGGGGGCGCGGCGCATCTGCCGGGTGTGGCGGCGGCGTTGACGTGGCTGCCCGTGATAGGCGTGCCGATTGAAAGCAAATCGCTGAAGGGACTGGATTCGTTGCTGTCCATCGTGCAGATGCCGCCGGGCGTGCCTGTGGCGACGGTGGGGATAGGGGCGGCGCGCAACGCGGGGATTTTGGCGGCGCAGATTCTGTCGGCGGGCGAGCCGCGGCTTGAAAAGGCGTTGAAGGAGTTCAAGGAACGGCTCGCCATGGAGTCCCGCGCGAAGAATAAAAACCTGAAGTAAGGACCGCGCCGGATGGCGCCGGAGGACCGGGACGTTGCCGGGGGGGCGGGTGATCGGCCAAAAAAGGCCGAAACCTTCCCAAGAAACGTTGAGTCCGGCAAGCGCGGCAACGGTAACTTGAACTGATGAATGAAGCCGCCCTGCCCTGGGAATCCGCCGCGGACGCCCTGTCGCGCCTGCGGAACGGAATGCGAATACTTATCGGGTCCGGTTGCGCGGCGCCACAGGCGCTGGTGGAGGCGCTGGCGGCGCGGGCGGAGGACGTGTACGACGTGGAGATTTTGCACATTCTCACGCACGGCCCGGCGCCGTACGCGCACAAGGGCCTTTTGGAGCATTTCCGCCAAAACTCATTTTTTATCGGCCCCAACGTGCGGAGCGCGGTGAACGAATGCGTTGCGGATTACACGCCGCTTTTTCTGTCGGAAATTCCGCGGCTGTTCCGGGAGAAACGGTTGCATCTGGACGTGGCGCTGGTGCAGGTCAGTCCGCCGGACGCGCATGGTTTTTGCAGCTTTGGAGTCTCGGTGGACGTGGTGAAGGCGGCGGTGGAATCGGCGGATTGCGTGATCGCGGAGGTCAACCCGAACATGCCGCGGACGCTGGGTGACAGTTTCGTACACGCGAGCGCGCTGGACGCGATGGTTCGGAGCGAGCGGCCGTTGCTGGAATTTCCGATGGAGCCGATCACAGCGGAGGCGGAGCAGATAGCGGCGTTCATTGAAACGCTGGTGCCTGACGGCGCCACGCTCCAGACGGGCATCGGCAACATACCGAGCGCGGTGCTCGCGGCATTGGCGCATAAACGCAACCTGGGCGTACACACGGAAATGGTGACCGAAGCGGTGACGCCGCTGATCGAATCGGGCGTGCTGAACGGAAGCCGCAAGACGCTGCTGCCGCGAAAGATCGTGACGAGTTTTTGCTTCGGCAACCGCAAATTTTACGATTACATCCACGACAACCCCGCGTTTGAATTCCGGCCGACGGAATTTACGAACGATCCGTTTCAAATTGCGCGCAACCGGAACATGATTGCGATCAGTTCGGCGATTGAAGTGGATTTGACGGGACAGATTTGCGCGGATTCGATCGGCGGCAAATTTTACAGCGGGTTCGGCGGGCAGGTGGATTTTGTGCGGGGCGCGGCGCGGGCGGAGGGGGGCAAGCCGATCATCGCGCTGCCTTCCACGACGCGGGAGGGAAAAATTTCGCGGATCGTGCCGTGGCTAAAAACGGGCGCGGGCGTGGTCACGACGCGGGGGGACGTTCATTACGTGGTGACGGAATACGGCATAGCCTATTTGCACGGCAAGACGGTGCGGGAACGGGCGCTGGCGCTGATACATATCGCGCATCCGAAGTTCCGCGATGACCTGATGCGGCAGGCGCGGGAAGCGCGGCTGGTGCATCCGAACCAGATCGCGCTGCCGGCGGGGTTGCTGCCCTATCCCAGGAAGTTCGAGGTGGACAGGGGATTTGCGGGCGATCTGAAGGTGCATTTCCGTCCAATCCAACCGATGGACGAGGGGATGCTGAAGGAATTGTTTTATTCGCACACGCCGGCGACGATTTATCAGCGATATTTTTCGCAATTGAAGTATCTGCCGCATGAAACGCTACAGCGGCTGGTGACGCTGGATTATCACGACGCGATGGCGATCGTGGGAGAGATTCCATGGGAAGGACGGCAACGACTGATCGCGGTGGGGCGGTATTACCGCAATCCGGCGACGCAATGGGCGGAGGTGGCGGTGGTGGTGCAGGAAGATTTTCAACGGCGTGGAATCGCGGCGTTTCTGCTGCGGCACCTGGCAACGGTGGCATCGGAGCAAGGCATCCAGGGGTTCGTGGCAAACGTGCTGCCGGACAACGCGGCCATGCTGGATACATTCCGGAAAATCGCGGCGCCGATCCAGATAGACTTTCAGCCGGGGGCGGCCACGGTGCGGTTTGAACTGAAGGCGGTCCGGCGGGACTGAAATCAATTCTCCCACGGCATTCATTTTGGACACGCGGCGCCTGGTTTGATACGCTCGCGCGGGTTATGGAACCGGAAAATAAAGAGGCGCCGTCGGATTTCATCCGCGACATCGTGGCGGGGGACGTTGCCGAAAAAAAATACGCGCATATCCACACGCGGTTTCCGCCGGAGCCGAACGGTTACCTGCACATCGGACACGCGAAGAGCATCTGCCTGAATTTTGGCATCGCGCGGGAGTTTGGCGGCATCTGCAACCTGCGCATGGACGACACGAATCCGGCGAAGGAGGACGTGGAATACGTGGATTCGATCCGGGAGGATGTGAATTGGCTCATTGGCGGATGGGCGGAGGGCCAGTTGGGCTTGAAGGAGAAAGGCAAAACACCGGAAACGATGGCGTCCAACGGCAGCCGGGATTTTTATCTTCCAGCGGTTGCGGAAAGAGCAAGGGGGGCGGCGCTGGAGCCATTTTATGCGTCGGATTATTTCGACCAGCTTTACGATTACGCGGAGCAACTGATTGAAAGGGGGCGGGCGTTCGTGTGCGATTTGCCGCCGGAGGAGACGGATGAATACCGGCGCCAGGCGAAGGAAAGTCCGTGGCGCAATCGGAGCGCGGAGGAGAACCTGGATTTGTTCCGGCGGATGAAGGCGGGAGAATTTCCGGACGGCAAACGGTCGTTGCGGGCGAAAATTGACGTGGCCTCGCCGAACGTCTGGATGCGGGACCCGCTGCTGTATCGCATCCGCCACGCGGAACATCATCACACGGGCAATCGTTGGCGGATATATCCAATGTATGATTTTGCGCATTGCCTGAGCGATTACATTGAAGGCATCACGCACAGCATTTGCACGCTGGAATTCGAGGTGCATCGTCCGCTCTACGACTGGATTTTGGAATCGCTGAGCCTGCCGCGCCGCCTGCCGAGGCAGTATGAATTTGCGCGCCTGAGCGTCAGTTACACGGTCATGAGCAAGCGCAAATTGCTGCAACTTGTCGAGGAAGGAGTGGTGGCGGGGTGGGACGATCCGCGGATGCCGACGATTTCGGGCATCCGGCGGCGCGGAGTGCCGGCGGAAGCGTTGCGGGCGTTTGCTTATAACATCGGCATCACGAAATACAACGGCCTGACGGACGTGGCCGTCCTGGAACATGCCGTGCGGGAAGATTTGAACAAGCGGGCGCTGCGCCGCCTGGCGGTGTTGCGTCCGGTCAAAGTGGTCCTCACGAATTTTCCGGCGGGAAAGGTGGAGGAAGTGGAAGCGGTCAACAATCCGGAGGAGCCGGGCGCCGGCACGCGCAAAGTTCCGTTCAGCCGTGAATTGTTCATCGAGCGGGACGATTTCATGGAGGCGGCGCCGCCGAAATTTTTCAGGCTCAAGCCCGGCGGCGACGCGCGGTTAAAATACGCGTATATCATCCGGTGCGATGAAGTGATCAAAGGAGCGGACGGGGGCATCGTGGAATTGCGATGCACCGCCGACCTGGACAGCAGGACGGGCGGCGCGACGGCGAACCGAAAGATCAAAGGAACCATTCATTGGGTGAGCGCGGCACACGCCATTGACGCCGAGGTGCGCCTCTATGACCGGCTGTTTACGGAGGCTGAGCCGGACAAGGACGGAAGGGATTTCAAGTCCGTCCTCAATCCAGACTCGCTGCAAGTGGTGACGGCAAAATGCGAACCGGCTTTAAAGGAAGCGCGACCGGAATTGCGTTATCAATTTGAGCGGCTGGGGTACTTCGCGCCGGACAAGGACAGCGGAGAAAAGTTGATTTTCAACCGGACCATTACGATGAGGGACGCGTGGGCGAAGGAATGGCAAAAGAAAGGCTGAAGGCGAAAGCCAAAGGCTGAATTTTTCTTTCATGCTTCAGCTTTGATTGTCCGACTGCATAAATCCGCGAGGCAGGCAAAGACTTGCTCCGGGGAAATGGCCGCCAGGCAATGATTGGCGCCGTGGCAGACGGAAGCGCTGGCGCCGCATGAACAAGTCTTGACCTCCAGCGCTTTGTGGCGATTGCCAATGGGCGCCCAACGCGCCGCGGAACTGGGGCCGAACAGGGAAATCGTCGGCACGCCGAGTCCGGCTGCAAAATGGAGCGGGCCGGTGTCGCCGGAAATGAAAGCCGACGCGCGCGCCAGGAGCGCCAGGAACAGGGGCAATCGGGGGATGGGCGGCAGGATGATGGCGACCGACGCCAGTTTTTTCAGGTCGGTCATTTGTGACACCCCGCGTTGTCCCAAGGCGGTGGTAAACGCGACGTTCATTCCGGCGCCGGCGGCCAACTGCTGAAATTTTGCCCAATGAGAAAGAGGCCACTCCCTGTTCGGCTGGCTGGATGCCGCGTGGCAGATCACCGCGCGCTCCATGCCAAGGACATTTTTTGCGGCATCACCCAGCGCCGGGTCGGCCCGGATTTCGAGTTCGAGGGAATCGGGCGGCGGCACGTTCCAGGCGGACAGGAGGGCCGCCAGGCGCGCGGGTTCGTAGAGAACGCCGCCTGGGGGCGGCACACGCTCCGTATAGCAAAAACGCCGCCCAAAAAATCCGCCCGCCTCGTCCCAACCCAGCCGCCGGCGCGCCCCGATCATGCGGCTTACAATGGCGCCGCGATCGTTCGAGGCAAAATCCACTGAACCATCAAAACGCTCGCGGCGCAGGGCGCGAATGATCGGCCAATTCTCCCGCAAGGTCGCCCGCCCGCGACGCCGCCGCATGGGCCAGACGCGATGGAACCAGGGCAGATGCTGAAAAATGGGGGAGATTTCCTCCGGAACAAGGATGTCCAACGCGGCACCGGGGAAATGCTCGTGAATGGCACGGAGGGCGGGCGTGAGCAGGACGGCATCGCCGAAGTATTTGAATTGAACGGCGAGAATTTTTTCAGGCGGCGCGTTCACGGTGACGGTCCGGCAATGGCGGATCAGGTTTCCTGCCGCTCCCGGAATTGCAGGTCGTAAAGTTTTTGGTAGAAGCCGCCGCGCCGGATGAGTTCGGCGTGGGGGCCGGTCTCGACAACGCGGCCCTGGTCGAGCACGACAATCATGTCGGCGTGCAGGATGGTGGAAAGGCGGTGGGCAATGCAGAGGGTGGTGCGCCCGCGCATCAATTGGTCCAGGGCCTGCTGGACGGCGCGTTCGGATTCGGTGTCCAGGGCGCTGGTGGCCTCATCCAATAACAGGATGGGCGCGTTGCGCAGGACGGCGCGGGCAATGGCGATGCGCTGGCGCTGGCCGCCGGAGAGCAGGACGCCTTTTTCACCAATCACGGCGTCGTATCCTCCGGGTTTTTCCATGATGAACTCGTGCGCAAAAGCGTGATGGGCGGCGACGACGATTTCGTCATCAGTCGCTCCGGGCCTGCCCAGCGCGATGTTGTTGCGGATGGTGTCGTTAAAGAGGATGATTTCCTGGGTGACCACGGCGATGTGATTGCGCAAATCGCGCGTGGTCACGTTCCTGATATCCGTGTCGCCAATGCAGATGGCGCCCGTGCGGGGATCGTAAAAACGCAGGAGCAGGTTGGCGATGGTGGTCTTGCCCGCGCCGCTGGCGCCCACGAGGGCGACCATTTTGCCGGGCTGAATCTGGAGTTGGATGTCGCGCAAGACCTCCTTGTCGCCGTAAGAAAAACAAACGTGATCGAACCGGATGGCGGTGCCGTCGGCGCGAAGCGGCCTGGGATTGGCCGGTTCTGGAACGGTGTTTTCCATGGACAACAATTCGAACACGCGCGAAGTGGCGGCGCGGGATTGTTCGAGTTGATTGTGCAGCCGCACGAGATTTTTGATCGGCCGAAACATGAGAAAGATTCCGGCCACGTACTGGATGAATTGGCCGCCGCTCATGGGAGACACGAAGGTGAAATAAACGAAAAGCGCCGCAACGCCAATGGCTGCCATGAGTTCAACCATGCGTCCCGGAATTTCCTGGGAACGGACGATGCGCATGTAATCGCTGACCGACCCGCGGCAAACGGCGGTGAATTGTTCGATTACCTTTTCCTCGAGATTGTAGGCCTTGACGATCCGGCTGCCAGTGAACGATTCGTGCATGACGTTCGCCAAATCAGCGTAGCTGCCCTGGATCGAAGCCCCCGCCTTCCGGATCTTGCGGCTGTAGATCGTCAGCGGGATGAGCGCCAGGGGCAAGACGACGAGCACTACGAGGGCCAGTTGTGGCACCTGGTAAACAAGAACGACCCCTATGCCAATAATGGTGATCGGATCGCGGATCACGGTTCCCAGCGAGCCGGCAATGATGCCCAGCAAGGCATTCGTATCGGTGATGACGCGGGACATCAAGTCGCCGGTGGCCGATTGGGTGAAGAAGCCGGAGGAAAGGCGCTGCAAGTGGGAGAAAAGGCGGATGCGCAGGTCATGAACCGTGCGCACCGCAACCCATTGCAGGAAATAAACGTTCAGGTAACCGCAAGCGACCCGAAGCAACATCAGCAGCGGCAGCAGCAAAATCACCAGCAGCTTGGAGGCGACGGGATGGGCGGCCTCAAAATGCACAAATCCAGAGGCCATGCCCCCTGTCACGGCATGGATAAACTCCATGACACGATGGGCAATATGCGAAAGCGCCGGCGGCATGGTGGCTGGAATTCGCGGCTTCGAGCTTGTTGTGCCATTGGATGCGGGGGCAGCAGGAAACACCACCTTGCCGATCGGCTGGATCATGGCCACCAGCAACGGTTCGGCCAGACCCGCCAAAACGCCAAAGAGGACGCCCAGGACCAGGCGAAACCGATACGGCTTTGCCAAACGGAAAAGATTACGAATAAATTCAGCCATGCCGGATCAGGGTATTGCGGCGTTCAGGGAGTTCCATGGTTGCGGCTTGGATAAGGGCGCTGCACGGCAAAAGTTTAAAAGTTTTTTGAATTCAGGCGAACATAAAATTTGCCGTTGGCTCCGTTTAGAGCGGTAAAGGAATAACGAGTGGCGCGGTTGGGAAGAAGGGAGCAGCGGTTTTTTGGGCAAGACTTTGCGAACGGAAAAAAGCGAGGCCGGAATTGCTTCCGGCCTCGCGTGATTCGAGTTGCTCCGATCGGTTCCTCAATAGTCCATGCCGCCCATGCCGCCGCCGCCGGGCATCGGAGCCGGTTTTTCCTTTTCAGGAATTTCCGTGATGAGGCATTCGGTGGTCAGCAAAAGGCCGGCAATGGAAGCGGCGTTTTGAAGGGCCGTGCGGGTGACTTTTTTAGGGTCCACGACGCCGGCTTTCACGAGGTCTTCGTAAGCGCCGGTGGCCACGTTGTAGCCTTCGTTGCCTTTGCGCTTCTTGACTTCCTCCACCACAACGGAGCCTTCGACGCCCGCGTTGGTCGCCAGGGCGCGCACGGGCGATTCGACGGCGCGCTTCACGATGTCCACGCCGATCTTTTCGTCGTCGTTCTCGCCTTTGACCCCTTCGATGGCCGTCAGGCAGCGCAGCAACGCCACGCCGCCGCCCGCCACAATGCCTTCCTCGACGGCCGCGCGCGTTGCGTGCAATGCGTCTTCCACCCGCGCCTTCTTTTCCTTCATTTCCGTTTCCGTCGCGGCGCCCACGTTGATCACAGCCACGCCGCCGGCGAGTTTGGCCAGGCGTTCCTGCAATTTTTCGCGGTCGTAATCACTGGTGGTTTCCTCGATCTGGCGGCGGATTTGGTTCACGCGGCCCTGGATGTCGCTGGACTTGCCGTTGCCTTCCACGATGGTGGTGTTTTCCTTGTCCACCACGATGGATTTGGCCCGGCCCAGGTCGTTCAACTCCACGTTCTCAAGCTTGATGCCCAGGTCTTCGCTGATGAATTTGCCGCCGGTCAGCGTGGCGATGTCCTGGAGCATTTCCTTGCGGCGGTCGCCGAAGCCGGGGGCTTTCACGGCGCAGACGTTGATGGTGCCGCGGATTTTGTTGACGACGAGGGTCGCCAAAGCTTCGCCTTCGACTTCCTCGGAGATGATGAGCAGCGGTTTGCTGGTGCGCGCCGTCTTTTCGAGCAGCGGCAGCAGGTCCTTGAGGCTGCTGATTTTCTTCTCGTAAATGAGGATGTAGGGGTCTTCGAGCTTGGCCTCCATGTTTTCGGCGCTGGTGACGAAATACGGGGACAAATAGCCCTTGTCAAATTGCATGCCCTCGACAACGTCAAGAGTGGTTTCAATGGACTTGGCCTCTTCCACGGTGATGGTGCCGTCCTTGCCAACCTTGTCCATGGCGTCGGCGATCTTGTCGGCAATGTCGTAGTCCCAGTTCGCTGACACCGCGGCCACCTGCTTGATCTCCTCCTTGTCCTTCACTTTTTTGGTGATTTTATCGAGCTGGCCCACGGCGGCTTCGACGGCCTTGTTGATGCCGCGCTGGATGCCGATGGGGTTGGCGCCGGAAGTCACGAACTTGAGGCCTTCGCGATAGATGGCCTCGGCGAGCACGGTGGCGGTGGTGGTGCCGTCGCCGGCGCTGTCGCTGGTCTTGCTGGCGACCTCGCGCACCATTTGCGCGCCCATGTTTTCGTAGGGGTCCTCCAGTTCGATTTCCTTGGCCACGGTCACGCCGTCCTTGGTGACAGTGGGTGAGCCGAACTTTTTGTCAATCACCACGTTGCGGCCCTTGGGACCGAGCGTGGCCACGACGGCCCTGGAAAGCTTGTTCACGCCGCGCAAAACGGCCTGCCGCGCCTGTTCATCAAATACTAATTGTTTCGCTGCCATAATGTTTTTCTTTTGAGTGTTTCAGTTTGGGTTAAATGGGATCAGTCAAGCACGGCCAGGATGTCGTCCGAGGAAAGGATTTTGTATTCCTTGCCGTCAATTTTGATTTCCGTGCCGCCGTATTTGGAGACCAGCACGCGGTCGCCAACCTTCACTTCGAACGGAATCTTTTTGCCGTCCTCGTTGGTCTTGCCGGTGCCGAGGGCGCGAATGATCCCCTCCTGCGGTTTTTCCTTGGCGGTATCGGGAATGATGATGCCGCCCTTTTTGAGCTCTTTTTCTTCGACCGGCTCGACCAGGATACGGTCGCCGATCGGTTTAACGTTTAGTGCCATAGTTTGTTTTTCCAGTTGTTGTTTTTTTTGTTTTTCGGAATCATCTCCCTGTCCGCACTCGCGGCAGGGATAAATCTTTCAACGCTTCTCCGCCGGAACCAATCCGCCCGGCAACGGTTCAAATTGCGGCAGCGCCTCGCCGATTGTCGAATTGACTTCCTTCATCAATCGCTTCTTCACCGCTTCGGGCAGCGACGGCAAATCGCCGTCGTCGAAATAACCCAGCGCCCGCAGTGAAATGTGCGAATTAAACTCGCCGTTGAACACGGCATAAGCCGCGCCCAACCCATTCTTCAAACCCACGCCCTGCCGTAACAATTCGTCAATATCCAAAAAATCCTTCATCTGGCCGCGCATCCAGATCGTCCGCAATTTCGTCGCCAGCAAATCCAGCGGCGACGCCACCCGCAACACCTTGTCGTCAGTCTCCAAGGGGTCACCCACCCGGCGATGCGACAGTCCGCCGAGAAATTGAATTCTTATTGCCTCGCCGCGCACCACTTCGACTTCGAGCGTGTTCGTCGCGGCTTGCAGCGGCTTGCCGCCGCGCAGAAACCCAAGCGACCGCATCAACTCATCCGGATTCACCGGTTCGGAGGTGAAAAAATCAAAATCAGCCGATGCCCGGTGTCCGTAATGCAACGCGACCGCCGTGCCGCCATACAGCACAAAATGTTTCGGCACCCGCGCCATTTCCGGCCACAGCTTCCGTTGCGGCGCGGGCAGCGATTCGAGCTTCGGCGCGAAGCTCATGTCAAAGACCAAATTCCTTCAGAAATGCCCGCTTCGGCAGTTCCGGCGCGGGCAGTTCGAAAAAATGATGCCACATCGTCCATGACTTGATGTCGAACAATCCCGGCTCGGCGTTCACCAGCGCGTCACGGAACGCCTCCCAGCCGAAGGCTTGCCTGAACGCGGCGACTTCCGGCCAGTCCCCCCGCGTCATCACTTGGCCCAGCAACCGGCGCGGCTGGCCGAGTGAAACCTCCGCCGGCTGCCACCAGATCAATTTCGCGGCCAGGCGTTTCAATTGTTCGTCATTGGCCATGGGCAGGCCTTACTTCTTCTCATCCACCACTTCGGCGTCAATCACGCCTTCGTCTTTTTTCTTTTCTTCGGCTTTGGCCTCCCCGCCCGGTTGTCCGCCGGCCGGGCCGCCCTGGCCCTTTTGGGCCTGGGCCTGGGCCGCGGCAGCCTTGTATAACTCGGCGCTCACGGCCTGCCAGGCTTCGTTCAGTTTTTCGGAAGCGGATTTGATGGCCGCCGCGTCGCCCCCCTTGAGGGCCTCCTTCACGTCCGCGACCGCCTTTTCTATCTTGCTCCGGTCGCCTTCGGCGATTTTATCCTTGTTGTCCTTGAGCATCTTTTCGGAGCGATACACCGCGCTGTCCGCTTCGTTCCGAACCTCCACTTCTTCCCGTTGTTTTTTGTCCTCCTCGGCGTGCGCTTCCGCGTCTTTGCGCATTTTTTCGACTTCATCCTTCGAAAGCCCGCTGCTGGCGGTGATGGTGATCTTTTGTTCCTTGCCCGTGCCCAGGTCCTTGGCGCCCACGTGCAGGATGCCGTTGGCGTCAATGTCAAAGGTCACCTCGATCTGGGGCACGCCGCGCGGCGCGGGCGGGATGTCCGCCAGATGAAACTTGCCAATGGTTTTATTGTCACGGGCAAACTGGCGTTCGCCCTGAAGCACGTGGATTTCGACGCCGGGCTGGTTGTCGCTGGCCGTCGAAAAAATTTCCGACTTGCGCGTGGGAATGGTCGTGTTGCGCTCGATGAGCCGGGTGAAAACGCCGCCGAGGGTCTCAATGCCCAGCGAAAGCGGGGTCACGTCCAGCAACAACACGTCCTTGACCTCGCCCTTGAGCACGCCGGCCTGGATGGCCGCGCCCACCGCGACGACTTCGTCCGGGTTCACGCCCTGGTGCGGAGGCTTGTTGACCAGCGAGCGGGCCGTGTCCACGACGCGCGGCATGCGCGTCATGCCGCCGACGAGCACGAGCTCGTCAATTTTGCCGGCCTCAATTCCGGCATCGGTCAGGCATGCTTTGACGGGCTTGATGGTGCGCTCGAACAATTCATCGGTCAGTTGCTCCATCTTCGCGCGCGTGAGGCTTTTTTGAATGTGTTTGGGGCCGCTGGCGTCCGCGGTGATAAACGGCAGATTGATTTCGTACTGTTGGGAGCTGGACAGCGAGATTTTGGCCTTTTCGGCTTCTTCCTTGATGCGCTGAAGGGCGTCGGGCTGCTTGCGCAGGTCCATGCCGGCGTCCTTTTTGAATTCTTCCAGAATCCAGTCCATGATGCGATTGTCCCAATCATCGCCGCCCAGGTGCGTATCGCCATTGGTGGCCTTGACCTCGAAAACCCCGTCGCCAATCTCAAGAACGGAAATATCGAACGTGCCGCCGCCCAGGTCATAGACGGCGATTTTTTCGTCTTTCCTTTTGTCCAAACCGTAGGCGAGCGAAGCCGCCGTCGGTTCATTGATGATGCGCAGGACTTCCAGGCCGGCGATTTTGCCCGCGTCCTTGGTGGCCTGGCGCTGGGAATCATTGAAATAAGCCGGCACGGTGATGACGGCTTGGGAAATCTTTTCGCCAAGCCGCATTTCGGCATCGGCTTTGAGCTTGGCCAGGATCATGGCCGAAATTTCCGGGGGCGAGAATTGGCTTGCTTTGCCTTCCATCTCCACCTCAACCGCAGCGTCGCCGTTGGATGCCTTGACGACCCGGTAAGGCACCCGTTTGATTTCCTCGGACACTTCATCAAATTTGCGGCCCATGAACCGCTTGATGGAATAAATGGTATTACGGGAATTGGTAACCGCCTGGCGCTTGGCCGCCTCGCCCACGAGCCGCTCGCCGCTCTTACTAAAGGCCACCACGCTCGGAGTCGTCCGTTTGCCCTCCGAATTTTCCAAAACCAACGGCTCGCCGCCTTCCATGACTGACATGCAGGAATTCGTCGTGCCCAAATCAATACCTAAAACTTTTGCCATAAATTCAATAAAGTCATTTTTCAATGGCTTGTCTCTGGCCGACGACAAGCCGGATTCAGTCCATGCAATAATGATGCCGGACAAAAAAGTATTTCAAACAAGGCGAAAACAAAGGGAAACAGCGCGATTTTAGGAATTTTTGGAAAATTGCAAATTGCGCCAGGAGAGCCGGAATGGCACAGCATTGGATACATATTGGCACATAATGAAAAACCCGAATGACGGGGAGAAAAGGCATTTTATCCGCAAATCTCGCCAGCCCGGCCATGCAGTTGGGAGGGATGGAGAGGCAGAAACCGGGATTTTTGACAGGATGTCAAAAATGTCAAAAAAATTTCTGCTGGCTGCCGGGGGAGGCCTTCAGGCCGAGTTTCTTGTAGCTTAATTCGGTGGCGACGCGGCCCTGGGGAGTGCGATTGAGGAAGCCTTCCATGATCAAATAAGGCTCATAGACTTCCTCAATGGTATCCGGCTCTTCGCCAACGGCCACGGCCAGCGAATTGACGCCCACGGGGCCGCCGCCGAACTTGACGATGATGGTTTCCAAAATCCGCTTGTCCATTTCGTCGAGGCCGTTTTGGTCAATTTCCAGCATGGCCAGGGCGCGGTCGGCCACTTCGGCGGTAATGCGTCCGTCGTGGCGGACTTGGGCGTAATCGCGGACGCGGCGCAACAGGTTGTTGGCGATGCGCGGCGTGCCGCGGCTGCGACGGGCGATTTCATGCGCGCCGGACGGCTCAATATCCACGGCCAACAAGTTCGCGGAGCGCCGGACGATTTTTTCCAGGTCCTGCGCGGCGTAATAATCCAGGCGTTCGCGCATGGCGAAGCGCGTCAGGAGCGGCGCGCTCAACAGGCCGCTGCGCGTCGTGGCGCCAATGAGCGTGAAGCGCGGCAGATTGAGCCGGACGCTGCGGGCGTTCGGCCCCTGGTCAATGATGATGTCCAGCTTGAAATCCTCCATCGCCGGATACAGATATTCCTCGATGGTTTTTTGGAGGCGATGGATTTCATCAATGAACAGCACGTCGCCTTCTTCGAGATTGGTCAGCAGGCCGGCGAGGTCGCCGGCTTTTTCAATGGTCGGGCCGCTGGTGCATTTGAGGTTTGCGCCCATTGATTTTGCGAGGATATGGGCCAGTGTCGTTTTGCCGAGGCCCGGAGGCCCATTGAGCAGGATATGGTCCAGCGATTCCTTTCTCTTTTTGGCGGCGGCGACGGCAATTTCGAGCCGTTCCTTGACCTTGGGCTGGCCGGTGAAATCGGAAAAGAGGGACGGCCGCAGCGTTATTTCCAACGCCGCGTCAGGTTTGGCAATGGCAGCCAGGGCGCGTTCGGACATTTCCTGGTTGAGAATGAAACACTCCCCGCGCAGCGGCAAGGGGATTTGCGGGAACCCCGTCCGCGTTTCCGCGCCTTCGTCGCGACGACCCGGTTGGCGATGCGCGTGATTGTGGAAACAATCACGCCGGAGCAAGGTCGGCTGCCGTATCCGCCCGAACCACTTGCGCCCCGGTGCAATTTTTTCAATAAAAAATGCTGGAAAATCACAGTCATCTGGTGCAGAATTGCTGTCTTTGCGGGATTTTATGGGATTGAAGAGAAAGATTGTGGGAGGCGCAAGTCTCTTGTTTGCAATGACATCCGCCAGCACTGCGTTTGCGGGCGACGAGGACATTGCGTTGCCGGATTTGAATCGCGTTTCCTACGCCAATGGCGCGCTGGGCGGACACGCTGTTTTATTTTTTGGACTGGCGGTGTGCGTGATTGGCGCGCTGTTCGGCCTGTTCGAGTATCGCCAAATGCGGGCGCTGCCGGTGCATCGGCTGATGGGGGACGTTTCGAATATCATCTGGGAAACGTGCAAGACGTATTTGCAGCAGCAGGGAAAATTTCTGCTGGCGCTGTGGATTCTGATTGCGCTGTGCATTGTTTATTATTTTTCGTTTTTGCGCCACGAATCCGGGGCGGCGGTTTTGATGGTGCTGGGCTGTTCCATTCTCGGAATCCTGGGAAGCTACGGCGTGGCCTGGTTCGGAATCCGCATCAATACCACCGCCAACTCGCGCACCGCCTTCGCGGCGCTGGCAAACAATTCCCTCAAAACGCTTTTCATTCCGCTCAAGGCGGGCATCAGCATCGGCTTGTTGCTGGTGTGCGTCGAATTGTTTTGCATGATTTGCATCCTGGCATTCATTCCGAGCGAGTTGGCCGGACCCTGCTTTATTGGGTTTGCGATTGGCGAATCGCTCGGCGCTGCGGCGCTGCGGGTGGGCGGCGGCATTTTTACCAAGATCGCGGACATTGGCAGCGACCTGATGAAAATTGTCTTCAACCTGCCCGAAGATGATCCGAAAAATCCGGGCGTGATTGCCGACTGCACCGGGGACAACGCCGGTGATTCGGTGGGGCCCACTGCCGACGGTTTCGAGACGTATGGCGTGACCAGCGTGGCGCTGATTGCCTTTCTGGCCCTGTCGCTTTCGGCGTCGCCCGTTCCGTGCGGCAAATTGATCATCTGGCTGTTTGCCATTCAGAGCTGCATGCTGATCGCGTCGCTGGCGGCATTTTACCTGAACATGGCCGCCAGCCGCGCGCGATATGGGGGACGGAAGGATTTTGACTGGGAATCGCCCTTGTCGAGCCTGGTCTGGACGAACTGCATTTTGGCCATTGGCACGGCCTTCGTGGTGAGCTGGTTGTTGCTGGGCGACTTCACGCAAGCCGATCAAACGCCCCTCCCGAACCTCTGGTGGACGCTGCCGGCCATCATTTCCTGCGGGGCCGTGTCCGCCGCCCTCATCATGGTCTTCACGAAAATTTTCGTCAGCACCCATTCGCGCCACGTCCAGGAAATCACGCGCTCATCGGAGCAGGGCGGGGCGTCCCTGAACATATTGTCGGGGTTCGTGGCCGGAAATTTTTCGGCCTTTTGGATGGGCCTGGTGATTCTCTCGCTCATGCTGATTGCGTATCTGATTTCGCGGCTGGGCAATCTGCCGGCGCTGATGCCGCCGGAATTTGCCTTTGCGGCGCCGATTTTTGCCTTTGGCCTGGTCGCGTTTGGCTTCCTCGCCATGGCGCCGGTGATTATTGCCGTGGACAGCTTCGGCCCCGTGACGGACAACGCCCAATCGGTATTTGAGTTGAGCCGCATCGAGGCGGCGCCGGGCATTGAGGCGGAGATCGAGAAGGATTTTGGATTCAAACCGGCTTTTGACCACGCCAAGCTGGAACTGGAAAAAGGGGACGGCACCGGCAACACGTTCAAGGCCACGGCCAAGCCCGTGCTGATCGGCACGGCGGTCGTGGGCGCCACGACCATGATTTTCGGCATCATCATGCTTCTTGAAAAGACATTTGGGAACGCGCAGAGCAGCCTGAGCCTGATCGAGCCGCAGATTGTTTTCGGCCTGCTGATGGGCGGGGCGGTGATTTATTGGTTTACCGGCGCGAGCACCCAGGCGGTCGTCACCGGCGCGTATCGCGCCGTGGTTTTCATCAAGAAAAATCTGGACCTGGAAAAGGAAGCCGCCTCGATAGCCGATAGCAAGAAGGTCGTGGAAATCTGCACGATTTACGCCCAACGCGGCCTGGTAAATATCTTCATCGTCGTATTCGCGCTGGCGCTTGGGCTGCCGTTTTTCAACCAATACTTTTTCATCGGCTATTTGATTGGCATCGCCTTTTTTGGATTGTTTCAGGCCATCTTCATGGCGAACGCGGGCGGGGCATGGGACAACGCCAAGAAAATTGTCGAAGTGGACCTGCGCCAGAAGGGAACGGAATTGCATGCCGCCACCGTCGTCGGCGACACGGTGGGCGATCCGTTCAAGGACACCTCATCGGTGGCCATGAATCCCATCATCAAGTTCACCACGCTTTTCGGCCTGCTCGCGGTGGAAATTGCCGTGGGGATGAAAAAGGCCAACCCCACCTCGCATGTCTCCTATTTCATCGGAACGGCCTGTTTTGTTGTGGCGCTGATTTTCGTCTATCGCTCCTTCTACGCGATGCGGATTCCCAACGAGAAATCGGCCACGGAACAAGCCGGTAAAGAAACCGCGAATCACGGCAAATAACCGCGGAGAGCGTCAAATCATGTCGGCGGCGAGGATGCGGACCATTTCCTCCAGGCTTGTTCGTCCGGTCACCACCCTCTTGACGCCGCTTTGCCACAGCGTCTTCATCCCTTGTCCAATGGCGACTTCTTCGAGCGCCCTCGTCGGCACTTTTTTCAACACGGCCTCGCGAAACGGTTCGTCCACCACGAGCACTTCAGTCACGGGAATGCGGCCGGCAAAACCGGTCCCGCCGCACTGCTCGCAGCCCGCCCCCTTGCGGAATTGCGCTCCGGCGAGCATCTCTTCGGGCACAACTTTGAGCAGACTCGGCTCCGGTTCGTAAGGCTGGGAACAATTCGGACAATTCGCCCGCAGCAGCCGCAGTCCAAAAACCCCCAGAATGGACGAGGCCAGCATAAACGGTTCGATTTGCATGTTGATGAGCCGGGTGAAGGCGCCGGCGGAAACGCCGGAGTGAATGGTGCTGATGACCAGATGGCCCGTCAGCCCGGCTTGCACGGCTATCGCCGCCGTTTCCGGGTCCCGGATTTCTCCGACCATGATCACTTCCGGGTCCTGGCGCATGAGGCTGCGCAGGGCGGCGGCGTAGGTGAATTCCTGGGCCGGATTGATCTGCGTCTGGCTGACCATCGGCAAATTGAATTCCACGGGGTCCTCCACCGTGCTGATGCTGATGCTCGTGCCGTCGCGCTGCATGATGTAGCAAAGGGACGAATACATCGTGCTGGTCTTGCCCGATCCCGTGGGGCCGGTGAACAGCAGCAGGCCGCTGGAGCGCTTCAAGAGTTTTGTGAGGCCATGCAACGTATCATCGTCGAAACCCAGGCTGTCCAACTCGAAACGCCGGTCCCGCGGATCAAACAGCCGCACCACGACTTTTTCACCGCGGGTCGTGGGAAAAATTGAAACGCGCAATTGGACGCCGTCCAGTTCAGGGCCGCAAATGGCGGCGCCATCCTGGGGCGTGCCGGCCTGATACGTGACAAGATTGGACATCACCTTGAATCGCGTGGAGATTTTATCGAGCAGGTCCAATGGCAGATGGGCGATTTCGCCGAGCACGCCATTGACGCGGGCGCGGACGCAAATGGACTTTTCCCACGGCTCCACGTGCACATCGCTGGCCGCCAGATGAATGGCGTCCTGGATCATGCAGTTGACAAGCACGGGAATTTCAAGGGACTGTTGGGCGGCTTCGGAGTGGAAATATTGCTCGGTATATCCCATGACAGGAGGGATTAGACAGCAACATGCCTGGGATGGCAAGGATGGGCTTGGATTTTCAGGGATGCCACCCCTGCCGGAAGAGACTATTTTGACGGATTGGGGCTTGTGTCAATCGCCCCTCAATCTTCATTCCGTTTTGCAAGGTTCATACCGGACGGCAACTTCCCCGGGGCGGAAAGCGGTAAAATCCGGCGCGCGCACAAGCCTGAATTTCGTGGACGTTGGCATTGACAATATGCCGGGAAAACCTATCCTTTTGGTTCCGTTGAATTGCGGGTTTTTGCCCGCGCGAGAAAGGACGTGAGTTGCATGACCGAAATTAGATTAAAAAAAGGCGAACCAGTTGACCGCGCGCTGCGGCGGCTGAAAAAGAAAGTGGACCGCGAAGGCACGCTCAAGGTCGTGCGCAATCACCGGCACTTTGAGAAGCCCAGCGAACGCCGCCGGCGCAAGGAAAAAGCCGCGCGCTTTTCCGCCATGCTGTCGGCCCGCTACGCGGACCTCTAACCGTCTTTTCCCCGGTTCGAACTCCGGGCCATTGAAACGCCGTCTTTAAAGGGGCGGCCCGACTGCGGAATGTATTCGCTTTCCACCTGCTGGAATTCCCACCGTCACGCCGACGGACGTTCCATGCTGCGCGAAATCCGCGACCTGGGCTTCCGCCATGCGGAATTGAGCCACGGCATTCGCGCAGGCCTTGTGCCCGGCATCCTCGAAGCCGTTGACGCCGGAGAAATCAAAATCTCCAGCCTTCACAACTTCTGCCCGCTGCCGTTGGGCGTCAATCATGCCGCGCCCAATCTCTATGAGTTTTCCGATGAGCGTCCGCGGGAACGCGAATTGGCCGTCAAACATACGCTTAAAACGTTTGATTTCGCGGTGCGCGTCGGCGCGCCGCTGGTGGTCCTGCACCTGGGCCGCATTGAAATGAAGGATTACACCGGCAAACTGGGCGCCATGCTCGAACGGGAAGGCACGCGGACGCCCAAATATGAGAAACTGCGCGCGGCGGCGGTCAAAGCCCGCGACACAAAAAAGGCAAAGCCGTTTGAGCGCACCCTCCGGGCCCTCCGCCAACTGCTGCCCGAAGCGGAAAAACGCGGCTTGAAGCTCGGCTGCGAAAATCGCCAGGCCATTGAAGAGCTTCCCGCGGAGGACGATTTTCGATTTTTATTCCAGGAATTGTCCAGCGCCGGTCTCTGCTACTGGCATGACACCGGCCACGGCCAAATAAAGGAAAACCTGGGCATTCTTCACGTGGCCACTCATTTGAAGTCGTTGCGGGATCGGCTGGCCGGATTTCATGTCCACGACGTGGAATTTCCCATTCGCGACCATGCCGCGCCTGGAACGGGCGGAATTGATTTTGCCGCTCTCAAGCCGTTCATCCAACCTTCGCACGCAAAGGTTTTTGAACTCAGTCCTTCCCTGAAAACGGACGCCGTCCACGCCGCCGTGGCGCATGTCAAGGCGACCTGGGGCAGCGAATAGACAACAGCGGATAAGCGCCCGCGGACGCCAATAAAAGTGAACGAGTTGGATTTCATTCAGGACCGGGTTCCGCCGCCGCCACAAACTTTTCCACGAACGGTCCCGATGAATCCAAACTGCAATTGTCGGCCAACACGCCATCGCAGGTGTTGCTGTTTGATCTGAAATGATGGAAAGGCATCAAGTTCGCCACCGGGACGCGGAGACGCCGGGAACGGGAATTTTCACGGGATGAGCAGGATGGGGTGAGTCGTCGGAATTGGTGAGTTGCCGTGCCGGGACGGCGCGCTCAACCAATTCTGCTTTGCCTGCCCGCCGGTTTGCCCGAAAATCCCGCCGTGAGCCCTTCGCCGCGCAAAACGGCCATTGAAATCATCCGACGCCTGCAAAAGGCGGGTTTCACGGCTTTTTGGGTGGGGGGTTGCGTGCGCGACTTCCTCCTGGGACGCCAACCGCAGGATTTCGACATTGCCACCGAAGCGCGGCCGGAGCAAATCGAAGGTTTGTTCGCCCAAACCATCGCGGTGGGCAGGAAATTTGGCGTGATGGTCGTGGTGGAAGGCGGTCACAATTTTCAAGTGGCCACGTTTCGCGCCGAGGCGGAATACGCCGATGGCCGGCGACCGGGCCGGGTGACGTTTGCCGACGCGCGGGCCGATGCCTTGCGCCGCGATTTCACCATCAACGGCCTTTTTTACGATCCGTTGTCCAAAAGAACCTACGATTGGGTGGGCGGCGCCGTGGATTTGAAGGCCGGCATCATCCGGACCATCGGCGTGCCGGAAGAACGGTTCGCGGAAGATCATTTGCGCCTGCTGCGGGCCGTCCGGTTCGCGGCACAGTTGAATTTTCAAATCGAGCCGCATGTCTCCGCCGCCATTCAATCGCTCGCGCCGCGCATCCAGGCGATCAGCGCCGAACGGGTGCGGGATGAATTGTTGAAATTGTTCGCGCCGCCGCACGCGGCGCGCGGCCTGGCGCTGTTGCGCAATAGCGGCCTGCTCGAATACATTCTCCCGGAACTGGCGGCGACCATTTCCTGCGAGCAATCGCCGGATTATCACCCGGAGGGCGTCGTCTTTGAGCATATCCGCCTGATGCTTGAAAAATTGCCCAAAAGTTGCCCCGAATCCCTCCCTTGGGCCGTTTTGCTGCACGACATCGCCAAACCGGTCACGGCCACGCGCGACGCCCAAACCGGCGCGATCCACTTTTACGGCCACGAGAAAGTCGGCGCGGTCATGGCGGGTGAAATTCTGCGGCGATTGCGGTTTCCGCGGCGGCAGATGGATGAGATTGTAGTCTGTGTCAAAAACCACATGCAGTTCAAGGACGCCAGGGAAATGCGCAAGGCGACGTTGAGGCGGCTGTTGCTGCGCGAAACATTTCCCACTGAATTAGAGTTGCACCGGCTGGATTGCCTGGCATCGCACGGGTCGTTGGAAATTTACGATTTTCTCGTTGAACAGGCGGAGGAGCTCAAGAAAAAGCCCGCCATCCGGCCGCCGCTGTTGACTGGTCGCGATCTGATTGCCTTGGGCATGACGCCCGGGCCGGCCCTGGGGGCGTTGCTGAACGACGTCCGTGAAAAACAATTGGCTGAGGAATTGAAGACGCGGCGGGAAGCCAGGGCATGGGCGAAAAGAAAGCTTGGCGGGGAGACAGGCTAATCCAAAACGGGAAAGACGCTGGCGAAGCGCGGCCGGTTTTGCTATTCTCGGGGGCAATGGAAAACAAGCGAATTGCGGCAAAGGCCGGCCTATTCGTATTCATTGGGCTGGCGCTGATGGGCCTTGGGCTGATTGAATTCAGCAAAGGCGCCAGCTTTTTCCGCGGCGTTTATGAGTTGCGGCTGCACGCCGCAAACGTGGGGGGCCTCAAACCCCGCGCGTCCGTGCGACTGGCGGGCGTGGAGGTGGGCAATGTTTCGGGCGTCCAACTGGCTCCTGACGGCCGGAGCGTCACCATCATCCTGAAAATCTATGACCGTTACAAAAACAAAATTTATTCCGACGCCCAATTTGCCATCCAACAATCCGGTTTTCTGGGCGATGAATATGTCGCCATCATTCCCACGGCCAACCAGGGCGGGGTGCTGACCAATGGCGCTTCGGTCAAATGCGAGCCCCCCTTCAACATGCAGGAGGCCGCGCGGTCGGCGGTCGGCTTCATCCAGCGCATTGACACGATTGCCAAAAAGCTCGATGCCTCCGTCACGGAGATGCAACAGGTGGTGCTCAACGCGCATACCATGACCAATTTTACGGTCACCGTGGACAATATGCGGGAGTTTTCGGCGCAGGCCCTTGATTCCGTCGCCCAAATCAACGGCTTGATTGTGACCAACGGCACGCAAGTGAACCTGGCGTTGAGCAACGTCCTGTTCTTTTCGTCGCAATTGACGCTCCTGGCCTCGTCCGCGCGCGGTGTTCTGGTGACCAATGGCGTGGAAATCACCGCGGCAACAAAAAACATTGAATCATCCACGGAAATCCTGAAAGAATTGATGACCAATCTGCAAGCCGGCAAAGGCCTGGCCGGCGCAGTCCTGCGGGACCAGGAATTGTCCGCCAACGTGCAAGCCGCCGCAAACAATCTGGCTGTCGCATCGAGCAACCTCAACCGTCTCGGTTTGTGGGGCTTTTTGTGGCACAAGGAACCCGTCCAAAAACCGCCGCCCCGGCCACGAAAGCCGTGAAACAACTCTGGCCCATTCGCATTCTGTTCCTGGCCCTGTGCGTCATGGCGGGCTATGCCATCAGCCAGGTGGGCGAGGAGTTTGTGAACATTCCGCACAGCGGCGTCTTTGGAATGCTCATGGGCTTCGGATTCGGCGGCCTGCTCATTGCCCTGGACGAAATGCTCAAGGGGTTTTCCCTGCGGGCTTTTTCCGCCATCACCTTCGGCCTGATGCTCGGCACTCTCGTGGCCCTGTTGCTGGATCGTTCAGGGCTGTTTGAACATGTCCCCGACCCGCAACGTTGGCTCGTCCGGCTCGGCCTTTTCCTCAGCTTCGGCTATATCGGAATGATTCTGGCGATGCGCAGCAACAAGGAGGATTTTTCACTCATCATTCCCTATGTCCGTTTTTCGCCGCAAAACAAGCCCGACAAGCTCCTGCTTTTGGACACCAGCGTGATCATTGACGGGCGCATCGCCGATTTGATTGGCACTCACGTTCTGGAAGGAATGGTGGTGGTTCCCCGCTTTGTTCTCCGGGAAATCCAGCAAGTGGCGGATTCCGGCGACGCCATCAAGCGCGGCCGGGGCCGGCGCGGATTGGAAATGCTCAACCGCATCCAGCGCAATTCCGACATCGAAGTACGCATTCACGATGGCGATTTTCCGGATGAAAAGGACGTGGACAGCAAATTGATCCGCCTGGCGCGCAACCTGAATGCGCGGCTTTTTACCAACGATTTTAACCTGGCCAAGGTCGCCTCCTTTCAAAAGGTGGATTGCATCAACATCCATGAAGTCGCCAAATGCCTGAAAGCCATCCTGCTGCCGGGCGAGGTGCTCCAATTGAAAATCGTCCGCGAAGGAAAGGACAAGGGACAGGGGGTTGGTTATCTGCCCGATGGCACCATGGTTGTGGTCAACAACGGCCAGTCCAGGATTGGGGAACAGGTTGAAGTGGAAGTGCAGACACTGCTCCAGACGGGCGCGGGCATCATTGTTTTTGCCGATTTGCGCGCGGCGGCGCCGGTGTGATTTTTCCCGTCCGTCAAATTCCCTGGCACGATCAAACTTCCACGCGGAGCAATTCGGCGGCGGATTTGGTTAAGATTTCGGTTTGCGCGAGGCAGGCGGGAACCAGGGCGAATTGACCGGCTTGTAAAATCACCGACTCCGACCCGCCACGGATTTGAGATGTTCCAGAAGTGACGGCCACGATTTGCAATCGTTGGGGCGCAAGCGGCGCGGGGGCGTCCGGCCCCAGTTTCCAGTGTTCGGCACAGAAAAGGGCATCGTTCACGAGCGGACGCTTGAGGGCCATTCCGTCCGGCCTGTAACCGCCGCCGATCAATTGAGGCTCAAAGTCGTCGAAGTTGACGTTGGCAAGAGCTTCGGCTACGTGCAATTCCCGCGGCCTGCCGTCGAGTCCGCCGCGGTTCCAATCAAAAACGCGATAGGTGGTATCTGAATTTTGTTGAATCTCGAAGATGACCAAACCGGCCCCAATGCCGTGAACCCTGCCGCTGGGCAAAAAAATGGCGTCCCCGGCACGAACGGACAGCCGATGAAAACAGTCGGCGACGCTGCCTTCCATGAGTTTGGTTTTGAATTCAGATTGTGAAACTCCCCGTTTCAGCCCCACAAAAAGTTCCGCGCCGGGCGCGGCGTGGGCTATAAACCACATCTCCGATTTCGGCTCCCTTTTCGGGTCGCTTATGGCGCCGGCGATTCCAGGAGCCGGATGGACCTGTAGCGAGAGTTTGTCGCGCGCGTCCAGGATTTTGCAAAGCAATGGAAACCGGCCGGCCGGCGCCATTTTGGTCTCTCCGGCCAATTCAGACGAAAAATTTTCCATCAACCAGCGCAGGCTCTTGCCGGCGAACCGGCCATTGCCGATGATGCTTTGGTCGCCGGGCCGGTCTGAAATTTCCCAGGATTCGCCAATGGCGCCGCCCTGCGGCAGGTTTTTTCCAAACAGCCTTTCCAATTCGCGCCCGCCCCATAGGCGCTCCTTGAAAATGGGTTGGAAAGTGAGCGGATAAAGCACGGGAACTGGATTCAGGCGGCCGCCTGCGCCGCGCCATTGCCTTGCATGTCCTTTTTTTCCACAAACCGGCCATGAGCGCGGTATTTCTCGTAACGCTTTTTCAATCGCTCCGGCGCGGGCAAGGCCAGAAGCTCTTCCAGGTTTTTGAGCAGCCGCTGCTTCAGATTTTCCGCGGCGGCAGGCGGGTCCGTGTGCGCTCCACCGAGCGGTTCGGGAACAATTTCGTCAATTAGGCCCAGTTCCAGCAAATTTTGGGCGGTGATCTTGAGGGCGGCCGCGGCCTTGGGCGCCGCCACGCGGTCCTTCCACAATATCGCGGCGCATCCTTCGGGACTAATGACGGAGTAGTAGGCATTTTCAAGGACCAGCACGCGATCGGCGACGCCAATGCCCAGCGCGCCGCCTGAACCGCCCTCGCCGATGACGGCGGCAACGATGGGCGGCTCGAAAAGGATCATTTCCCGCAGGTTCACCGCTATGGCTTCGGCAATGTGGCGTTCCTCCGCTCCTATGCCGGGATACGCTCCCGCCGTGTCAATGAGCGTGATAATGGGAAGATTGAATTTATTGGCCAGCCGCATCAACCGCAGGGCCTTGCGATAACCTTCGGGATGCGCGGAGCCAAAGTTTCTGAGAATGTTCTCCTTCGTGTCCCGCCCTTTCTGGGTGCCAATGACCACGACACGGTGGTCTCCCAACTTCGCAAAACCGCCGACCATGGCCCGATCCTCGGCAAACAGGCGGTCTCCGTGCAATTCATGAAAATCGGTGAAGGCGGATGCGATGTAATCAAGGCTATAAGGTCGTTTTGGCCGGCGCGCCAGTTGGACCCTCTGCCACGCCGTCAGATTGGCAAATATATGCCGCCGGGTTTCCTCCAATTTCTTTTCGATCAAACGGATTTCTTCTTCGAAATTGACTCCCAACGAATGCTTTTCCGGATGTTTGCGGAGGTCGTCCAGTTTGTCCTGCAGTTCGATGATCGGTTTCTCGAAATCGAGCTGATTCTTCATGCGAAATGGATGGTAGATGGTCTATGGCGCCAAATCAACGCGGATTTCAAGGCTGATTAAGTGAAAAGACGAAAGGCCGGACTTGCGTCCGGCCTCTCACGGTGACGAGGTTTATACGCCTTCACCCAGGCGCTCAGAAGGGCGACACAGCCAACTTGGGGGTCGCTGTCCGAGCTGCGCCGCGAGCAAAACCTCTATGCCAACCCTAAACGGACAGCGAAATCTGGATGTTTGACCCCACCACCGTCCGTTCGTTCAAACTTTAGCCGATTTTCTTTTTTAGGTCATGGGGTGTTCACCCCACCCCTTCCGCAAAACGTAATTCTACCAACTAGCGCCGTTGCTTCAAGTAAAAAATGGAGAAAAATTAATGTCGCTGAAAATCGTTGTCCGGCTGCGAGACCGAAGGACCCGGGCCAATGGCGTGTGGCCATCCGGTTTGAGCGATTGTTTCAGCGCCTCCTCTTTGCCCGCCGACGATACCAGAACCCAAACCTGTTTAGCCGCGGCAATGGCCGCATAGCTGAGGGAAATGCGGTTTGGCGGCGGTTTGGGGGCGGTTTTCACGCCTACGAACGGTTCTTCAACGGCCAATATTTCCGGCACGGCGTTTGGAAATAGAGACGCGACGTGTCCGTCCTCTCCCATACCAAGGAAAATCAGGTCAAGAGAGGGCAAATTGCCGCTGGAACCCGCAATTTGCCGCAAGTCCCGCCCGGCCGCCTGAACAGCGGCATTCTGTGGCGCCTCTCCACGAATGCGATGGATGCGGTTGGCGGCAATGTTCAACGGCGCTAGGAGAAAATCGTTTGCCAGCTTGAAATTGCTTTCGGAATCGTCGGGTGGCAGACACCGCTCATCCGCCCAAAAAAAATGGACGTTTTCCAGCAAGACGGTTCCCGTTTTGGCTTGCTGGACGATTGAAATGAAAAGCGTTTTGGCAATGCGCCCGCCGGAAAGGGCCGTGCAATAAGGCTGGCCGGCGCGATTGGCCGCCTGGACCTCTTTGAGCCAGCGCTGCGCGGCCGCCGCAGCCAACGCCTCCGGATCGGAAAAGGAGAGCACCCGGTAATTTTTCATCATCCTGGCCGGCGCGCGCCGCTCCGGGTCGCGCTCCATCATGCTATCACCAGCGGCTCATGCCATGCGTGGCCGCTTTGCGCGAGCAAATCGTCGGCCGCAACCGGCCCCCAGGTGCCGGCGGCATAAAATTCCCGGTTGCTCAGGGCCTTCCCGCTCCAACCGGCCCGGATGGAATCCACAATCTGCCATGCCGTCTCCACTTCATCGCGACGGATGAACAAGGTGGCGTCGCCGGCCACGGCTTCCAGCAGCAATCGTTCATAGGCCTCGGGTGTGTAGGCGCCAAATTCCGAATCGTAGCTGAAGTGCATGCGGACGGGTCGCACACCCACGCTGAGGCCCGGCACCTTGCCGTTAAAACGCAGCGAGATGCCTTCGTTCGGCTGGAGGCGGAGGGTCAAGGCATTGGGATCAAGCTTGTGTTCGCATTGGGCCGCGAACAGGACGCTGGGTGTGGGACGAAACCGGATGCGCACCTCGCTGGCGCTCATGGGGAGGTTCTTGCCGGTGCGCAAATAAAACGGCACGTCCGACCAGCGCCAGTTGTCAATCAACAACTTGAGCGCGACGTAGGTTTCCACATTCGAATCCGTTTTCACCTTGGGTTCCTGGCGATAGCCTGGACGCGGCTCGCCGTTGACGACGCCGGCGAAATACTGGCCGCGCACCACCTGCCTGGCGACGTCGGCGGGGCGAAGCGGCCGGATGGATTTGAGCAATTTGACCTTTTCGTCGCGCACGGATTCGGCTTCGAGCGAAACGGGCGGTTCCATGGCGATGAGGGCCAGGACCTGGAGGATATGGTTCTGCACCATGTCGCGCAGGGCGCCGGCTTCCTCGTAATAACCGCCGCGTTCACCCACGCCGAGTCGTTCGCTAACGGTGATCTGAACATACTCGACGGAATTGCGGTTCCAGAGTTTCTCGAAAATGGAATTGGAAAAACGGAACATCAAAATGTTCTGGACGGTTTCCTTGCCCAGGTAATGGTCTATGCGAAAGACCTGCCGTTCCTGGGCGAACCGGGTCAGCTCGCCATTGAGCGAGTGCGCGGATTGAAGATCGTGGCCAAACGGTTTTTCAACGACGAGGCGTTGCCAGCCGGGGTGGCCGTCGTGAGAAAGCAGGTGTGAATCATGCAGTTTTTCGATGACGACGCCGAACTGGCTCGGCTGCGTGGCCAGATAGAACAGCAGGTTTCGGCGCAGAGGCTGGCTCTGAAAGCCGCTCAACTTTTTTTCCAGCGCATCGTATGCCGCGGCGTCGGTGAGATCGCCCCGGCAATACGAGAGATTGGCTGCAAAATCGCCCCAGACTTTTTCGTCAACGGGCTTGGTGCGGGAAAACTCCTCCAGCGCCGCGCGGAGTTCCTGCCGCCAGGAATCATCGGTCTTTTCGCGCCGGGCAAATCCAATGATGCGAAAGGCGGGCGGCATCAATTGATCCTTGAAGAGATGATAGAGCGCCGGGATCAATTTGCGGGCAGTCAGGTCGCCACTGGCGCCGAATATGATGATGGAACACGGCTCGGTGAGCTTGCGTTCCATGCCGATGTTGCAGGCCGGGCCGTTGTGTTCGTCAGGCGTCATCCGCCAACAATGGCGCAATCACCTGAAAAGTTCAATGCGCGACATTGGCGCATTCAAGAACGGCCTGGACGACGGATTCGACGCCGATGCGCGTCATGCACCGGAAATCAATGGGGCATTCGCGCAAGAAACAGGGCGAGCAGGGAACGCCGGCATTGAGTATTTTTTGGGCCGCGCCGGAGGAAAGCGGGCCGGTCAGTTCCGGAGAGGTGCTTCCATAAATGGCGATGACCGGCACGCTGAGGGCCGCGGCCACGTGCATGGGGCCTGTGTCGTTGGTGAGCAGAAGCCGGCAGAGTTTCAACAAGGCCATCAGTTCGCGCAGGGTGGTCCTGCCGGCCAGGTTCAGCGCCGCGCAAGCGCCCAACGCCGACTCAATGACGTTCGCGAGCGCGACATCGTTGTTTCCTCCAAACAGGATCCATCGGCAATGGGTTTGGGACTGGATCAGCCTTGCGGCTGCAATGAAGTTTTCCAATGGCCAACGTTTGGCCGGACCGTATTCAGCGCCCGGATTGAGGCCAAAAACAGGGGCTTGGACGGCATCCAATGCAAATTGAGTCCTCGCAGCCGCCAATTCTTCCTCCGCCACAAAGAGTTGGGGCGGCAACGGGGCGGGATTGGCGCCGAAGGCGGCGGCCAGGTGGAGATAATCGTTTGCCTGGTGGGAAAGGGGATGGTTTTGAGATTCGAGGCCGTTTGCCGAACTCATAAGCCTTTTTATTTCGGCGACGGGTCTTTTTCGCATTTGGACGGCGCCGCGACGGGACGGGAGAGGATGGGTCAGGAAAAAGTTTCGCCAGGGACGGGCGTAGCCGATGCGCTGCGGTACACGGGCCAGGAATGGTTCCAGGGCGGAGCGCGGTGAATTGGGCAGCGCCAGCGCGGCATCAAAGTTCCCGCGCCGCAGGCGGCCGGCGATGCCAAAAACTGTTTCTTGCGGCCGCGGGCATAGAAGTTCATCAATGGCCGGATGCAGGCGGCCGGCGCCGGGCGCGGCCGGCCAGAGATCGCGGAGTTTTTCGGGGGTGAGCAGGGCAATGTGAGCATCGGGAAATTTCTCGCGCAATCGCATGAGGGCGGGAATGGTCATCACGGCATCGCCCAGCCAGTTTGTTCCACGAACCAGGATTCGCGGTTTGGCAGGCAGGGAAATGGAGGATGGCGCGGTCATTCAACAGACGAGGCATGAGGACGCGAAGTCAATGAACCGCCGCGGCGCCGGCTTTCGTTGTGCTTTCCTCTGCATTTCCGTCTGGCGGTTCATTTTCGACCGTCAATTCCAGTAACATCAGCGGCGATGATGGTGGCAAATTCCGCCGGCGCCGCAAGGCTTCGTTCCTGATCAAATCCGAGGCGCGTGGCGGGAGGCGGTAAAGATGCAATCACGCCAGGCGCGCGAACGTTGCGGACAAAATAGCGGAAGGAGAAAACCGCGCCAAAAATTGATACCTGCCCCCGATGGCGGTGAAACGGGAATGCGATGGATGCGTCGGGATTGCTTACACTTTGCCGGTTTGCGAATTGTTGTTTGAAGGACAATGGGTTGCGTGCTGAAAAACCAGGCCTGCGAAATAATCGTCGGGATTCCTTACAATTCGGCCACGCCGGGAGTTCTTGAAGAAGATAAAGGATCGGAACCACTATTCTGCCATCCTGTTATCCTCCAGATACTTACAAATCCTGCTCCGGCGACAACACCAAGGAGGATTGCCGCGCTGGCTTGGTTTGTGCTTAAATTGCCGTTTTGAGTCGCACGACCGAGGTGGATTACCGATTCAAGGATTTGAGATTATGAGAACGACGACCTATAAACGCACAGGCCCAGGCATTGCGACCATTGTCGGCGCGGCCGGGATGGCCATTTTGCTGTGCCAGGGCGTTACGGCGGAGGCTCTGCCGGTGGACCTGGGTTCCGCGGGTCCGGGCAACTGGGCGGTGCTGGAAACGGGGAATCATGCCGGCAATGCAAACGTGAGCATTGCCAACGCTTCGAACGCGGGCTACATAAACGGGAACGTGGGCATGAACAGCAGGGGCGGCATTTCGGACAGTGGTACGCCGATCACGGGAAACGTTTATCTTGGCAGCAGCGCCGGCGCGAATGGGAATCTGGCGGCCAACGTGTCGGGGAGCGTTTACAAAAATGCAGGCTCTCAAACGCGGGTGAGCCAGGCTGCCGCTGACGCGGCAAGCGTGGCGTCCGCCGCCTCGGCATTGTCGGGATCGTCCATCGGTGACATCACCACCGGCGGAACATTTTCTCACGCGCCGGGCGTGTATTTTCTGAACAGCATCAATTTGAGCGGCGTGACGCTTACGCTGGATGGGACGGCAAACGAGTATTACGTCTTTAACATCGCCGACGCGCTGACTTTGAGCCATGCCTCAATTCTGCTGAGCGGCGGGCTGACGGCTCAGAACGTGCTGTTTAACATCACGCGCACCGGCGGCACGGGTTTGGGGATGAGCGGCGGATTGGCAACGGAGTCGGTATTGTATGGGATCGTTTTGGCGGACAGTTCGCAAATTCAAGAGTCTCCCGGGCTTGTGGTGGGGGAAATGATCTGCGGCGACAACATGAGCATTTCTTCCGGGGCGCAGGTTCAGGGAATTAAGGTACCCGATGGCGGTGAGACGGCGGCGCTGCTTGGAGCGGCGCTGCTGGGCATTGCCGGTCTGAGGCGGAAACTGCGCCAGGGCTGAGGGGAACTTCAACCGAAAATCGGACGCGCAACGGGACCGTGAACCAAGCAGGTCCCACGCGGCGCTCTTCACGATTCCGACCGCCGATGCTTAAGTTCATTGTCCCGCGCCGCCTTTCCAGCGGCGATGCACCCAGAACCAATCGGCGGGGTCGCGGCGCACGGCGGTTTCGAAGACGCGGTTGATGTCGCGCATGATGGCTTCGACTTTCCTGGGGCGGCCGTTTTCGAACGTGGGGATTTCATCGCCGGCTTCGAGCCGCCATTGGGCGGAAGCGACGCGGAAGCAAAAACCCGTAAACAGCGGGCATTTGTAGCGCAACGCCAGGATTGCCGGCGCCGCTGATGTCATGCAATCGTGGCCGAGAAAAGGGATACGAATGCCGCCACGCCCTTCGTGCTGGTCGGCGAAAAGGCCGAGCAGGACGCCCTTTTGGGACATGAAAGCGCGCAACGCGGCGCCCTCGCTGCGCCGTTCAAAGAAACGACAGCCGGTGTGGCTACGCAGCGATTGCAACAGGCGATTGATGGCAGGCTGGTTCAATGCGCGATAGGTGGTGGCGCATTTGAAAGAGGGGGCGAATTGCGCGTAGCGGGAGTAAAGTTCGAAGTTGCCGAAATGGCCGATGGCCATGATAAGACTCCGGGGCGCTGCTCCGGGCGGCGGCTCAATTTTATCGGCGCCAACAAATTCAACGTGTGGTTTGAGGGCCGCCGCATCCATGGCGGCGGTCTTGACGGCGCAGCAGTAGGCCTCGCCGATGCGTTTGAAATTTTCCATTGCCAGGGCGCGGATTTCGGGGACTGATTTTTCGCCGCTGAAGCATAGGGACAGGTTTTGGAGAGCAACGCGCCGATGCCGGCCATCCAGGCCGAAAGCGGCGCAGCCGGCAAGCCGGCCCACCCGCGCCACCAGGCGCAACGGCAGTGTCTGAATCAACACCACAAGGCCGCGCGCGGCGAAATAGAGAATCGTATCCATTGTACTAAGATAAATATAGAGCCGCGGAGACACAGCCGCCGCGGCGAAACGTTTTTCCCCTTCATTTGAAACAGATTTTTCGGACGCAGTCCTGAAAGTCATTGGCGCCGCTGACAATCTGGATTTCAACGCGCATGAAAAAGATCGGCAGGTCGCGCCGGTCAATTTTTGGAAAACGCACGGCGTCTTTCTGCGTGGTAATGATGGTTTGGGCCTGGCGCTTTTTGCCGCGGTTGATCACGTTGATGACTTCCTGCTGCGAAAACCGGTGATGGTCGGCGAATCGCTTGGAATACACCAGTTCGGCGCCGAGGTTTCTGAGACTTTGCTCAAAGCTTTCAGGCTGGGCAATGCCGCTCAGTGAGGCGACTTTTTTTCCGCGCAAGAATTCCAGATCGAGCCGTTCGGCGGTAAAAACGTCCTCCAGATATAAAGGATGATGGACGCATTCGATAATGGCCGCATCGGAATTGAAGCCGGCCAGGCGTTCACGCAAGGCAGCCGTTTTGCCGTCGCTTTTCGTGATGAAGATCGTCTGGGCGCGCGCCAGATGCGAAGCCGGTTCGCGCAACGTTCCGCGGGGCAGCAGATGCTCATTTCCAAATGGCTGCTGGCGGTCAACGAGCACCACGTCGTGCCGGCGCCCGCGCAGGTCCCAGTACTGGAAACCGTCGTCGAGCAACAACGTGTCGCAACCAAATTTTTCGATCGCGTAACGCCCGCTTTTCACGCGATCCTTGTCCACCAGCACCACGACGTCCTTGAGATTTGAGGCAAGCATGTACGGCTCGTCGCCGGCCATCTCCGAATCCAGCAGCAGCGATTTCCCATCGGAAACCACGCGGGGCGGCGTCTGATCTTCCTGGAAAAAAATCGCGCTGAGAAACCACTGGTGAAAAGGCCGCGGTTTCGAGCGATAGCCGCGCGAGAGGATGGCCACGTTGCGGCCCGCGTCGCGCAGTTCGCGGGCGAATTTCTCCACGACGGGTGTCTTGCCGGTGCCGCCGACCGTCAAATTCCCGATGGCGATCACCTGGACACCCAGGGTTTTATCCCGCAGCAGGCGCACATTGTAAAGCCACCGGCGCAGCTTGACGCCCACTTGGAACACCTTCGAGCAGCCGAACAGCAAGCCGCGGGTAACCCTGGCCCGAAAATCGCCACGTTCCTCGAAAATGACTTCGAGGACGAATGTTTCCAGATTTTCTGCCCATTCGCGAAAGAGTTCCCGCATTGCGAGATTATGGCGGAAGGAGCCGGGACAGAAAAGACAAAGGAACGGCCGCGGCGCATTGCGGACGGCAGGCCGGCCTTAACGTTTTTCCTGATGGAACGTAAGTATGAGGAAAAATAGCATTAGAACAAATGGCGCCGCAAATAGAAGAATATTCATAGCGTGGTTGGCCTGATCTGATTCCGCATGTTGTTGATATAGCATGATTTGGGCCAAAACGCAAATCGGAGCGGGGGCGACCGCCGCGCGCCTTTGGACTTTTGCGCCTTGGTTTTTTCCGTATATTCCCCGGCGAAAGATGAGTTTACCCGCTGATTATCACATGCACTCCCCACTTTGCCGCCATGCAACCGGCGAACCGGAGGATTATGCCCGGCAGGCCGTCGCCGCGAGATTGACGGAAATTGGTTTCTCGGACCATGCCCCGATGCGCCAGGACAATTTTGACCAATGGCGCATGAATGCCGCCCAACTCGATGAATATGTGGAAAAGGTGCAAAAGGCGCGGGCGGCATTTCCGCGGCTTGTCATCCGGCTTGGCTTGGAAGTGGATTTCATGCCGGGCCAGGAAGCGTGGATCGCCGAATTGGCCGGCCGACATCCCTGGGATTACTTCATCGGTTCAGTCCATTATGTCTCGGATGACTGGGCCGTGGATGATCCGCAAAAGCTCTCCGAATGGAATAGTCGCGACCCGTTCGACGTATGGCGGATTTATTTCACCCGGCTGACAATGGCGGCGGAATCGAAGTTGTTTGATATCATCGGCCATGCCGATTTGCCCAAGAAATTCGGGCATCGGCCCGCGCAGGATTGTCGCCCGTTGTATGCCAAATTTTTGGACGCCGCGGCGGCATCCGGCTGCGCCATCGAACTGAACACCGCGGGGTTGCGCAAGGATTGCAAGGAGATTTATCCGAACCGGACGCTCCTGGAAATGGCCTTTGAACGGAACGTGGCCATCACGTTCGGCTCCGATGCGCATGCGCCGGACGAGGTGGGAAAAAATTTTGACGAGGCCGTCGCGCTGGCGCGATCCGCGGGCTACCGCGTATGCCGGCGGATGGCGCGGCGCCAAAGCCGCCTGGTCGAATTTTAGACGCGGTTCGCCGCGTGAATCGTCTCCTTGATTTCCTTCAACAATTCCCCGAGCGATCCCACCGCCTTGAACTGCGGAAACTCCCGTTGCACGTTTTCCGGCGCGTGAATCAAAAACCCCGCGTTCGCTTCCATCAGCATCGCCGTGTCGTTGTAGGAATCCCCGGCCGAAATGACGTGATAATTCAATCCTTTGAGCGCGGCCACCGCCTTCCGTTTCTGGTCCGGCGTCCGTAACCGATAATCGGCTATCCGCCCATCCTTTATGACCAGCTTGTGGCACAACAACGTCGGCCAATTCAATTGCCGCATCAGCGGCCCCGCAAATTCCTCGAAGGTATCCGACAAAATGATCACTTGAACCAGCGGACGCAACTCATCCAGAAATTCCCTCGCGCCCTCCAGCGGTCGCAATGAACCAATCACCGCCTGAATGTCCGCCAGCTTCAATCCGTGCTGGTCCAGAATCCCAAGCCGCCCGCGCATGAGCTTGTCGTAATCCGGCTCGTCCCGTGTCGTCCGCCGCAATTCGGCGATGCCCGTCTTTTCAGCCACCGCAATCCAGATTTCCGGCGTCAGCACCCCCTCCATGTCCAATGTCACGATGGACTGTTTCATCGCGGGAGTGTTTCAAAAGTCATTGCCGCTGTCCAGCCATGCGGGCACGGAAAACACGGAGCCTCGGTGGCAAAATCCCTCCCACTAACCATGAATTGGCTTGGGATGGCAATTTAGGGTCAGTTTTTGGCAATCCAACGGCAGCAGCCCCGAAGCCGGGCAGGTAGATTCATCCCAAAAGCTGTGAATACGGCCCGCCAAACTTCCGCCAACTGGATTCCCCTGCCGGATTTGCGTCCGCGAGTCTGCGGCATCGTGCGGAGCGTGGAATCGGATGACGAAGAGGCGCTCCGGTTGAAGGCGCTGGGCGTGTGCGCGGGCAGGCGGGTGGAGTTGGTGCGCCGAGGCGACCCGGTCATTCTGAAGGTCTTTGGCACCCGGCTGGGTTTATCGGCGGCGCTGGCGTCGCGCGTGAAGGTTGAGATTTGCACGCCGGCGAATTGCCTGACGTTGAATGCGGAAAACCCATGAGCAATTGCTGCCATGACGATGAGGTCACGGATGAGAGCGGGCGCCGTCCAGGCGCGGACGACGGCCGCGGCCGCATAACGATTGCTCCGCTGCGCAAGGCCATCACCATCGCGCTCATCGGCAACCCCAATGCAGGCAAGACCACGCTCTTCAACGCCCTGACGGGTTTGCGGGCGCGGACGGCGAATTTTCCGGGAACGACCATCGAACGAAAACTGGGGCGGCTGGTGATAGGGGAAGTGAACGTGATGCTCATGGATTTGCCCGGCCTTTACAGCCTGGACAGCGGCGCGCCGGAGGAAAAAGTGGCCGGCGACGCCTTGCGCGGGCGCCTGGCGGAGCAGCGCGCCCCTGACGCGGTGATGGTGGTCGTGGATGCCACCAACCTGGAGCGGAATCTATTTTTGGTCAGTCAGGTGTTGGAATTGAACAAGCCGGTCATTGTGGCATTGACCATGATGGACGTGGCCGCACGCGACGGTTTGCGGATTGACGTGGCCGCGTTGCGCAAGGAATTGGGCTGCGCCGTCACGGCCGTTTCAGGCCGGGATGGAACAGGAATTGAGGAACTGAAGGCGGAGATCGTCCGGCTCATCCCGAGTGGCCCGATGGCGGCGGGGCATCCGGCGCGGGCGTCCGCCTTTCCGGGCTGCGCGGGCTGTTCGGGGTGCGCTTTTCAGGCCCGTTATGAATGGACGGAAAAAATTTCCACCCGGGTGCTGGATGCGCGGGCGTCGCGGCGTCCGGTTTGGACGGACCGATTGGACCGGGTCTTTACCCATCCGGTGGGCGGTGTGATTGTATTTACGGCCGTCATGCTGTCGCTCTTTGCGCTGATTTTCTGGGTGGCGAAGATTCCGATGGATTTGATTGATCATTGGTTTGCCGCAATGGGCATTTGGGCGGGCGGCATGATTCCGCGGGGAGACCTTCAAAGCCTGATTGTGAACGGTGTGATCGGGGGCGTGGGCGGCATTTTGGTGTTTTTGCCGCAGATTTGCATTTTGTTTTTCGCCTTGTCGTTGCTCGAGGACACCGGATACCTCGCCCGCGCGGCGTTTGTCATGGACAAGGTCATGCGACGGTTTGGGCTGCCGGGCAAGGCGTTTGTGCCGCTGCTCTCGGCCCATGCGTGCGCCATTCCCGCGGTCATGGCCACGCGCGTCATTGCCAATCCGCGCGACCGCCTGGTAACGATATTAATCGCGCCCCTGATGACGTGTTCGGCCCGCATTCCGGTTTACGCCATGGTCACGGCATTGATCTTTCCGGCGTCGCCCATCAAGGCGGCCCTGGTTTTTACGGGCGCGTACGCCACGGGCGTGGCCGCGGCGCTGGGCGCGGCCCTGGTTTTCCGGCGGACGATCCTGCCCGGAGGGAGCAAGCCTTTGATTATGGAATTGCCGCAATACCGCGTGCCGGGGTTGCGGACTGCCCTGCTGCACACCCTGGATCGGGCCAAAGTTTTCGTGAAACAGGCCGGGACCATCATTCTCCTGGTTTCCGTCACCCTCTGGGCGCTCTCCTATTATCCGAAATCGGCGGCGCCGCCGGCCGCGGCCGCTTTGAACGTGCGCGCAGCCGCAGCCGAACAGGCCGGCCGGATTCAACAGGCGGCGGACCTGAGGGCGCAAGCCGACCGCTTCACCCGGCAGTTCGCCCTGCAACATTCGTTTGCGGGCAAAATCGGACGTGTGATTGAGCCGGTAATCAAGCCGCTGGGTTATGACTGGCAGATTGGCATCGGCATCATCAGTTCATTTGCGGCCCGCGAGGTGATTGTTTCCACGCTGTCGGTGGTCTATGGCGTCGGCGGGAATGGGGCGCACGGTTCACTTTACGCGACGTTGCGGAATGCCACGCGGTCGGATGGCACGCCCATCTTTGACGTAGCCACGTGCGCGAGCCTGCTCGTATTCTATATTCTCGCCGCGCAATGCCTTTCCACCACCGCCGTGATCCGCCGCGAAACCAATGGCTGGAAATGGCCGTTGTTTCAGATCGCCTACATGACGGGCCTGGCCTACGTGGCCGCGTTGATTGTCTATCAAACGCTGCGCCACCTGGCGTGATCCCGGGTGGCTTTCAAAACCCTGCGAACCGCCCCCTCACTCGTCCTTCGCGGAAATCCGGCGAGAGAGTCTGGGTGAGGGGGTGCCCGGGATCGTGTTTCCTAAAGAAAACAACTTTTTGGTTCCAAATCTGCGAAAGTCGGGTTAGGACCCGCCGCCGAACAGATGGGCGAGATTGTCCTTTATGACACTCAAGCCCTTTTCCCTGCAAAAAGGTTGCCCAACGGTTTCGCGTCACCAAACACGTCCACCATCCAGTTTCCAGATGCCGGAATGATTTTTTTACGTGCCCGCACCTGTCCGAATGAAGCATTCACGTTTTTGATGTAGCGAACCGTTCGGTGGATCATGCGATTCACGATTCCGGTTCTTCCTCGACTGGAGCGGTCATTAAAATCGGCGGTAATAAAAGAACATTTTGTTCTTCCCAAAATGCGTTGCGCATCCTTTTCGGTTGGCAGTTTGACTCTTCCCAAATTGAACGGTGCGAGCATGGCCACGGGTTCGCTGATTAACATTTCCGTCCAAACCGCCCCATACTCGCCCGTTTCAGAACCATGATGAGGAATTTTGAACAGTGAAGCTTTCCCGTCAGGGCGCTCTGAAGATTCCACAATCAATTTCCATCCCCCGAACGGATTGCCTTTTTGTTCCATATCGGCCCCAAGCAGCATCCGGATGTCTCCCACCCGCAACCACAACACGACCGAAAATAGATTCGGACGCTGCGGTATTGGCCGCGTAAGAATCTCCCCGGCTGGAAACAGTGAAGCGATCATCTCCAAAGATTTTTTTATGGCAGCGTCCGACGGGGACAAAGAATGCAGTTCGGCGGAGGTGTCGTGGCTGGTGTCGCTCACAGCACGCCGACGCCAGAGGCATTGATTGTGGGCGGCAAAACCAAATGGATACTCGCCTTCGCCGCCTTTCAGGGCTTCCGCCGAACGCGCCAGCGTCTCGATAACCTGGCTCAATTCATTTACCGGCGATGATGGCAGCCCGGTTTTTTTCCAGAGGTCCGTGAGCGTAACAAATTCCTTTGACCACAACGCCTGCGAACAAATGAACTTGGCCGACGAACAGGCTGAAACCGTTTGTGCCAAGCCGCGCACGTGATCCTGGTGCCAATGGGTCGCCACAACGCGCTTTACAGACGTGGAGGCATCCACCCCAAGCCGCTTTAGATAAGCCAACCCCGCGGGCGTTCGACCATCCGGTGCAATGCAGGAGTCCACAATGATCCAATCGCCCCACCCGACGTGCGCAACAATGCACTCGCCGAACCCCGGCCCAAAAAGGGAAATTTCCAGTTCGTCGCCGTCAGGCGGGATGGTTGGCTCGTTCGAGATCAAGGAAAGAAAGGAAGATTGCCGCGGCCTCCTTGGTTCGCTCTATTTCGCCCCGTGACCACCCGGGCAATCTTTGAAAGCGAATCATGGAAAAACGGTAAACTTGTCCGTATTCTTCACGCCGGTAGCCCATCACCCAGTAAAACACGGCGCCTGGCTTCACCAAGTCTTGATCTCCGGGCATGACTTCAGCGAGGGGAATCTCGGCTTCCTCCTCGCAATTGGCATTGGTCTTGTCCACCAATCGCGCCACGAACGAATCACCTTGCACCGACCGGACTATGCCCTCAAACTTTTGAAGAACGTGGAATTCCTGAAGACTTGGCGGTATCACCGGTACCCAGACAACGGCTGGCTTCTCGGCTGATTCTGCGCGAAGCCGTTTCAAGTCCATCGTGTCACTGCAAAAGGGAAGCACGTTGCCCTCCGGCGATTTGAATCTCCGCAAGGCCTGTGGGTCGGACAAAAAACCCCGGTATTCCATACGCGAGCCGGTCAGATTGGCAAATTCTTCGTCCACCGACAGCGTAGCTTTGTCCCGGACAAGCCGCCGGCTAGACGACAAATCCGCCGCCACACCGTGTGATGATTCCAAAACTGCTTCGCCACCCGATTTCATAACTTCATTAAAGTTTGCATGATGCGAACGGAGCGTTCAAGCGAGATTTGCCAGGACGCAGCGAGAATTTTCATCATCCGCTCGCACTCGTCCGCCTTCACCTCCGCGTCATTATCATAATGGTCGTTTACCTCAATATAGGCGCCAAACGGTTTGACGAGGACCGATGGCTCGACCACCACGGAGATTCTGCCTTTGTAGTCGTCCGGCCTGACGCCTTGCATCTGAATGCGCTTCATGCCCGGCTTCTCCAGGAGACCAGCCCATGGTTCTTTGGGGGCCAGACGATGACCAAGCTGATGCCAAGCGTCTTCGCTTGCACTTCGGAAATGTGCAATACGGTTGATGCCCATTTGCTTGACCGGCGTGTGACAGAGCAAGCCAAACGTTCCGCGCACGAGATCGCGTAACGGTTCGAGATTCTGAATTTGGGAGGTGCGGGCGGCAAAACGGTCCTGCGTCACGTCCACCGTTAGCCATCCGATGGAAAACATGGAAATATCGGGCGACACGATTTTTATGTCTGCCCGCTCGGCTTCAACCTGCTGAATCAATTTCTGGTGTGCAAACCAGACGGGATGAAAAATGGCTGGATTGAACGAGCCAACCAGCACGATGATCACTTCTTCATGTTCTGGTTTCAGGTCGGACACAGGATTAAGTTTTGCACATTAGCAGCAATCCGGCGGGCGAAATCAAGCGGTATTTTTTGATTACATCGCAATTTGAAAGCTGACGCTTGCTGAAATCCATCGGCAGCAACTGCGTTGGCGCAGCAGGTTCCGGATTTTTCCGCTGGTGATCAGGGGAAAGGCTAAAGCAAGGCAAGGGAGCCGTGTTGGAGTTGCGCGGCGGACTTTTCCTGTTTCATGCGTGGTGCCGAGGGATCGGTGGCTGAAGAACGCGGGTTGATTCGCGGTTTTGAACGCAGCGCCGGTCTGGTGGCTTTACGTTGGATTTGGTTTTCGATAAGCAGCGGAATTAATATAAGATGCTGATATTAACCATGTTACATATCATCCTTTTCCGGGTTGCGTTGGCGATTTGGCTCCTTTATCCTGTGGCGACCGTTTAGGCATGAAGCTGGACGGCCAAAAATTTTTATGGCGGAAGGATATTGCGTCAAGTGCAAGGCAAAAAAAGAAATTGCCAACGGCGTTGAGGAGACCATGAAAAACGGGCGCAAGGCCATCAAGGGCAAGTGCCCGACGTGTGGCACGGTCATGTTCAAAATACTTGGGAAGGCCGCGTCTTCGCCCACATCGCAGCCATCGTCCGGGGGTTGAAGGCTCCGGGCAAAATTATGTCAGAACAACTGGCTTACGTCATTGTCACACCCTATTCACTCTACAAATCCCGCACCGGGGGAATTCTCAGCCGTTTGATTTCTCGCACGGGTCTGGACCTGGCGGCCATGCGCATGTTCGCGCCAAGCCCCGAACTCGCCAGGGAATACGCCGACACCATTGTTTCCGCCGCCGACCCCAACGACCGCAAAATCCAGGAGGAACTCGCCGCTTACGTTTTCAAGAATCTCTCGCCCGACCCGAAAACCGGCCGCCGGCGGCGCGTGATGATGTTGTTGTTTCAGGGCCAGGATGCCGTGCGCAAGGTGCGGTCCGTGGTCGGCAACTTAAGCCCGGACCGGCGCGGGGGCGAAACCATCCGGGATACCTACAGCGACTTGATCATGGACGACGATACCGGCGGCGTGCGCTATTTCGAGCCGGCCGTGTTGGCCGCGCCCAATGAAGCGGAGGCGGAGCGGAAACTGAAGTTGTGGGCGCGTTTTTCGGACGCGGACGGGGGCATACTGGAAAACGTGATCGTGTATCCCGCGGGCCAGGCGCCCGAACGGACCCTCGTGCTCATCAAGCCCGACAATTTCAAGTTTCCCACGGGTCGGCCGGGAAACGTGATTGATTTCTTTTCGCGGACAGGCCTTTACATCGTGGGTGTCAAGGTGCTGCACATGAGCGTCGCGCAGGCAATGGAATTTTACGGGCCGGTCCGGGAGATATTGCGCACGAAATTGAAAGAGGGGGTGAGCGAGCGCGCCAAAACGGTGCTGGAAAAGGAATTGAACGTAAAAATTACGCCGGAGGCGCAGGCGGCGCTGGGCGAGGTGCTGGGACCCTTGCACGGGGACAATCAATTTGACGTGATCATGCGCTTCATGACCGGCTACACGCCTTCCGAGCGGCCGAGCGACGCGGAGCGAAAATCCCCCGGAACGCAAAAGTGTATTGCGCTGGTGTATGAGGGAGTGAACGCCGTGCGAAAAATCCGGGACGTGCTGGGGCCTACGGACCCGTCCAAGGCGCCGCCCGGCTCGATCCGCCGTGAATTTGGCTCGAATATCACCGTGAACGCCGCCCACGCGAGCGATTCGGTCGAGAACGCCCGGAGGGAATTTGCCATTGTCAATCCCGGCGAAAACAATTTCAAACACGTGGTTGAAGCGGCCTTTGGAAAGGTATGAAGGACCGCGGCCGCAAAGGGGCGGAGGCGCACGAGTGAAGCGATATTTATCCATTTATGCCGCGCTCTGGAGCAATTCAGTCGCGCGCGAGATGTCGTTCAAGGCGAATTTCATTTTATGGATTTTTGTGGAGGTGCTGTGGTTTGGATTGCAGTTGAGCCTGATCGCCATTCTCTATTCGCAGACCAACGCGGTGGGCACGTGGACAAAATGGCAGATGGTGCTGCTGGCGGGGGCGAGCAGCCTCATCACGCAGGTTTTCCAGGCGTTTTTTCTTACAAACTGCACCGCCTTGTCGGAACTGGTGCGGACTGGAAAGATGGATTTTCTGCTCGCTCTGCCCGTAAACACGCGGTTTATGGTGTCGTTGCGGCAGGTGGATTTGGGCGCGTTTTTCAACGCGGCGCTGGCCGTGGCGGTCATGGTGTTCGCGGCGGGGCGGCTCCATCTGCATCCCACCCCGCCGCAACTCGCCGGCTTCGCCGGATTATGCGTGGCGGGTATTTTGGTCCATTATTCGCTCATGTTCATGCTGGCGGCGGTGAGCTTCTGGACGGTGCGGGCGCAGGGAATCGTGTGGGGCTACTACAATTTGTTCAACATTGCCCGCCTGCCGGATGAAGCCTTTCGCGGCGCGTTCAAGGCGGTGTTCACGTTTGCGCTGCCCATGTTGCTGGTCTCGAACGTGCCGGTTCGCGTGCTGGCCGATAAGATAACGTCGCCGGCAATGTGGCTGCTGCTGGTCGGGCTGGGACTCGCGTGGGCTGCCGCCTCGGAATGGTTCTGGCGGTTTTCGCTGCGCCGTTACACGAGCGCCAGCACGTAGAAAACCAACCGCAACCCCGGCAATGGAAAGGATGATCCCCATTCGTTTTGGCACCGACGGCTGGCGCGCCGTCATCGCCGAGGGTTTCACGTTTGAAAACGTCGCCATCGCCGCCCAGGCAACGGCCGATTATTGGAATCAGGAAATGGCAAGGCCCGCATCGGAAATTTTCGGGCGTGGCGCGGGCGTGGTCGTGGGTTACGACCGCCGTTTCTTTTCGGACCGGTTCGCGCGCGTCGCGGCGGACGTTTTTTCCGGAAACGGCTTTGACGTGATCCTGACCCCCTCTCCCACCCCCACGCCTTCCGTCTCCCACGCGGTCAAACATCTTGGCGCGATTGGCGGCATCATGATCACCGCAAGCCATAATCCGCCCATCTTCAACGGCTTCAAACTCAAATCCCACTACGGAGGTTCAAGCGATTCGGAGACCTGCCGGGCCGTGGAAACTTTCCTGGGCGTAAACCCGCCCCGCCAGGCCGCCGGCGCGCGAATCGAGGACGTGCGGCCCGCCCATTTTGCCGCGTTAAAGAAGCTGGTGGATTTCAAACGCATCGCCAATTCGCGCCTGCGGTTTGCGCACGACGCGCTGTTTGGAGTGGGCGCCGGTTGTTTTGAGCAATTGCTCGCCGGCACAACCTGCCGCGTGACCACCCTCAACGGCAGGCACGACGTTTTGTTCGGCGGCATCAATCCCGAACCGATTGACAGGAATTACGGCCCGACGCGGAAATTTCTGCGGCGCCATCCGCACGACATCTGCCTGGTAACGGACGGTGACGCCGACCGGGTCGGCGGCATGGACGGACGCGGCGGCTATTTCACGACGCACCAGATCATCTGCCTGTTGCTCCATCATTTCATTGCCAACCGCAAAGCCCGGGGCCGGGTGGTGAAGGCGCTCACCACCACGTCCATGGTGGACAAAATCTGCGCGGCACACGGCTTGGAGTTGGTGGAGACGGGCGTGGGCTTCAAATATATTTGCGCGGAGATGCTCAAGGGCGGCGTGCTCTTGGGGGCCGAGGAGAGCGGCGGAATCGGTTTTCCGGGGCACATTCCCGAACGGGACGGCATCGCGGCGGGCTTGATGCTGCTGGAGCTGCTGGCGGTGGAAAAAATTTCCGCGACCCGAATTTTGGCCGGACTGGAAAAACAATTCGGCGCGCACCGATACGGCAGGATAGACACGCATTTTCCGCTGGAGCGGCGCGCCGCCCTCATGGAGTTCTTGAGAAACAATCCTCCGGCCCGGCTGCTGGGTTCGCCCCTCGCTGAAGTCAAGGCTTTTGACGGGGTCAAATTCATCGCACGGGACTCTTCATGGCTGATGTTGCGCGGCTCTGGAACCGAACCGGTGCTGCGGATTTACGCGGAAGGCCGGTCGGCAGCGGATGCCGGAAAGCTGTTGCGGATGGGGGTGAATCTCGCCCGGCAGGTTTGACGCCGGTTTGACTTCAACGCGGCGCGAATTTCCACGATGGAAACGTCGCGCATTGAACCCCAATCCCTTCAGCCTTCGCGTGCTTCATCCGTGGCTGAAAAATGAATCCCCTGCTTTAACTCACAGCCATGTTGAGGAGGAACTCGATGTTGCTCTTGGTTTTCTTGAGCTTGCCGAGCATCAATTCCATGGCTTCCACCGGCGGCACGCCCGTGAGCGCGCGGCGCAAAATCACAACGCGATTGTATTCATCCGGATGATACAATAACTCTTCCTTCCGGGTGCCGGAGCGTTCGATGTTGATCGAGGGAAAAATCCGGCGGTCCACAAGAGCGCGGTCCAGATGCACCTCCATGTTGCCCGTGCCCTTGAATTCTTCGAAGATCACTTCGTCCATGCGCGAACCGGTGTCCACCAGGGCGGTGGCCATGATGGTAAGCGAGCCGCCTTCCTCGATGTTTCGCGCCGCCCCGAAAAAACGCTTCGGTTTGTGCAGCGCGTTGGCGTCCACGCCCCCGGAAAGAATTTTGCCGGAATGCGGCTGGATCGTGTTGTAGGCGCGGGCCAGGCGCGTGATCGAATCAAGCAAAATGACGACGTCGCGCTTGTGCTCGACCATCCGCCGGGCTTTTTCAATGACCATTTCCGCCACCTGCACGTGCCGTTCGGGCGGCTCGTCGAAGGTGGAGGAAATCACTTCGGCGCCCTTGCAGGTCCGCTCCATGTCCGTGACTTCCTCGGGCCGCTCGTCAATGAGCAGGATGAACAGGTACGCTTCCGGATTGTTCTTGAGGATGGCGTTGGCGATTTTTTGCATCAGCACCGTCTTGCCCGTGCGCGGCGGCGCGACAATCAATCCCCGTGTGCCCTTGCCAATCGGGCAAACCAAATCCAGCACCCGCGTGTTGACCTCCTCCGCTGCCGTTTCCAAAATGAACCGCCGGTTCGGAAAAAGCGGCGTCAGGTTGTCGAATAGTGTTTTTTCCTTCGCCTTGTCGGGATCTTCGCCATCCACGGCTTCGACCTTCAACAGGGCGAAAAATTTTTCCTTTTCCTTGGGCGGACGTATCTGGCCCGCGATCAGGTTGCCCGTCTGCAAATCGAACCGGCGGATTTGCGAGGGCGAAATGTATATGTCCTCCGGGCACGGCAGATAATTGAAGCTTTGGGAGCGCAGAAAGCCAAAGCCTTCCGGCAAAATTTCCAGCACGCCTTCCGAAAAAAGAACGCCGGCCCGCTCCGCGTTTTTCTGGAGAATGTGAAAAATCACCTCGTGCTTGCGCATGGTCCCGAAGTTCTCCACGCCATATTCCCTCGCCATCACGTTCAACTCCCCCATTTGCATCCCCTGAAGCTTCGCTATGTTCAGCGAGGCGGCGATCTTGTCGCGCCCATGGCCGCGGCGCTCGTCGCGTTCGGCCAAAATGAATTCCGTGTCGGGCGTCGGCTCGATGGGGGTGGATGGCGGTTGCAGCGCCGGCTCCGGCTTGGGCGGCGTTTCCACCTCGGCCGGCGCGGGCGCGCTGTCCACGGACGCTTCAGCCGGCGGCTCGGCAGCCGTCTTGGTCCTGGGTTTTTTGGATGAAACTCTCGGCATAAAAATATGTTGGAGCGGCTGGTTTTTTCCCCCGCGCGGCGACCGGCGGCAAAGCCCTCACCTCTTGGACGGCTTGCGCCCGCTACGGTTCAAACGACGCTGGATGAAGTTGTCCTCATGGCAGGGGAAATTCGCAGTCAACTCACCGACACAGTGGCGCAGGAGCCTTTGCGTGTCAAATGATAATTTAATTCCCAATCTTCGGCGGGCGGAAGTCGCATCCGTTTGGAAATTTCCTTTTCGTCAGGCGCGGCTTTTGCCGGGAAAATGTCATGCCACCTCAATCTGCGCCGGAATTTGGCGGGGTCGGCGGGACCCGATGAGACAGAGGCGCGCGTCGAGGTTGGTGATGAGAAGGTGCTGCCTTGTGCGGCGAAGTGCGCTTGGCCCGCTGCCTCAAACCCGTTTCCTGCGTGAGTGTTGATGAGCCGGTCTTTATCGGACTGCGTCAAGACAAGTCCGCCCCGGAATTCGTGCGCGAATTTCCCCCGCCGGCCTTACATGAAATAGTCAAAGTCCCGCTCGGTGCGCAGGTAACGCCGTAGGCGGAAGATGTGGGCGGGCGAAATGCGCGGGTCCAACTCCACGTAATTGCGCCCGCCTTTCCACAGGTAGCGTTCGTCCGTCAGCAAATCGTGCATTTGATAGGACCGGCGCCCCTCCAGGCCCAATTCCTCCAGCGGCAGGTCCAGCCATCCGCTGTGGCGATAATGCGGGCTTAAATTGACCACCGTCAGGACGATATTGGCCCGGTCATCGGTGGTCTTCGTATAGGCGATCAATTCGGGATTGTCCGTGCGGTGAAAGCGCAGCCCGCGGTCCGATTGCAGCGCCGGATTCTCGCGCCGGACCTGGTTGACGCGCGCGATCAATGGCTCCAGGCTGTGCGGACTGTCCAGCTTCCACGCCTTCATCTCATACTTTTCCGAGTCCAAATACTCCTCCCCGCCGGCCTCGCGCGCCGCGTTTTCACAAAGTTCAAACGCCGGGCCATAAATGCCATAGCTCGCCCCCAGCGTCGCGGCAAGAACCAGGCGGATGGCAAATGCCGGCGGGCCGTCCGTCTGCAAAAATTGCGTCAGGATGTCCGGGGTGTTGGGCCAGAGATTCGCGCGAAGAAATTCCGCGGCATCCGTGCGCGTCAACTCGGCAAAGTAGGTTTCCAGTTCGTCCTTGGTGTTGCGCCAGGGGAAATAATTGTAGGATTGCGTGAAGCCGCTCTGGGCGAGCCGATACAGCGCCTTCGGCCGCGTAAACGCCTCGGAAAGGAATATCAGCCCCGGATTTTTTGCCTTCAACCCCCCCAGGCACCATTCCCAAAACGCAAACGGTTTCGTGTGCGGATTGTCCACGCGGAAAATCCTCACGCCCTGGTCCATCCAAAATTCAAAGATGCTTTTCAGTTCCAGCCACAACTCGCGCCACTGGTCGCATTCAAAATTGAACGGCACGATGTCCTGGTATCTTTTCGGCGGATTTTCCGCCGGTTGAATGCTCCCATCCGGCCGCCGCCGGAACCACTCCGGGTGTTCCGCCACGTAGGGATGGTCCGGCGCGCACTGGAACGCTATGTCCAGCGCTATTTCTATCTTAAATTCCCGCGCCTTTTCCACCAGCCGCCCGAAATCCTCCAGCGTTCCAAGTTCCGGATGCACCGCCTTGTGCCCGCCTTCCGCTGATCCAATCGCCCATGGACTCCCCGGATCATCCCGCCTGCATTCAGTCGCGTTGTTCTTCCCCTTGCGAAATGATCTGCCGATGGGATGCACCGGCGGCAGATACAGTACGTCGAAACCCATTCCCGCCACGCGCGGCAATTGTTCCACGCACCCTTTCAATCCGCCAAAGGAACGCGGAAACATCTCGTACCATGCCCCGAACCGCGCGCGCTCCCGATCCACGACCACGCCCAATTCCTTTTCATATCGCGTGGCCGATTGCCGGTCGGGATGCCGCCCCATCAATCCCGCCAGTTCCTCAAGCTTCAACTCTTCACCCGCCACTCTTTCGGGCGCACTGGCTTCGGCCGACGCCGCGGATGCCCCGCTCCTCTCCCTCTTGCCGGCGGCGCGAAGCGCACCGGCCCACTTCTGGAGCTTTTCGATATCCGCGCCGCGGGCCCGTCCCGCGGCGCCTTCCACCCGCTCTGCTCCCACCAGCCAATCCACGGATACATCCTGTCCGGCCCCCTGCTTCTTCTCCAAATCCGCCCGCCACGACCCGAAATGGTCCACCCACGCTTCAATGGTATAAAAGTAATTGCCGGTCTCCGAAACCGTGAATTCCCCGCGCCAGCGGTCGTTCTCCACGTGCTCCATCGCTGCCTCCAGCCATTCCCGTTGACGCTCGTGCCGGAACATAATCACCGCCGTCAGGGCGTCGTGCCCGTCCGCAAATATGTCCGCCTGCACTGCCACCCGTTCGCCGGCCACCCGTTTGATCGCGTGGCGTCCGCCGTTGATTTCAGGCGCCACGTTCTCGATCACCACCCTCCGCCGTCCGTCCCCGGCAAAAATTTCCTGTTCCATCATTCCAATTAACCCTTGCCGTCGCCTCCGCGCCACTGGAAATTTCAGCTTTTTCAAAAAATCGCCCAAAACGACAACCGTTCTCCGGCATCCGAAACCTCGTGCGCCTGTGGTAAAAGAGGGGGCAGCGAGCGCCGCTCCATCCCTTTTGCCCGTCTGGGCCGGCGTAAGAGCGGCAGGTTCAGCCGCCAAAAAGTCAGATGCCCCCGCTTTGGGCATTGTGCGCTGTGCAACTTTTCATTCGCAAGCCTCTCCCCTATTTGACACTCTCCCCAGCGCGCGATGAACAGGTCCGCTTCTAAAAATCTGGCGGCGCGGTCTCCCGTCTCAATGCCGCCGCTAAAGCCCGGGTAATGAACCTCGCCGCCCAAAATAACAATCCCCACGCACCCGACTGCGCCCGGAACGCTTTCCTCCGCCGCCGCGCGCCCGCCATCGGCCTTCTCATTGTGGCCGTGGTGTTCTTCGGTCTCGCCGCCCTGACATGGCGCAAATGGCCGGACATCATCGTGGATTTCGGCGCGCAGCTCTACATCCCGTGGCGCCTTTCCCGGGGAGCTGTTTTATACAGGGACCTGTTTTATTTCGCCAGCGGCCCCCTCTCCCAGTATTACAATGCGTTGCTGTTCAAAATCTTTGGCGTCGGTTTTCTCACTCTCATCCTTTCAAACCTTGTCCTGGCCGCCGGCGTCCTGCTGCTCATTTACCGCCGCTTTGTCGCCGCGGCGGATGCGATCACCGCCACGCTCATCGGCCTGGCAATCGTCGTCGTCTTCGCCTTCGCCAGCTATCTCACCATCGGAAATTACAATTACATCGCCCCCTACTCCTTTGAAGCCGTCCATGGGCTGTTCCTTTCCATCCTCGCCATCGCCTTGCTGGCCGATTGGATCAACAAAAAACAATTGTTGTTCGCCGCGTTGGCCGGCCTTTGCGTCGGCATGGTTTTCCTCACAAAACCGGACATTTTCATCGCATTGTCCATGTCCGTCCTGGCCGCCTTTGTCTTGGCGCGCGCGACGGGCGGCGGCCCGGCGCACCCGTGGCGGGCGCTTGTCGCCTTCCTCGCCGCCGGCCTGGTCGCACCCGTGGGTTTCTTCCTCTATTTTCTGCGCGTCGAAGGCGCCCGGCAAAGCCTCCGTTCCCTTATCTTCGCCTGGCTCCCAGTGTTCAACAAGGCCGTCGTCGCCAGCGCCTTTTACAAATGGTGCCTCGGCTTGGACCATCCGCTTCGTCATCTCGCGCAAATCGCCCTCTATTCCATCGCGCTCGCTGCCGTCGCGACCCTCTATGCCATCCTCTTCATTCGCCGCGCCGCCGCCAAATCCGCATGGTTGCGTTCCCCCGTCACGCTTCTTGCCCTCATCGCCCCGCTCCTGGCCTGGGCATTCTGCGCCGACTGGACTCGTTGCGGCTTTGCCCTCCCGCTGCTGGACATCGGTGCGTGCGTGCTTTCGGCGTGGCAATGGAAAAAATCGCGCGATTCACGATTGGCTTTTCCATTCCTCTGGAGCGTCTTCGGCCTGGCCGCCCTCGCAAAAATGGGATTGTACCCCCGCGTCTGGCATTACGGTTTCGTGCTCGCCATGCCCGCCTTCGTCGCCGGTATTTTCCTCCTCTTCTGGCTGCTGCCGGCGCGGCTTCAAGGGAAATCCCCGGCCAGCGCACGCGATTTTCGCCTGGCCGTGCTGCTCGTGCTCTTGGCCGCCTTCGCCCGCCTCTTTGCCGTCTCCGAATCCGTCTATGCCCGCAAGCAATTGCCGGTGGGCGGCGGCCCCGACAAAATCATCGCCTTCGGCAGCCCGGACGCCCGCGGGCCGGCCTTTCGCGCCGCCCTCGACTGGATTGAAAATAACACGCCCGCAAACGCGACTCTGGCCGTGTTGCCCGAAGGCATCACCCTCAATTTCCTCGCCCGCCGTGTCAATCCCACGCCTTGCCTTTCCTGGGACCCCAACATGATGATCGTCTTCGGCCAGGCCCGGATGACCGCCGCCTTTGAGGCCCATCCTCCCGATTACGTCGTGCTCATCGAAAGAAACCAATCTGAATTCGACACTCCCGAATTTGGACACTCCGGCTATGGGCAGGCCCTGATGCAATGGGTCACGACAAATTACAGCCCGGTCTTCCTCATAGGCCATCCCCCCCTTCAAAACGGCCGCTTCGGAATCCAAATCCTCCGCCGCCGCCCTGCCCAGCCGCCTCCCGCCCCGCCGCGGGATTCATCTGGACAAGATTCCAAATCTTCTGGTATGCAAACCGGCCTGTGACCCGGATGCCGCCGGCCTGAACGAATGAAACCGAAATCCTCGCTTTTCAACGCCCTTTCGCCCTCGCGCGTCCGCCGCCTTCTCGCCGCCGCCGCAAAAACCCGTGTGCTCGTCGCGGGCGACGTCATGCTCGACCAGTTCATGTGGGGCAGCGTCGTCCGTATTTCGCCGGAAGCACCGGTCCCAGTCGTTGATTTTCAAAGCGAAAGCTTCATGCCCGGCGGCGCCGCAAACGTCGCCCGCAACGCCGCCGCGCTCGCCGCCCGCGTCGAATTGTTCGGCGTCATCGGCGATGATTGGTCCGGCCGCCGTCTGAAGGAACTGTTGGCCGCGCGCAATATCGGCTGCGGCGGCCTGGCCGTAAATCCCGCCCGCCACACCAGCATGAAGACCCGCATCGTGGCGCATCGGCAGCAGATCGTGCGCGTTGATCGCGAATCCCGCGGCGACCTCCACGCCGCCCTGGCCGCCAAACTGCTCGCCCGCCTCAAAGCCGGCCTGGCCGGCGCGGACGCCGTCATTGTCGCTGACTATGGGAAGGGCGTCGTGACACAGCCCCTCCTCAACGAATTGAAGTCGCTTTGCCGCGATCAGGGCATCTGGTTGAGTTTCGACCCCAAGCCCGTCCGCCATTTGAACCTCGCCGGCCTTTCCCTCGTCACTCCCAACCGCAAGGAAGCCTTTGAACTGGCCAATCTCGCCGATGAAACCCCCAACCCCAATCCCTTTGCCGACACCAACCTCTTGCTCGCCGCCGAACGTTTGCTGAACGAACTGCGCCCCGCCGTCCTGCTCATCACGCTTGGCGAACTGGGAATGTTGCTCTGCCAGCGCGGACAAAAACCCTTTCATATTCCCACCGTCGCCCGCGAGGTCTTCGACGTTTCCGGCGCCGGCGACACCGTCATCGCCACCTTCACCCTCGCCATTGCCGCGGGCGCGTCGCCCATTGAAGCAGCCGTCCTTTCCAATCACGCCGCGGGAATCGTCGTCGGAAAATTTGGCACCGCAACCGCCACCAATGCCGAATTGCTCGCCAGTTTCGCCGGCCAATGACCAAAATTACCATCCAAACCATCCGCGACATGAAAGCCCGCGGCGAAAAAATCCCCGCCCTCACCGCCTACGACTATCCCATGGCCCGCCTCCTCGACGCCGCCGGTATTCCCTTTTTGCTCGTCGGCGACTCCCTCGGTATGGTCGTTTTGGGCTACCCGGACACGACCCATGTCACCATGTCCGAAATGGAGCATCATGTCCGCGCCGTCGCGCGCGCCCGCCCCGCGGCGCTCGTCGGCGCCGATTTGCCCTTCAAAAGTTGCGAAACCCCGGCGGCCGCCGTCGAAAATGCAAGGCGTCTCGTCAATGCCGGGGCCGAATTTGTAAAAATGGAAGGCGGGCTGGAAATGCTGCCGCAGGCCCGCGCCATCATCGCCGCGGGCGTCCCCTGTTGCGGCCATCTCGGCATGCTGCCCCAAAGCGTCCTCGAGGAAGGCGGCTATCACGTCAAGGGCAAAACCGAAGCCGCGCGCGCGCGGTTGGTGGACGACGCAAAAGCCTTGACAGCCGCGGGCGCGTTTGCCATTGTCTTGGAACTCGTCGCGCCGTCCGCCGCGCGGGACGTTGCCCGCGCCGTCGCGGTTCCCGTCATCGGAATTGGCAGCGGCGATGATTGCGATGGCCAGATTCTTGTCACGCCGGATTTGCTCGGCCTCTCGCCGGACTTTATACCCCGGCATGTGAAGAAAAATTTTCATCTGGCGCGGCGGGCCCGTTTTGCCATAATGGAATGGAAACAGACCGTTCAATGCATCCGAAACGAATAAATAAAGTAAAGAGAAAAGGTCGCGCCAAAATACAGGACGAGTTCACAAACCTGCAGGTCTCGCGCCAGCGGAAATGCCAGTTGCGCCGTCAAAAGGAAGGACTGTGCATCATCTGCGGCCAGCCACGGGTCTCGCCCCACTATTGCCTGAACCATCTGGTCATGGCGCGCGAACGCCAGCGAAATCGAATTCGCTCCCGGCGGCGCAATACCGGCTCCAAATCCTACCAATTGGAGGCGGAGGCGCGGAAAACGTTGGCCCGCCAGCGCGTCCGCAACAAAGGCCGCCTCGCCGGAAAAAAATAGGACCGTAGCGCCCCTCTCCGTTGCCACGGCGGCGCCCGGCCCGGCGCCAGCCCGATTTCCCTGCCCACGTTTATTTTTCGGGTTGGACAGCCTTTGTCCAACCCCTCCTGCCATACTCCCCCCCAGAAAGGTCAACGACGGCCTCGCTCATGGCGGAAAAACCGCCCCAACAACCGCGCCCGTGCCGTCAAAACGCTGAAAAATGAATGCAATGATACACCAACTCGAACTCGGTCTGAATGGACGGATAACATCCCTGCCCGCGCCACGCGGCCAAAACCGCATGGCCCGCGCCGCCTGGTGGTTCGCTCAAATGCGCGCCACCGTGCAACGAGCCATGGACTGCAACCCCGCCAGCCAGCCGCCCCCGGAGCAAATCGTCATCCCAGGCGCCCATCGGCATATATGCCTCTGACGAAAAAACGCCGTTCCGTGTGATGCGGAACGGCGTCTTCCCTCGCCAACCTTCCTCCGGGCCTCAAATCGCATCCCGCGAAAATCTTATGCCCGCTCGCCGTTGCAATCAGCGGTTATGGTGGTTTCGGTTGTGATACGAGCCGGATTTCCGGCAGTTTCCAGAGCAGCAATGGCATTTCACTTGACCTTTCTCGGCCAAGTCTTACAGTGAATTTGAATCTACCATGCCTTCCACTGAAGGCTTCGGCCTTTGGTTGCGCCCTGTCAGCGTTTGCGCGCTGGCAGGGCATTTGTTTTTGTTTCAGTTCATCAGCAAATTTAACTGGTCCCGTTTTTTTGGTATCTGGGCGGTTTGGCTTTCAAAGTTGGTGATTTACAAGGGCAAAAACCTTTGTCCGTAGGGGTCCCGAACTGATGGAAAACGGGCATCAATTTCCCCCAAAGCGTCAAACCAATGACCGTCTTTGTGCCTCTCCATGATTGCCTCAATGTGTCCGAGGTGTTTTACGAGATGGACATAACCGGCGTTCGGCGTCAGGAATTGGAAATTTTTATGCTTCCTATATCCCTTTTCCGTCCTCGGATTCAATTCTTGGAGTTTATCTATCACGCCGGGAGGCAATTTCTCATAAACAATGCGATTCGTAATTTTGGCGACTTCCCACGGGTGATTCTTTTTGTCAATGACGACTCGCCCCCAATCCCAATTTTTGAGACGGTAAATTTGCTGATAATAATTCTCACCAAAGATTTTTATCCACGGCTGCAATTCCTCGGCGATGTATTGGGCGAGCAGTTTTTGGTATTCGTCTTTTTCCTTTTGATAGCCGGTTGCCTCGTCAATAGCTGCAACGACGCCGACCTTCGCAAATGCGCGGGTGATTATCTCCGCTTGAATGGCAAGGTCTTTTTGCGAGCCGAGCAACACGCTTTTCCCGTCTAGCGTCTTGGCTTCCCTTGCCCTTAAATACATCTCGCAAATTTCAATCAAATCCGTGCCTTCAAATCCTTGCGCGATTTTGCCGCGATACGGAAACACGAAAACTGCGTCTTCAATCGCTCGATACTTGAATTTTTCAGGCAGAAACGGCTGCAAGTTGCTTGGTTGTAGATAGCGGGAAAACCCGCCCTTTTTATTGCCGGTAAGCAGCCCAACTATTTCGCGCTGGAAGAAAACCCGCTTGCCATTGCTCAAAACCGCGCACGGCACTTTAATCCCCGCAATGTCCAATTCACCAGATTTGACAACCGTTAGATTTTGGCTGTGTCTTGGTGTTGGCAGTTTTATTTCGGAGGAAGGTTGAACTTCCGGTGTGATAATGAAATCGCTCGCCGAAATTGGTATTCCCAATTTGCCGGCGGCTTCGATAATTTTTCCGTGCCAACGGGTCGGAATGTTTCCGGTCTTTGCCCAATACGACACGTTCGATTGGCGAGTGCCTACGGCCTCGGCGAACTTTTGTTGCGTCCCAAACTTTGCGATTATTTCTTCGGCTGTATTCATATTACAACAATACCAAAATTTTTGGTATTGTCAAACAGTTTTTTTGGTTTTCTTTTGGTTAAAATTTCCCGCGCTTGGCGCTTGCGCAACGCGCCAATTTTGGCGATGTTTAGTCGTGCAACAGCTTGGTGTTTCGGTTATCAATCATGGGGCTGTAGCATAAAAAAAGAACGCAATGACATTGACCGAGCCAATTGAAACCGGCAGGCGGTTCAATTATCCCTCTGAACCGCTTAAAATCCCTGCTGACCAGATTCAGTCTGTGATTCAATTGGTTGCGCAACAGCCAAGTATTCCCGTCCCCCTTGCAAACGCCATGTTTGCCAGCATGTGGTTTCTAAACGTAGATGCCTTCCGAAAACTTGAGGAAAAATTCATGCAGTCTGGGAAATATGGTGAAAGCCTTTCAGACCATCGTGCAATGTTGGCAAATTTAATCGCTGACGGGGAAGCGTTGGTGGCGGTCATAAATAAAAACGGGTTGGCCATGACTGCCATAAAATTTACCATCGAGGACATTCGAGCCACATTGAATTCGTTGCACGAAGCTTTTCAATGTGAACATGGTGAAAAGAATTCGCCAGAAATGGTTCAAATGATAGAGGGGTTGTTCGATGGGGCGACAGCCTGAAATCGAGAAAATAATTGAAGCATGGTGGAACCTAGACCATTGCGCTCCGCCTGAACGGTCTAAATTGGAATCGGAACGCAATCAATTACTGGATGCAGTTGTCGCCAAAAGTCGTGGGCTTTGCACCCGCCAACAAGTCCTTAATTTCCTTTGGTCTCGTTACGTTGATTACCGCAGGGCGAAACACAAAGAGGATTCGATTAAAATTGCCCAAGCTGCACTCAAAAAACCTTGATTTTGGGGTAGCGCAATCTGCGCCACCATGACCCAATCAGCAAAGGCGCGAAAAACATCATCCCAATGCGCCCCGGCTGGTGGTTGGATTTGCAAACCCATTTTGACCTCGAAACCGCCGCCGATAAACTGGAAACGCGTATCGCCCGCACCGTCAAACCCTGCAAGCTCCGGCCAGTTCCCGAACTGGTCCCGGCATGAGTCTTGGCGCGTATGCCACAACACCCAACTTTCGCTGGTCGCGCTCTTGCGGCAATCCCTTCACAGCCGGTCGAAACCATCTACTTGTTCACCCAACGCTGGATGCATGCACAGTGCCATGTGAACAAGCCAACTTTGCATCGCGTTCAGAAGCCCCATTTGCTCATGCTTTTCAAGTTATTCACATGTTATTCACAACCCGCTTTCAGTGAACAACTTGTGCATATCAATTCGTTGCCGGTTGCGAAGAATCTGCTACTATTTTCCACGGTTCATTGAACGAACGAGGCGGCGGCCACGGGTAAAATCGGGGCCGTCAGCTTCCAGGATGACCCCGGGTAACCGGGAAAAAGCCGGGACACGCTGATACGTCCGGCTCCTCTTAATTCCGGCATGAAGATGGCGGGACACGGAGGCGGAATTCACCGGTCTCTCTGGCGCGTTCGCAGGCGCCATTTGCGAAACGAGCGACCGGCGGCTAGGAACGATCAGAAACCGTTCCGAGCCGGGTCAAGTAGTTCAGGCCGGTTTCGAGCCTGGATGAATCGCAGTTGCCGAAAGGCATGGGTTGCCGCTGCATGTCAGCGCGTTGCCAATGTCCAGGGTGGAGGCCTGGAGAACGCCGAAAGGTGGAAAAATCATTGGCGGCGCAAGGTTCCAACAGCTTGGCAGGCTGGCGGAAACCTCGAAAAGGCGGACTGAAAACGGTCCGCCTGACTGTGAAAAAGGCAATCCTGGAGTGAAGAGGCGAGACCCGTGGCGCCGGGCGAACGCGCCGCCAAAAGCGGCGGCAGACCCGGAGCTAAACGGGCAAGACGCAAAACGGAAATCGCAGTCGTGTCTTGTCCGGGTTCGCAGGCCGGTGGCGCAACCATCGGTCCAAGCGGGCTGATAAGCCTCACTCGACATCCGGCCCCAACGGGCTGGACGGCCCTGCCACGAGGCCGCAAACTCCGTTTGCCGGGAGAATGGCGTCGGGAATCCGGCAGCCTGCTCGCAAGGCAGGCGCCCAATGCCGGCAGCGGGAAAGAGAGTCTGGCGAACTCCCATCCCCGATTTGTCCCTGTTCGACCGAAAGGTCGGACAGGGACTTATCATTTATTGACTATTCCCTCGATCCGCCGGTGAATTTACGTCATCCGCATCGGCGGAACCGGCGGCTTGAACGACACATCCGCGTCGAGCCTGGCGCTTTTGCGCCGGTCCAGCCATGCCGCCCACGGAAAAAGGAGGGCCATGACCCCCAATCCAATCACGGTTTGCGCCGCGTTCGAAAGCGTGAACATTTGGATCAATGCCGTTGCCGCGATCACCAGCGGCAGATGCAGCGCAAAAACCGCCAGCGAATGCCGCCCCAGAAGAGCCGTGGGCGCAAGGGTCAGTTGCGGCGGGCGCGGGTTCCATGCCATCAGCAACGCCGCCCAGGCCGCGAAATCCAGCAGCCGCAACGGTCCCAGTGTCCATTTATCCATCCACAAAATAATCTGCGGGCTGGACCAGGCGTCCGGCCAGATACCGTGCCGCCACAGAACCCCCGTCAATGCAATGCAGGACGCCACAGCCGCCACCCCGCTCCGAAGCTTTGGAGAAATCAGCGGACGCCGAAGCGACGTCTCTCCAACCGCCACGCCGCATATCCATAAAAATTGCCACGCCAGCAAATCAAAGGAACCAAGTTGCAATGGCAGCCAGCGCGACGGGTCGCCCACGACCCGCGCGTCCAGCCGCCCCTGCACCACCAGCCATATCAGGGCCGAAACGCCCAAAACCCCGGCCCATCCGCACCGCCGCGCCAACGCCAGGATGAACGGCGTGATCCCAAGAAAAATGATGTAAAGCGGCAGAATATCAAACAGCGGCGGCTGATGCAAAAGGAGCGGCATCAGCGCCAGCGCGCCCCAGGGATGAACCAGGAAATCATGAAAATGGTTCGCAAATGGCGCCACGCGGTCGCTGAACATCCACGCGATCAACGCAATGGGCAAAAGCAAGGCCACGTGAACCAGATAAATCCACTTCACGCGGCCCCATACCCGTCCAGACATCTCTCCCCAATCCGTTCGCATGTAGCGCCGCCCATATACCAGCCCCGCAAGGCACGCGCTTAAAAAGATAAATCCTTCCGCCGCTCCATTGCATCCCAACGGCTCCTGCAGCGCGTGTGAGACCGGCGTGGGAACGTGAACGGCCGCCATCAAAAGCAAAAAGCAGCCGCGCAACGTGTCCAGCCGTATGTCGCGTGAGTTCATTTCATGTCGAATTTCTGAGCCGCTTGCGGCAATCTCTTCCGCAATACCCACCATGCACCGTCTCCCGCCTTCAGTCCAGTAAAATGCGGCAAGCGCCGCAAGTGCTCATTGCTTTTTCCCGTCTTTTTATTACATATCCTCGCATGACGCCCGCCGAGGCCAAAAAACGCCACGACCGGCTTGTTGCCGAAATTCGCCGCCACGACCTCGCCTATTATGTCGAGGCAAAACCCGTCATCTCCGACCGCGACTACGACCGGCTCTCTCACGATTTGCTCGACCTCGAGGCGAATTTTCCGGAACTCGTCACCCCGGATTCCCCCACCCAGCGGGTCGGTGGCGAACCGCTGAAGGCGTTCCGGCCCGTCCGGCATTTGCTGCCCATGTTGAGCCTCGACAATACCTACTCGCGCGAGGAAGTCGTGAACTTCGTCAAACGCATCCACAAACTGCTCCCCGGTGAGACGCTCGAATGGGCCGTCGAACCCAAGGTGGACGGCGTCGCCGTGAGTCTCCGCTACCAAGAGGGCCGGCTGGCAATTGGCGCCACGCGCGGCGATGGCATGACCGGCGACGACATCACCGCCAATTTGAAGACCATCCGCTCCGTGCCCATGAAGTTGAACCATCCTGGCTTTCTGGAAGCGCGCGGCGAAGTCTTTTTGACAAAATCCGGTTTTGAAAAGTTGAACGCCGAACGCCAGGCCGCCGGCGCCGAGGTTTTTGCCAACCCGCGAAACGCCGCCGCCGGCTCCCTCAAACAACTCGACCCGCGCATTGTCGCCAAACGTCCCTTGGACGTTGTTTTTTACGGGCTGGGCAAGCTCGAAAATGGCCCGCATCCGGCAACCCACGCCGACGCGCTCGACTGGCTCAAATCGCTCGGATTCAAGACGCCGCAAAAAATCTGGCGTTGTCATTCCGCCGACGAATTGATGGCGGCGATTGACGAACTGGACCGCCTGCGCCGGGGTTTTCCATACGAAACCGACGGCGCCGTCATCAAGTTGAATGACTTCGCGCAGCGCGAGCGCGCCGGCTTTACCGCCAAGGCCCCGCGTTGGGCCATTGCCTATAAATACGCCGCCGAACGCGCCCAAACCCGGCTCCGCGGCATTACCATCCAGGTCGGCCGCACCGGCGCGTTGACTCCCGTCGCGGAACTCGATCCCGTTTTCCTGGCCGGCAGCACCATCAGCCGCGCCACCCTCCACAACGAGGACGAAATCAAACGCAAGGACATTCGCATTGGCGACGCGGTGCTCATCGAAAAGGCAGGCGAAGTGATTCCAGCCGTCGTGGGCGTGGTTCCGGAAAAGCGCCCCGCCGGAGCCGCTCCATTCGATTTTGCCGCCCACATTCATGGCAAATGCCCCGTTTGCGGCGGCCCTGTTTCCCGCGACCCAAAGTACGTCGTCTGGCGTTGCGAAAACATCCAATGCCCCGCCCAGGCGACGCGGCGCCTCGAGTTTTTTGCCGCTCGCGGCGCGCTCGACATCGAAAGTATTGGCGGCATTGTGGCCGATAAACTCGTGGAGCGAAACCTTGTCCGTGAACCGCTCGACCTCTTTGGGTTGAAAGCGGAGGTTTTGGCCGCGTTGAATCTGGGCGCCGCCGATGCGCCCCGCGTTTTCGGCGCAAAAAACGCCGCCAAGGCCCTTCACGCCATCGAGCGCGCACGGACGGCCCCGCTCTCGCGCTGGCTCTTTGCCCTTGCCATTCCTGACGTCGGCAAAGCCACCGCGCGCGACCTCGCGCTCTTCCATCAGACCATTGAAGACGTTTCCAGCTCGCCCCTGCTCAAGGACGTTTTGGATTATCACGACAACCTCTCGCGCCTGCCTTCCCTGCGCCGCGATCATCTGGACCGTTGCCAGCCGCTCAAGGACAAAACCGCGGAGGCCGCCAACCGGCTCCTCCAGGCCGGTTTCGCCGCGCCATCCCAAAACAAAGCCGAAGCAGGCAAACGCCGGGACCGCGGCATCGTCACCCGGATCGGACCCGTGGTGGCCAAAAGCGTCCTGGATTTTTTCGCATCCTCCGCGGGTCGCGAAATTTTGGCGCGGATGAAAGCCCTCGGCGTCCATCCGGCGGTCGAAAAAGTGTCAGCCGGACGGACCGACGCCCTGCCGCTCGCCGGAAAATCGTTTGTCCTGACAGGAACGCTTCCAACGATGACCCGCGAACAAGCCTCCGCCCGGATCGAATCCCTCGGCGGCAAGGTCACCGGCAGCGTGAGCGGCAACACCGATTTTCTGCTTGCGGGGGCGGAAGCAGGATCGAAACTGGAAAAGGCGCGGCAGCTTGGCGTCAAAGTCATTGACGAGGCCGAATTTCTGAAGATGGGCTGACTTTCCGCGCCCTTCATCGCCCCGAACGAATCGGACGCGAGCTTGTGCCGCCCTGCCGGAATGCTATGCTGGCGGCGTAAGGCTCCCGTAGCTCAAGCGGACAGAGCCGCCGCCTTCTAAGCGGCTGATCCCGGTTCGATTCCGGGCGGGAGCGCCATCGGGGAAAGGAAAACGCAAAAGGTTGAAGGCCGAATTGTTTCCCACGGAAAACGGAGGCGTGGCGAACAGAGGAAAAATCCGGCTGAAGCCCTGGTTATCCTGTTCATCCTGTCTAAAATCTCCGTCCACCCCTCCCTGTCCTCCGTGCCTCCGTGGTGAAAGTCGTTTGCGCAACCGCTTGCCGTCGTGGAGTGCGGTGGCCGTGACACCGCTTTCCCCAAAAATCTGTGGCTGAAATGTTCCGCCTTTGCTTTTCATCCTGTTCATCCTGTCTAAAATCTCTTTCCGCCCCTCCGTGTCCTCCGTGGCGCGGGGGTGAAATGCGCTGTGTTCGCGTTGAAATTCCCAAAAAAGTTATTCAACTTGGGCCAAATCAGTTACATAACTTTTTGGAACCCGTTCCCGTGCAGGAGCTTCCGCGATAAATCCAGTTAAATAACTTTTCATGGACTTTCTTCGATCCCCGTGGTTTAATGCAACTGTAGTAATGAATGCAACTGTCGTAACGAACAAGATGGGCGCCGAAGAGGTCGGCGTCCCGGCAGCCGACGTCGTCGTAATGAATGGGACTGTCGTAATGGATGGAACTGCCGTAATGGATGGAACTGCCGTAACGAGCAAGATGGAATCCGGGAGCACGCCGGTGGCGCCGTTGGAACCTCGGTGGCTTGATGGAGCCTGGCCGGGACCAACCGAGCCAACTGCACGTTTCCGGCCTGGTATGAGCAAGACCGTGAGACGCCATAAATGCGCCCCGCGTGCGAGCCATGCGATGTTTAATGGAGGTGTAGTGTGAGCAAGGCCGTGAGACTGGCTGAGCCGGCGCCATCCCGTTGGCTGGCAGGCGATTGCCCTGCCGCCCCATTCGCGCCAAAAAAAATCCTTTCCCCCGCCCGGCCCTCTCGCGCCTGTCGCCGCTCATCACCATTTGCAGTCAACCGGGGGTATTTGCAGCTAATTTGGGTTGCCGGGCATTTTTCCACCGCCTTCAATGCCCATATACCCATGGATGGGGATGACGACGGTTGTGGTTGCGGGGCCAGCCAGGCCGGGCTTCGGCGGCGGATTTTTACTTGTATCGGCGCGGGTTTTTTATTTCGGCGGGGGTTTTTTGTCGCTGTCCAGGCAGCGCCGGACCGTGAGGGCGAGGGTTTGGGGATGATACGGCTTTTGAAGGAAGTTCACGTCCGGTTCGAGTTTGAAATCCTTTCCGACGATATCGGCGCTGTAGCCGCTGGTGAAGACGACTTTGAGTCCGGGCCGTTGCTGCCACAATTTTTCGGCCAGTTCGCGCCCGTTCATCGAGCCGGGCATGATCAAGTCGGTAAGGAGCAACTGGACGACGTCGCGGTGTTCATCCCAAATTTGAAGGGCTTCCTCGGCGCTGGAAGCGTGGAAGACCTCATAACCGTGTTTTTCGAGAACACGGGCCACCAGCTCGCGCACCGGCTTTTCGTCCTCGACCACGAGGATGCCTTCGTGGCCGCCGCGAACGGTCACGCGGGTGGTGGGCTTTTCGGAGGCGGGTTCGCGCTGGACGCGCGGGATGTAGATGCGAAAGGTCGTGCCCTTGCCGACCGCGCTCTCCACTTCCACCCATCCCTGGTGTTGCTTCACGATGCCATAGACGGTGGCCAGGCCCAGCCCCGTGCCTTTGCCGATGTCTTTGGTGGTGAAGAATGGCTCGAAAATACGGGGCAGATTTTCCGGAGAAATGCCGCAGCCGGTGTCGGACTTGCTCACGCACACGAATTGTCCGGGACGGGCCTCGGCATGGCGCTGGGCCTGGGCCTCATCCACGTTCACGATGGCGATGCGAACGGACAGTTTTCCGCCGCGGGGCATGGCATCGCGCGCGTTGACGGCGAGATTCAACAAGACCTGTTCCATCATTCCGGCGTCCGCCTCGACCCAGGCGGGGTCCTTGGAGTAATTTAACTCGAGCGTAACGTCTTCGCCGAGGATGCGGCCGAGCATGTCGGTCATATTGCCGACGACCTTGTTCATGTCCAGGCGCCGTGGCTGGATCAATTGGCGGCGGCTGAAGGTCAGCAATTGGCGGGTGAGTCCGGCGGCCCGTTCGGCTGCCTGCATGATCTGCTGGGCTGAGCGGGAGGAATTTTCGGGCAGCTCGGCCATGGCCAGGAGGGAAGCGTGGCCATGAATGACGGTGAGGATATTGTTGAAATCGTGGGCGACGCCGCCGGCGAGCTGGCCAATGGCCTCCATCTTTTGGGCCTGGCGGAGTTGTTCCTCGAGACGCCGTTGGGCTGTAACGTCGCGCAAGAGGCTGAGCATGAGGAGGGAGCGGCCCTGCATTTCGATGAAGGAATCGGTGATTTCGAAGGCGAGCGAACGGCCATCGTGGAGAACGTGCTGCTGCTGGGTTTTTCGTTGGCGGGCGCGTTCGCTGAACTGCTCGCGATGGTCGTTGAGCATTTGGGCGGCGTCCACGCCGGAAGAATAGACGACGGTAAAGGGTTTGCCTTCGAGGGCATCGGCGGACATGGCCACGAGCCTGCAGTAGGCGTCGTTGACGGCAACGATGACGCCGTTTTCGTCCGTCAGGCGCATGCCGTCGGCGGAATTTTCCCAGACGGAACGGAACAAGGCCTCGGAACTGCGCACGGCGGCAATGGAGGCGCGGCGTTCGGAGATGTCGCGCACGTGGAGCAGGAGGGCGGGTTTGCCGGCGAACTCGATCCGGCCCGCGCGCACTTCCACCGGGATGATGCGTCCGTCCGCGGCAAGGCTTTCGCCCTCGGCCCATGACAATTTTCCGGCGGCGAGCATCTGGAAATCGGCGCGGGCGTTGTCGCGGCGCGCCAGCGGCACGAGGTCGTTCAGGGCGTTTTTTCCAATCATCTCCTCGCGGGTCATTCCATGCAACATGCAGGCGGTAAAATTCACGTCCAGGATGGCGGCATCCAGGTCCTCGACAAAAATGGCATCCGGGGAATTTTCGAACAAATCGCGGAACCGCTGCTGGCTTTCATGGAGGGCCTGTTCGGCCCAGACGCGTTCGAGGGCGCCGCCGCATTGGGCGGAAAGGGTTTTGAGCATCTCCAGGTCTTCCGCAGAATACCCGCTGGGAGTGTGATTTTGGATCAGCAGCAGGCCGGCGAGGCGTCCGCTTTTGCCGACGGGCGCGAGCATGGTTGCGTCGGCATAGCCCTGGGTTTGCTCCGGCGAGAGGAGTTCGGCGCCTTTCTGCATGACTCTGCGGATGAGTGCGTTGGCGGATTTGGGCTGTTGGGAGGGCGGAATTTGGACGCGGCGGCCTTCAACGGTGGTGACATTGAGAAGGGAATAAACCTCGTCGCGGTCGGCATCGTAAAGGTCGAGGGCGAATTCGGTCCAGCCAAAGAGGGCGTCGGCGGCCTCGCTGATGCTTTGGGCGGCATCGGCGGCGGTAGTGGCCTCGCTGAGGCGATGGCTCAACTTGGAGAAGACGGCATTGCGATGGCCCGCCTTGCGGCGCTCGGTCACGTCCACGGCCATGGTCAAGGCGGCCAAATGGCCGCGGAAGGCGATGGGCGACCAGACGACCTCAACGTCCGCCATAACGCCGCTTTTTCGCCGATGGCGCCACACGACGCCGCGGCCCGGCTCGCCCGGGATGGGCGGTTGCATGTTTTCGCCTGGAGGGCGAAGATCGGAGATGGCCATGCGAAGAAATTCCTCGCGCGAATAGCCATAGTAATGGATGGCCGCCTCGTTGACTTCGAGAAACGCCTGGGTTTCGAGGTCGAAAACCCACATAGGATTTGGGTTGGACTGAAAGAGAAGGCGATATTGGCGTTCGCTTTCGCGCAATTCCAGCTCGGCCTGGCGCAATCTGGCGCGTTCGGCGGCTTCCTTTACAGCGCGACGGACCGCCGAGGGCAATCGGTCCGGCTTTTGCTTGAGAACATAATCGGTGGCGCCGGCCCGGAGGCTTTCGATGGCTGCCTGCTCGCCGATGGTCCCCGAAACAAGAATGAAGGGCACGTCCGGCCGGCGTTTGCGGGCCAACGCCAGCGCATCAAGGCCGGTGAAGCCCGGCAGATGGTAATCGGAGATGATGACGTCAAAGGGTTCCTTCTCCAACGCCTTTTCCAGGGCAGCCCTGGTTTCGACGCGCTGAAGTTCGGCGGCAAGGCCATCCTGCGAGAGGAGGGTGCGGACGAGTTCGGAAAAATCCGATTCATCCTCCAGATGCAGGATGCGCAACGGCACGTTATTGATATGCGGTTCCATTCCAACCATGCAATACTAGCACAGCAATCAATTCTTTTGCCCGAAAAATGTAAAGGCCGAAGCCCGTGAAAGGGCGGGCCGGGAAAAATTCTATTTTGATTTTGCGCCCAGACACAGGGCCGCGGCGGCGAGCACGGCCACGTGCGGCTTGCGGCTGGGAACGATCCTGACTTTTTTCACAACGTCCTGAAAACGGAAGGCCTTCAATTTTTCGCGGAGGCGCGGCGCGAAATAGGGGTAGGCGCGGCTGACGCCGCCGCCCAGGACAATGATTTCGGGATCGTAGGCGTAAAGGACGGCCATGATGACTTTGGCGAACGGCTCGCCAAACGCCGCGAGCATTTCGGCCGCCGAACGGTCACCCGCATCGGCGCGTTTCTGAATCGCCGCGGCGTCCAGGCCGAATTCGCGCTGAAAAAATCTTCCGCTGCAAACATGCTCAAAATCGGCGTCCCCGTGCGGGATGTGCCCGATCTCGCCGGCCGCTCCGTGGGCGCCTGAAAAGAGCCTGCCATCAATGATAACGCCCGCGCCGAGGCCGGTGCCGATGATCAAGCCCACGAGATTTTTGCGTCCGCGGCCCGCGCCGAAGGCAAGCTCGCCAAGCGCAAAACATTTGGCGTCGTTGTTTACAAAAACGGGTGTCCGAAACCGCCGTTCGAGGATTTTTTTCAAGGGCACGCGGCGCCAGGACGGAATGTTGGCGGGAGAAAAGACGACGCCATTTTTGTCCACGACGCTCGGAACTCCAATGCCAATGCCGCGCACTCCCGGCTGCCGAACGGCCTGGATGGTGTCGCAAATCTCGTCAATCACGGCTTGCCGGCCTTTTGCGGCGAAACTTGGACGTTTCTCAATGGCAATAATCCTGCCGTTTTGCACCAAGCCCGCCCGGACGCTGGTCCCGCCCAGGTCAACGCCGATGCACCGCGTGTGGCTCTTTGCGCTCATGAATTGGATACCGCATCATAAGCATGATCCCCAAAATCGGAAAGTGAAAGATGCGACGCAGCCAAACCCGCGAACTCGCTTGCATCGGCGCAAAAAGTCGCGTAATCATCGTGCGTTTTTGCGCCCAAATTGATGAGCCGTTCCAACATCGTTACTCTCGGTCTTCTGCAAAGCACCGCCTCGCCGGACCCGGACGCAAACCTGGCCCGGACGCTGGATTTGGCGGAAGAGGCGGCGGGGCGGGGCGCGCAAATCATCTGCACCCAGGAACTTTTTCGGTCCCAGTACTTTTGCCAGAGCGAAGACCATAAAAATTTCAACCTTGCGGAAACCATTCCCGGCCCGACGACGGAAGCCTTTGGGCGCCTGGCAAAAAAGCGGCGCGTGGCGGTCGTTGCCTCCATCTTCGAGAAGCGCGCCGCCGGGGTTTATCACAATACGGCCGCCGTGATTGACGCGGACGGCACGCTGCTGGGCATCTACCGGAAGATGCATATTCCGGATGACCCGCTTTACTACGAGAAATTTTATTTCACGCCCGGAGATCTCGGATTCAAAGCCTGGCAGACGCGGCATGGGAAAATTGGCGTGCTGGTATGCTGGGACCAATGGTATCCCGAAGCGGCGCGGCTGACGGCCTTGCAAGGCGCCCAAATCCTATTCTATCCGACGGCCATCGGCTGGCATCCATCTGAAAAGAAAAAACACGGCGTCGTGCAACATGACTCGTGGGAAACCATTCAACGCTCCCACGCCATCGCCAACGGATGTTACGTGGCCGCGCCCAATCGGGTCGGGCGTGAAAAGATCGCCGGGGTTGGCGGCGCGGGCATTGAATTCTGGGGCCAAAGTTTCGTTGCCGGCGCTTCCGGAGAAGTGATTGCCAGGGCTTCAGCCGGCAAAGAAGAAATTCTCATCGTGCCGGTGGATCTGGGCCAAGTGGAGCGCACGCGCACACATTGGCCTTTCCTCCGCGACCGCCGGATAGACGCCTACGGTAACCTGACCAAAAGGCTGGTGGATTGACCGAATGAATTTCACCAACATCAAGCGCATCGTCCCGCTCCTCATTTGGGTCATTGCCATTTCGGTCATCATCCTGGTCCCCCTCAAGATCATCAGCTACGGCTTCCTGCCCATGGATGACGCGCTCCGACACGCGGCCAAAACCATTTCCGGAAAATCCTGGCAACAAATCCTCATTATGCGGCCCGATTTTCCGATTGATCCCAGCCCGGGCTGGCAGCAAATCCTCGGCTGGGTGCATGACCTCAACCCCACCGGCGACGATCAATCCCTTGTGGTTTTTTCCGTGATCGCCCTGATGCTGCTGGTCACTTTGGCGCCCCTGGCATGGTTCCGCCGGCCGGAGGCCTGGCTTGGCGCTCTGGGCATCGCCTCGGTCTTTGCCGCGGCCTGCACCACCCGGTTCGCGCGCGGACGGCCTTACCTCGTGACCGATGCCGCACTCGTGGCCATCCTTTTATTGTGGCGCGGTGAAAACGACCGTCCGCGCCGCGCTGCATTGATATTGACCCCGCTGCTGGTTGCGGCATCGGCTTGGATTCATGGCGCCTGGTATTTGCTGAGCCTGCCCGCGGCGGCCATCTTCCTCGCCGGCCTGTGGCGCTCATCCTTCATATATGGCGCCTGCTGGTTCGGCGGCAGCATCCTGGGCTGCGGCTTAACGGGCCATCCTTTCGGCTTTTTATTCCAATCCGTGCGCCACATGGGAGATGTCTTCCATTTTGTCGTAAGCCGCCAGCTTGAACCCGAGCTGCGCCCCTCCGACGGCGCCACAGCCGCCGTGCTCGTGGTTGCCTCGCTCCTTCTATGGCGCGCGGTGAGCCTGGGCTGGTCGCCGCAGGCGCTGCGAAACCCGGCATTTGTGATGATGGCCATCGGATGGCTGCTGGGATTAAAGATGCAACGTTTCTGGTGGGATTTTGGGATTCCCTCCTTCCTGGTATGGGTTGGCCTCGAATTGGAGGACCACTCCGAACGCGGGCTGGCCCTCCATTCCGCCCGCCGCCTCTTCGCCACGCTGGCCATTGCGGCCGCCGTTTTCCTGGGCTTTACCAGCGACCGCGACAGCCGCTGGACCGAAAACTTGACCGTGGCATTCCTGAGTCCCTCAACTCCGGACATCGCCGGCTGGCTGCCGGGCAAGGGTGGCATTATTTACAATTCCGACATGGACGTCTTCTTCGAGACTTTTTTCAAGAATCCCAATGCGCCCTGGCGATATGTGCTCGGCTTTGAGCCGGGCCTGATGACGCCGGAGAACCTCGCGGTTTATCGCAAGGCGCAATGGAACTTTGGCGACGCCCGCGCCTTCGAACCCTGGGTCGCTAAAATGCGCCCCCAGGACCGCATGATCATTCACGCCCGGGCCGGCAATCCACCCGATCTGCCCGAATTGCAATGGAAGTACGCCGCCACCGAAACGTGGATCGGCCGCCTGCCGCCGTCCCCCGCGCCGCGCCATGGACCCGGAGAATAAACGGGTCTGGATCACGGGCGCAAACGGACTTTTGGGCAATTATTTAGTCCGCGCCGCGCCGCCAAACCTGGAAATATGCGCTTTAACGCGGGAGCGGTTGGATTTGCTGGATTTTTCCGCCGTCCGCCGGGAATTTCAGAAGGCGCCGCCCGCGCTGATCATTCATTGCGCCGCGATTTCCACGGTGGCCGGGGCGCTTGCGGACCGGGACCTTGCACGGCGCACCAACGTGGAGTGCACGGCGCTGCTGGCCGAACTGGCCGCCGACGCCCGCTTGATCTTTTTCTCCACCGATTTTGTTTTTGACGGGCGCAAGGGAAATTACGCGGAAACCGATGCCGTCAATCCCATTTCCTTTTACGGGGAAACCAAGGCCGCGGCGGAGGAGATAGTCCTGCGCAATCCGCGGCATCTGGTGGTCCGCACCTCCATCAACTGCGGAACGTCGGCCTCCGGCAATCGCGGCTTCAATGAACAACTGCGCGCGGCGCTGCAAAAGGGGCGCATGGCGTTGTTCACGGACGAATTTCGCTGTCCCATTTTTGCCGGCGAAACGGCGCGCGCGACCTGGGAACTGGCGCAAAAAGATTGCGCCGGCATTTTCCACGCGGCCGGCGCGGAAAAATTGTCGCGCTGGCGGATGGGGCAATTATTGGTCCAACGCTGGCCGGAACTGGCGGATAGAATTGAACCCGGCTGCGCGCGCGATTTTCCCGGCCCTCCGCGCGCGCTGGACACTTCACTGAACGTCTCCAAAGCGCAAAAGATACTCGATACTCCCCTGCCCCGCTTTTCCGATTGGCTGGGCGCAAATCCGGGGGAAAATGTTTAGGTGGTTGAGCGGCGGGCGAATGGACGAGAATTTCACCACGGAAACTCGGAGAACGGAAGAATTATCAGATTATCAGATTGTCGGATTGTCGGATTGTCGAAGGATGAGAAAATCACCACGGAGGCACGGAGGACTGTACGTTCAACGGGGCCGCGCGCGAACGCGCGCGGAAATATTCTTCCCGGAAGAAAGCAGGATTTGGATTTTCCGCTTCAACGGGGCCGCGCGCGAACGCGCGCGGAAATATGGCTTGTTGGGCAACGGTTTGAAAAAGGCTTGAACCGCTTCAACGGGGCCGCGCGCGAACGCGCGCGGAAATGCTCGGATACCCCGCGTCCGTCGGCTCCAGCGTCTCAGCTTCAACGGGGCCGCGCGCGAACGCGCGCGGAAATAGCCACTCACAGCACCCCCTCAGGCAAGGTGGCGTCGCTTCAACGGGGCCGCGCGCGAACGCGCGCGGAAATCTCAAATTGACGTGTTTGAGGCGCACGTCGCCGCGCGGCTTCAACGGGGCCGCGCGCGAACGCGCGCGGAAATGCGTGGAGACGTGGAGCAGGCAGAGGAGCGAAGTGTCCGCTTCAACGGGGCCGCGCGCGAACGCGCGCGGAAATACAGCGTCCGCCTGGCGGCGGGCGCAACCGTGCTCACGCTTCAACGGGGCCGCGCGCGAACGCGCGCGGAAATGCTACCTCCACGCCAAGACGCTGCTGGACAGCGGCCTAGCTTCAACGGGGCCGCGCGCGAACGCGCGCGGAAATAGCGTTGGCCAACAACTTGAGGCTCTTGGCTATACTCCGCTTCAACGGGGCCGCGCGCGAACGCGCGCGGAAATATCCGGTCGTGGGAATAAGGGGATGCACATCGGTCCAGCTTCAACGGGGCCGCGCGCGAACGCGCGCGGAAATATATCTTCATCTGGCATAACACGATTTCCAAATGCTGTGCTTCAACGGGGCCGCGCGCGAACGCGCGCGGAAATGCTTCGCTCTTCGATCTTGGGCTTGTTTCTTTTAGTTGCTTCAACGGGGCCGCGCGCGAACGCGCGCGGAAATGAGCTGTGATAAGCGTATCTTGTATCAAGATAAAAATGCTTCAACGGGGCCGCGCGCGAACGCGCGCGGAAATCAACACAATACGCGCCGGGCGGACCGATTTACAATCGCTTCAACGGGGCCGCGCGCGAACGCGCGCGGAAATAAAATAAAAAAGAGGATGATTGCGCCGGACAAGAAGCTTCAACGGGGCCGCGCGCGAACGCGCGCGGAAATCCGGGGCAACAAAGCGTTGACCTTACCCAGGCCCAAGGCGCTTCAACGGGGCCGCGCGCGAACGCGCGCGGAAATACGATACGCTTGTTGGAGCCAAAAGCACACTTGTTTGGCTTCAACGGGGCCGCGCGCGAACGCGCGCGGAAATCTCATTCTTTAAAAAACAGCCAGAAAAACAAACCCAAGCTTCAACGGGGCCGCGCGCGAACGCGCGCGGAAATGGCGATCCCGCATTGGTGATGAAAATTTTGGCGCTGCGCTTCAACGGGGCCGCGCGCGAACGCGCGCGGAAATTCCGCCTCGTTCGCCAGCGCGCTCGCCTGGTCGGAGCTTCAACGGGGCCGCGCGCGAACGCGCGCGGAAATTGCCGGCCCTGGCGCAAAGCATGGGACAGACGGGGCCGGCTTCAACGGGGCCGCGCGCGAACGCGCGCGGAAATCCGGAGGGCAAGCCGGAGGTGGCCTTTCAACATTACGCTTCAACGGGGCCGCGCGCGAACGCGCGCGGAAATCTCTTGCTGCGCGCTGAGCGGGAGGACTGGCCGCGTGCTTCAACGGGGCCGCGCGCGAACGCGCGCGGAAATCTCGCGCTGGCCAGCAACTGCCGCGCGAAATGTTCCGTGCTTCAACGGGGCCGCGCGCGAACGCGCGCGGAAATCTGGCCGGATTCGTTGTTACGTGATCACTATACGGGGGCTTCAACGGGGCCGCGCGCGAACGCGCGCGGAAATGTTTTCGGGGGAAGCTTTGAGATGTTGCTGCTCCTGCTTCGCTTCAACGGGGCCGCGCGCGAACGCGCGCGGAAATCTGGCCGGATTCGTTGTTACGTGATCACTATACGGGGGCTTCAACGGGGCCGCGCGCGAACGCGCGCGGAAATAAAGGCAAAAAATGAAAACAGAAGAAATTGTTCTGGGCTTCAACGGGGCCGCGCGCGAACGCGCGCGGAAATGCAAAATCTTGGCGCGATGCGGATGGCCTGGAGCGGGCTTCAACGGGGCCGCGCGCGAACGCGCGCGGAAATAAACTGGCGGGATTTGTGTTCCCGAATGGGAGTAAAAATGCTTCAACGGGGCCGCGCGCGAACGCGCGCGGAAATCGCGCGATCTCATCCTTGGTCGGCTGCGGCCGGCTCGCTTCAACGGGGCCGCGCGCGAACGCGCGCGGAAATAATCATGGCCGGTTTGCGGCAACTCATGGACCCGGCGCTTCAACGGGGCCGCGCGCGAACGCGCGCGGAAATTACTGTTGTCCGGTAGTTTGGGGTGCGGCCGGCGCGCGGCTTCAACGGGGCCGCGCGCGAACGCGCGCGGAAATGCTCGCGCCCAAGCTGCCGGACGGCCGGCCCAACCCGGCTTCAACGGGGCCGCGCGCGAACGCGCGCGGAAAT
>JAGWNY010000045.1 GCA_028872915.1 Verrucomicrobiota bacterium
ATACCCGTAAACCCAATACGAACCGTCCGCCAGCGTGTCCTTCGTCCGCTGATTGGCCGCGTTGTAGCCGTAGTTGAACGTCGCCGCCGCACCCGACGAGGGCGCGTTGCTGATGTCCGTCAACCGGTTCAAATCATCATACGTCTTGCCCATCGTCATCCGCGTCGTGCCGCTTTGCGCAAATGTAATCTGCTGCACCAGCGGCGAATTGGCAACGTAGGAATACGTCGCCGAATCGTTGTCGCCATCGCTCACCGTCGAAAGCCGCGAGGCGTTGTCATAGCCGTAGGCGGTGGATTGCAGCGCCGAACCGCCGGAGAGCGCCGTCACGTTGAACCGCCGCAGGTCGGCATCATAGCCGTTCGTCACCGAGAAGCCGTTGAGGATGCCGCCCGAATACGATTCGCCCAGCATCTCATTGGCCAGATTATACGTCAGCGTGTCCGTGATCCCGTTCCAGGCCATGGTGCTCCTGCGGCCCAGCCGGTCATACGTGTAGGCCACATTCGGCGTCACGCCATCCGAATACGCCACCGATTGCAGATCGCCCCCATTGTCGTAGCCATACGTGGTGCTCAGCGCCTGCCCAACATGACCAACCATCAAGTCCCCACAGTCACACCCGCAGCCTGGCGCAAGACACAACAGCAAGTTCAACGGCAAACAACGTCATAAACGTCATATCGTTTATGATACGACGCTTATGGTCCGCTACTCTCCCCCTGTCAAGAAGGTACTATGCGTGACGCTTACCCCTTACGATGGGAGCGTGGAAATCCAGCCGGAAGGGGCGGCTTACGATGCCAGTGCGGTGAAAAATCCTGAACCCTTTGAAAATCCGAAAATGAACCAGCCATGTCATAACCTTACGATCAGAGCGCGGCTATTCGGCTACGATTTACGATGGCAGTGCGGCCAAACGGCAAAAAACCTTACGACGCCAATTCAGCAATTTTTACGATGCCAAAAAAGTGCGTAACAGAAAGGCGCTTTACGCCTGGACCGCCGGGAACGAGGGCGGGCGGCCCGGGCGCCGTTTCATAATGAGCTACTCTTGGAATTGACGTGCCCACCCCGTCAACCATTTTCGTCAGGCGGTCGTTGGCGCTGAATACCGCAAGCTGGGAGCCATTTCGGCTCGCAGGGCCCAACCGTTCAAAATGAGTTTAAGGATTCCCGTTGCCTTAGGTCTAAATACTCCTTCAGGCTCGACACTACCACCCTAGGCGTGTCCGGAAGATCAAAAAGCTTCCCGTCCATCGTTTCGTTGGTGCTCAGTCTTTCGAAATTCAAGTTGAGCGAGCGGCCCCCGAACGTTTTTTCGTTAAGAGAACGCAACCGCATGCTTTTCCTGTCTATCGCATATGAAGCCTCATTAGCAATATCTTCGCTACAGTGGATCGGTTTCGTTTTTAGGCGGCCCTTGACGACAATTTGGTCTATGCTGCCATAGGCGCTGTCAACATGCAGCTCATACGGATATCGAGGGATTGCATAAAGACGAAGAAATGGGAACGTGCCTAAAAGTTCGTCTCTTTTGAAGATGGTGGAAACTTCGACGGCATGCTTGGGTCGGACGTCCCAAATCCCCTCCCGATTTTTGATGAAAAGCGTCGTCACCTCCCTCCCGGGGATGGCAATCGAGCTTTCAACGCGCACGTAGTTCATCCCGGTGCAGTTCCAATTGTAGTACCTCTGTCGCGTAGCTGGTGCGGGCAGGTTCATCTGGCCATAAATTTCCCGCACCGTGTCGGGCTGCGACTTTCGGGCCTCGAAAAAAAGGGTTTCTGCGCGCCCGATGACGCCTATCGCTCCCTCAAGAAGCGACCCGGCCTCAGAATTTCTGTTCTCGATCATCGTCATCTTGACACGCTTGATTGGCCAATCCATGCTCGGTCCTGCAGCTTGGCCAGATCTCAGTTATTTGAGCCGTTAGCCGTGTCCATCGCGCATCGATAGCAAGGCCACTCGCATAATGGATCCTCCGGGCCGGAGGTGACTAGGCATACAACACACCAGTAGCACCATGGCCCCTCTGGGAAGCAAAACAGTCCAGAGGGATCCGAAAAGCCTATAGAATCATTCCTCGCAAAGAGATAACGATTCGGGTCACCATTTTGGACCGGCTCGAGCTTTTGGGCCGGTTCGAGCTTCGATAATGTTCCGTCGATCAACGCGATTAATGTCGGATTATTTATCCGCAAACGCACAGTGTTCAGCGCTGCCCTCTTTCGCTCTTTAAACAGTTCGTCTTTCAATGATTCTTTATCGGCCTTTGATCTGTGAGCCACAAGTTCAAACCCCGTCTCGCCGAGCGGATCCCTATTCACCCACCTCCCCGTGCTCGCATCATAATACCGATAACCGTAATACAACAGCCCGCTCTCATCATCCTGATATTTGGTCGAAAATTGGAACGGGTTTGCTTTCGCCATCGGCCCGGTTTGGCGGATGAGTTCACCGAAGGGGCCATATTCATAATTCGCGGCAACGGTGCCATCCGCCGCATTCACCAACGCCGCCACATTCGTGTTCACGTCGTAGGCCGCAGAGCAGTTGATCGCGGACGAACCGTGGCGGCAAAGCCCCAGCGAAGCGCCGCCCTCCACCCCCATGAGCGGTCGGTTCACCGTCGGCCCCCCATGGGCGCCGACGCCGCATTGGTTGCGCCATGTGAGCGGAAGGCGGCCCTGCGCAGCCGCTCCTGGTGTTCCAAAAAATTTGTCCAATCCACACCAGAAATCTGCCCCACCTCTGCGTTGAGCAGTAGTACGCAATGTCCTTCGGACGCATCTCTTTCGCCATTTGCATAAATGCCGCCCCGCGCTTCCCATAAAATAGCAAGTTTCGGGTTATCGCTGTTCTTTAAGCCTTGGACATAAACCCAACTCGTTAAATTTGAGGTCAAAAGATCACCCTTCTTCAAACATTCAATGGTGTTATGGACGTCTCCGGATAAGCCGGCCAACTCCTGACCGGCAGTATATTCTGGATAAAGTTTTTGAAGAGCATCATAAGGACCCTTGTCACTTTGCGGAAACCAGCCACCATGGTCATGGGCGTAATTTTCAAGGTCGCTATACATTAAAAGCAAAAACGGTGTTCTATTCGTAAAGCACCTGATCGCAAGGCGGCTCGCCCATGCAAGAATGACGATTCCAATAACCACAATTATTGTAGTTATGAGAGTTCGACTGGATATCCTGCGCGCTTTCATTCGTATTTTACTTGGAGGAACATGAACAATGCACGGACATTCCTGCCGTAAACTGGTTGCCAGCCCCAGGTGGAACGGCCACCGAAATATAGGCAGAGTACAACTGATATGACCCTCCTGGTGCCAGAGTAAAGCTTTCGTTGGCCCCCTTGCCACCACCACCGCTTGCTTTCCACACACCGCCGGACCGAGTTGGTTCATAGTGCGCGGAAATGGATGCTCCGAGGACGTTACCGAGGGCTGAAAAGCCGCCGCTGTGGCCATGAGTTGCTGTCGAGCCTTTCCAGGAAACCCCACAGTGACAAGTCACGTTCAAAGGGCACTTACCAGTGTTCTTGACAGACGCTCTTACAAATGAACTGGTGCCAGGTGCTCGCGGTCCAAAAATCGGACCTGTATCGCAAAGCCCCCCAGAGCAGAAGCGGCCTTCTTTAAATGATTCATCAAACCAAGCGTCCGCTGAATCCCGTTTTCCCGATGCTGAGCCACTCCCAAATATGTCTAGGTAATTTCCGTTATAATAATATTCACCTTCCGAACTGTACTCTAAAGAATTCAATCCTAGAACATCTATCAGATCAAGGGGATCATTGGCTGCAAATTCAGAAAGGTTCAATCCACCATCCTCCTGCAACGGATCCCTGCTCACCCACCTCCCCGTGCTCGCATCATAATACCGATACCCGTAATAAAGCAGCCCGCTCCCATCATCCTGATACTTCGTTGAGAACCGGAAGGGATTGGCCTCGCCCATCGGTCCGGTTTGGCGGATGACTTCCCCGAAGGGGCCATATTCATAATTCGCCGCAACAGTCCCATCCGCCGCGTTTACCAGCGCCGCCACATTCCCATTCCCATCATAAGCCACAAAACAATTCGTCGTCGCGGCTCCGCCCCGGTACGAAACCTCCAAAAGCCCGCCAACGCCTCCGGCACCTTGCTGTGTGCCGGAGAGATCATTTCCCCAAACATACGTCCGAATCGGCGAATCGTCGGCTCCCAGTTCCGCCACCAGATTCCAGCCGTCATAGAGGAAAATGTTCGTGGATTCCGGCACGTAAGCCGAGCCGTTCCAGGTGGACACGATCTTCTCAATCCGCCGACCCTGCGCGTCATACGCAAAGTCCAGCTTCACCTTCGACCCATCCGGGTCTGTGGCCAAACTTGTCATGTCAATCAATCTGTTTTCCGTGTCCCACGTATAGGCAAACCGCCCGTCATTCGTCAAGTTCCCGTCCAAATCATATTGAAACGGCTGCGGCGTCTGCGGCACATACAGATGACCCGAAACCGTCCCCTGGCCCGTGCCCGACACCGTGATGTTCGTCCACAACGCGCCCGCACTGTTGTCCACCGGCAGTTCCTCCCGGAAATACTCCCATTTCCGATACGCCGTGTTCCCGTTCACCGTCACCACGTTCGTCGCGATGCTCGCCCCGATGATGTCCGCGTACCCCGGCACGTCCCGGCTCGTGATCTGGTTCAAATTATTGTCCGTGTAATTCGCAGTGCGCTGGTTCGCTCCGGTCTGGTCCCCGCCCGTCTTCGTCTGCGTCCGGTTCCCAATCGTGTCAAACGCGTAATCAAACTGCTGGCCCGCCACCGGCGTCCCGTCCCGCCAGTATTTCTTCCCGCTCGTCACCTGCCCCAGCGAATCATACCCGTAAACCCAATACGAACCGTCCGCCAGCGTGTCCTTCGTCCGCTGGTTGGCCGCGTTGTAGCCGTAGTTGAACGTCGCCGCCGCACCCGACGAGGGTGCGTTGCTGATGTCCGTCAACCGGTTCAAATCATCATACGTCTTGCCCATCGTCATCCGCGTCGCGCCGCTTTGCGCAAACGTAATCTGGCCCGCCAATGGCGAATTGGCAACGTAAGAATACGTCGCCGAATCGTTGTTGCCATCGCTCACCGTCGAAAGCCGCGAGGCGTTGTCATAGCCGTAGGCGGTGGATTGCAGCGCCGAACCGCCAGAGAGCGCCGTCACGTTGAACCGCCGCAGGTCGGCATCATAGCCATTCGTCACCGAGAAGCCGTTGAGGATGCCGCCCGAATACGATTCGCCCAGCATCTCATTGGCCAGATTATACGTCAGCGTGTCCGTGATCCCGTTCCACGAGACGGTGCTCCTGCGGCCCAGCCGGTCGTATGTGTAGGCCACATTCGGCGTCGCGCCGTCCGAATACGCCACCGATTGCAGATCGCCCCCGTTGTCGTAGCCGTAGGTGGTGCTCAGCGCCAGCCCGCCCACCATGCGCGCCCACGCGCGCGTCAGCAGCCGCCCCGCGGCCGTGTAGGTGTAGGACGGCCCCGTGCCGTCCGGGTAGCTTTTGCCCGTCAGAAATCCGCGCTCCGCATCGTAATTCCACGTCGTCACCCGCGCGCCCGTGCCAAAACTCGTGCCCGCGAAATCCGATGAATTGGTCATCGCCTTCATCCGCCCGGCGTAATCGTAGCTGTAGGCCACCGGATACGTGCGCGAACCGTATTGCAACCCCAGTTCGCCCGTCGGCAGATAGACGCTGTTCACGCTCGTGCCGTCGGGCTGCACCACGTCCGTGGCCTGGAGGGAGGCGTTGTAATAGGTCGTCGTCGTTTCGGCGGACTGGCCGTTGCCCGGAGCCGGCGTCGTCACGCTCGTCACCAGATCGGCATTGTTGTAGCCGTACGTCGTCGTCCCGTTCCGCGCGTCCGTCGCCTGATATTGCCTGCCATGAGCGTCATACGCGTAGCTCGTGCCGCCGATTTGGCCGTGCGCGGAATCATACCGCGTGCTGGAAACCAGCCGGCCATACGAATACGCGTTCACGGTATAAGAGCCGTCCGGCGCGGTAACGGTGACCGTCCGGCTGGGGCTGGAGTAGGCCGTCTGGTCGTGGCCGGTGGCGGGCGTGTTGGCGTCCCGATATTGCGTCTGCCATGTGTTCAACCCGTCGGCGGAGGTTTCGCTCTGGGAAACCAGCGTTCCCGTGGACTGCCCATCCAGCCATTCATACGTGCGCGCGCGCCGCACCGTCGTCCCGTGATCGGTCGTCACGTCATTGGTCGTCTCCGTGATGCGGTCCGTGCCCGAAAAATCAATCGTCCCGTTCCGGTCCATGTCCACGGCCGTGTAGGCCAGTTCGCCCTTCGCATCATATTGGTAAAGCGTGGTCACACCGTCCGGATCAACCTGCCTGGAAAGCTGGCCCTGGGCGTTGTAAAACGACTGGCTATAATGGCCGTCCGCATAAAGTATTTCCGTCGTCCGTCCGGCTGCGTCGCTGAATGTTTCAGTCCATTCAGAGCTGAGCGAGCCGTCCGCGTTCAGGTTGGTCTCCTCTGTCCAGGTGCAGGTGTCGCCGTTGGCATCCGTTCCATAGCCGTAGGCATAAGCCTTGCCATGCACCGCCGTGCCCACGCTTTCCTTCAACGAACCGTCGTCGTAATAATAATCCGTCACCGTTCCGCCGTCCGGGTCCGTTGTGGTGCGAGTCAGGCCGCCGGTATTCGGATCGTTCGAGCGCGTGTAGGTCGTCACGCCGCCCAGCGCGTTGGTTTGCGCTATCATCTCGCCGGCGGAATCGTATTCGGACCCGCCCATCGTGATGCGCGAATTGTCCGAACCGACGCGAACCCCGGCCACCGTTCGGCCAACGGCGTCCAGCCAATTCGAATAGGTGATGGGGACATGATTGTAAACCTTTTCGTAGCCAATCTGCCGTTTGTCCTGGTCGTACAAGTATTGCGTCTCCACGCCATCCGCGTTGATCGTGCTGTCCAGGCCGCAGCAGGCGTAATAAGTGTCCTCGGTCGTGCCGTCCAGGTGCGTCACCTGTTGCGGACGGCCAAAGCTGTCAAAATTGCCATAAACGTCGTCGGAAAGCGCCAGGCCCGTCCGCACGTCGTACGAGGCCGAGGAAACGTCATAGCCGGCGCTGTTCAGCACTACGACGTTCGACACCCCGTCCACCACATAAGTGTAAGTGGAATCAGGCTGGCCGGTGACCGTAATGTTGGTCTCATAGCCGCCCGTGGAATTGGTGAAATAATCGTACGTGCTCATCGTGCCGTCTGGGTTGATGACGGCTTCCAGCGCGAATTGATTCGGGCCGCTGGTGTAAAAGAGGTTGGTGGTGATGAGGTTGTGCGAATCGCTCCATGCCGCTCCCGGCGCCGTGCATTGAATGTCCAGTCGCTCGCCGACCGACGGGAAGGCGGCGTAGCTGCGCGCGACCTCGTTCCCGGCGATGTACTCTATGGTCTCCCGCGGCGCGTTCGGATCGAGGATCCCGTTGTCGCCGCTCCCGGAAACGGTGTTGGTATCGTAGGAATAAACGGTTTCCCGACCACTGGTGTAGTTCCCCGATGAGACATCCTCAAAGGACGAGTAAACATTTGTGGGATTCCCGTTCGCGTCGTAGCCGGCGTAGTAATTCCATGAGCCGTCCGGATGCGTGACCAACTCGGGTAATACCAGCGTGCCGGCGCCAAACGTGGACGGGTCCCAATAGGTGTACGTGGTGACCTCCGGGTCGCTGTCCGATCCAATAGCCACCCGGACGGGCGCCACGCCGCCCCAGGTGAAATTAGTGTAGGTGGTGCGCGTCTGCGCGACAACCGGCCCATTCGAGTATTGCACAGTGTCCAGCACCTGCCAGGAGTTGGTTGTCAGGGTGATTATTGAGGAGTTTTTCTGGACGCCCGCCATTGAAACGGCGGCCCACGCGCCTGAATTGGTCGAATACGTGTAGGTCCAGCCCTTCATCAAGCCGTAGTCGGGCACGTTGCCATATTCAAAAACCTGCAATTGATCAATGCTCGAAGGCGCGGGATTGGTCACAAGCCAGGTAATGAAGGGCGTGCCGGAAAGTTGATACGTGCCGTCGGGATTTTGCGCGCCCATCTGCGAAGGATAATAAAAGTTGATGACATAGCCGTTGGCCGTGGGCTGCGGCGGCACGTCCGCAACGGCCTGCGGCGCGATGATCTGGCGGACCACGACATTGGTGGTCACGGTGACGTTCGTAGTGGTCTCCGTGACGGCACAGAAGTACGCCCCGCTGGCCTCTATTTCACGAACGTCACTGTTGTTGATGTCGGCGATAAAAAGATTCCCAAACGCATCCACCGTCAGACCGGCCGGGGCGTTCAGCCCGGAGTATTCGGCCGGGCCGCCGTCGCCGCCGTCAAAAGAGGATTGATCGGTCTGGCCGGCAATGGTGTTGATAACACCGCCGATTACCTGCCTCAGAATGCTGTTGCCCGTGTCGGCAATGTAGAGATTGCCGAAGGAATCGAGCGCCACCCCATACGGCCCGCTCAATTCGGCGCTCGTCGCCGCGCCGCCGTCGCCCGAATACCCCGCCGTCCCATCTCCAGCCACCGTCGTGATGTTCCCGCTCGTGTCCACCATCCGGACCCGGTTGTTGCCCGTGTCGGCAACGTACAAATTGCCGGCCGCATCAAGCGCCACCCCATACGGCCCGCTCAATTCGGCGCTCGTCGCCGCGCCGCCGTCGCCCGAATACCCCGCCGTCCCATCTCCGGCCATCGTCGTAATGTTCCCGCCCGTGTCCACCATCCGGATCACATTGTTGCCCGTGTCCGCGATGTAAAGATTTCCCGAGGCGTCCACCGCTACCGCGGTCGGCCCGTTCAGCTCCGCGCTCGTCGCCGCCCCGCCGTCGCCCGAATATCCCGCCGTCCCGTCTCCCGCCACCGTCGTGATGTTCCCGCTCGTGTCCACCTTCCGGATCACATTGTTGCCCTTGTCGGCAATGTAAACATCGCCGGATGAATCCACTGCTACTCCGGTCGGCCCGTTCAACTCCGCGCTGGTTGCCGCCCCGCCGTCGCCCGAGTAACCCGCCGTCCCGTTTCCAGCAGTGGTATAAATTACGCAGCCAACTAAGAGCCGAACGCGATTGTTGCCCGTGTCCGCTATATAGCAGTTGTTCGCGGCGCCCGCCGCAATGGCAATTCCGGCGGGGCTGTACAACTCGGCGTTGGTCGGGTACCCACCGTCGCCGGAGTATCCCTGCGTTCCGTTCCCCGCCGCCGTCGTGATGATATTGGTGCCGCTGAGCATGTTCGTCACCAAAACGGCTTCGGTCACCACGTCGGTCTCGAAACTGGTTGTGATGACGTTGGTGGTGACCAGGACGACTCCGGGCGTGTTCGTCTCGTCGAATTGAAGGGCGATGGGCGTGAAAAGGGTTGCCGACGGCGCGCTGCCGCTGAATTTCAGATAACCCGCCGATTCGCCATACCCCGCGCCGCCCATCGAAAAACTGAAATTCGGGCCTGCGTCGTTCCCCGCCGATTGCGCGGAGGAAAAGCCGCCGCAGGTTGGACAGCCGCCCAGCGCTTCCCGATGAGCCATGACTCCCGCCGCCAGACACAGAATAATGAACGCCTTTTTCATAAAAATTCGGTTATTGTGATCCATCAATCGGCGCCGCCGGAGCCAGGCGGCGAGGAGGGAATGAGCGTCGCACTAGGCGCGATTTCGGATATGAAGGAAGGCTGCGCCGGCACATCCACCGTACTGCCATCAATATATTGTCCCGCCGGATTTCCATCGCCCGTGTAATTTTTGTGCCTATGTTGAATATTTGGAGGACCGGTCGGGTAATCTGTGACCTCCAGCCATGTGAGCTCGTAACTTTGTTCCTTTTCATTATAGCATTTGCTGACATAAAACCGGTATTTCATCCTGCCCATGCCGTCAGTTGAATGATCATCGCTCAACCAATACCCGGCTGCGGAGCCGCCAGACTCCCAGTTCGTGCCAAAAGGCGGAATCAGTGCTTTCGTATCGCTCTTCAACATTTCATCAGTGTATTGCTTTGACAGACCCACGCTGGAGTCGTCATGCGATATGTTATATGAATTTTCAATCGTTGAATCTCCCCAGGAACCGGATGTCGTCGTGCTGTCAAACGTCTGCTCGCAAGTTGTGGTGATCGTAAGATTTGTGGAGGGAATATTGGCGTAATCGTTCGTCAGCAACCCCGCCCCATCATAGTTCGCGTCAATACCGCCCTGGTCCCATTGGCCGTTTGCATGGTTTACCACGGAACCGCTTTCCGTCCCCGAGTAGCCGTAATCGCAGAAGGAGTACGTCGATGTGCCGGTGTAGTCGTACGTCGTGGGGCCATTCGTTTCATCAAGCGTTGTGACGGTTTTCGTGTTGCTGTCGAACGAGTCATCGTCCATAGGCGGGGGATTGGACGGGCCGGTGTTCCACTCAAGTTCAGTGGCCGAGGTGGCGCCGATTTCCGTTTTAACAAGGTAATATTTTACCGGACTGCTCGGATTGCAAAACTCCAGGAAACCATGCTTGCTCCAAGTCGCGCCGGTGGTGATGCATTCTATCTCTGCGGTACAGACCCCGTACGCTCTCAAACTTGGCAGAAACAGCGCGAAAAATAATGGAAATACCGTGATGCGACGGAGCATTAATTTGAAGGTGGTTCGCATAAATCTCTGATATAATTGTAGTCTTTTTTGGGTTTTACCTTAACGGCGTGAACACCAGCAATCCCTTCGCGTACGTCAGCCCGTTGTAAGGGCCAAGCACCCAATCGCCCAAATCGCCGGCATCGTAAATCCCGTTCCCATTGGCGTCCTCGATGTAATCCGGTGTCCCGTCCCCGTTCGTGTCCAGCGGGTTGCCGTATTGGTCAGTCGCCACGTAGTGATATCCAATGTCCACCGTGGAATCTCCTTCCACGGTCTGACTGACCTGCGTCGTGAAATGGTAAAGACCAACCGCATTGGCGCCCACGTCGCCCTTGTCAATCAGCAGCGTCCCGTCCTGCGCCGGCGCATCGTCCGGCAAATAAAAATCCCCAAACCAACTGCCCTGCCAGTTGTAGTTCGTCACAATCACGTCGTGCGCGCCCACAAGCGGCGGCTCCGGCGCGTTCGTCACAAACGCATCGTAATCGCACGTCAATTCATTCGTCGTGTCCAGGCTGAAACTCGTCCCGTCAAACGCGCAGTCCACCATCGTCACCGGCCACGTCCCGCCCTGATGCTGTATCGTCAGCGCGTTGAAGTTTCCCCCCTCCACCGTGCAGTTCTGCATCTCCAGGCTCGGACTGCCGTTGGCCCCGCTCCCGCAGTTGATGTAGGGCGGCATCCGGTAAAACAGGCAATTCGTGAACGTCTCCGCCATGTTGAAGCCCCCAAACTCCCCGTAAAACTCGCAGTTCCTGCCCGTCACCACAAAATTGCCCCCGTCATCCCGGAACAGATCGTCGTTGAAATTCCGCGAGGAGCCTTTCAGAAAATTCATCGTCAGCGTCGGTACCCCCGGCCCAGTGTTCGCCCCGCTCCAATTGCCGCAAATCCCAAATCCCCAGCCCACAGCCTTCCAATTCCCGTTGCCGCCCTCCTGCACCGTGTCATACCGCGCCAGCCAGCACGGTTCCGTCGCCGTCCCATTGAACGTCGCCGACCCGTTCTGATACAACATGATGCCGTAGCCCGGAGACGTGCTCGTGTCATACCACCCTACCGCCGTTCCAGCCGTGAAGGTCAGGCCGGAAGAAGCTCCCACGCTGCTGAACACGTAATCCAGCGCGCAATAATGAAACCCCAAATCCGGCGCCGCATTCGTGTCCCGCGGCACATCGGGTGAAAAAGTCGTCGGCGTGGTGAAGCTCGTGCTGGCATAAACCATCGGCGGCTGCGTCGTCCTGGTTTGCAGGTCCGCCAGAAGAATCGGATCAATGTTCGTCGTGCCGGCATTGCGATACGGGCTGCCGTTCGTCAGGTAATGGCTGCCTGCGCCGACGGTCTGATAAACCGGCACGGACGGCGACGGCAAATAAACGACCGCGTTGGTCTCCACCGTTGACCCAACTCCGTTCGTTATCACCTGGCTCGTGATCAGGCAGTTGGTCAACGCCATCACCTCGCCCGCGTAGTCCGCCCAGATGAATCCATACCCGGAATCCGACGTGACATTTTCCGCCGTTAGCCCTCCGTCCACCCAGATTTCCGGGTCGCCCTGGCTGATCACCTGCGAAACCTCGTCCGTCGAATAACCTATCAGGTCGTTATACAAACCAATGTAATCCGCATAAACCGGGGCAATCACGTCCATAAATTCGCAGTCCCGCAGATCGAACGTGGCGGGGCCGCTCCCATACTGAACCCCCTGCCAGCCATAGGAAAAATGAAGGTCGTGAAGGTCCGCGTTCGTCGCGTTAATCGTCAAAAACGGCAACGACACGTCCTGGAAATTCGGGTTGCCGGAACTGCCGCTGATGTTTTCTCCGACGGTATTGTTGTTGAACGACGTGAACACGCACGGCCGGTATGGGCCTGTCTGGCAGTCAACCATTCCTTTTTGGTCAATCACGACTTGTCCGTTGGTGCTCGCCTTGATGACCGCTCCGCCCTCCAGGATCGTGGTTCCATATATGTAGAAATACGAACTGACGAGATACGTTAAATCGCTTTGGAAATCATAGTTCGTGGGACTCCCGCTCACCGTCTGATAATCCAAAACCACCCCGGGCCTTTCATTCACGTAGGAGACGAGGTGACAAGTCTCTGAACCCCCCCTCTTATCGTAGGAGACGAGGTGACGAGTCTCTGAACTCCCCTTCTTGTCGTACGAGACGGCACGAGGCGCCCCCAACAAATCTCGAAAGGCAACCTTCGGTTTCCCACCCCCCGGAACAACCGTAACTTCACTCCCCCTCTTTCCCAACCTCCCCAACAATCCCTTCAATGTCCTTCCCCGCGCCAACTCCGCCCCCTTCATCCCTCCCGCCTTCGATACCGCCGGCAATCCCTCCAGCATCGGCGCAACCTTCGAATACGGCAATTCCTCCACCAGAAAATGCGCCGTGCTCCCGTCCGCCTCAGGCACGTCCAGCCAGTTCTTGTAAACCCGCGCTCCGCCTCGATGAAATCCCCCTCCCACCGCCGCTCCCGCCGACGCCGTGTATGCCCTCCCCGGAACAAACACCGTCCCCCCAAACTTCAACGTCGTGTCGCTCAACCCGCTCTCCGCATCCACCGCCCCAACCGTCTCTTCCGGCTCGTTCGTCGTCCAAAATTCGCTCACCACCTCCACCCGCGCCGAAGCCGATAGCCCCAGCGATTGCGGATCAGGCAATTGTGATTGCAAAACAACGTCCTGTTCCAGCCCCGAAAGCCGATACACATACTCCACGCTCGCCCCCACACCCTCAAACGCATTCGGATAAACCACCTCGTTCGCCGCCGCCAGTTCCCCCACGCTGTTCGTTATCACCCCGATAATCACGGAGTTCTTGCCATCCTCCATCACCAGCGCCACCGGCTCATCCCGCAACATCAGCCCATCCGGCGTCTCCACCGTCACCGCCCCCTGCGAAATGTCGCTCGAAAACCAGACTTTCGTACCGCCGCTTAACGCCGCCGCGGACCCATCCGGCAATAGATCAATCACTTCCTTTGATGGCGTCCATTTGCCATTCTTATCTTTGAAATTCAATCCAGTAGCCAACTCCATGTAGCGTCCAGTGCGCGGCCTCACCGTCCCATCCGGGGCCAACTCATACTCCGTTCGCTCCCACGTATTATGGTTCGCGCCCCTGGCCACCACCCCCCACGCCGTCGGCGACGGCAATTGCGCCGCGTCCGCTGAAGATAAGATAAGTCCCGCGCTCGCCGCCGCCGTCCCAGCCAGCGCAAAAAATAGTGCCTTTTTCATAATGAATGCCTGTTTCGCCCGACATCCCGCCCGAACAACAGCCTTTATTTCATACCTCCCGGACTAATGCAAGACTTTTTTTGAAAAATTTTTCGGCGCAGAATGAAGCCGCCCCTCCGTGTCCTCCGTGTCTCCGTGGTTAAATAATGCCTGCGGTTCGCGCAACCGCTTGCCGTCGTGGAGTGCGGTGGCCGTGACACCGCTTTCCTCCTCCAAATCCGTGGCTGAATTGTTTCGCCTTTGTTTTTCATCTGCGTCCACCTGCGTCATCTGACAATTCTTCCGTCCCTCTGTGCTCTCCGTGTCTCCGTGGTGAAATCATCCTGTCCATCCTGTTCATCCTGTCTAAAAATCTCTCTCCGCCCTCCGTGCTCTCCGTGCCTCCGTGGTGAACAACCTTCGCATCCTTTGACAATCTGACAATCTGACAATCTGATAATTCTTCCGCCCCTCCCCGTCCTCCATGCCTGAAAATTCAGACACGCGCCCCCATCCGATAAAAATTTAAAAATAGTTGTTGCATTATTTCACGCCCCATGCTATTCTTCCACCCGAAAGCCCTCACGGGCCTGCTCTTTGACATCCCCGGATCGGGAAGGGCCGGAAATGAACAGCCCAAGCCCCCGTCAATTTTGCGTGGTTTTGAGTGATTTTGCCTGATCGTGGTAAGAAATCTCTTCCGCCCCTGGAACCGGGACATTTCACGTTCCGGACGCATTGGGAAACCGTCAGAAGCGGCCCATCTTGAACCGCCGAGCCTCCCTAAATCAGCGAACGGGCCGCCTTGCCAGCCATGCTCCATTTATTTCAAATCGTAGCAGGCCCAGAGATGGATGCGGTGGCAGACGCGACCCTTGACGCGAACGTCCCGTTCGCCCAGGTCGGTGACGGATTGGAATTGCGCCGCAATGTGATGCGGCAAGGACACCGGGGCCGGCATGGAGCGCTGCAAGGGCCGATGTGCCACCCATTGCCACAGCCAGTCGCCCTGGAGTTTGTAAAGATTAGCCTCGGAAACAAAAATGGCATTTTGGCCTTTGCGCGTCCGCCGGTAATCGTATTGCGGCCAGAAATAAAATTGGTTTTCCGGGCGGTCCGATTCCATGACATACACAAGAGGCTCCGCTCCGGTCACGGTTTTCCGCGCCCGAGGGATATAAAAGGAATAGAGGCCGGTGATGCCATAGTGGCCGCACAGGATGAAAGCCGGCTTGCCCCGCGCGGCCAGCTTTTCGCGGGCCGCTTCCACGATGGCCGCGGATTGACGCCAGCCTTGAACGCGGCGCGTGGGGTCTTTTTCATCCGGGAGCGGGCGGCCGGTAATTTTGCCAAGCAACGGGCTGTGATACATGACCACGACCGCAAATATGCCCGTAGCGACGGCCACGACAAAAAGCGGCTTGACGAAACGCCAGCCCGCCCGGAATTTTTCATCCCACCACGCGACCATGAGGCAGAACATGGGAAGAATGGCCACCGCGATCCAATTGGGCAGCACGCGTGAGTGAAAAGAGAAGAGCCAGTAGCCGAGGAACACGGGCGCGCCCATGCTGAAAAAGTAGAGGCGCAGGGGATTTTTCGTTCTCCAAAAAGCGAACATGGCCCAGAGGGCGGCAATAAAGAAAAAGGGGTTCAGGAGGCCGAATTCCTGGCCCACAAAGTCCCAGAAATAACGCAGGGTGGGATGCCATGCCGTTTGCATCCCGGCGTCGTCGGCCACGCCGCGCACGGTGACCCAGCCATGCCGCCAATTCCATAGGACAACCGGTGAAGCGCAAAGAAAAAAGACAAGGAGCGCAAGCCACGGACCGGGTCTGCGCAGATGCGGACGCGCCAACGGCGAAAGCGCAAGGAAAATGGCCCAGCAGGGGATTTGCAGGATGGCGGTATATTTGCAAAGAAAGCCAAGCCCCATCGCCAGGCCGACCACAAGCCATTGGCGGGTTTTGCCGTCGGGCTGCGCGGCGCGCCATCCGGCAATCATGGCCCAGGTCCAGCAAAGGACCAGCGGCGGATCAATCGTCATCAGTACCGCGCCCGCGCCGAGCAACGGCGTGGCCATGCCCACAAGCAGCAGCCAAAAGGAGGGCCGTGAGCCAACTTCGCGCGCGAAAAATCGCAGGAGCATGAAACTCACGATGGCGGCAAACAGCGGCGAAAAAAAACGGACGCCGAATTCCGTGTCGCCAAAGAGGCGCGTGCCGGCGAATTGGATGAGGGCGATGCCGGGCGGCTTGCTGTAATAGGAAAGAGCGGGATGTTTGGACCAGACCCATTGATAGGCTTCGTCCTGGCTGAGTTGCACGCCACCAGCGGCCAAATATATCCAGCGGCCAATGAGCATGACCAGGATGACGAGGACACCGAGGCGAAGCCAAAGAATTTCGGATTGCGGATGAGGTTCCGCGGACGCGGGATGGCGAATGGCCGATGGGTTGAGAAGCGAGGGACATTGGGAATGCCAGAGCGGAAACCACTTTTTACCGATAACGTTCCAGAGGGATTGGAGCGTAATGGCCAGCGCCGCGGCATAGCCCGCGCCCAGGATGGCGCCAGCCAAAACGTCGCCGGGATAATGAACGCCGTTATACACGCGGGAAAAGGCAACGGCGCACGCCATGAAGAGCGTGGAGAGAAAAATCGGCCGTTTATGCCGGTAAAAAAGAAAGACGAGCATGGCGGCGGCGAACCAGTTGCCGGCATGGGCTGAAGGCATGCTGCCGGATGGCGTGCAGCCCAGGCGCTCAATGACATTCGGAAGGGCCATGCAGGGGCGCGGACGGTGAATGACGTGCTTGACGGTGTTCAGGACGAGCGGATCACCCAGGGCGACGACCAGAAATATCATCAGCGCGCAAAGACGCGCGCGAACGGAGCCAAAAAAAACGGCAACAAGAAGCGCGAGGACGGCGGCGGGAACAAACCATTCCATGACGCCCCTGCCACCGCTCAAGCGGGGCATGAGCCAGTCAAACAGCGGGTTGCTCAAGCCGTGGTTGACGAAATAAAAGACGCGCGTGTCGAGGGACTCCAGCCATTGCATTCAAGAAGGCTAACGGCTAAAGCCTAAAGGCTAAAGGCTAAAGGCAGCCCGGTCAGCTCGCGACGGCGCCTTCGGCGGCGGCTTTTTGGTTGAAGACGAGTTTTTCGCCGTCGCGGGTCACGAGGATTGGCTCGCCCGGATGGAGAGTGCCCTTGAGAATTTCCTCGGCAAGCGGGTCTTCGAGGAAACGTTCCACGGCGCGGCGCATCGGGCGCGCTCCGAAATCGGGATTATACCCCTTCTCGACAAGAAATTCCTTCGCCTTTTCGTCCAATTCCACCTGGATATGCTTGTGCCGGAGGCGTTCAAGGACCTTGGTGACTTCCAAATCGAGAATTTGGATGAGATCGGGCCTGGTGAAGGAGCGGAACACGATGGCGTCGTCCAACCGATTCAAAAATTCGGGCCGGAAGGTTTTTTTGGCCTCGTCCATGATGCGTTCGCGCATTCTTTCGTAGCTGGCCTCGTCGGTAATGGGCGAAAAGCCGAGCGTGGACTGGCGTTTGATGGTATCGGAGCCAACGTTGGAGGTCAGTAGAATGATGGTGTTGCGGAAATTGACGACGCGGCCCACGTTGTCCGTGAGTTTGCCTTCCTCAAGAATTTGCAGGAGGATGTTCCAGACATCGGGATGGGCCTTTTCGACTTCGTCAAAGAGCACCACGGAATAGGGATTGCGCCGCACTTTCTCGGTAAGCTGGCCGCCTTCCTCGTAGCCGACGTAGCCCGGAGGCGAACCGATGAGACGCGAGACGTTGAACTTTTCCATGTATTCGCTCATATCCAGATGAATGAGCGATTTGACATCGCCGAACATTTGCTCGGCCAGCGTTTTGGCGAGCAGGGTCTTGCCAACGCCCGTGGGACCGAGAAGCAGGAAGGCGCCAATGGGCCGGCGCGGGTCCTTGAGATCGGCGCGGGAACGGCGGAGGGCCTTGCAAATGGCCGAGACGGCTTCGCGCTGGCCAATGACCACTTTTTCCATCTCACCCTCCACATTGAGGAGCCGTGACATTTCATCCTGGCCCATGCGCTTGAGCGGGATGCCGGTCCACTTGGCCACCACGTGCAAAATATCTTCCTCACCCACGATCACCCGTTTGTCCTCGCGATGGGACCGCCATTCTTTGAGCAGATTTTCGAGCTTTTCCTTCGCCTGCTTTTCCTTGTCGCGCATGGCGGCGGCGCCTTCAAAGTTTTGGTTTTTGATGGCGCACTCCTTCTGAGCCTTGATCTCCTCGATGTCAGCTTCCAGGGCCTTGGTTTCAGGCGGCCGGGTCATCGTGCCGATGCGGGCGCGCGAGCCGGCTTCGTCCAAAACGTCAATCGCCTTGTCGGGCAGGAAGCGGTCGGTGATGTAACGGTCCGAGAACTTGACGGCGGCGGAGACGGCTTCGTCCGTAAACTCGGCCTTGTGATGTTCTTCGTATTTGTGGCGGAGGCCTTTGAGAATTTCAATGGCATCTTCCACGGACGGCGCTTCGACCTTTACAGCCTGGAAACGTCGTTCGAGAGCGGCATCCTTCTCTATGTATTTGCGATATTCATTGAGAGTGGTCGCGCCGATACACTGCATTTCGCCGCGCGACAGCGAGGGCTTGATGATGTTGCTCGCGTCCATCGTGCCCTCGGCGGATCCCGCACCGACGATGGTATGCAACTCGTCAATGAAAAGGATGATGTTTTTGGCGCGGCGAATTTCATCCATGACCGCCTTGATGCGCTCTTCAAACTGGCCGCGGTATTTGGTGCCGGCGACCATGAGGGCCAGATCCAGGGTGACGACGCGTTTATTCAGCAAAATTTCGGGCACGTTGCCGCGGCCAATTTCCTGGGCCAGGCCTTCCACGATGGCCGTCTTGCCCACGCCGGCTTCGCCGAGGAGCACGGGGTTGTTTTTGGTGCGGCGGCAAAGGATTTGAATGACCCGCTCGATTTCATTTTTGCGGCCGATGACGGGGTCCATCTCGCCTTTGCGGGCAATATCGGTCAGGTCGCGGCCAAAGGCTTTGAGGGCGGGCGTTTTGATTTCGCCTTTTTTCTCAGGCGGTTTGTCGCCAGCTTCGGGAATGGATGATTCTTCGCCCGTGAAATTCGGGTCCAATTCCTTCAGGATTTCCTGGCGCGTTTGCTCGATGTCCACGTCCAAATCGCGAAGGACCTGGGCGGCAATGCCGTCGCCTTCGCGCAGCAGGCCCAAAAGGAGGTGTTCGGTGCCCACATAAGTATGGTTGAGGGCCTTGGCTTCTTTGGCGGCCAGAGCCAGGACCTTTTTCACGCGAGGCGTATAGGGGATGTTACCCACCATTTTCTGGTCGGGGCCGGTGCCGGTCTTTTTTTCGACGGCCATGCGGACGGTTTCGAGGTCGAGGCCCATTTTCTGGAGGACATTGACGGCCACGCCCTGGCCCAGCTTGATCAGGCCCAGCAACAGGTGTTCCGTGCCGAGAAAGGCATGGTTAAACCTGTCGGCCTCCTTCCTCGCCAGCGCCAAAACCTGCTGGGCACGGGGAGTAAAATTGCTCATGGACTCTTCACTCATACCTGTGAACTATAATGCTATGTTCCGACGGGTTTGTCCAACGGAGTTTGAAAAATTTTCGCAAAACGTGCGAAAATTTTAACCTTCAATTCGCGGCGGGCGGCGGGGGCGATTTGATGACGGGCCGGCCGAAGTTTTTGAGGTGGTCGCGCACCATGTCGGCGCGAACCAGGTCCCGCTCCTCGGCGGAAAGCTTGTCGGAAAGCTGTTTTTGGAGGTGGGCGGGCTGGGTGATCAAAAACAATTCGTCCACCGCGGAACGGTCGGCGCCCGGAAACATCTCCAAATCCAGCCCCAAACGGAGGAGGGAAAGGAGGTTCATGGTTTCCTTCGATGAAATGCTGTGAGCGTTGGCGAGAATGCCGTAAGCGCGGCCAATATGGTTATAGACGGTCTTGGGTTTCTTCTCGATGAGCGTGAGGCGTGCGTTTTCCTCGTGTTCGATCACTTGCGAAAGCACCTTTTCCAATCGTTCCACGATCGCCTCTTCGTTTTCGCCGAGGGTCATCTGATTGGAAACCTGGAAGACGTTGCCCAGGGCTTCGGTCCCTTCCCCATAAAGGCCGCGGACGGCCAGGCCGAGCTTGTTGACGGACTGGATTATGGGATTGATTTGTTCGCCCAGGACCAGCCCCGGCAGATGCAGCATCGCGCTCACGCGGATTCCGGTGCCGAGGTTTGTCGGGCAGGCGGTCAGGTAGCCCAACTCGCTGTCGAAGGCGTAATTGAGCTTCTTTTCGAGCGCGGAATCAAAATTGTCAATGGCCGTCCACGCCTGGCGCAACTGGAGACCGGGCAGGAGGGCCTGCATTCGCAAATGGTCCTCCTCATTGATCATCACGCAAAATGTCTCCGTGCGATTGAGCACCAGGCCGCTGCCGGAGCCTTTGGCGGCGTGCTCCCGGCTGATGAGATGGCGCTCCACCAGAATTTGCTTGTCCAAAGGCCCCAGGTTGTCCATGGCCTCGGAAAACGAATCCTGCATTTCGGGCAGCGCGGCGACGGCCGGCCGGACGGTTTCAAAAATCTTGACCCGGTCGTTCTTTTTGGCCCAGCCGGGAAACGCCGATGAATTCAGATTGCGCGCCAGCCGGACACGGCTGGACATGACAATGCGGTCGTGGGGACCGCGACGCGCCGCGGTCTGGCCGGGCGGGACGAGAAAATCGTATAATTTCATTTCAACGCGCCAGGTTTTTGGGTTGGGCCGGGCGTTCGCCCGGACGGTCCGAAACCTGTTTGATTTCATCGCGCAACCGGGCGGCTTCTTCGAAATTTTCGGAGGCCACCGCCTGGGCAAGCTTGTTTTGCAGCGATTTGAGACGGTCCGTGTGTTCGCGGTTCAAGCGCAGGCTGGCCGGGCTTTTGCCAACATGGCGCGTGCCCTTGTGCATGGTTTTCAGAAGCACGCCCAGTCCTTCCGCGAACGTTTTGTAGCAGTCCGGACAGCCCAGCCGGCCCGATTTTTTGAAATCCGCCTGCGTGAAACCGCAATGCGGACATTTCAATTCCGCTCCGCCGGCGGACTGTTCGATTTCCTGCGCCGCGCCCAGGCCGAGCATCAAATCGGCCAGGGCGAAACCCGCCGGGTCATTCACGCCCTTCGCCTTGGCGCAATCCTCGCACAAATCGAGCTTTTGCATCTTGTCGCCGACGATCTGCGTCAAATGGACCGTCGCCGGCTTTTCCTTGCAGATGGAGCATTGCATTTTTCTCGCGTAAAGCCTATTCGAATTGGTTGTTAAACGATTGACTGAAAGACTTTACATCGGCGCCCGGAAAATTGCGAATGAATTTAAACGCCTTCAACCTTCAGCCCCCGGCCTTTATCCTTTAGGTTTATGGCGTTGCCCGAATTTCTTCACCCGTGTCCGGAGGGAAGCGTGTTGAACGTCAAGGTGCAGCCGCGCGCGTCGAAGAACGCCATCGGCAAACCGGTGGCCGCCGAACTGAAAATCCACGTTACGGCCCCGCCCGTGGATTCCGCCGCCAACGAGGCCTTGATTGAATTGCTTGCCGAAGCGTTCGATTGCGCCCGCAACCGGGTGGAAATCATTCGCGGCCATCAATCGCGCCACAAGATCGTAAAACTCCACGGTCTGGCGCCGGAGGCGATTCTCCGGGGCATTTCGTGATTCAATGGTTACGGCCCCGGCGGGCCGATTTTTTCGGCAAGTTCTTCAGCCGGATAAGTCCAGATTTCGGCGAGGGTGGGATGATAATGCGGCATGGCGGCGAGTTCATGGACGGTCATCCGCTTGCTCATGGCGGCAACAATTTCATGAATCAACTCTCCGCCCAGCGGCCCGACGCATTGGCCTCCCAGAATTTCACCCGATTTGGGCGCCGCCAGCAGTTTCACAAAGCCGTCCGTGGCCTCCATGATGAGCGATTTGCCGTGATCATTGAATGGATAGCTGGCGGCCAGGCAGGCTATGCCGCGCGCTGCCGCTTCTTTTTCCGTGAGGCCGACAAAAGCCAATTGCGGCTCCGTAAAAACAACGGCGATGAGCAGCCGATAATCCACCGCGGTTGAACCAGGACGCAGGATGTTGCGCGCCGCCACCTCGCCCTGCTGCACCGCAATGTGGACAATTTCATACGGCCCGGCGCAATCGCCCCCGGCAAAAATATGCGGCGCCGACGTTTGCATGAAATGATTGCAAAGGACGCGGCAACGTTCGGTTTTCACGCCGGCTTTTTCGAGGTCCAGCGACGCTGTGTTTGGGATCCGGCCCAGGGCAAACAGAATTTCCCCGGCTGAAACGGAGACCGGTTTGCCATTGTGCTCGAAACACACGGTTTTCACCCGGCCGTTGCGCCGGGCGCCCAGCAACCTCGTGCCGGTGAACAACTGAATACCTTCCCGCCGGAAAACGCCTTCCAGCGCCGCAGCGGCGTCGGCGTCAAAATCGTGCAAAATATGGGGGCTGCGCTGGATGATCGTGGTTTTGACGCCGAGCCTTGCGAAAAACTGGGCCAGTTCACACGCGGTAGGCCCGCCGCCCAGAACGATGAGCGAGGCCGGCAGCCGCTTGAGCGCCAGCGCCTCATCGCTCGTGATATAACCCGTCTCGCGCAGTTCGGGCAATGGCGGCGGCGCCACGATGGAACCGGTGGTGATGATGAAATGTCCGGCGGTAATCCGCTTTTTCACGGCAGTGGCGCCTTTTGCGCCGGCACCGGCCGGCTCCAGCGCCACCGTGTGCGGGTCCAGAAAGCGGGCGGTGGCGCGGAGAAATGGAAATTTTTGGAGCTGGCCGGCGCGATAATCCGCAAAATTGCCAACCAGGCGGTTTTTTCGCGCCATGATTTTTTTGAAGTCGAACCGGACATTCTTTGTGGAAACGCCAAAAGGCGCGGCGTTTTTGGCAAGATGCAGGACTTCTGAAATGTAAAGAAGTGTTTTTGAGGGCATGCAGCCGCGCAGGATGCACAATCCGCCCACATCCCGCCCGCCCTCAACCACGGCGATTTTCAGCCCGCCCGCCGCGCCGGTCCGCGCCGCGGCATAACCCGCGCTGCCGCCGCCGATGATCACGACATCGTAATCGAACTTTTTCACCGGAGCAGAATGAACCTGTTGCGCCTGTTTTCCAATCCCATTCCGGTTCGCCCGCAATGCGGGGTAGTGTCACGACAATTGTGTAAAAGGTTTGAGAGGGTGTTGATCCCAGTAAATGTTCATACGGTCAAAGACGCTGAAAAGGATGCGTTCACAACTGTTGCGGGTGGTGAAGGCGCACATCGTCCGGATGCGGCGGCGCACTTCGAC
>JAGWNY010000046.1 GCA_028872915.1 Verrucomicrobiota bacterium
TTTGACTCCGGCCAGCACCCCCAGCCGTTCCCGTTCCTTCTTGCTCATGTTCAATGTCTCCATGTGTGGCCGCGGTTGCTACCGCAACCGCGCCAAAGGGGACATTCTTATCGAGTTGCCAGGGGGACATTCTCATGGAGTTCCGACAGAACGGGCCTCCGACTTGACCGCGCTCCGTTCTCCTTCTAAATTTGAACTCATGCCAAAGCCCAATCAAAAGGTAATCCGCGGAAATGTGATCCTCGGCGTCGGACTGGACACCGACGGTCATCGCCGGGTCACCACTGGCGAAAACTTTGCGCTTGTTGGCGGCACGCGGGAAACCCACGAGGCCATGACCGAAAAAGTCATCAAGATCAACGAACGACTCAAAACCGCCGGCAAAGCCCTGGAAAATATCAGCCGCCGGGAATTTGACGACCTTGCCCACGCCGTCGGCCTCAAACGTGTTCGCCCGGAATAACCGCTGCCGGGCTGGTTGATGTGGGAATGGCGTTCCGTTTTTCTTCGGAAAGGTGATTGAACAATGAGTGATTTACCCGTGATCGTTTTTGACCTGGGCAAGGTGCTGCTGGATTTTGATTATGCGATTGGCGCGCGGAGAATTGCCGGACGAAGCCGCAGGAACTCCGCCGAAGTGCAGGCAATCATCGAACAATCGCGGCTGATTGTGGACTATGAATCCGGACGCATGAGCCGGAAGGAGTTTTACGAGGCGGTGCGGGAAGCGACGGGATATGAAGGCACGTTGGAGGAGTTTAGCGGGTCCTTTGGAGACATATTCACACCCATTGAACCGATGATTGGATTGCAGAGGACATTGCGGGAGAAGGGATTTCGCACCTACGTGCTCTCCAATACGAACGACATGGCCGTGGAACACATCCGGCGGGAGTATCCGTTTTTCGGAAATTTTGACGGCTATGTTTATTCGTTTGAGACCGGGGTGCTCAAGCCGCAGGCCGGCATTTACGAGGCGATGGAGGCATTGTGCGGGCGGCGCGGCGCGGACATTATCTATCTGGATGACCGGCCCAATAACGCGGAGGCGGGCGCCTCGCGTGGCTGGCGGACAATTTTGCACGAGTTGCCGGGCCGAAGTTGCGAATTGCTGAAGCGGATGTTGCCCAAGTGTTAAATAAATTTCCCCGGATTCAAAATGCCGTTGGGATCAAGAGTCCGCTTCAGGGCCGAATGCAACCGGCGCAGTTCCTCGGAAACGGCCAGCGGCCACCAGCGTTTTTTCGCCAGGCCGATGCCGTGTTCCCCGGTAATGGCCCCTTGCCACTTGATAACCTGGGCGAATAATTCATCCAAGGCGGCCTCGCCGCGGCGCACGGCGCCCGCATCGGCTTTATCGAGCATGATGTTCACGTGAATGTTGCCATCACCGGCGTGTCCAAAGCAGGCGATGGGCAGGCCGATTTTCTTTTGCAACCGGGCCGTCCAACGGAACAGGTCCTCAAGGCGGCCGCGGGGGACGACGATGTCCTCGTTTAATTTCGTCAGGCCCGTGGCCTTGAGGGAGGTGGAAAAGACGCGCCGGATTTTCCAGATTTTTTCGCATTCAACATTTCCCAGGCCGCGCTCCACAAAGATGGGGCGGCATTTTTGAATCACGCGCGCAACGGCTCGCAGTTCGCCCGCCACGGAACGGCGCTGACCGTCCAATTCCACAATAAGATGCGCCTTGCAAACGCCCAGGCGATTGTCGCCGGTATATTTGGCGGCGGCGGCCAGCGTGAATTGATCGGCCAATTCGAGGGCGCAGGGCAGGAAGCCGGCACCCAGGATGGCCTGCAATGCCTCGACGGCATCGTTCATGGATTCGAAGCCGACCGCCAAAGTGGCGCGGAAAGGGGGCAGCGGAATCAATTTCAGCGTGGCCTCCGTGATGACGCCGAGAAGGCCCTCGGAACCGACGAAGAGCCGGGTCAGATCAAATCCGGTTTTGTTCTTGTGCGTTCGCCCGCCCGTGCGCAGCACCCGGCCGTCAGCAAGAACGATCTGGAGACCGAGCACATAATCGCGGGTGACGCCATATTTCAGGCAGCGCGGGCCGCCGGCGTTGGTGGCGATGTTGCCGCCGATAAAATTGTCCGCGCGGCTGGCGGGGTCCGGCGGATAAAACAGGCCGCATTTTTCCACGGCTTCCTGGAGGGCAGCCGTAATCACCGCCGGCTGGACGACGGCAACAAAATCGCCGCGGGCGATTTCCAGGATGCGGTTGAGCCGTTCCGTGGAGAGCACAATCCCGCCGCGAACGGGCACACAGCCGCCCACGTAACCGTGGCCCGCCCCGCGGGCCGTCACGGGAATTTTGTGGCGGTTGGCGAAGCGCAGGATTCTGGACACGGACGCCGCGGAGCGGGGCAGAGCCACGGCATCAGGCTGATGCACGGCAAACCATTTGTCGCCGGCATAGGCGCAAAGGCGGTCGGAATCGAGAATGATTTCGCCGGGCAGAAGGTTTTTCAGTCGGTAAATGATTTTCAATTTGCCCGGGAATATGGTTTTTTGCCGGCGAACCGGCAACGTAATTTCAATTTTCACCGCGGAGACACAGACGCGCCGGCTCATCCCATTAAATCCTTTTGCTTTGAACGCACGCGCCTTACCTTGCGCCGGCCATGGGATTGAAATTGTTCAATACGCTGTCGCGGTCGCTGGAGGAATTTTCGCCGCTTGAGTCGGCGGGCAGGAGGGTGGGCATGTATTGCTGCGGGCCGACGGTTTATGACTTTGCGCACGTGGGCAACTGGCGCACGTTCGTGCTGGCGGACCTGGTTCGGCGCACCCTGGAGTTCAAAGGTTTCGAGGTGACGCACGTGATGAACGTGACGGACGTGGATGACAAAATCATCCAGCGCGCGGCGGCATCAGGAACGCCACCGCGTGAATTCACCGGACGATTTGAACAGGCGTTTTTCGAAGATTTGAACACGCTCAACTGCCTTCCGCCGCATCATCGTCCGAGGGCCACCGAGGACGTGCCGCGGATGATCGCGCTGATCGAAAAGTTGATCGGCCGGGGCATCGCCTACAAGGCGGCGGACGGTTCGGTTTATTTTTCGATTCAAAAATACCAGGCTGCCGGCGGCCGTTATGGCCGGTTGGTGACGCTTAATGCCGACGGGATGCACGGCGAAGCGCGCATCAACAGCGATGATTATGCCAAGGACTCGGCGGCGGATTTTGCCCTGTGGAAGGCGCGCTCGCCGGAGGATGGATCCGTGTTCTGGCCCAGTCCGTTCGGCGAGGGGCGTCCGGGCTGGCACATTGAGTGCAGCGCCATGAGCATGAATATCCTGGGGCCATCGTTTGATCTGCATATTGGAGGCGAAGACCTGATCTTTCCGCATCACGAAGACGAGATCGCCCAAAGCGAGGGCGCCACTGGCAAGCCATTCGTCAAGTATTGGTTGCACGGGGCGCATCTGCTGGTGGAGGGACGCAAGATGAGCAAATCGCTGGGAAATTTCTTTACGCTGCGGGACCTCATTGGCAAAGGGTTTACGGGACGGGAAGTGCGGCGGTTGCTGCTGACCGCCCATTACCGGGAGACCTTCAATTTTACGATGGACGGCCTGCACGGCGCGCGCGCCGCCCTGGCGCGGATTGACGAATGCCTGGAGAAACTCCGGGAAATTGCGGGATCAGCGCCGGGCGGCGGCGGCGAAAATTCCGGCGGGGAGGGCGGGGGAGACATGCTTCGGCAATTTGGCGGGGCGCTGGACGACGACCTGAACGTTTCGGCGGCCTGGGCGTCCGTATTCGAATGGGTGGCGGACCTGAACCGCGGGATGACCGAAAAGGCGATTGGCTCCGCCGGCGCGAAATCGGCGTTGACAGCCTGGCAAAAAATGGATTCAGTGTTGGGAGTGGGCGCGCCATCGGACGCCAAAGTTCCGGCGGAGATTGTTTCGTTGATGGCAGCCCGCCAGGCGGCCCGCAAGGAGAGGAATTTCAGGCAAGCGGATGAAATTCGAAGCGAGCTGAAGGCTCGGGGTTGGACGGTGGAAGACACCCCCAAAGGCCCCAAAGCCAAAAAAATCTAGGCCGTATCCATGCAGTCGGGAGGGAAGTGGTTGCGAAGCAGATTTTTGCGCAAGGCCAGGAGTGAGCCGCGAGCATACCCTTCATGGGTCTGTAAGCGGCGAACGACAAAGCCTGGCGCAAAAAGATCGAGCAAACACGACCGAGCCAATTGCATGGCTGCGGCTAATTGGAGCCAATACGCCCCATCCGGCGCTGCGGCGCTGTTTTTCCCTTTGGATGAAAGGTCTGTTCATTACTTTTGAAGGCACCGAAGGCTGTGGCAAATCCACGCAGGCGGAATTGCTGGTGCGCCGGCTGCGGGTGCTGGGGCATCGCGCCCGGCCGCTCCGCGAGCCGGGCGGCACGCCCATTGGCGAGGAAATCCGCCATACGCTCAAACACAGCAAGAACAACGTGCGGATGACGGGCGAGACCGAATTGCTGCTGGTAAACGCCAGCCGCGCGCAATTGGTGCGCGAAGTCATCCGGCCCGCCCTCGAAGCCGGCGAGATCGTGGTGTGCGACCGCTTTTTCGATTCCACGGTCGCGTATCAGGGCTACGGCCGGCAACTGGATTTGAAGATGGTCAAGGCCGTGGTGGCGGTGGCCGCGGGCGGGGTCCGTCCGGATTTGACGTTGCTCTTGACTGTGTCCAATGAGATCAGCGAACTGCGCCGGGCCATCCGCCAGTCCACGCTCCCCTTCATGCGCGACCGCATGGAGGAAGCCAACCGCGAATTCTTCGAGCGCGTCACCAAGGGCTACTGGGCCATTGCGGCGGCCGAACCGGAACGCGTTCGAGTGCTGGATGGATCGGGAACGGTCGAGGACGTTTGCCAGGCCATCTGGGAGGTCGTCCACCCGGCTTTGCCGAAGGTGGGCCGCTGGTAGGGACGGCGAATTTGGATTCAAATTTCCGAATCCGGCGTTATTTTTGCCTTATGATTGAACAAACCATTGCCGAACTGGAAGCCAGAATCAGCGGTGAAAGCGGGCTGGAGGCGGCCCGCCGGGCCGAGTTGCTGCGATTGATCGGCGCGCTCAAGTCCGAGATGGCGGCTTTGGAAGGCGGCGCCCAAAAGCGGAACTTAAAATCGCTGAAAAGTTCGGTGGATGAATTGCGCTCTTCGGTGGAAGGGTTCGAACAGTCCCATCCACGCCTTGTTCAGACCGTTAATAACATCAGTAACACCCTTTCCAACCTGGGGATTTGACAAGAGCGTGCCTGAAAAACAGGCCGGCGATGGGATTACGAGCGCGGCGCCTGGATGGCGAGGCGCGACGAGGGAGCATATTCGAGATAAATCCGTGACCGGGGAGCAACGAAGCCAGCCAGCCCCGCCGCAAGACCGTCAGGAATATTTTTCAGACACGCTCTAAGTCAAAACCGGGGCTTCTTGGGTCCTTTGAGGTCGCGCCACAGAATATCCAGCTTGATTGGAGCCAGAACGATCATCACAAAACCACCGTATGCGTCTATTCGCTCCGCGCCCGCGAACGTCCCACCGTTTCCGCGCCGCTGGAATGGAACGAGGTTGCCAATGCCGCCAATGGGAGCAACCGGCTGTCATTTGAAGCGCCGAACGTTCTGGCCCGCGTCGAAAAATCGGGCGACTTCTTCGCGCCAGTGTTGAGATTGAAACAGCGGCTTCCGAAAATTGCCTGATCCGGGCAGGTTACCGCCGAACAGCCAACCTGGCTGTGCCACCCTTTTTCACCGCATGGCGCCGGTCTAAAGATACGGCGGCACAGCGCTGCTCCATTCAGAGATCGGGCGCAAATTACCGCATTCGGGGCAGTTGGTGGCCGTGTATTGCACGTGGCACCGGGCACAAAGCCCGCCTGATTCGAATATATCGAATGGCTGCCGGCATCTGCCGCACCGCCAAAACGCGCCCACCGGCGGCGGCGCCTTGCAGACCGGGCACGCGCAACCCGCCCGCCGGGGCGCGTTGGCCATCCTTGCCATTGCCCGCGCCTGCATCAACCCGCTCCAACAGTTCAGAACAATGAAGACGCAAATGAAGCCGAGGATGGGATTGCCCTTGTAGAACGCGATGCCGATGAGCACCGGCACGCCGATAAAACCAATCACGCTGGCAATCATCAAACTGCGCGCCTTGCCAAACACGAACCAGAGCAACGACCGCAAAATCTGCCCTCCGTCCAGCGGATAAATGGGCAGCAGGTTGAAGAAAAGAAGGAGAATGTTGATCTTAAAGAGATAAAGAATGTAGGCGGAGACTTCCGGATGGGTGTCCTGCCAGCCCGCTGACACCGCCAGCCAAAAAAGCGCGCCAAAGATCGGAAAAAGCAGGACATTGACAAGCGGCCCGGCGGCAATGCTCCACAATGTTGCTCCCGGACGCTGCGGCGGACTGACATAGGCGACGCCGCCCAACGGCCAGAGGACAATGTCATGCGTCTGGCCGCCGACCTGCCGACAGGCCAGTTGATGGCCAAACTCATGCATCAAGACGATGGCAAAGAGCGAAACGCACACGAGCACGATCAATACCGGCGGCACACCATGCAAAATGGTCAGGAAATAAACCAGCACCAGAAACCAGCTCCAATGCAAATAAACGGTGATGCCGAACAATCGAAATAACCGGATGGAGCCTTGTCGCGTTGGCATTTGCGGACACTGCCACAGGCGAAGCAGGCGGACAAGTTTTATCCCCGTTTCAAAACGAGCGCGTCACGCATTCGTAACCGGTTTTTAACGGCGGCGCCGTTGCGGCCCGCCGTTGCGCGTGTCAAAATGTGATTCGTGGACAAAATTTTGATTGTGGATGACGAGACCGATTTTGTGGAATTGCTGAAATTCCGCCTGACGGACCTGGCGTGCGAATTTCTTGTGGCCAACGACGGCGTCCATGCACTCAGCCTGGCACGTCAGTTCAAGCCGAACATCATTCTGCTCGATATCCTGCTCCCGGATTTGGACGGCGTTTCGGTCTGCGAAATCTTGCGCCGCCAGCCGGCCACGAAAAAGATTCCGATCATTTTCATGAGCGCCCTGTCGCGGGAAGTCACGCGCCGGACGCTCTCAGTGGATGCCAGCGATTTTTTTATCAAACCGCTGGATTTGCCCCGGCTTCAACAGCGAATTTTCAGCCTTTTGAAGCGGGATGACGCCTCAAAATCCGGCGCTCAACAGGCGGCTGCTACATCCTAACCTGGAAAGGATTCGCGGCTGTCTTGATTGCAATTTCTCGCGGCACGTCCCGTTTTTCACCCAAATCAATTGGTCCGCGCTTGAGCGCCATTATGGCGCATAAAGCGGACTTGAACTGCATGTTTTTGCAGATTGCTATTGCAACGCCAATAAACGGCCATATCAACTGACATTTATTGGCATCTAATTGTAGTTGTAAATGATTGTTGTAGAACATATTACATATTTTTTTATTTGTTCGTTTTTTGTGATGAAGTGAAATTATTTCAATTTTTATTAAGAAATCCATTGACAAAACTTGTCCAGTTATGAGACAAATAGCGGTTGCGGCCTTTTAACAGGCTTTTTTACAGGCATTTGAACCAAAAATCACGACAATCGAAGAGTCGGTTTGAATTAGAGGCATTGGAGCCGCGGGTGATGCTGTCCGCTGACGCGGCGCTGGTCTCGGCCTTCGCGGTACAAGCGGTGGTTCATCATAAGCCGGTTGAGACGGTGGAGGCGCCGGCAACCCAGGGCCATTTTCAGGACTCGATCACCTACCAGCCGGATCACGCGGCGGGCGACATTTTTGAGGGAGTGGCCAGCCAGCCCGTGGAGGCTCAGAATCATGCCGCGCATGTCACGACTTCGGGGACTGAAAATTCCGGGCCGACGATCCAGGCGTCGCATGGCCAATCCACGCCGTCCGCGCAGGTCAATTCCGGGGTCAAAACCAGTGCCGTTGCGGGTGGATCGGGAACGTCAGTTTCGCAGGCGACGCAGAAACCCCCGGTCCCAACTTCACCTTCTTCGTCGAACACGACTTTGAATCAATTGCCCAATTCGACGGGGCCGCCCGGCGGTTCAAATGTTTCGCAAGGCTCTACAAATCAATCGGTTAAAACAAATTCGAATGGCTCAAACAATTCGAAGGTTTATATTTCTCCCCTGGCTCCGACAACCAGTTCAACCATTTCGGGCGACCTTTACACGCAGATTCTTAACGACATTCAGCAGATTTCCAGTGGTGGCGGGAACCTGTCACTAACGGGGAACGCGAGCCTCGGCGGGGTTATTACGTTCAACAATTTAACGGTGACGTTGACCGTGAACAGCACGAGTGTGACGGGGGTGAGCATCACGGCGGATTCGGCGAGCCTGACGTTGGGCGGAGGGGTGACTTCGACGATCAACGGAATTTCGGGGAGCTACACGGCGGGACCTGGCGGCTTTACGGCCGGGGGCGGAACATTTTCGCTGACGTTGGGCAAGAGCAGCCAATACGCGTCCGGCTCGATTGCGGTCAATTTTTCGTCCTTCGTGAGCATCACCGCCACGAGCGCGAGTTTGAGCTATACCGGCGGAGCGGACACGAATGTAACGCTTTCGAACTCGACCCCGGAATCGGTAAGTCTGCTGACGGTTGGGATTAGCGGGGCGGACATTGTGGCGGGGGTAAACGGGACGAGCGGACCGGGGGTTGAACTGAAGGATGCGAATTTGGCACTCGCCCTGATGAGCACCGGAGGGACGACGCCCACGACATACTACGGGGTTTCGGCGGAGGCGACTTCATTGGCGCCGGTGGGTTTGCCCGGCGCAATTACCGTGGGAGCGGGCGACTTGAACGTGCAAATCAACGGGGCGAGCGATGGAACGACGAATGTGGTGAATTTCGACTCTTCGTTCACCAACACAAACGGGAAGGGCCTGGCGGTGGGCGCGACGGTGCTGGATTACAAGCAATATCTGGTTCAGGTATTGGGGAGTTTGACGTTGGGGGTGACCAATGACCTGCAAATCAGCGGCGGGTTCAAATTCACGGAAACGTCCGGGGAAGTCGATATTGTGGTGGGCAGCGGAGCGTTTAGCGGCGCCACGGACCTGACATTTACGGTCGGGCCGGCTTCGAATCCGCTCTTTTCGGCTTCCGGCAGTGTTTCGATGAGTTTCACGGCGACGACGTTTACGATCAATAGCGCCAGCCTGACGATTACGCAGGACTTGAAGATTGGGACGGTGGTGGACGTAAGCGGGTTTTCGGCCACGCTTTCCAACCTGTCGGTTGATTTGGCCACGGGAGATGTAAGCGGAACGACGGATTCCACGGGGGTACATGATCCGACGCTGACGATCACGGCGGCATCGGCGACATTGTTTCCGGGAAACACCACGATTACGGGCAGCGTGACGGCGACGACGACGGGCGGGAACGGGTTCCAGGGAACGTTTGACCTGACGACGGGGGCGTTGAGCGTGACGTTGCAGCAATTCCACGTGGCAATTGGTTCGGTGTTTACGGCCGATTCGACGGATGTGCTGGTGACATACGATCCAACGCAGCCGGCGGACCAGCAATTGGTGCAGATTGGAAGCGGAACGCTGGACTTCAAGTTCGGTTCCAAGGACATCACGGGCAGCCTGACGAACCTCATCATTTACGGGAACGGGTTCAAGGTTGGCAGCCTGACGCTGGGTTTGAACGACTCCATTACGGTGGGTTCCATTCTTTCGCTGACGAATCCCTCGGTAACGCTGACGAATTTTGCGGTGACGGCGGCGGGCGACGGTTCATTCACGGAATCGGGCACGCTGACGGTGGCTGCGGATACGATTTCTCTGAATTTTGGAAGCATTGTGAATGCGTCGGCAACGGGCCTTTCGGTTTCGGTGAACCTGACGCCGGGGGCGGACTTTGGGGCGGTGCAAGTTTCGGCGCAGACGCTGACGCTGGACGTGTCATCGGTGCTCTCGATCGAGGCGGATAATGTCGTTGTCAATCCTGCGGCGCCGAGCGGTTCGCCTTACGCCGGGGTGGCATCGGCGACGGTGACGCTGAAGTTTGGGACGGCGCTGACGTTGGGCGGGACGGTGACGGATTTTTCGATCATGAACCAGGGCGGGACGGCGGAGTTCAGCGAGAGCGATCCGCTGGACCCCAATAACGGCAGCTTTGGCATCTCCATAACGGCCAGTCCGGGCGACTTGCACCTGCCGAGTTGGCTGGGGATTCAAATCACGAAATTCACGATTACTTGGAATAATTTCGCCAGCGACCCGGCTGATTTTAAACTGGTTCTTTCGGCAAGCATTACTTCGATTACGGGATTGCCCGGCGGGATGACGGTGAGCGCATCCATCACGGACGCGGTGATTGACGGGTCGCGGCTGGAGAACGGACAATTTCCGATTACGAGCATTGGCAGTGCGGGTGGCAGCATCAGCGGAAATTTGTTTGGTTTGAAGATCAGTGCGGCGTTTGTGATCGGCATCGTTAATCTCAACAGCGACAACCAGATCGTCAATGCGGATGGAACGCTGACGGACCCTGCGACGGGCCAGGCTCCGACCAGTCCGGGTTCCACGACGGTAGCGGCCTCTGTTTTCTACATGGGGATTGAGGGCGGGGCGACGATACCGGGGGTGGGCGGAGTGCAAATTTACCTGGGCTTTTCGCAATACGGCCCGCTGACGCTTTATTTGAGCGCGCAGTTTCCGCTGATTATTGATCCAGACAGCGGACTGGCGATTGGCGGCTTCAGCGCGGGAGTGGAATTTGACACGACGATGCCTTCGCCGAACGGGGATCCGACGGCGCTGCCGGGAATAGCTGCAAAGATTGTTCCGTCCGTCGGCGACATTTCGAAGTGGCAGCAACAGTTGGAAGACCAGACCGTCACGCAATTCATATCCAGCGGCGGGGGAACGGATTTAACGGCGGCGTACAGCCAGCCCCTGCTGATATTGGCGGGGGTGACGTTCTATGACGCTTACGTTCCCGGCGGTCAGAGCACCTTCAAGATCAAGGGCAATCTGGCCATTGGGATTGATCCGTCGAACCTGGATTCGGTGAGCCTGCTGATTTGGGGAACGGCGACGTTTGAGAACAACTTCAGCATGAACGGATATCTGTATGTGGGAATCAGCGGGCTGGTGAGCGGACCGCCGAGTTTCGAGATTGATTTTCTGTTGCAGGCTCCGGCTCAGACGCCGCTGGAAACCATCGGCGGCTCGCTAACGTTCGGCTTTACAGACACCAATGGAAGCCTGATTTCGCCATCCACGGCCACGCCGACCCAGACCACGGAAACCATCACGCTGCCGGATGGAAGCACGACCACTTACACGGCCACGGGCTTCACCGCGAGCAATCCGAGCATTGCCGGATTTTACATTTCGCTCTCGGGTTTTGTTCAGTATTCGGCGGCCGGGGCCGCGAACGTGACCATTTCGGGTGGCGTAACACTGACGGTGACGAGCACGGAGGCAAAGCTGGACCTGCTGGGTTCGTTGAACGTGAGTTTCCTGGGGGACATTGCGACGGCACAGGGCGAGTTTGTGGTGGATTACGGCAGCGGCAGTGCGCAATTTTATGGGGCGGTGGAAGTGGCGACGGGGGCTGGATTGGCCAAACTACAGCAATACGGACTAACGGTGAACGGGGCGATCCTGTTCCAGATTAATTCGACGGGTGTTTCGGAGACGGTAAACCTGCCCAATGCGCCCCCGGCCAATTCTTCCAATCCGATTACCAGCGCTCCGCCGCTGGATGGAAGCAATTCCACCCCGTTTACGATTGACGGCAGCGTGCTTTTTGACCTGACAATTCTGGGCACGTCGGGAACAGGCTCTTATGCGACAATTTCATACAGCGCGGGTGGGACGACGCTGTTCAGCGCGCAGGGTTTTCTGGACATCCGGCTCACGAACGACCTGACCAACGGCCTGGGGCTGGACGTGTTTGTGAACATCAATCAACTGACGATCGGTTCATTTCTCACGTTCCACGGATTTGGATTACTGGTGATCAACAAGCAGGGATTGGCGGCGGAGATTACGTTGAGCCTTGACACGGGCAATATTCCAGACATGACGCTCCAGGCGGGATTCAATCTGGTCATCAATACGACGGGCCAGGACGTGACCTACACGATACCGCCCACGCCACTGCCTGGATCGGTGACGGGAGGGACGGCGGGACCGGCGCCGGGGGTGACGATCTATGATTCGAGCGGGAACGTGGTGGGGACGGTGATGAGCTTGGACATTCCTGCGGGGCCGCCGCAAGGCGGGCTGACGGATTCGAGTGGGACAGCGGTTTATACGGACACGGGAGGGGCGGGGCCGTATGTGGAAGTGTCGGGGAGCGGCAAATTGACGATTGGGGGGCAGGATTTGTCGGGGCAGTTCCGATTCGAGCTGGGTGAGAGCGGGGGCAGTCTGTCGCTTTCACTGGTGTTTACCATGAGCGGGTCGTTCACGCTGCCTGGGAGCAGCAGCGTGACTGCATCGGTGACGGGAGCGGTGCAAATAAGCAGCGCCGGCTTTGTGGCGTTGCTGAACATGGACATAACGTCCGGCAATTCGGGCGGGAGCACGACGACGAATTACGGAGGCGGGGTGTCGCTGACGGCGAGTTTCCAGTTTGGCATCAATACGACGGGGAGCGGCGTTTCGAGCATTGATGGCGTGGATCTGGGGACGACGCTTGCGGCCGGGCAGGTTGTGGTTATTGCCACGGGCAGTCTTTCGATTTACCTCACTCCAGGCACGGGATTTGTGATTACGGGGACGATAGTGGTGGGGACGAGTCTGGGCAACGGCAATTCGACATTGGACGTGACAGGAGTGATCACGGCAACGGTGAACAGCCAGACGATTTTGACTGCCAATGTGAACGGCGCGTTCATGTTTTTGCCGAGCCAGGGCGGAATAGCGGGATATTTGAGCATTACGTTCAAGGGCGGGACGCCTTTGGACGGCTCGGGATTCAGTTTCAGCGGCACATTTGACTTTGAGCTGAACACCACGAGTGCGGATCAGACGGTTCCGGTGCTGCCGGGAGGCAGTGGCACAACGACGACGATCAAGGGCGGGCTGGGCGGTGGGACGGCGGGGCCTTATGCGGTGATACACGCCAATGGGACGATGATGTTTGGCGACAGTTCGAATAATTTTGCACTGGCGGGAGATTTCTATCTGGCGGTTGGCTCCAGCGGGCTGGCAATCAGCGCGAGCGTGGCCTTCTCGGTAACGGCGGGTGGGACCAAATTGGTGACATTGGACGCCACCGGCGCGCTGGAAATCACGTCGCAAGGGCTGGCGGCGGAGTTTACGCTCACGGTCCAGGTTGGCGCCCCCAGTTCCAGCCCGTTGAGCATCAGCAACATGTTCAGCTTCAGCGGGAGCGTCACATTCGAGGTCAACCTGACGGGGAATTTGGTTGACACGATGATTGGATCGGTGCAGTTGTCGCTCCCGAAGGGGCCGTATATCGAGCTGGCCATCGGGACGTCTACCAGTCCGGCAACGCTGGCGTTGGGGAGCAGTTCAACGGGATTGAGTTTATCCGGTTATTTTGTGCTGGAAGTTGGGGCGACGGGGCTGCAAGTGGCGGCAAACGCGACGTTGAATTTGGACGTGGGCGGCACGCCGTTGTTTTCGTTGACGGCGGATGGCGCGCTATTGATCAACAACAAGGGGATTGCGGCCCAGATCACGCTGACGGCGGGAACATCCATTTCCGGAGTTTCGGAGTTCAGCTTCTCGATTTATTTCACGCTTTCGATGAATACCACTGGCACGGACATCACGAGCATCGCGGGCCAGGCGGTGAACCTGCCGGCGACGGATGCGTCCGGTAATAATCCGTATTTTGACATCGCGGGCCAGGGGGACCTTTATATCGGGAGCAGTTCGAATCCGATCATTGACATCAGCGGATCGTTTGCGCTGTCGGTGGGGCCGCAAGGGTTGCTGATGGGAATCAACGGTTCGTTCAGCGTGATGGGAATTGGTTTTGGCGTTCAGGGTTTCGTGGCAATTTTTACGGGGTCGAACGCCGGATTTGCGTTAAAGATTAACCTGACTCTGGGCAGCAGCGGCACGGTCACCGTGATTCCCGGTGTTCTGGCGTTGTCAGGAACGTTCACGCTGGAAATCAACACGACCAACCAGGACAGCTTCACCGTTGGAACTCAGACGTACACCGTCACGCACGGGACGCTGTTCGATATCAATGCGAGCGCGTCATTCAACGTGTTTGGCTTCTCGCTGGCCTCCACGACGTTTGACATCAAATACAGCGGCGGCGTGTTTTCGGCGAAGGGGACGGTGGGCTTCGACTTCTTTGGTTTCGCGACGTTGACCGTGGATTTCTATTTCGATTCGAACGGGCATTATGCGTTCTTTGGCTACATTTACCTTCAATTGGGGTCTGATGATTTCAACATACACGGCGACTTGTCGCTGGCATTCGGCAACATTGCCGGTGGCTATGACTTTGGGAGTTATACTTACGACGGGAGCGGCGACACGATTGACGCATACGTGCCCAACGGTTTCACGTTGCGCGTGGACGGCGGCGTGACGGCGTTCGGGTATGACTTTGCGAGCATCGGGGCGAGCGTGACGATTAACAACGGGGACGTTTCGATTTCCGCGTATGTCTCCGTGAACCTGGGCCTGTTCTCGGTTGGGGGGACGGTGACCATTGACCTGGGACAAATCAGCCCGCCCCCGGCTCCTCCGCCTCCGCCGCAGTTAGGCTCAATGAGCGGCGGCACATTGACGCTGAACATCGGACCGAACGCCTCGAACCGCACGTTCAATGGGGCGACGATTGGGGCGAAGGCGAACGAGGCCTATACGATTACGGTTCACAGCGTCAATGGCGATGGGAGCGAGGATTTATGGGTTGAGGCGCCGGGCATTTACACCGGACCCGCGGAAATTGCCGAAACGCAAACCACGATTTCAGGAGCGCCGGCTGGAACGGTTGAGTACGACAACGTGACGTCCATTGTCGCGGTGACGGGCACGAGCAACACGACGCTGAATTTCAGCGGCGTGAATGTGCCCATCACCATTACATCGGGCACGGGAACAAACCATTACATCTTTGGCGGCGGCAGCGGCGCGGTAACGATCACTGGCGGCGGCGGGAATGACTCCATCATCGGCGGGTCGGGCAACGTCACGTTCACGGCGAACGGCGGGTCGGGCGTGTTCATCGGGGGCACGGCGCAGAACGCGATAATCAATGATCCGGGAACATTCATCGTTATTGAGCAAGGCTATGATCATTACGACCTGAACGGCACGACGTTGAAGTATTGGAATGGCACCGGGACCGTTTATACGGACAGCATCACCGGCCCGGCGACGGTGAACCTTGAAACACCATCAACGCCGGCGGTTGGCGGAGACACGCTGTCCTTTTCGGTTGAAAGCCTGCCTTCGGACTTCACATTGACGCTGAATGGCAATGGCGGGGGGACGGTGCCCGTATCGGTTTCGGGGACTGGCGACATTGAATTGAACGGAACGACGGTGAGCGTGAATGGGAATAATATCACCCTGCAAGGGGCGACAGAAGTGACGTTGATTGGCACGGGGGCCGGCGACCATCTGACGGCAAACAACTCGAATTTCTATTCGATGGTGAACATGACCGGGCAGGCGGCCGGCGACAGTTTCACGGTGAACTACCAGGGCAGCGGCTCGTACGCTGTAAACGTGAACGGATCAGGATCGGGCAACACACTGACGATCAATGGCACGGGCGCTGACAACATCTACACCATTAACGGCAGCCCGGTTTCACTTGGCTCGGAAACGGTGGCTTATAGCGGCGTCCAAAACCTGGTGTTGAACACCTACAATGGAAATGACACGGTGAAGATAGAGAAAACGGCCGCGGCCACGACGGTGAACGGGGGCAGCGGGAACGACACGTTCAACGTTCAAAACGCGACCAATCCGGTGACGCTCAACCTGGGATCGGGGACGAATGAAGTGTATGCGGGGAGCGGAGCCAATTTGGACACGATTCACGCGCTGCTGACGGTGACTGGCGGGCTTGGCGGAACGGACACGATTAATCTGGACGATTCGGCGAATAATTCGGCTTTGACCGCCACGCTGACGACAACCAGCCTGACGGGGGTATTTGGGGCGGGTGGTTCGATGAATTACTCCAATATCGGGACGATCAATCTGATGCTTGGAAACGGCCTGGACGTGGTGAACGTGCAGGGAATGAATGGCACGGTGAATATCGCGCTGGGGACCGGCCCCAATACGCTGAATATTGGAAGCAACGCCGGGCCGATTGTCACCGACCCAACCAGCGGCATGGCCGCGAATACCGGAAGCATTTTGGATCGCCTCGTGGGGGTCCTTAACTTCACCGGGACGGGCAATAACGTGATTAACGTGGATGACAGCGGCGGGAACAAGCCGTTGGTGGGCGCGCTGACGCCCACGAGCATTGAATTTGCGAACCTGGTGGTTATCAACCTGCCCAACGTCGTCTCCATCACCATTGCATTGGGCCAGGCTGGTGACACGTTCGTCATTACCGATACCGCCCCCACGGCGCCGGCGGTGGTTGACGGCGACGGCGGCAACGACACGTTTATCGTGCTGGATACTCACTCGACCGTGACCATCAACGGCGGGGATGGGGACGATAACTTCTATAACTTTGGCAATTCCGGCGTGCTGAACCTGAATGGGAACGACGGCAACGACAGCTTCTTCATCTACGCGTCGGTGAACGAAAACACGACGAATCTGGACCCTGGCGGGTCGAACAATAAAATTTATTCTTATCGGCTGAACAATTCCGTGAACATCAACGGCGGCGCAGGCAATAATAAACTTTATATCTTTGGGACGTTTTTGGGCGACGCGTTTGTGATTAATGGAGATAGCGTGACTGGGGCGGGGCTGAATGTGACGTTCACGAACATCCAGCAACTGTTTGTGGAGGGATTGGGCGGGAACAACACGTTCTACATCGAGTCCGTGACGATTCCGACCACCATCATGGGCAACGGCATGATTATCCAGGTTCCGCAGGCGATAGTGAACCAGATAAACAGCCTGGGCATCACGTTACCCACGCTGAATCCCGGCACACCGGGCAACAACACGTTCTATGTCGGCTGGCCCGCGGGAGTGCCCGCCGGCGATTTCTATATTCCTGGAAGCCTGGCCACGATTGCGGCGCCGTTGACGATTTACGGCGATAACGGCCCGAATTCTCCCGGACCCATCGCGGGCACAACCAATACGGTTTACGTGGATGACCGGGCGGACAACCAGAACCAGGACTTCACTTTGTCCGCCGCCGCGCTGACCAGCAGCGCCTTCGGCGCGGGCGGTTTCCTGAATTATGACAACGCGGTTCAAAACCTGAACATCTACCTCGGCCCCGGCAGCAATACCATTACGGTGAACGGCACGGGCACAACCGGCGCGGGCGGCATCATTGCCCAAACGAGCATTTATGCGGCAACGAGCACGTTTGGCGGCTACGGCAATGACACGTTTATCGTCAACGTGGCCGACGGCGGCTCGCTGGCCAGCCCGCTGGCGCTCTTTGGCGGTTCGAGCACTTACGTCGGCGATACGCTTGCCATCAACGGCGCGCCCGGTGGCAATACGTTTGACATCACCGGTTCAACGATTGACGGGGCCGGAGCAACCATCCGCTACCAGGGTATGGATACGTTGACCGTCAACGCCTCCGGTTCCACCACCTTCAATGTGAACGGCGACAGCATTCCGACCACACTGAATGGCGGGACGGGCAATGATAACTTCAACGTGAACAGCAACGTGGTTTCATTGGCCGTCACAGGCGGCGCTGGAAACGACAGCTATGACATTGCCGCGAACGCCGGGATGTTGACGGTCAATGGCGGCGCCGGCAACGGAACGTTCACGGTGAGCGGGAACAGCGGAACGCTGGCGATTACGGGCGGCGGCGGCAATGATACCTTCACGGTGAACGGCAACAGCGGCGCGTTGACCATTACGGGCGGGGCGGGAACGGATTCCTTCACGGTAAACGCCTTGAGCGCGGCGGCAACGTTGAACGGCGGGTCCGGCAACAACAGCTTTACAGTGAACGCCCCGTTGGCGGCTGTGCTCACCGTGATTGGCGGGCAGCCGGGGGACTGGTTGACAGTCATGGGCACGACTGGCAACGATGACATTACAATAACCGGCGCGGTTGTGACGGGCCTGGGCGCTGCCATTGATTACAGCGAGACGAATTTGTGGGTCAAGGGCGTGTCGGGCAATGACACCTTCCAGATTGACGGCACATCGTCCTGGACGACGCGCGTGGACGGCGGGAAGTACGGGAACGACGTCTTCAACGTGCAGGCCACGACCGGCGCCCTGACTTTGACCGGCAGCGCGACGGGCAACAACACCTTCAACCTCGGCAGCATCGCTCCAGTGGCGGGCGGAACGCTGGCGGGTCTGCAAGGGGCCATTTCCATCATCGGCGGCACGAACATGATGCGGCTCATTACCCTCGCCGCGCCGGGAACGAATATCTTGAACGTGGACGATTCGGGGGATACATCCGCCGTGACTGGCTTCCTGAGCAATTCCACGCTGATCGGTTTGGGCATGGGTGGAATAGTCACATTCATGTCCGTCAATGAAATGAACATCAGTCTGGGTTCAGGCAACGATACATTCTATGTCAGCAGCACGAACCTCAAGACCGTCACCAATCTCAATACCGGCACTGGCAGCGATACCATCAACGTGGGCAATTTTACCGTCGGCAATGCCATCTCGATCATGCCGCTAATCGCCATCCAGGGCTATCTGAACGTTACCGGCGGCGGCGATACTTTAAACCTTTATGATAACGACAACCCGCTCGATGCAACCGGCACCCTGACTCCAACCACGTTGACCGGCTTTGGGATGGGAGCTTCTGGTATCGCTTATACCGGCATGTCAGCCGTGAACTTGTTCCTCGGCGGGGGCGCCGATACTCTCCTGATTACAAATACGGCCGCGGCAATAACATCAATTTATGACGCGGGCAACGACACCATCAACGTTGAGGCAACCACTGGAGCGTTGAACCTGTTTGGCGGCCCTGGGACAAACGTATTCAACCTGGGCAGTTTGGAACCGTTGCGCGGCGGGATAATGAGCACGATTGCTGGCGCGGTCAACGTTACTGGCAAACCTTTTGGCTCGACGACCACGGTTAACGTGGATGATTCCGGAGACGCCGGCGGGGCGACCGGCACGCTGACCAATTCCACGCTGACGGGTTTGGGAACGGGCGGCGGATTGACTTATACGAACGTAACCACTCTGAACATCGTCCTTGGTCCGGGCAATGACACGTTCAACATCCAGGGCACGGCCGCAGGGACTCAAACGAACCTGAACACCGGCCTCGGGACCAATACGGTGAACTTTGGTTCTCTGGCGCCGGTTCTGTCAGGTGGAACGCTGTCGGACATAGCCGGCCCGGTGTTTTTGACCAGCGGCAGCAATCTGCTCCGTCTGCTGACGCTGGCCGCATCGGGCACGAACGTCGTGAACGTGGATGATTCGGGTGACACGTCCGTCGTGACCGGCTTTCTGACATCATCCACCCTGGCGGGTTTGGGCATGGGCGGAATCATCACGTTTATGTCCGTCAGTGTCATGAATATCGGCCTCGGTTCGGGGAATAGCTCCTTCAACGTCTTGAGCACGAACCTCAAGACCGTTACCAATCTCAATACCGGCAGCGGCGGCGACACCGTCAACGTCGGGGCCTTCGTCGGTCTCGATACGCCTTGGTTGATCGTGTATGACATTCTCAATGGTGTTCAAGGCTTCCTCAACATCACTGGCGGTGGTTCCGACACGTTGAATCTTTATGATAACGGCAGCACAGCGGCCAAGACGGGAACATTGACAGGCGCCGCGATTACTGGCCTGGGGATGGGCGCTTCAGGCATCGCTTACGCCGGCGTTGCCGCGCTGAACATTTCGCTTGGTTCGGGCGATGACACGGTCAGCGTTCTGGGCACAAACGCGACAACGGTCACGACGATCACCAACGTCGGTGGAGGCATTGACACGTTCGACGTGGGCGCGAATGCGCCGGTGGCGGGCGGGATGCTTGGAGGAATTCAGGGGGCGCTCTTTATCGTCGGCGGCGGAAATGATACAATGAACGTGGATGACAGCGGCGATGCGGTTGCGCAATCGGGAACATTGACTGCCACGACGTTGGCCGGTTTGGCCATGGGCGCTGGAGGGATTGCTTATTCAGGTCTCACGACCTTGAACGTCACCTTGGGCCAGGGCAACGATTCATTTACGATCACGGGCGTAACCGATACCACGGTGACCACCATTGACGGCGGGGCGGGCACGAACACTGCGGCCTTGAATTTCGGCGGCGACTTTGGCGGGAATCTAACCTTGAAGAATTTCGCTGCCACGACGGTTGCGATTGCCGGAGCATTCACCGCCGATGCCCTTTTGAATGCGCCTTCGATTGTCACGATGACAGTCGGGGGCGATTTTGATGGAACGTTGAATGTGGCCGGCCTCCTCAACACGCTGGCGGTTACCGGGGCCGCGCCGGGCCAGATCATTGCCGGGGATGTAAACCTCATTACGGTTCAGGCCGGCTATGGCGGCAGCGGAACGCCGGTGCTGAACGTCACGGAAAACGGGGTCCAGCGTGAAGTCCTCGCGACGCCAATCCCCGGCGGCGCAATGCCGGGCGGTATTACCTTTGCCGTGGTTTATGACTCGCAAACCGCGGCGGACCCGCAGGCGGCCATCCGCATCATTACGGGAGGAACCGTTCCGGCGCGGAGTTGGAATCTGCAATTGGCTGTGATGAACAGCACCACGGCGAATTTCAATTTGTCGCTGGTGGACTCTCAGAACGGGGCGACGGGCGTGAGCAATATCAGTATCCAGGGCAGCCTGCTCATGCAGGTCACGGCTCCGGAGTTGCAATTCCTGGGCCTGTCGTCGGGCAGCCGGGCAGGGGTGGTTTTGCCCGTTGACTATATTACCGGTGTGGAAATCAGCGGGAATTTGCCGACCGGTTATATTGACGTGGCGGGCATTGAAGGCCTTGCGTTTGGCACAATGACAAATGCCAATGGCACGCGCCTGAGCGTTTCCCACACGCTCGGCTACGGCAATTCATTGGATTATATATTGGGCAGCAGCGCCACGCTGGAATCGGCCACGGACGCCTTCCTGGTCTCGGTGAGCGCGAACGAGCCGGTCAGCCTCTATGCGCACAGCGATTCCACACCCGACATGAATCTGATTGAGACGTTGGTTGAGCCGGGCGTGTACAGTGTGACGGTGTAGGCTGATAATTCTCGTGACGCAACCGCCTGCGGGACCGTAGGATGGCAACAGTCAAAAATGAAAAGCATAAAAACCGCCTCTGGATTGAGCGCCGCCGGCGCCGTGCTGCTGCTGGCAGCGCCCGCCCATGCCCAGGCTCTCGATAAATTATACCTGGATGTCGGCCTCGGTCCGGCCATTACGCAGGATACCGCCATTCGCCCGCCGGGCGTTTACAGCGATGGCCACATGAAATTTGACACCGGAATTCGGGGGGCGGTGGACGTTGGTTATAATCTCACACCCTCCTTTGCCGCTGAATTCGATACTGGCGTCATTTGGAACGGCATCCGTTCCATTCACGACAACGTTGTTTCGGGCGGCGCCACGGCGGACACTTATGAAGTGCCGGTGCTGGCCAACGTGGTTTTCAAACCGTTTCACGGCGCTTTTCAGCCGTATATCGGGGGCGGTTTCGGCGTGGCGGCAACCGTATTCGACCTCTCGGACCCAAACGGCGTTCTGGTGTTTTTCGGCAAGAGCTTCAGCGCCACTGACTGGACCTATGCTTACCAGGCGCAGGCCGGCTTCAAGTATGCCTTCACGGACAACGTGGAAGCGGGCCTGGCTTACGAATTTCTGGGCACCGGCGACCACAAATGGCAGGACAATGGGACCCAATTAAAAACGGCCGGCTTCGCCACTCACGCCATCATGGCAACGTTCACCTGGCGGTTTTGAATGACGAATTGGCCGTAAAAAATTCGTCGTTTCCCTATGCGCCGTTTTCCGCTTTTTGCTTCATTCCTTGCGCTGGCTGTGTTTGTTCCGAAGGTCCCGGCCCAAACATCCAACCGGCTCTGGTTCGCCTCCTACAACGGCCAGCCAACGCCCACCAGCGATGTTTCCGTTCAGGACTTGTTGACCGCCGGAAACGGCGCGTTCCTGGCCTCCGGCTCGGCGGCTGTCTTCGTGGCGCAGACGAATTTTGCGTCGTTCAATTCCCCCTACGACGTGGCGGTGGACCCGGCCATGGGCAAGGTCTATGTGCTTGACAATAATGTGCAGGCCGCCACGCCCGAGTACATTTATTCCTTCAATCTGGCCGGCACGCCCCCGCAAATTGCCGCCAGCGTAAGAGTGATTTATGCGATGCCGGTTCCGGCGGCGGACGTGACGGCCGGCGTCTATCCGCTGCTGTCGGGCCTGGCGCTGGATGTCTCAAATCATTTCCTCTATTTCAACCAGACGGATGTGACCACCGCTACGAACAGTTGCATCGGCAGGCTCGATCTGGCGACCAGTTCGGCCAGCGATATTCATTCGACGCTGTCCGGCAATCCGACCGTGCATGATTATTACGCCGGCCATACACCCGGCCAGGGGCCGATTGCCCTTGGCAAAACCAATATCTACGTGGGCGCCATCAATGGTCGCGCGGGAAATTCCGGGCTTTATTGCGCGCCGCGTGATGGCAGCGGTTCGTTCTCTGAACTCGTTGCCGTTTCCACCTCCGACACCGCCTTCACAAACGGCTTTGCAGGCGGCGTCGCCGATGATCCGCCGGATCATT
>JAGWNY010000047.1 GCA_028872915.1 Verrucomicrobiota bacterium
GCGCGCGGGCCACGTGCGGGCGGCCCGGCGATTTGCAATTGGCCAGCGCAAAAACCGATTCGACTTTCAACCCCACGCCCAGCGCGTTGATGCGCGCCACCATTTCACGAATCCGCTCCTGCCGCACGGACTGGAACGTGGCGATCTCCGCCAGCAGCTTTTCATTTTCCGTGTCCACAAAATAACCCAGCACGTGCAATTCGATGCCGTCATGTTCCGCCGTCAATTCCGTTCCCGGCACGAATTCCATCTTCACCGCCGCCGCCGCCGCCGCGCCGCCGGCGCACCCTTCCACCGTGTCGTGGTCCGTGATCGCTATGCACGAAAGCCCGGCCTTTTGCGCCTGCAACACCAGCTCCTCCGGCGAAAACGTGCCGTCGGAAAATTTCGTGTGAAGATGGAGATCGGCAAATTTCATCTGGCTTCCGGCGGTTCAACCATTCGTCCCGGACGCGGGATTTCGTGGCGCACCTTGTCGAGAATCCCGTTCACAAATTTTCCGCTGTCCTGCGTCGAAAATTTTTTGGCGATGTCCACCGCCTCATTGATGCTGACCACCGGCGGAATATCTTCCCGATGCAACATTTCAAAGATGGCCAGGCGCATGACGTTGCGATCCACGGCGGCGATGCGGTGAAGTTCCCAGTTTTTGGCGTGGCTTTTGATGCGCTCATCAATGGCCTCGCGATGTTCAATGACGCCGCGGATGAGCGGATCGGCAAACAGCCGTGTCTCCGCCTCTTCCACCGTCGGCGGCGGCAATTCAACCGGCTGTCCCCATGTCGCCGCCCCTTTTTCAACCGCTATGGCCGCCGCGCGCTGCGTCTCCCAGAATTCGTTCAGCGCCCGTTCCAAATCCTCCGGCGGATTCAGATCGTGCTGAAATAAAAACTGGACGGCGCGTTCGCGCGCCTCCCGGCGCTTTCCCATAATGTAAACCTACCGTCTTTTTCCCAAAGGCAAAAGGCCAAAAGTCGCTGCGCCTCCGCGCCTGAAATCCCCGTGCCACAATCTGGCCGTCCGCGCTCCATCTCGACATTGGAAACGCTCCCGATTAAGCTCCACGCATGGGCAAGGTCGGCAAATTGTTGCACACACGCTATCGCGTCAATGACCTGGAACGCACGGTGAAGTTTTATCGTGATGTCCTGGGCTTGGAGGAAGTCCGCCGCCATAAATCGCCCCGCGGTTCGGAACTCGTTTTCTTAAAGGCGCCCGGCGGCGATGCGCAGATTGAGATCACGTATTTTCCAGGAAGCGGCTCCGTGCAGGTGCAGCCGGACCTCACTCATCTCGCCTTTGAAGTGGAGAGCCTGGAGGTGTTTGCAAGCCATCTGGCGCAATTCGGAATCCGCTTTTCCGATGGCCCCACGACCAGTTCCAGCGGCACGACGTTCGCCTTTATTGACGCGCCCGAAGGCTACGAAATCGAATTGATTCAAAAGGGTGGCGGATATTAACATCCTGCCTTGTTTTCAATCCTCGCGTTACCATGAGCGTTCTTATTGTCGGTTCCACGGCCCTGGATTCCATCAAAACCCCGATGGCGGAAAATCCACGCCTTCTGGGCGGCTCCGCCAGCCACGCCGCGGTCGCGGCCAGCTTTTTTTCACCCGTCAAACTCGTCGGCGTCGTCGGCGACGATTTTCCCAAAAAATACATCGGCCTTTACCGCCGCCGCAAAATTGACCTGGCCGGCCTGCAAATCGTCCAGGGCAAAACGTTCCATTGGTCCGGCGAATATGAAGTGAACATGAACAACCGCCGGACCCTGCTCACCGAACTGGGCGTTTTTGAAAGGTTCATGCCGCACCTGCCCGAATCGCACAAGGCATCCGAATTTGTGCTCTTGGCCAACATCGCCCCCGCGCTCCAGCACCATGTCCTCGACCAGATGTCCCGTCCCAAATTCGTTGTCGCCGACACCATGGACCTCTGGCTGAACATCGCCCTTGGCGACCTGTTGCAATTGCTCAGGCGCATAGACGGCTTTGTCCTCAACGACGGCGAAGCGCATCAACTGACCAAGAAAGACAACGTCTTTGCCGCCATCAAAAAAATCCACCGGCTCGGCCCCAAATACGTCATCGTGAAAAAAGGGTCGCATGGTTCCATTCTGTCCGGCCCGCGCGGCTATTTCATTTGTCCGGCCTATCCGCTCCATCGCGTGTGCGATCCGACGGGCGCCGGCGATTCGTTTGTCGGCGCAATGATGGGTTGCCTCGCCGCGGCGCGTGGAACGATTGACGCGAACCTGCGCCGCGCCATGATCTACGGCAGCGTCGTGGCGTCCTTTTGCTGCGAAGGCTTCGGATTGACCCGCACCTCGGGAATTCGCCGCTCGGACATTGAACGCCGCGTTCGCGAACTGGAAAAACTCACGACGTTTTAAGCTTCCGTTCCATTTTCCGCGGGTTCTTTTGGTTTGGTGCCGCCATCATCCTTTTCGCGTTTCCGCCCGCTTCTGGATGAATTGGGCCATGACGCTGACGGCGATTTCATGCGTCCCCGCCGCCTGGATTTCCAAACCCACTGGACAGGCAATCCGGTCGAATTGTTCGGCGGTGACGATGTTTTGTTTGATGAACTGTTCACGCATGATGCGCGCCTTGCGGCGGCTCCCAATCATTCCCAGAAACACGAACGGCTGGCGTACCCATTCCGACAGCACCAACGCATCGTGCTGATGGCCGCGCGTGACAATCAGCCCGAAGGCGGAGGCGGGCGGCGGCGCGGCCTTCAACAAGTCGTGCCAGCCGCCCGTGCGCAACTGCGTTTCCGGCGGAAAAAAATTGTGATTGGCCAGTTCAGGCCGGTCATCAAAAACCGTCACGGCGAAATCCAGTTGCAGGGCCAGGGGCGCAACCGCCTGGGCGACGTGGCCCGATCCGGCGACCCAGAGCTTGCATGGCGGCGCAACCGTCTCCTGATAAAGCCATTGGCCGTTGGCGTTTTCCGGGACCGCCGCGATGGAAAAATCATTCCTGACTCCCCATCGGACCGGTTGTGTGACCTTGACCAGTCGTCGCCATAGGGCCCCCGCTTCGGCTGCCCGCGGCAGGATCAGGCCGCTGACGCTGCCGCCGCAGATCAGGCCGTCGTCCCAGCCGAAGTCGTGGTCCAGGACCATTTGAAACGTGGAGGACTGCCCCGATTTCATGGCCTTTCTCGCGCGGGAATGCACTTCGGCCTCCAGGCAGCCGCCGCCAAGCGTGCCGGCAATTTTGCCGTCCGCGAAAAAAAGCGCCTTGGCGCCCACGCGCTGCGGACTGGAGCCTTTGGCACCCGATATGACGGCCAGGACGAATGGCCGGTTCTCCGCCAGGGCGGCCGCAAGTTGTTCGTAAAATTTTATCATCTATAAGCCATGCTTCGCAAAATGGAGTAATATGACCATCGCTCGGGCGTGGCAAGGGAATGATCATGGGGAATGCTCATCGCAGGTTAAACTTGGCAAGGCCGTGCAGGGAGGGATAGTGTGGATGGCATTGGGAAGCATGGGAATCATTTTGCAATCGCCGGCGGAGCCGGACGCGGCGCGGGGCGGGTGCGAATAATGGCATTTGCCTGGATTTTTATTCCTTTGACATGACGGACGCGCGGAACCCACAGCCACAAACGGAGCGAATCCATCGCGCCATTGGCGATGATAACGTCTGCGTTCTCACTTTCGACCGGCCCGCTTCATCGGCGAACATTTTTGACCGGGCAACATTGGAAGAACTGGGCGGCCACTTGGATTTCATCGAACTTTCCCCCCAATTGAAGGGCGTCGTTTTCATCAGCGCCAAACGCGCCATATTCATCGCGGGACTGGACCTGAGAGCCTTGGAGAAAAACGTTTCTATATCACAGGTGCGCGGTCTTGTCGAGTTGGGCCAGAACCTGTTTAACCGGATCGCGGCGCTGAAAATTCCCACCGTCGCCGCCATCCACGGCGCGGCAGCCGGCGGTGGCTGCGAATTGGCCTTGGCTTGCGATTACCGCGTGGCCTCCGATGACCGTGCCACGAAAATCGGCCTCCCGGAGACCAGGCTGGGCCTGCTCCCCGCGTGGGGCGGATCAACGCGCCTGCCGCGCCGGATTGGCCTGCCCGCCGCGCTGGACATCATCCTGGGCGGAAAAACCGTCGTGCCCCAAAAGGCGCGGCGTTTGGGCTTGGTGGACGAAGTCGTGCCGGTCGAATATCTTGGCGCGGCGGCGGCAAAGAAAATCCGGCGGGGCAAACGCCCGCCGCCCAACCATTGGGCTGCCAATAATCCACTCAGCGGCTGGATGATGGCCTTGCGCGTGCGGTCGCAATTGCTCAAAAAAACGCGCGGCCATTATCCGGCTGTGCTCAAAGCGCTCGACGTGGCGGTAAAAGGCGCATCCACGGCGATTCCGGCCTCGCTCGCCCTCGAACGCGACGCCATTCTCGAATTGGCACAAACCGAAGCCTCCCGCAATCTCATCCGCGTCTTTTTCCTCCAGGAACGGGCCAGAAAAAGGGCCGAACCGGCTGAAGCGGCCCCGATTGCGCGGGCCGCGGTGATCGGCGCGGGCGTGATGGGGGCGGGTATTGCCCAATGGCTGGGCGCCCACGGCTTGCAGGTCATTCTGCGGGACATCAATGTGGAGCAGGTGGGCCGCGGCATGGCTGGCATCGCCGCCATTTATCGGGAAGGCGTCAAGCGCCATCTTTTCACGCCCCGCGAGGCGCGCGATGGGATGGACAGGATTTTTCCCGCGCCGGAGGAGTCGCCGCTTCGGCGGGCGGGCATTGTCATTGAAGCCGCGGTTGAAAACATGGATTTGAAGCGGAAAATTTTTGAGCGCCTGGACGCGCTGGCTGGCGAAGACACCATTCTGGCCACCAATACTTCGGCCCTTCCGATTTCCGAATTGGCAACCGCCACACGGCGGCCGGAACGCGTCGTTGGCCTGCACTTCTTCAATCCCGTTCATCGGATGCAACTCGTGGAAATCGTGGCCGCCCCTTCCACCGCGCCGGAGGTCGTTCAGCGCTCGGCGAATTTTGCCCGGCGAATCGGCAAGTTGCCGGTCATTGTAAAGGACAGCCCCGGCTTTCTCGTCAACCGCGTTTTAATGCCCTGGCTCATTGAAGCGGCAAACCTCTTTGAAGCGGGCGCCAACCTGCAAAATCTGGACGAGGCCATGCTCGATTTCGGAATGCCCATGGGACCGATGCGGTTGGTTGACGAGGTGGGCGTGGACGTGGCGCTCCTCGTGGCGCGGACCCTGGCCGGCCGCTTCAGCGACCGGCTCAACGTTCCCGCCGTGCTTGTCAAAATGAACGACGCGAAAATGCTTGGCCGCAAGAACGGGCGCGGATTCTATCTCCACGGCAAATCGCGCGAGCCTCGGCCAAACCCCGAAACGGCCGCGTTCGTTCGAGACCGGAAGGCCGCGGCCATTCCAACCTTGGAATTGCAGGAGCGAATGGTCTTTCTCATGGTCAACGAAGCCGCCCGCTGCGTGGAGGAGAAAATCGCCGCCGAACCGGCGGATGTGGACTTTGCCATGATCATGGGCGCGGGTTTCGCGCCATTTCGCGGCGGGCCGCTGCGTTTCGCCGATTCATTGGGTCCCGAAAAAATCGCCGGCGCCATGCAAAACCTCGTGGACTGCGGCAATCCGCATTTTGCGCCATGCGATCTGTTGAAAAGCCTCGCCGCCGCCGCGAAAAAATTCTACTCGGATTGATTTCCAACCGATATCCATGACCTGAATCATCCTGTCCAGCGAACATCTTATGCCGGCTGACGAACCAACAACCATTGATACTTCCAGGATGTCCGCGGGACAGCGCGCGGCCATTGAATTGACCGAGGCTGCGCGGGAAACGGCTCACGCGCGGACTTTTGCCGGCGATCTGTTCATGGGAAAATTCAGCATCGGAAAAATTTTCCCATTTCCGGTCCAATCCCCGCGGGACCGGGCCAAAGGCGACGTTTTCCTCATTCAATTGGAAGCCCTCCTGCGCGGGAAAACCGACCCGGACGAAATTGACCGCACTGGCGAGATTCCACAAGATGTCATTGATGCCCTGGCGCGGCTCGGCGCCTTCGGCATCAAGATTCCAGCCGAATATGGCGGGCTGGGTCTGTCCCAGACCACCTATTGCAGGGCCGCCATGTTACTCGGCAGTTGGTGCGGCAATTTGACCGCGCTGATCTCCGCGCATCAATCCATCGGCGTGCCACAGCCCCTGCTCCTTTTCGGCACGGAAGACCAGAAGAAAAAATATCTCCCCCGCGTCGCGAAGGGCGAGATTTCAGCCTTCGCGCTCACCGAAACCGGCGTCGGCTCCGACCCGGCAACAATGGCCACCCGCGCCGAACCGGCGCCGGACGGGGACGGCTTCATTCTCAATGGCGAAAAACTCTGGTGTACCAACGGCACCCGCGCCGGCCTCCTGGTGGTGATGGCCCGCACGCCCCCAAAAATCATCGCCGGCAAGCCGAAAGACCAAATCACCGCGTTCATTGTGGAAACTGGCTGGCCGGGCGTGGAAGTGACACACCGCTGCCATTTCATGGGTCTAAAGGCCCTCTATAACGCCGTTATCCGGTTCAACAATGTCCGCGTGCCCCGTGAAAATATTCTCCTGGCTGAAGGCCGGGGCCTGCGCGTGGCGCTCACAACTCTCGATACCGGGCGACTCACCCTCCCGGCCGCGTGCGCGGGCCTGGCCATGCGATGCCTCGGTTTTTCGCGCGATTGGGCCGGCCGCCGCGTTCAATGGGGCGCGCCCATCGGCAAACATCCCGCCATCGCCGCCAAAATCGCCGACATGGCCGCCAATGCGTTTGCCTTGGAAACCATGACCTTGCTGGCCGCCGCCGAGGTGGACCGGCACAATCACGCCGACATCCGCCTGGAAGCCGCCATCTGCAAAATGTGGGGCACGGAAGCCGCCTGGAAAATCGTCAATGACGCCCTCCAAATCCGCGGCGGCCGCGGCTATGAAACCGCCGCTTCCTTGAAAGAGCGCGGCGAACCCGGCGTTCCCCTGGAACGGTTCCTGCGCGACAGCCGCATCAATACAATTTTTGAAGGCTCCAGCGAAATCATGCGCCTGTTCATCGCGCGCGAAATGCTCGATCCTCATTTGAAACTGGCCGGACCGATTTTCAATTCGCGCCTGCCGTTGCCGCAACGCCTTCGCGCCGCTGTCAAGGCCGCCGCCTTTTATCTCGCATGGTATCCGAAACAATTTTTTCCGTCCGAATGGTTCGTTTTGGGCCGCGCCGGCCGCCATCCCAAATGCCCCGCCGCGTCCCTTCTGCCCCGCCATTTGCGCTACGCCGCCCGCACCGGACGAAAACTCGCCCGCTCCATCTTCCACGCCATGTTGCGCCATGGGCCAATGCTCGAACGGGAGCAGTTGTTATTGGGCCGTTTCGTGGACATCGGCGCCGAAGCCTTTGCCATTACCGCAACCTGCCTGCGGGCGCGCGGCTTGCCGGACACCGCCGAAAATGCGGATGAGATGGCCCGGCTCGCGGATTTCTTTTGTCGCGCCGCGCGCCTGCGCATCGAAGGCCATTTTCGCGGCATTAAAAAGAACACGGACCACCTCGGTTACAAAATCGGCCAAGCCGCCCTCTCAGGAAAGCTCTCGGGCCTTGAGAATGGCATTGTCCGATAAACGCTCAAAATCATGTCGAATCTCCTCACCTGACCAAACTGCGAGGCTATCGGCGCGGCTCTCTGAACACCTGCGCCCGCCGGCCGGTACAGTGCCATCCAAACCCACTCTTTAAAGTTTGACGCCTTCGTCAATTGTGCCATTTTGCTACTCAAGAAAACTGATACATGCCTCCAAAATCAAGCTTTCTGGACAAGGTTTTGGGACGAATCAACCGCTTGGATGCCGAAGGCCTTCAAACGGTCGTCCAACGTCTCGCCCAAGAGCGTAATTTTCTCGAAACATTGTTCAACACCATAGAAGACGGAGTGCTGGTCGTGGATGACAATGGCAGGATCATTTACTTCAATCAGGCCGTCACGCGGCTGATCGGCCTGCAGCCCGGCGCGGGCGAAACGGACATTGCAAAAATCCTGCCGGAAGCGGATTGGGAAAAAGTTCGGGGCAGCGCGCCCGGCGATCAGCGGCGTCTTGTTTGGCACGAATTCGAAGTGCATTACCCCCGGCCGCGCTTTCTGCGCCTTTATGCCGCGCCGCTGGCTGGCGAAGCCACGGGCGTTTCAGGCATGGCCCTGATCCTGCACGATGCCACCGAGGCCCGGCAGCAAACCGTCGAGGCAGTCGAAAGCGAGCGCCTCCAGGCCCTGACGCTGCTCGCCGCCGGTGTCGCCCACGAGTTGGGCAATCCCCTGAACGCGCTTCACATCCACTTGCAGTTAATGGAAAGGGAATTGAAAAAATTGCGCCGCGCCAACGCGGCCGAAATTTGCCGGAGGCTTGAAGAATATCTGGGCGTGGCCAAGGGCGAAATTTCGCGGCTCGATTACATCATTACCCAGTTTCTCGGCGCCATCCGCCCCGCGCCCTTGCAATTGAAATTGGCGACGCTCAACGACGTGCTGCATACCACGCTGGACCTGCTTCGACCGGAAATCGAAAATCGTGGCCTCGCCATCCAAACCAAACCAGCCCGGCACTTGACCGCCACCCTGATGGACACCGCCCAGATGCAACAGGTGCTCGTCAACCTCATCAAAAACGCGATGCACGCCATGACGGGCGGCGGCACTCTCACCGTGCAGACGGGTGAAAGTGCCGACGGCGTCTGGGTCAGCGTGGCCGACACCGGCGGCGGCATTCCGCAGGAACAGATCAACCGGATTTTTGAGCCGTTCTTTACCACCAAAAAAAAAGGCACCGGCCTGGGCCTGCTCATTGTCCAGCGCGTCGTCCGCGCCCACAACGGACGGATCGAATTGGAAAGCCGCGTCGGGCGGGGCACAACCTTTCGCATCTGGCTGCCGCTCCACGAGCGCCGCCCCAGGCTCCTCGAAGGGCCTAAACCACGGCCCAAAGCCCCCGAACAACGAACCGCATGAAACCGACTCTGCTCATCGTGGACGACGAAAAAACCAGCCGCGAAGGCCTGCGCGCCGCGTTGGAGGAGCGGTATGACGTTTACGCGGCCGCGGACGCCGCCGCCGCCATGAGCCTGCTGGAACGCGAAAATTTCGACGCCATGCTCACCGATTTTCGACTGCCGGGAGAGGACGGCATGAAACTCGTCGCCCGGGCCAAGTCGCTCTCCAAACCTCCCATTTGCGTTTTAATGACCGCCTACGGCTCCGAGGAACTGGCCGTGGATGCCATGAAGCACGGCGCGGACGATTACATCGCCAAGGGACGGCTGCAAATTGATGAATTGGAAATGCGCATCGCCCGCCTGCTTCGCAGCCAGAAATTGGAGGCCGAAAACGTGTCCCTGCGCCGGCAGTTGGATTCCAAATTCGGCCTGGAAAACATCGTGGGCCAGTCCGCGTCCATGAAGCGGGTTCTCGAAGTCATTCAACAGGTCGCGCCGACCCGCGCCTCCGTTTTGCTCATGGGCGAAAGCGGCTCCGGCAAGGAACTGATGGCCAAGGCCATCCACCAATTGAGCCTGCGCGCCGGACGGCCTTTCGTGGCCGTCCATTGCGCCGCACTCGCCCCCACGCTTCTGGAAAGCGAATTATTCGGCCACGAAAAAGGGGCCTTTACGGGCGCCCACGAACGCCGGATCGGCCGGTTCGAACAGGCCGATGGCGGCACCCTGTTCTTGGATGAAATCGGCGAAATTGACGCCGCGCTCCAAATCAAACTCCTTCGTTTTCTGGGTGAGCGCAGCTTCGAGCGCGTCGGCTCCAACAAAACCCTCCTTGCCGACGTGCGCCTCGTGGCCGCGACGAATAAAAATCTGGAGGAACGGGTCAAGGCTGGCGCGTTCCGCGAGGATTTGTTTTTCCGGTTGCGCGTTGTCGAAATCGCCCTCCCGCCCTTGCGCGAACGTCCCGAGGACGTTCCCTTGCTGGCACGCCGCTTCCTGTTGGAATTTTCCCGCGAAAACAACAAACCGGTGAACGACTTCACCGCCGATGCCCTCGAATGGCTCATCCGCTATTCATGGCCGGGCAACGTCCGGGAGTTGCGGGCCGCCATGGAACATGCGGTCGTCATGTGCCGCGGCGAAAAAATTTCGATGCGCGATTTGCCGCGCCACGTCTCCGTCGGCGCGCGCTCCGAAGCCCCTGCCCAACAGCATGGCGATTGGACGATCAAGGACGCCGAAAAACAGCTCATCACCCGCGCCCTGAAGGAAACCGGCGGAAACCGGACCCTCGCCGCCAAAAAAATTGGCGTGAGCCGGCGCACCTTTCATCGCAAGCTGCATGCGTATCGCTTGGAGGGATTTTAAACATGCTGCTCATTGCACGCGTTCAAGAAGCCGTTCACAAACTGGAGATGGGCGCCGGCGCCCGCTTTCTCCGCGGCGCCGTCCTGGTTCTGGCCGTGGCCCTTGTCGGCTTGCGTTACGATTTGCACGGCTACCAAAATATGTTCGCCCCTGAAGGCATGGATGCCGCCCAACTCGCCCGCAACATCGCTCAAGGCAGGGGTTACACCACTCTTTTCATCCGCCCGTTCAGCCTTTATCTCCTCAAAAAACATAATGAATCCGGCGCCTCCGCCAACCCCGATTTCGCGCGCGTCCGCTCCGCCCATCCCGACATCGCCAATCCTCCGGTCTATCCCCTCGTGTTGGCTGGCCTCATGAAAGTCCTGCCCTTTCATTGGGCCTTGAACTTCCAGTCCTCGTTCTGGAGTGAAAATGGGCATTTTGAACGTTATGAGCCGGATTTCCTCATTGCCCTTTTCAACCAGGCATTGCTCCTGGCGTCCGTTGGCCTCACTTTTTTTCTTGCCCGAAAATTGTTCGACCGCCCGGTGGCCTGGCTTTCGGCAATCCTGGTTTTCGGCTGCGGACCGCTCTGGCGCTTCAGCATCTCCGGCCTCTCCACCATGCTTCTGCTGCTGGTTTTTTTGGCCCTGGCCTGGTGCATCATGAAAATCGAGGAACGCGGCCGTGACCAACAGCCTTCACCGCGCCGCCTCCTGGCATTGGCCTTGTCGGCGGGCGCCCTGGCCGGCGCCGGGGCCCTTGCCCGTTACGCCTTTGGGTGGATCATCATCCCCGTTGTGTTGTTCGTCGTCTTTTTCAGCGGACCCAGGCCAATGACGCGCGCCGTGGCCGCCGCCGGAATTTTCCTCGCCATCCTCGCGCCGTGGATGATTCGCAATATAGTGGTGAGCGGTACTCCCTTTGGTGTCGCCGGCTTTTCCTTGGTTGGAAATACGACCGTCTTTCCCGGGTTTCAACTCGAACGTTCACTGCATCCCGATTTTACCTTCGCGCTCTGGCCCACGCAGTATATCGTCAAACTGCTCAATGGCGTGCGCGGCATTCTGACCGATGACTTGCCCCGGTTTGGCGGAAGCTGGGCCAGTTCCTTGTTTCTTGCCGGCCTCCTGCTTCCCTTCCGTGGCCTGCCCATCCGCCGCATGCGCTACTTTTTGTTCATGTGCCTGGGTCTGTTCATTGTTGTTCAGGCGCTGGACCAGACGCGGCTCGCCGTTATTTCGCCCGATGTTAACTCCGAAAATTTGCTGGTGCTCCTCATTCCCCTGGTCTTCATCTATGGCGTCAGCTTCTTTTTCACTCTCCTGGACCAGATGAAATTGCCGGCGCCGGAATGGCGTTACGTCGTCGCGGGCGCCTTTATCATCGTTTCATGCCTGCCGATGATCTTCACCTTGCTGCCGCCTTCCATCTCTCCGGTATCCTTTCCACCCTATTATCCGCCCTCGATCCAGACCATATCCCGCTGGATGAAGCCCAATGAACTGGTGATGAGCGACGTTCCCTGGGCGGTGGCCTGGTACGGACAACGGCAAAGCGTCTGGCTTTCCCTCAATGCCCAGAACGATTTCTTCGATCTCAACGACAACTACAAGGCCGTCAACGCTCTCTACCTGACCCCCGAAACGATGGACGCCCGCTTCCTTTCCGACTGGGTGCTTCCTCACAATTACAGTTGGGGCAGCTTTATTTTGCAGGCCATCACCAGGAATCAAATCCCTCCCAGCTTTCCACTCCAAAAAGCCCCGCCCGGATTCCTGCCTGAACAGCTCTTCCTCTCCGACTGGGCCCGCTGGGAGGCTCCGCAACAGCCCCCTCCCTGAGCCTCCGCTACCGCCCGGCCCCGCTTCCCATCCATTCGACCGCGTTGCCAATGATCTTCAGCACGTTCGTGTTGAAATAAACCGGAAACGTCTCGTGCCCAGGACGAAAATAAAACACTTTTCCCTTCCCCACCGACCATAGCATTCCGGAACGAAACACCCCCCCGCCCTGATGTCGTTCCGTGAAAATCACCGCGTCCGGTTTCGGCGCGTGAAACGGTTCCTCGTAAAGTTCCGTGTGCGGAATCTCGAACTTCCGCGGCACGCCCTGCGCAATGGGATGGTCCGGCAGCGCCGTTGTTATCACGCTCGGTTTGCCGTCCTCGTGCCACCCGGTGATGCCGCATATTGGCAGGTAAATCAGCGCCAACGGCCGATGCGCCGGCCAGTTCGTGACAACCTCAATCCGGGGCGTTATCGGGTCGCCAGGCTTGGGGTCTTTGTATGACTTTGGAAGGATAAATACCTTTTTGATGCCCGGCGGCACGGCCTTTTCCGCGTCTTCGCGCGTGCGCTCGTTCATGGCGGCAATGAACAGTCTCGAGGTCAGCCCCGAATGCAGCACGATCAACGATAGCCGCCCCTCCTTCACAAGCCGCGCAATTTCACGCGCTTTGGCCCGCGGCACCTCCTTGTTCTTTACGTGCGACCACCAAACCAGCACGTCGCAATTCGTCAGTGTCCCGTCCGAAAGGCCCTTGTCCGCATCCGTGAGGCCCGCCGATTTCACCGACACATCGGGCAGCGTTTCCAGGTAGGATGACAACTGGCCGCCGATAAAATTTGTATAGACCTCCTTTTGCGCGGCGTTTCGTTCGTCCCAGACCACAACCCGGACCGGAGCCGCCTGCAGCGCCGTGGCAAAACAAAGAAACAGAAAAAAGGATTTGGCCATTCGGCAATACTTGGAAACTCCCCAAAAAAAGCAAATGAATTAATTTCTCTTTCCGTTGCGGGTCAATCGTCAGGTCGCTTTGAAATGGAGGTAGTGTCCTAATTTGAAATCCTCAAATTCCAAGCAGACCTTTCTTGACCGTTGGCCATCGCTTGCCATAATCGCTATTAATTTGGTCCTGCTCATGACCGAGTTTATACAATCTTTGCAGCAAGCGTTTCAGCAAAACGCAAAATCAACCGTTATGAAGGCCCTTGGTTGGTTGATTGGTATCCTTTCAACCGCTACGATTTTTGCATCCCGGTATGGATTAGATGAATGGCTCGTAATAATGTTCGCCGTTTTGGATTTTCGTCTTGGATTTTGGCGCAGGCCGTGCCGGCGCGCACGCCAAGCCGCATGATGGTATCGCGGTGAATGCCGGTGATGCGCTCAATGGAGCGGATGCTGTTTCCTTCGCAGAGCAGGCTGACCACCTGCATCTTATTTTCAGACTTTAATTCGTTGCTCATAAAATTCCAGTTGACTTCTTGTTAATCTTGATTTAGTATTACCATATCAAGTTTGATATGCCAAATAAAAAGAACAATAAAAAATCGCGGTGGGGTGGGCGACGAGATGGTGCTGGCCGAAGGGGTAGAAGGCACAGTGGCGGAACGGCAAAAATTTGTGTTTCCGTCACTGGGGAGATATTGCAAACTGCCTTGGAAAAATGGCACGGCACACGCTCAAGGCTCGTTGACCACTTGCTGCGGCAATTCGTAGGAAGCGAGGCAGCAATATGAATACAACACTTAATCCAAACGTCCTGCAATGGGCGCGAAAAAAGGCGGGTCTTTCTGAGGAAACGCTCGCAAAAAAGATTGGTGTTCACCTGGGTCTTGTGAAGGAATGGGAAACGACAGGCTCTATACCGCTTGCCATAGTCGAAAAATTAGCGGAAAAAACGCGCACGGCATTCGGGTTTCTATTTTTGCCAGAGCCGCCGCATCCAAGTTTGCCAATCGCTGACTTTCGCTGCGTGAGCGGCGGCCATCCAGCGGTCGCAAGCGACGACCTTTTAGATGTCATCTATAGCGCACAACTCAAACAGAATTGGTATCACGAATACATGGTTGCCAATGGGGCAAAGCCGTTGCCATTCGTGGGGAAAGCTTCGATAAAAACCCCAACAAAAGAGGTTGCCAATGATATTCGGTCAACTCTTAAAATTGGTTTCGCTTTGGCAGAAATTGCGGCAAATTATGACGAAGCATGGAGAAATACGATTGAGGCGACTGAAGCTGGCGGAATTTTGGTTTTATGTTCTGGCCATGTCGCCGGATTTACAAATCGCACGCTGGACGTTGAGGAGTTTCGAGGCTTTGCAATGGTTGATAAATATGCCCCACTCGTTTTTATCAATGGGGCTGATGCGGCAGCTGCAAGGTTTTTTACGCTTGCCCATGAAATTGCTCACATTTGGATCGGGGAAACAGGAATATCCAATCTTGAGAGAACATATGCCGACGGCAATACAGTTGAAACATATTGCAACAATGTTGCTGCCGAAGTTGTTCTGCCATTGAACGAATTATCAAGCCGGTGGAGCGGCGACAAGAACGATACTCGTGAGGTTGAGCGTCTTTCCAAAAATTATAAAATTAGCAGGCTTGTGGTTGCTCGTCGCGCTCGTGATGCAGGGTTTTTTACATCAGAAAAATACGATTCTTATTACAAACTCCTCATTGCACAGGCTCAAAAATCTTCCGGTGGAGGGATATGGTATCACGGCGAGAAATATCAAAACAGCCGACAATTTTCTATAACAATTATTCAGGAAGCACTCGCTGGTCGCACCTCACAGCGTGATGCAATGCAGCTTTTGGGTATAAAAAAAGATACAACTTTTAGGAAATATGCCCACTCGCTGGAAGGCGGTGTCGAATGGCCTATCTATTAGACGCGAATGTTTTCATAGACGCGAAGAATCGTTATTACAGATTCGATGTGTGTCCGGGGTTTTGGGACTGGCTGGTCTATGCCCACGAAAATAATCTGCTTTTGAGCGTTAAACAGGTCTATAACGAATTGCTGGATAGGGGTGATAGGCTTTCTCTGTGGTGTAAAGCGCATCGCAAATTATTCGTTGATACGAATGACGGGAAAATCTTCGACAGCATGAAGTCATTGAGTGCTTGGGTCTCCCAAAATTATCAGCCCGCCGCGCAAGCGAAGTTTCTTGGGGATGCAGATTTTGCTCTAGTGGCGTTTGCTGATGCGTATTCCCATGCGGTCGTGACTAATGAGGTTCCTTCTGGTGGATTCGAGGTTAAAATTCCAAATGCCTGCAAGTGGATGGAAGTTCCTGTGATAAGCCCGTTCCAAATGTTGACCGATCAAAAGGTCAAGCTGGTTTTAATGAAGTGAACTTCAAATTAGGACACTACCGAAATGGATTTCACGTCCTGCCTCTCGCCGACCTCATTGGACAAACCTCTCGACTTCAACGATGTTTCTGCCAAATTTACGTTATGGATACTCACCGGCCAGGACCCCGGTCCAGCGTCCGATTGCGCGCGGCAGTGTTCGGACGCAACTGGAAATTTACCCTCGCCCGCGTCGCTATCTGGGTGGTCCTCGTCATTGGTTTCTTCCGCTTTGTCGTGCTGCCGGTCCGCGTCTCCGGCATCAGCATGTTGCCGACCTGTCCCAATCATTCCATCAATTTCATCAACCGCCTCGCCTACATTCGGCATGGCCCGCAACGCTTTGACATCGTCGCCGTCCGTCTGGACCCCCGCCCAGCCTCCCCTGGCTTTTTCCAGGCCCCGCCACATGTCCTGTATTTCAAACGCATCATCGGCCTGCCGGGTGAAACCGTCGCTTTCAGCAACGGCCGGCTGATCATCAATGGAAAGGAGACCTACGAGCCGTATGAAAATTTTGCAAAATATCCATGCTTTTGGGACGATTCGGACGTGACCGATGGCTCCAATCAGTACTACGTCGTCGGCGACAACCGCACCATGCCCGCTGAAGACCATCAGCATGGGCGGTGCCTGCGCTCCCAAATCATTGGAAAGGCCATGCTGTGAAAATTTTTAAGATCGTCCTGCTTGCCGCGTTGATTGCCGCCGCCGTATGGTTGTGGACCATCGTGTTTCCCTCCCCGGAACGGGTTATCCGCCATCACCTTGCCGCCCTCGCCGGCGACGTCTCCTTTCAACCCCATGAAAACGCGTTCTTCCTCGCCGCGCGCTCCAAAAATGCCGCCGGTTTTTTCACCACCAATTGTGAAATTATTATTGATGTTCCCGGCCGCGTCGAACGCACCCTCCGCCGTGACGAAATCGCCCGGGACCTCGTCGCGGCGCATTCGGAGGTTGCCGCGTTAACCGTCCAGTTCCTTGATGTCAATGTCGTCCTGGACGCTGGCAAGCAGTCCGCCGTCGCCGATCTCACCGTGCGCGCGCGCGTCCCCGGGTGGAAGGATGACGCCGTCCAGGAAATGAGATTCACGTTCCAAAAAATCGGCGGACGCTGGCTCATCACGCGCGCGGCCCCGCTTCGCTCGCTTTCATGACGATCCCGCCGGAATTGCAAGCCGCCGTGGACAGCCGTGGACTCCAAAAATTCCAGCGTCATATTTTCCTCTGCGCCGATCCCACCGATCCAGAATGCTGCCCCCGCGAGGCAGGCATCCGGGCATGGGAATATTTGAAACGCCGGCTTGCGGAACTGAACCTGGCGGGCGCCGAACCCCTCGTTTACCGCACCAAGGCCGATTGCCTGCGCGTTTGCGCCCGCGGTCCCATCGCCGTCGTCTATCCCGAAGGCGTCTGGTACCATTCCTGCTCGCCGGACGTGCTGGAACGCATCATCCAGGAGCATCTGATTGCGGGCCGCGTCGTTGCAGAATTTGCCTTTGCGGAAAATGCGCTCAAGCCATCCCCATAACGGAAGAAATTTCTTAAAAGAAACAATTGACGCCGCGCCCAAAGTCTGGCTTATTAACCAACCCTTTGCGGGCAATTATGTACGCAGTTTTGGAAACAGGCAGCAAACAATATCGCGTGGCCCCCGGCGACACGCTCGAAATCGAGCGCCTTGACGCCGAAGCAGGCAAGCCCGTCACGTTTGACCGCGTTTTGCTGGTCAACCGCGATGGCAATGTTACCGTCGGTTCCCCGACCGTCTCCGGGGCGAACGTGGTTGCCGACGTGGTCGCCCACAAGCGCGGCGAAAAAAAACTCACTTTTAAAATGAAGCGCCGGAAAGGCTATCACAAAACCATCGGACACCGTCAGGAATTGACTGTGGTGAAAATCACCGAAATCAAGGCCTGAACAACTTTTCTCTTTCTTATGGCACATAAAAAAGGTCAGGGCAGCGTCCGCAACGGGCGCGACAGCGTCAGCAAGCGGCTGGGCGTCAAGGCGTTTGGCGGCCAGTTCGTCAGCGCCGGCAGCATCATCGTCCGCCAGCGCGGCAGCAAATTTACCGCCGGACGGAACGTCGGCACCGGCCGGGATTGGACCCTGTTCGCATTGGCCGGTGGCAGGGTGAAGTTCGACAAGAATAGCAGCCGGGTCAATGTGGTGGCCGAACCAGCCGCCGCAAACTGAATTTTTACAGCCGTTTTCACGGCGAGGCGGGTATGACGCCTCGCCTTTTTTCTTCTTAAGCTTCGTGGGTTTCGATGCCATCATCAGTCAAAACACCAGCCAACCCTCCGCCCCATGTTCATTGACGAAATAAAAATCCACGCCCGCGCGGGTCATGGCGGCAGGGGCTGCGTGGCCTTTCAGCGGGAGAAATTTCGACCCAAAGGCGGCCCCAGCGGCGGCAACGGCGGCAACGGCGGCAGCGTCGTATTGCAAGCCGATCACGACCTGAACAACCTTGTTGCCCAGTACTATCAGCCCCGGCTGGTGGCGCGGGACGGCGGCCTGGGCATGGGCAAGGGCATGGACGGGGCGGCGGGGCCTGACTTGGTGGTGAAGGTTCCCCGTGGAACGCTGGTTTGGAAGCAAACAACCACGGTGGACGCCCAGCTCGCCGACGAAAATCAATCACCGTCCAAAAGCAGCAGGCCGCTCCTGGCATCCAGCGCAAGCGGCCGCCCGTTGATTCGTAGTGCCAGCGGACACCTCGCCCGGGAAATTGATTTCCAGTCGGAAAACAAGGCTTTGCCCGATAGCCCGGCGGCGGAAAAGGGAGAGCTTATCGCCGACCTGACCGCACACGGGCAACGGTTTGTGCTCTGCAAGGGCGGGCGCGGCGGCCTGGGTAATCGCAATTTCGCCACATCAGTGCGGCAGGCCCCGCGCTTTGCGCAGCCGGGCGAGTCAGGCGGGGAAGGCGATTTTCTCCTCGAATTGAGAATCATTGCCGAAGTGGGCCTGGTCGGCTATCCAAACGCCGGAAAATCAACGCTTCTGGCCGCCATATCGTCGGCCCATCCAAAAATCGCCCCTTATCCCTTCACCACTCTCCATCCGCAAATTGGCATGGTCGAATACGAAGATTGGAAGCGGCTGACTGTTTGCGATGTGCCAGGCCTGATTGAAGGCGCCCACCGCAACGTCGGCCTGGGCCACGCGTTCTTGCGGCACATCCAGCGGTGCAAAATCCTCGTCTTGCTCCTGGACATGGCGGGCGCCGACGGACGCGAACCGTGGAACGATTACGCCCAATTGCTGCACGAATTGGAACTTTACGACCCGGCCCTCTTGAAAAGGCCTCGCCTGATTGTGGCCAACAAAATGGATGAAGCCGCGGCTGCGCCAAAGCTCAAACAGTTCAAGACAAAAATCAAGAAGGTCCGCGTCCTGCCCGTCTCCGCCGCGTTTGGCGATGGCGTTGACGCGTTCAAAATGACCATCCGAGCGGCGGTGGAAGAAGCCGCGGATTGACCCCGGCGTTTTGTTTCGCCGGCTGCGTTTGGGCCGCTTGCCGGAATTTCCAAAAACCGTATGATCGCGTCGCCGTGCCGCAGTTGTTTAACCTCCCGCCACGGCGCTGTGATTTCCAGCGTGTCGCGCTTCGTATGACCAAGCACAAATTGGCCCCCCGGCGCGGGTAATTTGGGAAGATTTTCGTCGTCCAGGAGTCGTTGCGCGAACGAGGTGGAACGCCGCCCGATATTTTTTTCGCCGTAAGGCGGATCGGCGAGGATCAAATCGAATTGGCTGCCGCTTTCGGCAAGCTGCGCCAGCGCCGCAAAAACATCCTGCGCGCGCGCGTGCAGGCCGGTTGCGCCCGTTGCCGCCGCGTTGGCCTTGATGAAGCCCGCGTGTTTCGCCGATTTTTCAATGCACAACGCCGCGCCGGCGCCGCGGCTCAAACATTCCAGGCTCAATGCGCCCGAACCGGCGAACAGTTCCAGCACTCTCGCGCCGGCCACGCGGCTTCCGAGGGAATTGAAAATCGCCTGCTTTACCAGGTCCGGCGTGGGCCGCACCTCAAAGCCCTTGGGGACTTTCAGTATGCGGCGCGCTGCCTGCCCTCCGGTGATGCGCATGGAACAATGTGTCGTTAAGGTAAAATCCGGACCGCGCGTCAGCGGCCCGCCGGTCAAAAAATCTCCGCGAAAAGCGATTTCATGGCTTCCCAGGACCGTTTGTCGGCGCGCTCGTTGTATTGCGCTCCAGGAAGCGATTTTCCGTCCATCTGCCAGTCTGTGAAGCTGTGGACTGCCCCGCCGTAAAAAACAAGCTGCCAGTCCACCGCGGCCGCGCGCATTTCGTCTTCGAAGGCTTTCAAATTCTCCGCGTTTTGGAATGGGTCATCGGCGCCGGCCAGCGCGAGCACCTTGCATTTGATATTCCGGCCATCCGCGGGCGCCGGCGAATCCAGGCCGCCGTGAAAACTCACGACAGCCTTCAAGTCCGCTCCGCTGCGCGCCAGTTCGATGACCGCCGTTCCACCAAAACAATAGCCAATGGCGGCCACGCGGTTCGCGTCAACGGATTCCATCTTCTTTAAAGTGTCCAGAGCCGCCCGCGCCCGCGACCGGAGCGCGCGCCTCTCCCCGTTGCGGTATTTTCCCGCCAGTGTGGATGCCTCCTGGGCCGTTTTGGGCCGCACGCCCTTGCCGTAGATGTCCGCGCAAAATGCCACGTAACCCAGCCGCGCCAGCATGTCCGCCCGTTTTTGTTCAACGTCCGTGATCCCCAACCATTGATGCACCACCAGCACGCCCGGTCGCTTGCCCGAAACGCCGCCACCCTGCGCAAGAAATCCTTCCATCGTCTCATTCCCGTCCTGGTAATCCACCGCCCTCGTCTCTATCCTTGATGTCGTCATCCTGCCACACTAAAACATCAAGCCCCGAAAGCAACTGTTTCGTGGATTGAACTCTTGTACGATGACCGCTTTCCAGTCTTTCAGCGGGCGCGTCTTCATGTTTACATTTTCCAGGTAATGATCCCTGTCCTGGACATTTCAAATTTGTGTGTTGAACGCAATGGAATTGTAATTCTCAATCGCGTGAACTGGCGAATCGAGCGCGGCCGGCATTGGATCATCCTCGGCCCCAATGGATCGGGAAAAACCTCCCTATTGAGCGCGCTCACGGGCTATTTGTCTCCCACCGCCGGCCGAATTTCCGTGATGGGCAACACCTGCGGCCAAACCGACTGGCGCGATTTGCGCAAACGAATCGGCTTGGCGGGTTCCTCCATTGGTCAATGGATCCCTGGCCACGAACCGGCGCTCGAAACCGTCGCCAGCGGCAAATACGCGATGATCGGGGCGTGGCAACCCGCCGCCGCGGGTGATCGCCGCGTCGCCTTGAACCGCCTGCGTCAAATGGCCTGCGCCGGGCTGGCGGGCCGGCCCTGGCGCGTGCTTTCCCAGGGCGAACGCCAGCGCGTCCTCATCGCCAGGGCCTTGATGGCCCGGCCGCCCATTTTGATTCTTGACGAACCCTGCGCCGGCCTTGACCCCGTCGCGCGCGAAGGTTTTTTGCGCTCGCTCCAGCGGCTCGGAGAAGGCGCATCCGCCCATCTGGTTTTGGTCACCCATCACGTCGAGGAAATCATGCCCGTGTTTTCCCATGTGCTCATGCTCAAGGACGGACGGGTGCTGGCGGCGGGAGAAATAAGAAAGGCGCTGACGGCTGAAAATTTGAGCCGCGCCTTCGGCGCAATAATCGCCCTCAAAACCGGCGGCGGACGCTATGCGATGAAAGTTTTGTCCCCGCGGTTGCCCTGTGCTATCGTTCCGCGAAAAGGAGTGACATGAAAATCATCGAGGAATTTAAGGCGTTCGCGATGCGCGGCAACGTGTTCGACCTGGCGGTGGGCGTCATCGTGGGCGCCGCCTTCGGCAAAATCGTCAGCGCCCTTACCAGCAACGTCCTCATGCCCGTGCTTGGCGCGGTGACCGGCTCGGTGGATTTCAGCAAACTCGCCTGGCACATCGAATCGCCCGTCGAAAAAAAGCAGATCGCCATCGGTTACGGTGTTTTCCTTGACGCGGTCGTGCAATTCATCCTGCTGGCCGTCTGCGTGTTTCTTCTTGTCAAGGGCATGAACCTGCTCGTCGGGAAAAAGGAGGCCGCGCCCGCGCCGTCCAATGAGGAAAAGCTGCTCGTCGAAATTCGCGACCTGCTCAAAAGCCGGCCGCCGGGCACGACGCCCTGAATGATTTCGTCCTGGATCCGGCCTGTTCTCACGCTGCCTATCACTTGTCCCGCGTGAGCAAAAAGTCGGCCAGGGCCTCCAGCGCCGCGGCGCGCCCTTTGAATATTTTCAGCGCGGCGAAGGCCTTGTCCGTAAGTTGACGCGCAATGTTTCGGGATTTTTCCAGCCCGACTATCGCCGGATACGTGGCCTTGTGGACGGCTGCGTCCTTTCCAGCGGTCTTGCCAAGCTGCTTGGTCGTCTGGGTCACATCCAGAATATCGTCAATCACCTGAAAGGCCAGCCCGATATTATACCCGAATTCCGTCAGGGCGGCGAGCCGGGCCGCCGAACAATTCGCGCTCATGCCCCCAAGCCGCACGGAGCAACGGAGCAGCGCGGACGTCTTGCGTTCGTGGATGAATTTCAATTGCGGCGCTGAAATTTTTTTTCCTTCGGCTTCGAGGTCGGCCGCCTGTCCTGCAATCAATTCCAACGAACCGGATGCGCGCGCCAGCTCCAGCACCATGTCGCGATGGGAATATCGGGCAGCGGGCCTGCCCTGAACCGCAATTTCAAACGCCCTCGTCAGCAGTGCATCCCCGGCCAGCACCGCAATGCCTTCCCCGAAAACCTTGTGATTGGTCGGCTTGCCGCGCCGGAAATCATCATTGTCCATCGCTGGCAAATCGTCATGGATCAGCGAATACGTGTGAATGCACTCGACGGCGCACGCCAGCGGCATCGCATCGGCCTGCTCGCCGCCACAGGCCTGGGCGGCCGCCAGACAAAGCGCGGGGCGCATTCTTTTGCCGCCGGCAAAAAGCGAATAGCGCATCGCCTTGTGAATCGTGGGCGGCCTGGCGCGGACGGACGGCAGAAAACGGTCCAGCGCCCGATTGACGGCTTCGGAGCGGCTGGCAAGAAATCCCTGGACATCAAAATTCGCTGTGGTTGCGGCCATGATTGCCCGCGCAACATGCCCGAAAAGAGGGCGGGTTTGAAAGGATTTTTAGGGAATTTTTACTGTGTTGGGGTTGGATCAAAACGAGAATAATTGTTGGATCAAAAGTGGAATTTTTTGAGTTTTGAAGTTTTAGACTTGAATTTTAATCTTAAGGTGTTGGAAATCTCCTCTGTTCTGAAAAGGATACGGCTCTGCGGAAGCGCAACCGGAG
>JAGWNY010000048.1 GCA_028872915.1 Verrucomicrobiota bacterium
GTTACAGTCTGTGGCACAAGAAGCGGTGAGTGGCGTTTTCATTTGGCTGAGTGATTTCAAGCCTTCTGACCCTCTCGCCGCTTCTTTGTTCAATCCTACTATGAAATATCCGGGCTAAAGAGTTTTGACATTCGTTCGTTTTTACCCGGCCTGCGTCATCCTGGAGAGCGGCGCGCCCCGGCGCGGCGCAACGGATGAGGCCCTGCACGGCGTTTCTTGCGCATCCCGGCATCGCCCGTCGGCACGCCTTCGATTAGAGCGTTTTAAAAAATAATGTGGCCGTTCGGAGCGGGGATTTTTGGTGTTTTGGCAAGGCTTCAACGAAGGAGCATGTTTGAAAACCCTGTGACCGGGCCGAAACGACGCCAAAACCCAAAAAGACCGCTTCCCATCCTTTTCTCCCCGAATGGCTGTGGTATTTTTTAAACCGCTATAGTCAAGAATGGTTTTATTCAGTTCCCCGATCCCCCCGAAATTTTCACCAATTCCGCGCCGTGCGGCGCCACGGTCATGGAAAATTCATTGTTGAATTTGCCCAGTTCCTTTTCGCGCCACAAATCACGCACGGCGTGGACGCCGGAGATTTTCAAGTCGGGCCATTTGACGGTGACGGTGGCATTCGTATCGCCGAGGTTGAACAGTCCGACGGCGCGGGAGCCGTCGGCCAATGGTCGCGCCCAAACCTGGAAGGCGGGGTGGGTCTGCCGTTGGTCCGGCCTGCCCCGGCGGTGATGCACCTGCGTCGCGACCGGCCCGGAGGCGGAAACGAGCACGGCCTGTTTGCCGAGGGAATCCTGGTCAACCGCCAGCACTTCGTCATTGGAAAGCAGGCCCAGTGTGAAGGGATCGAGCCGATCCAGGTCGCAGCCCATGAGCAGCGGCGCGGCGAGCAGGCACCACAGAGTGATGTGCGTGTATTGCTCGTCGGGCGTGAGGCGGGAGGGATGGAGATTCCTGCCCCTGCCGACGTCCAGGCGGCCCACGACCAGCATGTCAGGATCGTTCCAATGACCCGGCCCGCTGTATCGCGTCCAACGGTTTTGTGAGAAACCGATGTCGGCGAGCCGCCACCAGGTGTCGTTGATGTCGCCGGTGGTGCGCCAGCAATTGAAAATGTGGTTGACGTCATGGATCCAGTCCGGCGGCATGGAATTGGAATAGCTGTAAACGATGTCACGGCCCGAATGGCGCAACGCGTCGCCCATGGCCGCAACGTCCCTTGCGAATTTCGCCTCGGAATCGCGGGTGCTTTTCGGGTTCCAATCGTATTTCAAATAATCCATGCCCCAGGCCCCCCATTGTTTGGCGTCGTTGTCCGCGAAGGAATATTTTCCGTCCCGGCGCCGGCCATGGGTCCAGGCGCCGTTGGGATCATCCGAACTGCCGCCGGCGTAACCGGCGTAGGAAGTCGTCCACGGCGTGGAGTAAATGCCGATTTTCAGGCCCATTGCGTGAACGTCGTCGCACAATCTTATCATGTCGGGAAATTTGTCGTTTGGCTGGATGCCGTTGAATGGGCCGCCGCGTTGGCCCTGCCAGGTATCGTCTATGTTCACGTAAGTCCAGCCGTGGTTGATGAGGCCGGATTTCACCATCGCTTCCGCGGCGGCCCGCACCCTGGCCTCGTTCACGGAAACACCCCAGGCATTCCAACTGTTCCAGCCCATGGGCGGCGTCAGCGCTATCGTATTGCCAACGACGATTTTGAATTTCCTGCTGTCTTCGCCAAGCGCATTTTTGGCGTGCAGCGTCACGACGAAAACGTGTTTCAGTCCAAGCCGGGTCCGGCGCACTCTGCCGGTAATTTCGCCTGAATTGGGATCGAGCGCCAGGCCCCGGGGCAGATTGTCCGCCGAAAAAGACATTGGCCGTTCGCCGGTGGCGGGAATGCGATAGAGAAAGGGATTGCCCGGACGGACGCCGAAAATGTCCCGGCCGTTGATGCGCGGCCGGGGCGGCGGGGGCGGCGTGCGGATTTCCGCGGTCAGATTGTCCTGTGCCGGCAACGCGGCCGGCAGGAGGGTGAATATTGCCAGGCAAAGCAGGCGGAGGGTGTTGCGGGTCTTATTCTTTTTCATATCGCTATTTTCGTTTGAGGCGGCATCGAATTTGGACGCCGCCAACATGGCGCGCGTTACAAAAAAGAAAGCCGCGGGTTGAGACCTGTGCCGGAGGCGTCTATCATGCGCCAATGGCCGGGACGCTCGTAGTCAATGAAATTTATTTGAGCCTGCAAGGCGAGAGCACGTTTGCGGGGTTGCCTTGCGTCTTTGTGCGGCTCACCGCGTGCGATTTGCGTTGTTCCTATTGCGACACCGCCTACGCCTTCGCCGGGGGCAAAAAGATGGCGCTGGAGGAAATCGCGGCCAGGGTGCGCGAATTGGCCGGGGTTTTCCGAAGAAGAAATGGAGAGGGAAAGGGGCTGCCGCTGGTGGAGTTGACGGGCGGCGAGCCGCTGCTGCAAGCGGGCGCGCTGCCGCTCATGCGGCGGCTTTGCGACGAGGGTTTCACCGTGCTGCTGGAAACCGGCGGCGCCCGCGATATTTCGGGCGTGGACAACCGGGTCCGCCGCATCGTGGATTTGAAATGCCCGGCCAGCGGCGAGTCGGAACGGAACCGTTATGAAAACATCGGCCTTTTGAAAGCCACGGATCAGATCAAGTTCGTGATTTCCACCCACGAGGATTATGAATGGGCCAAAGACCGGATTGCGGAGCACAAGCTCGATGGCATCTGCGAACTGCTTTTTTCGTGGGCGCATCCGCTGGAGGCAAAACAGCGGCATCCTTCGTTGAAAAAGGCGCCGCGGAATATGAGGCCGATTTCGCGCCGGGAGCTGGCCGAACGCATCGTCGCCGACGGTCTTCCCGTGCGGTTTCAGGCGCAATTGCACAAGATCATCTGGCCGCCCGATCAACGCGGTGTCTAGCATGAACAGGAATTGGAGGCTTGATGAACGTGTCAAAAAAATCGGCGAAAATTCTCGACCTGCTCGCGCGTTATGAGTCGCGAAACGTGACCTATATGGAGCGGGACGGTTCATGGCCGATCGTGTGGGATCGGGCGAAGGACGTATGGGTGTGGGACGCCGAAGGCGGGAAATATCTGGATTTGACGGCGGGGTTCGGAGTGGCGGCGGCGGGCCATGCCAATCCAAAAGTCGTGCAGGCGGGCCGCGCGCAGATGGCCCGATTGCTCCACGCGATGGGCGACGTGCATCCGCACGCGCGCAAGGCCGAACTGGCGCGCGAATTGAGCCGCATCACTTTTGAGCGGTGGGGCGCGGTCGGCGGGCCTCGGTCCGGGGGCAGGTCGGCCATGCCGTCCGCGCCGGGCGAGGGGGCAAAGACAATTTTTTGCAATTCGGGTTTTGAAGCGGTCGAGGCCGCCATGAAGACGGCCATTCTGGCCACGGGCAGGCGCGGAGTCATCGCGTTTCACGGCGCCTATCACGGGCTGGGCTACGGCGCGTTGAACGTGACCCACCGGGATTTTTTTCGCGCGCCATTTGAAGCGCAGTTGCGGCAGTTTGCCGGTTTTGCGCGGTTTCCAATGGCGGCCGCGGACCTCGCCGTCGTCGAGTTTCAAATTCGCAATTTCTTCCGGCGCGGATGGATTGGCGCGGTGCTCGTGGAACCGGTGCAGACGCGGGGCGGCGTGAACGTGCCGCCGCCGGAATTTTTGCCGTTGTTGAGGCGGCTTTGCGATGAATTTGGGGCGCTGTTGATTCTCGACGAGATTTACACCGGATTCGGCCGCACGGGCAGGTGGTTCGCATGTGAGCACAGCGGGGTGACGCCGGATTTGATTTGCTTGGGCAAGGCCTTGACGGGCGGTTTTCCGTTGTCGGCGTGCGTGGGCAGGGCGGCCCTCATGGACGCCGCGTGGCCCGCGTCAGCGGGCGAGGCGATCCATACAAGCACGTTTCTGGGGCATCCCGTCGGGTGCGCCATGGCGCTGGCGCAGATTGCGGAGATCGAGAGGTTAAAGCTGCCGCGGGCGGCGGCGGAATTGGGGAAATTTCTTCTGGCCGAACTGGCCGGGATTTCCGGCGGGCGTTTTCAGACGACGGCGCGGGGCATGGGATTGCTCGCGGGCATTGAGTTGCGGCGGCGGGATGGCGCGGCGGCGGCGGCCGAGACGCCTGGGATAGTCAAGGCGCTTTTAAGGAAAGGCTATATCGCGCTGCCGGAGGGCGCGGAGGGAAACGTGATCAGCCTGACGCCGCCCCTGACCATCACGCGCGGGCATCTGGCCGATGCGATCGGGGCAATTGCCGAAACCGTGGCCGCCGGAACAGGGCGAACGGGTCCGCGACAGGAGCGCCAATGAAATTGTCCGGCATGAGGGAGGTTCTGGCGGCGCGGGGCATTGGGCTGACAAAGTCGCTGGGGCAGAATTTTCTGCATGACCGCAACCAACTGCGGCGGATTGTGGAAGCGGCGGACGTTTCTAAGGAGGACAGCGTCCTGGAAATTGGTCCGGGCTTGGGGCCGCTTACCGAATTGCTGCTGGAGAAGGCGGGGCGCGTGCTGGCCATAGAGATGGATGCGCGGCTGGCGGAATTTTTGCGCGGGCGGTTTTTCCAGCCGCGCTTTGAACTCGTGCATGACGACGCCTTGGACTTTCTGCGGCGGGATCGGCGGGATTGGAGCGCTTGGAAAGTGGCCGCCAATCTGCCGTATTCGGCGGCGTCGCCCATTCTGGTGGAACTGGCGCGCAGCGCCGCGGCGCCAAAAAAAATGGCCGTGACCGTGCAGCTTGAAGTCGCGCAACGCATCGCCGCGCGTCCGGGCGGCAGGGATTACGGAGTGCTGACGCTGTTGCTGGGGCTGGATTTCGAGGTGAAATCCTCGTTTCGCATTCCCAAAAGTTGCTTTTTTCCAGCGCCAGACGTGGAATCGGCGTGCCTCGCGCTCGATCGTCGCGCCCGGCCGTTGATTCCCCCGGATTTGCGGCCCGTGTTCGGCAGGATCGTAAAGCGCGCCTTTTCCCAGCGGCGAAAGATGTTGTTTAAATTGTTGAAATCCGACTGGCCTGAATCATCGTTGAATGAGGCCTTCGCGGCCCTGAAGGCGTCGCCGCGGGAACGGGCCGAGAAATTGTCCCTCCAACAATTTGCGCGGTTGACCGAAATTTTGGCCGAAAAAACCGCGCCTTGAAACAAACCGCCAATTCGCGGAAATGAGGAACGATTGATGGACGAAATTTTCGACGTTGTGAATGACCGGGACGAGGTGGTGGACCGCAAACCCCGGAGCGAGGTCCATGCCAGGGGCTTGCCGCATCGCGCCGTGCACGTGCTGGTTTTCAACGGGCGCGGCGACGTTTTCCTTCAGAAACGTTCCCTGTCCAAGGACCGGCAGCCCGGCCTTTGGGATTCCTCCTGTTCGGGCCACGTGGATGCCGGGGAAACTTACGAGGTCGCTGCCCTGCGCGAATTGCGGGAGGAACTGGGCTTGGACGTGGGTCTCGACAAGGGAAAGACGCCGGAAAAACTCTTCAAGCTGAACGCCTGTCCTGAAACGGACGCGGAATTTGTCGAGGTTTACCGCCTGAATGCCGAAGGTCCCTTTCGCCTGCATCCCCATGAGATTGAAACGGGCGGCTGGTTCGCGCCCGAAGTCGTGGGCCGCTGGATGGCTCGAAGGCCCGAGGAATTTGCCGCCGCGTTTGTCCTGATTTGGAGGCGGCTCAGAATTTAAGCGTCAGGTCGAACTGATAGAGGTCGTAGCTGTTGATGGGATTGATCTGCGGGATGTCCTGGTTGCTGCCGCCGGTGCCCAGCGCCGGGTTGATCCGGCTGGCGTGCCCGTAACGCACGGTGGCAATGAGGTCTTCGGTCAGGGCGAAGGAAGCCGCCATATAGATGCCTTCCATGTTTTCCCGGCCCTCAAAAAAGTCCGTGTCCAGGATATTCGGGTCCAGGGCGTATTGCTCGATGTGCTGCCAGTACGTTTTGATTTCCCAGGCGTGTCGGTGCGATGGCTCCCCGTTCACCAGGCCCAGGCTCCCGCGGCTGCCGATCTCGAAACCAAATTGCCACGCCTTCACGTCGTGGATTTCCGCGGGAATGGAATTCGAAAGGGCGGTGGTCGGGTTTTGGCCCAGCTCAAAATTCAAAACCGATGAATAGGCCGCCGCCGCGGCCTTCGCCCGGTCCGCCCCTTCCAGATTATACGCGAAGTCGCCAAACAAGCCAGCATCGAACCGGCTGATGGGGAAGCGAAGCTCAAACGGAATTTCAAGCACCAGCAAATGATCCAATCCAACCTGGTTGAACGGGAAGCCGTAGCTCGCGTCCGCGGGCACGTTCCCAAATTGCTGGCCCGGATTGTAGCCGCTGTACCCGCGGGCGGTGCCGCTGTAGCCGCTGGCATAATAATAATACGCGCCTTCACCGATATATGGATCGCCGTAGTAAGGGGTCAAGGCGCTTAAACCATTATTGGCGCCGTTCGCCGTGTTTGGCTCCAGCCCAATGTAATTGTAAAGCGTCCCCGCGACTTTGAAGGATACATTGGTGGTCAGGCGGTAATTGAATCCGCCCTGCCAGGCGAGCATGAAGATATTGGACGTTTTTTGGCCACTGCCGACAGCCGACGAGCCAACGGTCGGCAGCCCCACCCCCAAGCCGGAGCTGGCCGTGTTCGGGTTGAAGTCCGCATAAAGGAACTGCCCGAAGTTTGCAAAAAAATCCGCCTGTCCCACCGGATATTTGAACCGTTCGGCGAAGCCTTCGGGATTAATGTTCCCGCTCCAGACGAGGGAAGAGGTATAGAGGGGATTGGGCATCTTGCCAACCGTCACGTCCACCCAGTCCTCCGGATGCCAGCCCAGGTAAACCTGGCCGATGTTCAGCCCCGCGTTCGATTTGCCAAACGGCCCCTGATATGCCCCGCCGCTGGCCGAAGTGCCGGCGGTGACAAAGGTGGACCGGGGATTGGCGCCCGTGTCCAGCCGGATGCCGTAATAGAAATCATCCTGGACATCGCCGCGCAGGCCCACGCGCACCGAGTAACGGAAGCGGCGCAGGTCAATGCTGTTTTCGGACGGGTCTTCGGCGGTGCGATCCTCGTAACGAAGCCGAACGTCCCCAAACAATTCGATATGTTTGACGGCGTGGTTGAGCACCCATTTCGAGGCCGGGAGGGCGGCGGGCATGGCCGCTTGGTTGGTTTGCATCGCGCGGGCCTCCGCCTCCACCTGTTCCGCTTCCTGCTGGGTGACAAAGCCCTTTTTGATGAACAAATCCATGAGCGGATCGGAAGAAGCCGGCAACGCATTCGTGCTCGTCGCCGCTCCATCGGCGCGCGCGCTCGTGGCCGGGGCCGTCGCAAGGATGAGCCAGATGAAACCGGCGGCCCAAATGGGACAAATCGGCCAAATATACCCGCGCATGCCTGTGATTGCTCGCATGGAGCGGCGATGCTGGCGCCTGATTGCGGCAAATGGATGACATCACGGTTACAATTCCGTGACAATCCCGCGGGGCCTTGTTTGACCGGGGCGCTCTCAACCGGGAAAAAGCGGAGGCAGGAAATTAGCCGCGAGTAGTTGGGTCAAAGATTCATTCCGGCGCATCCCACGGCGCGTCTTCAGCCGGAGTTTGTCAAACGTCCACGCCACCCGCCAAAAAGCATTGAGCGTTTTGTTCAGCCGGTGTTATATTTTTCAAATGAGTTTCACGGGAAAAATTCGGAATGGCGTCGTGGTGCTGCCTCCGGAAGTGAAGTTGCCGGAAGGAACGGAAGTCCGCGTCGAAACGCCTGATTTGCCGCCTGAAAATGACCCCTTCGTTCAAGCAGCTTTGCGGGTAGCCAGGCCGCGTCCACATTGGCCGAGGGATTATGCCTTGAACCACGGTCATTATGTCAGCCGCGAACCGCGAAAATCGTGAACGCCGTCTTCGCCGATACTTTTTTCTATCTGGCGTTGCTGGACGAAGGCGAGCCGGCCCATGAACGCGCCTTGGCTGAATCCAAAATTTCCCGCCTCATCGTCACCACGGAATTTATCCTGCTGGAATTGGGAAATGCTTGCGCCCACGCGGAAGATCACGCGGATTTTTTGGCGCTCGTGGCGGGAATGTGCGCCAGTCCGCGCGTGAAAATTGTTTCACTCAATTCTGAACTCTTTAATCGGGGTCTTGAGCGTATGCGCGAGCGCAGCGACAAAAATTGGTCGCTCACGGATTGCATTTCGTTCGTCGTCATGGAAAACGAGGGGATTCACGAAGTCTTGACCGGCGATCAGCATTTTGAACAAGCAGGCTTCAAAGCGCTGTTAAAATAACGTCAAAAAAACCAGTCTCCCGCCCCCCTTTTCCGAATTCCGGGCCGTTCCGGCTCATAGTTTGGCCCGCTGCCGCGCCGCCTCGTAAAGAAAGACCGCGGCCGCCACCCCCACGTTGAGCGAATCCACCAGCGGCGACGTGCGGATGGCCGCGGCTTCGTTGCACGCCGCCAATACCGGTTCGGAAATTCCCGTCCCTTCGCTCCCGAAAACCATGCAGCAATCACCCGAAAAATCCACTTGAGGCAGGGCCGTTTTGTCGGCGCGCGGATGCGCCGCCACGCAGTGGACGCCGCGGGCGCGCATCTCCGCGAGCGCCTGCGCCAATGTGCTCGCGGCGCCCCGGCGTTCCCGCCGCCCATGCGGTGCGGCCAGTTCCACAATGGGCAGGTGAAAAACCGCTCCCATTGAATTTCGCACCGCCCGCCGCAGCCAGGGACTGCTGCTGGTTTCCCCCACCACGAGACCGTTCACGCCAAACGCAACGCAATTGCGCACCAGCACGCCGAGATTTTCCGCGTTGGCAAGACCGTCCAGGGCCGCCAGCAGCATCGGCCCGGTCCGCTGTCGCAGAATGTCATCAACCGTTGGCGGGGCCGGAACCCTGGCTACCGCCAATACTCCCTGAAACATCGTAAAGCCCACCATCTTTTCCAGCAGCCTCTTTTCCACAAGATAAACGATGATGTTTTCGGGCCGCCGTTCGAGCAGAGGACGAAATTGTGCCAGCCAGTCCTCAGACAGGACCAATGAAACGACTTCAATCCGGCTTTCCAGCAGGCGCCGCACCACTTTCTCGCTTTCCGCCACAAAAATGCCTTCGTGCCGATGTTCCAGGGGACGGCGGAGTGTCGTGTATGGGCGCAAGCCGGGCGCGTCAAAGGAGGAAATTTTTTCGACACGAAACATGCCGGAAGGATTTTTGCGAACCCAACCGAAAAGTAAATGGGCAAGTGGAGACGCAGCTGAATTGTTTCGCCTTTGTTTTTTATCCGCGTCCATCTGAAATTGGCGTCCAATTCGCCCGCCGCAATCTGATAATCCTGTTCATCCTGTTCATCCTGTCTAAAATCTCCGTCCACCCCTCCGTGTCCTCCGTGCCTCTGCGATCTCCCGGGACCGCGCCCGCCCCGGGCGCCGTTGCTGGCGCCCCGCCAGCAACACCGCGTCCCTCCGTGATTCCGTGGTGAAATTGGCGTCCATTTCGCGCGCCGTAATCTGATAATTTGACAATCTGATAATCTGACAATTTGACAACCTGATAATCTGATAATTTTTCTGGCACCTCGGTGGTGGGATTCGCTGTTTCGCATTGAAATTCACACGGAAAGTTATTCAACTTGGGCCAAATCAGTTAGATAACTTTTAGGAACCCGTTCCATTGCAGGAGCTTGCGCGATAAATCCAGTTCGATATCTTTTCATGGATTTCCGCCCATCTCCGTGGTTTAATGGAACTGTCGTAATGAATGCAACTGTCATAACGGACAAGATGGAATCCGGGAGCACGCCAGTCGCGCCCTTGGAATCCGCGTGGTTTAATGGAACTTGGCCGGGACCAACCGCGCCAACCGCACGGTTCGGGCCTGGTATGTGCAAGGCCGTGAGACTGTCCGGGCCGCTGCCACGCCGTTGCGCTGGCCCCGCCGCCCGATTCACGCCAAAACACGTCCTTTCCCCCGCCCGGGCCGCCCTCGCCTGCCGCCGATCCCCGGTATTTTTAGTAATTTGCAGTCATTTTGAGTTCTCAAGCGTTTTTCCACCGCCTTCAACGCATCCCCGCCCGGCACGGGCATTCCATCCCTGGGCGCATTTATCGCGCTTGAACGGGCGGCGTTTATCGTTGTCTGACATAATTTATGAGACTTAAACGCAGACCGGCCTTCATCCTCAACTCCGTTGCCCTTTGCTCCATCATCCTGGCCGTATTGACGGCGGCCCTGGCTGCCGGCGCGCGGGACGTGTTGCGCGGGACCTTGTCCAACGGTATGCGGGTCATCATCGTGCGCAATGCCATCGCGCCCGTGGTCACGACCATGATCAATTACCTTGTCGGGTCGGATGAGGCGCCTGCCGGATTTCCGGGCACGGCGCACGCGACCGAGCACATGATGTTCCGCGGCAGTCCGGGCCTGTCCGCCGACCAGCTTGCGGCCATTGCCGCCGCGTTCGGCGGCGACAACGACGCCGACACGCAGCAGGCCGTGACCCAGTTTTTTTTCACCACGCCGGTCGAAAACCTCGACGTCGCGCTGAGGGTGGAAGCCGCCCGCATGGAGGACCTTACCCCGCGGGAATCGCTTTGGGACAAGGAGCGCGGCGCCATAGAACAGGAAGTCGCCCAGGATTTGTCCGATCCTGAATACGTCTTTTATGAAAAGCTGCTGGCGGCGGATTTCCACGGCACGCCCTATGAGCACAGCCCGCTGGGAACCAGGCCGTCCTTCGACAAGACTACCGATGCCCTCCTGCGGCGGTTTCACTCAACCTGGTACGCGCCGAACAACGCCGTCCTGGTGATCGTCGGAGACGTGCGGCCGAAAAAGGCCCTGGCCGATGTAAAAAAGATTTTTGGCGGCATCTCCGAAAAAAAACTGCCGCCGCGGCCTTCCTTCCTTTTCCAGCCCGTCCAACCGCGGACCATGCGGGTCACCACGGATTCGCCGTATGGAATGGACTGGATCACGTTCCGTTTTCCCGGCGCGGACAGTCCGGATTTCGCCGCGGCCCAGGTTTTGTCCGACGTGTTGAGCAGCGAACGGGGCAGGTTATACGGCCTGGTGCCGGAAGGCCGGGCGTTGTTCGCGCAATTTTCTTACGACACTTATGCGAAGTCCGGCCTGGGCTACGCGATCGCCGGTTTTCCGCCCGGCGCGGATTCGACGAACCTGCTCAAGGAGGTGAAGGACATTCTATTGACAACCATCGCCAATGGAGTAAACGCGGACCTGGTGGAGGCCGCCAAACGGCGTGAAATCCTCGACGCCGAATTGCAGAAGAATTCCATCAGCGGCCTTGCCTCGGCGTGGTCGGAAGCGGTGGCCGTGGAGGGACGCCAATCGCCCGAGGACGACGTGGACCTCATCCGCAAGGTGACGGTGGCGGACGTGGACCGCGTGGCGCGCGCCTACCTGAAGTTCGATCACGCCATCAGCGCCATTCTCACGCCCGCGCCGTCCGGCAAGCCGGTGTCATCCAGGGGATTCGGGGGCGCGGAAAGCTTTACATCATCCAAAAATCCAAACGTGGCGCTTCCCCCGTGGGCCGCCGGCGTGACGGGGCGGCTTCCGACCCCCGTCGAAACCCTCCATCCCTTCGTGACCAGGCTGGCCAACGGCATCAAGCTTATCGTCCAGCCCGAACCCATCAGCGATACGGTGAGCGTTTACGGCCGCATCCAGAATAATGACAAGGTCGAAACGCCGCCCGGCCAGGACGGCGCCGCCGACGCCCTCGGCCAGCTTTTTTCATACGGCAGCACGTCTTTGGGCCGGCTCGCGTTTCAAAAGGCGCTCGACGACATCGGCGCCAACGAGAGCGCCGGAACGGATTTTTCATTGCAAGTATTGCCGGAAAATTTTGACAGGGGAATGGCGTTGCTCGCGCAAAATGAGCTTTCGCCGGCTCTTCCGGAAAAGGATTTTCTCATCATTCGCGCGCAACTGGCCGCGAGCGCCGCCGGCGAATTGCAGAGTCCGGGCCATATTGCCAGCCATGCGCTGGCCGTGGCGCTCTTTCCCAAGGGCGACCCGGCCCGCCGCCAGACCACGCCCGCCTCGGTCAAATCGCTCACGATGAATGACGCGCGGGATTATTATCGGAAGGTCTTCCGTCCCGACTTGACGACCATCGTCATCATCGGAAAAGTTTCGCGCGCCGCGGCCGTGGCGGCCGTTGAAAAATATTTTGGCGGCTGGAAGGCCGCGGGAAGCAAACCGGACACTCTTTTTCCGTCCGTGCCGGACAACGGCGTTTCCGTGGTTCACGTGCCGGACGCCAGCCGCGTGCAGGACAACGCGACCCTGGCCGAAACGCTCAAGCTGACGCGCACCAACGCGGACTATTACGCGCTGCAACTGGGCAATCACGTGCTGGGAGGCGGTTTCTACGCCACGCGGCTGTATCGCGACTTGCGTGAAAAAAGCGGCCTGGTTTATTACGTGGATTCCTCCTTTCAGGAGGGCCTCACGCGCGGCGTTTACCAGGTGGCCTACGCCTGCGACCCGCCAAATGTTTCCAAGGCGCGCGCCGTGATTTTGAACGATTTGCATGACATCCGCGCCACGCCCGTGTCGCCCGCCGAATTGCACCAGGCCAAGTTGATCCTGCTTCGCGACGTTCCACTGTTCAACTCCAGCGTGGATTACATTGCCAACGGCTGGCTGACGTATTCGGCGCTGCATCTGCCGCTGGATGAACCCGTCCGTGCCGGCAAAATCTTTATGAAGCTCAACGCGGACGACGTTCAAAAGGCCTTCGCAAAGTGGATTCGGCCGGATGATCTGGTGGAGGTGACCCAAGGCCCGCGGCCTTGATCGTAGCCATGACGGCTCAGCCGGGCGGGGCGGATTTTTGGGCAAGACGGCCCGCGGTTTCCGGGTTACACTGGCTGAATGTTCGATTCGTTAAGCGGCAAACTTCAGGCGGCGTTCCGCAATCTGCGCGGTTTGGGCCGGATTTCGGAGGCCAATGTGGCCGATTCGCTGCGGGAAGTGCGCATGGCGTTGCTGGAGGCCGATGTCAATTTCAAGGTGACGCGGGATTTCATCGAGCGCGTCAAGGCCAAATCGCTCGGAGCGGAGGTCATTGCCAGCATCCAGCCCGGCCAGCAAATCGTCAAGATCATCCATGACGAACTCGTGGCGTTGCTCGGATCGCAAAATGCCGGACTGCGCCTGGATGCCAATCCCAGTTCCATCCTCATGGCGGGTTTGCATGGTTCGGGCAAAACGACCACGTCCGGCAAGCTTGCCCGGCTGCTGCAAAAACAGGGGCGCCAGCCGCTGCTCGTGGCGGCGGATGTTTACCGGCCCGCCGCCATGGAACAGTTGGACACGATCGCGCGGCAGATCGAGGTTCCCGCCTTTGTGAAACAGGGGGAGACGGACGTGGTGCGCATTGCCCGCGAAGCCTTCGATTTCGCGCGGGCCAACAACCGGAACGTGCTGATTTTTGACACCGCCGGCCGCCTGCAAATTGACGAGCCGCTGGTGCGGGAACTGGCGCGGCTGCGGGACTTCGCGCGGCCCCAGGAAATTCTGCTTGTGATTGACGCGGCGACCGGCCAGGAAGCCGTGAACGTGGCCACGCATTTCGACCAGGCGCTGAACATCACCGGCGCGATTCTGACCAAGCTCGATGGCGACGCGCGCGGCGGCGCGGCCTTGAGCATGAAGGCGGTCACGGGCAAGCCCGTTAAATTTGCCGGCGTGGGCGAGAAACCGGACGATTTCGAACCGTTTCATCCGGAACGGATGGCTTCAAGGATTCTGGGCATGGGCGACGTGGTGAGCCTGGTGGAAAAGGCCGCGGAAACCGTCAGCGAAGAGGAAGCCCGGCGGCTGGAGGAAAAAATGCGCAAGGGGCAGTTCACCCTGGAAGATTTCCTCGAACAATTGCGCACGATGAAGAAGCTTGGGTCTTTGGAAAGCATCGTGGCGATGCTGCCGGGCGGCTCGGAAGCACTGAAACAACAGGGCGACCTTTCAAAACAGGAAAAGGAATTCAAGCGCATGGAGGGAATGATCTGCGCCATGACGCCCAAGGAACGCCAGACGCCCGCCATTCTCAACGCCAGCCGCCGGCGCCGCATCGCCGCCGGCAGCGGCGTGAGCGTGACCGAGTTGAACACCATGCTCAACAAGTTCTTCCAGATGCAGCAGATGATGAAAAAAATGGGCAAGTTGCAAAAAATGATGGCGCGCATGGGCGGCGGCCTGCCGGGAATGTTGCGGAGATAGTTCAGTTCCAAATAACGGTTCGGGGCTTGCGCGGCCGCGCGGGACGGAATAACGTTTTTTATGAGCGAAATCATTTTTGAAGCGCAAGAAGATGAGATGGACGGCGGGTACGTTGCCACCGCTGTGGGGCACGCAATTGCCACGCAAGGCGAGACCATGGAGGAATTGCACGAAATGGCGCGCGAGGCCGTGCGTTGTCATTTTGCCGATGGCGTTCCCGGCGCCATGCCGTCCCTTATCCGGCTTCATTTCGCGCGGGACGAGGTTCTGATGCCGTGAAAACACCTCGCTGCCGCACGGCTACATTATTTCTTCAACCGCTCTAACAGTGGAAGAACCGTTGGAGAAACTCCGATTGTAAAAGAGCGCGGATATCCTCTCTCACACGCTTCCCGGCGGCCAAAGGCTTTGGCCGGCATCCGTCCGAAAATAACTTCCCGCGACGCGAATTTTGCGGATGTTCGCATACGCGGCGGCGGCCGCCGCTTTCAGGGTCGGCGCCAGGGCAATGACATCCGCAATACGATGGCCCGTCGCGGTCAATCTTCCATCCGGATTCCGGGCCACTTCATTCCACCAGACGTGGCAATCGAATCGGCCGTTGACATCCAACGGCAGGTGTGGCGACCGAACCTGGGTAAACGGATAACCGTATCCGGCGAGGGTGAGCGAACAGCCGAAGCGCGCATTGCCGCCGAACCGCGGCTTCAATTTCTCATTTCGGGCGGCGGCATGGACGACCTCCGCCGGGTTTTTAAGGAGGCGCAGCGCCATGGGGCCGGACGTGACGCCAACGCGAATGTTGTATTCAATGACGCGCCAGCGCGGCGAGCGGGCGGAGGATGCGGTGTTGATGGCGGTCACCTGGAGCGGGCCGCTGTAATTGACGGCACGAAGCCACGGCAGCAACGGATGGATCAATTCGCGCGCCAGGCCGTATTTGTCATTTTCGTCCCGTTCAATGATGCCGGCGAGGGGCGCGCCGGCCACGATGCCCATGTTGCCATTGAAGGCATATTTATACTCCTGGTTGGTGACGAGCGAATGAATTTCGCCGGCGCTGACCAGCACAATGTGCCCGGCCTCGGCCCGGCCCAGGTATTCCTGCAAAAAGACGCCTTCGGCATAATTGACCTGCCGCAGCCAGGCCCGCGTGTCATCGGCGGTTTCGCACAGGATCGTGTGAATGGGGCTGGTCGGCGAGCAGAGCGGATTTTTTATGACGTAGGGGCCGGGATGGCGATCGAGAACGCGCTCGGCCTCGATGCGGTTGGATGCCACGTAGGAGCGCGGAAAGGGAATTTTGAACCGGGCGCAGAGTTCGCGGGCGAAATCGCGTTCCCGCTCGATGCGCATGGCCTCGCCAGTGGGCGAAAAAATTCCCACGCCGGATTTCAACAACTCCGCCGCCCACGGTTGAAGCGCCCAGTCAATGGATTGGGGGATGATGCAGGCGATCCGATGCGGTTTGAGGAGCGGAACCGGGCTGGGGAACGACTCGCGGGAAAAGACGCCGCCGACGAGCGCGGGGGGAAAATGGCCGTAGTTGCGCGTGAGATACGTGGAGACGGCGGCGCCCGCATCGGCCAGGGCCGAACCGATGCCCTGGGCAAACGAGCCGACGCCCAGAATCATGAAAGCCGGCGCATCTCTTTTGGCGGAAGGAGTGCGGCGCATTGCAAAAAGTGTCCCTGAAGGGACGATTTTGCGCAATGGTTTCCGCAAAGAAGGTTGAGAATCACGATCACGTGATCGTGCTCTACTTTATCCGTTACAATTCTCGCAGGACTGGGGCGCGTATCGCTGATCGCCTTTGCGTCTCGAGGAAACCGTCCTCCTGTTCGGTCGGGTTAAGCAGTGCAAGCGTCACATTCCGAATCAACAAACAGAATCGCATTTCGCTTGGCTGTACGCTCGTCAATTGACCTAAAAAGAATAAACAAAGCCACCACGAAGTAACCGAACATAGAATAGATTGGTGATGTCAATGTCATCCAAATTCCAAAATCCTTGCACTGGCATCCTATAGCGGGATGAATTGAGGGAAATACCGTCGTATTTCCCAGCAAAGGGAAGGTTCTTTGGCGGGACCGCGTTAAGAGTTTTGGACAGGCTTACATGACAGGAAATGAAAAATGTCGCGGGAAGTTTGCTGGCTGTCCCAGAGTGTCATCCCATTCCAGGCAAATACGCCTGTTCCGGCCTGGCCAGATAGCGGAAGTGGCCACCGGCTGTCCCATAGCGGTTGAGCAGCGCCAGCAAATCCCATTTCTTCCACAACGCCGCGCGGATCAACGTGAAGAGGCGCGAGAAACTATGGCTCCAGTCCGAGAGGAAACTGAGGTAGCGCAGCAACAGGCAGACCAGCAACGCCGTCCAAATCTGCCACCGCACGGCGTTGGCGCTGGTGCCCATAAAGTCGGCCAACTGCAGCGTCTGTTTGATCTGCTTGAAGAACACTTCAATCTGCCAGCGGCAGCGATAAAGTTCCACGATGCTGGCGGCGCTCCATTCCAGATTGTTGCTCAGGAAGACCATCTCCACCTCCTTGCCGTCCACCTCCACCCGCGCCACGATCCGGCGCATGAGTTCCGGGAAGTCCTTGCGCGAAGCCGGAGTCGTGAGCCGGATCAGGTCGTCGCGCAGGATTTTGGCGCCGGCTTTGCGCTGATAACGGCGCACGACCTTCAAGCCCAGATTGTCCTTGGCGCGCGTCACCCAGAACACCCTTCGCACACACAGATCAGCCAGATGGTCAAAGTCCACGTAAGCCTTGTCAAATATGACGATTTCGCCTGCCCTGATCCCGGCGCACACTTCCCTGGCTCGCTTGGCGTCGTTGTGCCGGGCGGTGTCGACAATGGCAAAGCGCGGGAGAAAACTTTGCAGGTCCAGCCGCAGATGACACTTGGCGGCGGCTTTGCGCCGACGATGGCGTGCCCAGTCCATGCACGAGGCGATCAGCGGAATGGTCGTCGAGTCCACCAGATAAATGGTTCGTTTGAACTTCCGGGCAAATCGTTTCCCCGCTTTGCCGCTGACAAAACGCGGGGAGAGTTTTCCCAGGTGCTCGAAGACCGCCCAAAAGAGCTTCTCGGCCATTTCCGCGGAGCAAACCTTGTTGGAGTTGGAGAGATTGTTGCGAGTGGGAGCCGTGGCCCCACGCAAGCTGGAGAGCGGACCGGAATGGAGATTCAACGCGTCACAGACATCGTTAAGGCCGATGCAATGGGTGAGTTGGGCATGGAGCAGCGCGACAACATGACTCCAGGCGCTGAAGGTGCGGACTTTCTTGTCAACGCCGGTTTGGCGGGCAAGCTGGGGAACAAGAAAATCGGGAATTAAATTGCAAATCTGGCGCAACAGATTCAGTTTGGACGGAGCTGGAACGGTATTGTTTTTCTTTTTCATCCCTGCCTTGTGGCAGGGCGAAGCAAATCGTTCCAGCTTTTTCGTCAATTCCTATGGGATGGCTGTGAAATCCTTGCAAAATTCATCATGGCATTTAATGGCTTGCGGGCTTGCCTCGCGCTGAAATCTTTCAAGACCTTGCCGGAGATTTTGAGGCGCTTTGTTCGATAAAACGAAATGCAAGAAATCGCTCACATTGCACGTTGCGAGATGTTTTCGGAGATTAAATCGCCTGGCCAGAAAGGCATACGCGAAATCATTTTTCGTAAGCGCCCCACCGTCTATCAAATTTTCCAATTCTTTTGCGCAGTTATCCATACGCTCAAAAATTACCGATTTGAATAAGGGCTTGATGCCAAACCGATATAGAATGGCCAAGAGACCATAGGCAAGCAGAACTGTAAGAACGCTGTTCATAATCTCATGTGGTTGGTTTTAATTTCACGTAGATCGTTACGGCTGCTATCACTACGATAGTTTCGACAAGAGCAATTATCCAACCAGTCAGGCAAAAAATACTCGAATTTGTCAGATTTTCAACGATTTTCGGCAAATCTCCAGTTCGAGCACGAATTACGCATATCAAGAGCGCCAGCGCAAGCAGGATTTTTGCCAATCCGAGGCGGCAGAAGAATTGATCAGATTGTCAGATTGTCAGATTGCGGGGCGCGAGATGAACGCCCATTTCAGATGGACGCGGATAAAAAACAATGGCGAAACAATTCAGCCACGGATTTGGAGGGGGAAAGCGGTGTCACGGCCACCGCACTCCACGACGGCAAGCGATTGCGCGAACCCCAGGCATTGTTTCACCACGGAGGCACGGAAAGAGATTTTGGACAGGATGAACAGGATGAAGATGAAACGCTCAAAGTATGATCTCGATTGACTTCAACGGCGTCGCGGCTTTTCTCCCGGAAGTTGAGCCGGAGCGAAAGCCCGGGCATCGCCCGTGAATAACTCCGGTGAACCTACACGGAACGTTGCGATTGGGGCGGCCGGCCCCGGCGGCAAAGCGAATTGCATGTATTTTTTGGAATTGCGCCAGCGGCTTGCCGACAGGTATTTTTCAAGAGCCAGATGAAAGTCCTGCTTTCCGCGAAAGCCTGCAATCCATACCTTGGATCGGAAAGCTATTTTGGCTGGTCTGCCGTTAAATGTCTGGCGCAAGACCATGAGCTATGGGTGCTGACCGGCGAACGCAACCGGACTGATTTGAACAAGGCGCAAGCCGAGGGATTGGTTCCCCCAAACGTCCACTTTATTCACATCGGTCAATTCAAAGAATGGCATCCAAATCCCTTGCTTGCGCGCATGCAGGATTGGAGGGAGTACCTCCGATTCCTAGACGCGTCCCTGGAAGTTGCCAAACAGTGGCATGCAAAGGAAAATTTTGACCTGGTTCATCACGTTACATTTACTGCCTGGCGCGTCATGTCGCCTCTCTGGCAACTGGGTATTCCCTTCGTGCTTGGCCCCATTTGCGGCGATGAATCGTTTCCATTCCGGCTCTTTCCGCTTCTAAGCCCGGCTGGGGCGGCATTCGAAGTGGCGCGAAAGGCGTCCAATGTCCTTTCCCGATTCTCGCCAGGGGTTCGGCATGGCATCCGCGCAGCCAGCCATGTTTTTGCAATCACCCCGGAAGCGGAGCGATTGATCGGGGCGTTGCGAGGGTCCCAGGAGGGCATATCAACTTTGTCGTCCGGATTTTATTCAGACCAAAAGGCTGCCGAATTTGCCCGCTTTGCCGCGAAAAAGAATGCCAATGGCCGGCTTCTCCTCTACGCGGCGGGCAATTTGGGTGGGCAGAAGTGCGTTGCTCTCGCTTTCCAGGCCTTGGCCCGCGTCAAACAACGCGGAGTGGATTTTCGTTATCACCTTGGCTCCGGGGGCCCCGAGGTTGCGCACTTGAAGAAACTGGCGGCCCGGCTGAAACTGGACCGGGAAATCATTTTCGGCGGCTCCATGAAACGCTCCGATTACCAGCAATTATTGGGAGACACCCACATTTATCTCCTGCCGAGTATGAGGGAAACCGTTGGACTGACCATGCTGGAAGCCATGCTGGCAGGCTGTGTGCCAATCGTGGCGGACAGCGGCGGGCCGAGGATTACTGTAACAGAAGACTGCGGCTACAAAATTCCCGTTTCCAACTCAAGCCGGATTGCCGAAGAAATTGCCAACATTATCATAACTATTGATCGGAACCGACAAATAGTTTTGGATAAGGGAGCGAAGGCGTCCAACCGAATTATTGAGCGTTTTACCGAGGCCCATTACCGCCGGACGGTCAATGCTGTGTACCAAGCAGCGACCAAATCCGGTCGCGTTACTTCCCCAAATGTGTGAGCATCGGAAAAAATCGAAACGCATATGCGAATGTTCCAATAGCAAGAACGGCGGACCTCTCTCGTGATGAAGAGAATACTCAATGTGGGATGCGGCGGCGACACCTATGGAACGGATTTTGTTGATCTATATCCACGCCGGAAAGGTGTGATTCAATGCGATATAGAACGAGGGCTTCCTTTCGAAGACGGAACGTTCGACGAGGTTTACAGCCACTGTCTCTTTGAACACCTTAAAAACCCTTTCAACATGGTGGTGGAAATGAAGAGGGTCGCCAAGATCGGGGGGAGAGTGAGGCTTATCACCGACAACGGCAGCTACTGGGTGTTTGCGCTGAACAACCGGGCGCACACGGGAGGATATGAAAAGGAGGCGCACCCCGACGATCGGCACTATTGCTTCTATACCAAAACGCACCTCGCCCACCACTTTAGGAAGGCCGGCCTGGAGGTGGAGGAGGTTAAGTTTGTCGAATATTTTTCAACTTCGTGGCAGAAAAAAGCGGCCTGTTTTATCATCCAGAACCTCTTGAAGCTAACACCCTTCCGCAACATGGCCTATGCCCGGATCGAAATCACGGGCGTTAAAAAATCCCAAGCCCGCTCGTTGGACTAGAGTCCGTATAATCTTTCAATCCAACCAGGCTTGGGCGCGTTGTCATGAAAAATAATTCCCGCTCTTTTCACGAATTCGGCCGGCGATAAATAAATTTGTCACAAGTGGCGGATCAATTGATTTCTTGATTGTGCCTTATGCCTGGCGTGGAAAGGCAGGCTGAAGAAGCAATGCGGCGGCGGGCTTCCCAACGGGTTGTGGCGCCGGAACGGAGGCATTGCGGCGGCAGATGCCGCCGTTTAGCGCAATGCCAAAGCCCAGGTATCCGGCAAATGCAGCGATGTCAAGCTGAAAGAAGCCCGCGGCGAAGAAGAACATCAGCGCCCGGGAAACGAACAAAGCAAACAAGGCGGTGTTGATAATTTTGAATTCGGGGTCGCCATAGCGGTAGTTGCGATAAAGCGCCCAGATTCCGGCGAGGACGAACCAGACCATGGCGACCATGCCCCAGATTCCGAAGGGCAAAATCACGGACAACGGACCATTATGAAAATCGCCAGCCAAGGCAAGGGCCTGTTGGGCGGGATTGATCTCATGGAAGGCGCTGTTTCCCATAAACTGAAAATCCGAGGTTGCTATGGCATAGCCCGTGCCCAGGAGCAGATGCTGGGGCACCTCAGGCAGAATGGCTTGCCACATTTTGACGCGCCAATCCAGGGAGGCCTGGGCATCCATCCTGACGGATGGGTCAACCTGGACAGGGAGGAAACAGATGGAGCGTTGAACGGCAGGTGGAAGTTTTTCGGTAAAGGGAAGGCAGGTCATGGCAGTCAAAGATGCGAGAAAAAGACCGATAGGCAGCAATTTCGTGCGATGCAAGCCTTCCAGGAAAAATTGAAGAAGGAAAACCAGGGCGGCGAACAGGACGGCGGAACGAAAACCGCCAAAAAATATGGCCGCGAAAGAAAGGAAGAGCGCCATCATCCGAAAGAGACGCACGTTCAGGGAAGGCGCCAGGAACGAATCACGAATACCATGGCGCACCAGCATGTATGTAAATACAGCCGTTCCAGCAAGGCCGACGCCGGCAAAGCGCAGGGTGGAATATGGATTGAACCTCGCAGTCAACATGGAAATGTCCTCGCCAAACAGCAGGGGGACCACCGGGATGGGAAAGCGCGTTGCGAGGTCGCTGAGCGCGCTTGCCACGCCCGATAAAAAAAACAGGGCGGTATAGAGACGGGCGCGTTGGGGCGGGATGCGTTGGGCGGTCAGAGCGAAGTAGCCAAAAATTCCGACCAGCAGAAAGATGTATTTCCTGCCACCCATGACCGAGCCGCCCATGGACCGGAGTCCGAACCCGCCGGTCAATTTGGCGGTGATGAGAATCACCAGAATCAGCGCGCAGAGCGGGAGAGTGATTTGCGGCGCCCGCACGAAGTGGAATTTCGGATTGGTGGCGCGCTGAAGAATGGAAATCAGCAGGCTGACGGGCACCATGAGCAGGAACATGTTGGGCGCGCCATTGATGAAAAAAATGGCGACGGGAAGGTTCCAGGCAAGAAGGAGAAGGGGATTATGCCAGCGTAACAGGATGGGCAGGCACAGCACCAGCAGCAGAGTCCCAACCACGCCAAAGCTGAACCGGGTCTCTTCGTTGACCGCCAGCATGAGCCAATAACCAGCCAGTATGGCCAACGGGACACAGACGGCGTAAATGACGAGCGCTCTTAAAAGGGCTGTATTGTTCATGCAATCCGAAATTCTCGCCGCGCGAGGCTGCGACCGGAGCATCTAAAATAATTCCGTTTTCAAATTTCGGCAATGAAAATTGTTCCAGCTGTCGGCGATTGTTCAAAACAGGAAAAGATGTTGGAACAAAACAGGACAAATTAGAGGGAGTGGTGAGCCAAGACATTGGGCCAGGCTGGATTTTTTGGGTTAGGAGGAGAGGGCACGACCCAGAAGCATTGATGAGGATGGTGGATGA
>JAGWNY010000049.1 GCA_028872915.1 Verrucomicrobiota bacterium
GTTTGTCCGGCGTTCGTGCTCAATTCCAACCGCCAGCTTGGCATGTTGCTGGGAACAACGATGGAATAGTAAGCCGCTTCGCGCGGCAACAGGGCCGGATTGTTTGTGATGCCGTTGGTGAACGTCAGCGGGATGATGGGAATGGTCATGTTCGTGCCGATGCCGCGGCTCACGAGGGTATAACTCATTGGCGCCGAGCCGCCACTGTTCAAAACTCCGGCATAATACGTGCCGGGCTGCAACGGATTGCCCATGCCCATTTGCAAAACCTGCCCGTAACGGTTTGCCCCGTTGTTATCATACAGTTCGCCGGTCCAATCATATCCCGGTGCCCATTGGAAGCCGCTGGGCCAGGTTGTGGAACCGTATGGCCCCCAACCGCCGCCAGTCGGGCCGTGGGTTCCCAGATCGTAAGGCAACTGGTCGCGGCACACCGCCAGTTGCGGATTGCCGCTGGTCACGTTCGTGATTCGCAGGTCCCAGCCAAAGGCGTTGGACGGAACGGTAAAGGTGAAATACTGGAACTTGCCCAGCGGCTGATTGACAATGTTCGTGACACTGCCCGCGCCGTCGAAGGATAACGGCGGACCCGTCAACTGGCTTCCCGTGAGCACGAAATTGCCCAGCGCATTCGTGGGATTATAAATGCCAATATACCAGACGTCCGCCGGATGGTTGGGTTGTTGCAGGAAGCCGAGGAAGCTGGATTGGTCCATGTAACCGAGCGTCGAATAGCCCGTGTAATCGTAGGGATCGTTGCGATAATTCCATTGGCCCGGAACGGCGTTGCGCCGGATGGCAATTTCCGTGCCTGGCGGTTGATTGGACAAATCCAGTTCCCAGCCCAGGCTGCCCAACTGTTCGCCCGTGTTGACGACCGTATAATAACGCCAGCCAACGCGGTTGGGATCGTCGTTGGTAATGGAAAAGACATAATCCACCGTGGTGATGACAGGCTCGCCGTTGGTGAGCGTTATCGAGTAAGGGCCGGCGCCGTAAACAGTCACGTAAAACGAACCGTTGCTGAGCGTGGGCGGCACCAGCGTAACGCTGGCCCCCACGCCGGGCGGCGGCTCGGAAAACGCGGCGTTGACAAATTCATTCGGCACATTGCCCTCCCGAATCGCCACGGCGGCGTTGCCGGAAAGCGGCGTGACGTTCACCTGCCACGCAATTTCATTGACCGGCACTTGCACCAGGTAAGTCGTGTATCCGTAGCCGTTGACAGTGAGGTTCGTGGACGTGCCGAAAACAAGGTTCGTGACTCCCTGTTGGCGTGAATCCAGGCTGATCGCCTGTCCGGGCGCGCCCACCACGCCCACGAAATACTGTGTTCCCACCGTCAAATAAGTCGGGACGACGAGCATTTGGCCCGGCTGCGTCAGGTCATAGGTCGAAGTATTATAGGGAACCGGCGCGGCGGATTGTTTGACGTAAATCTGGTTGGGCAGGCCGTTGAGCCATAGCCGCCAAGCGAGCGTGTTGGTCGTGATGGTGGTCTTGAAAAAGTGCATTCCCTCGGCGCCCATCGTCACCGTCGCCCCGCTGCTTCCATCCGACGCAAGCGGGGGCAACTGCTGGACATAAGCCTCACCCGTGACGAGGTTCCACTGCGCCCCCGGCGTGGCATGCACGAGGATATACCAAAGCTGGCCGGGCGAAAATTGCGGCCCCTGCGCCAGCACGAAACCGTTCGAGCCGACCCGCGTGGATGCATATTGATACGAAGAGGTCGTCGGGAGCGACCCCTGGCTCATATAGACGCTGGCCTGGTTGCTGGAGACGTTCAATGCCGTGCGCCAGACCTGGTCCGCGGTGTTCTGCGTCGTAATCGCAAAATAATAATCGCCGCCTGTCACGCTCGTGTTCGTGAAAACCTGCATGCCGGCGTCGGTCGTGCCCGGGTCCCATGTCAACGTGGTTATGGACGCCAGCTCGGCGCTCAACGTGTAATTGGCCGAGCTTGACGGCCCCGACGGCTGATAAACCCCGATGAAATAAGTGTTCGTGGTGGCCTGGGCGCTGATGAAAATGATCGTGTCTATGGGCTGGCCCGGCGCCACGGCGGCGTCATAGGAATAGATGGTCGGCAATGCTCCGCGCCGGATATAGAGGCCCGGCGTGGCGGCGTTTGTGGAACTGAGCACAATGCGCCAGCCCGTTTGCAGGTTCGTGGGCACGTCCACCTGAAAATAGTTCCATGCGCCGGAGCCGCTGTTGGTCAGGGAACCCGTTGTCGAAAAAACCAGCGGCTTTGAAACCGGATACCCCGCCGTGCGCAAATCGGTTCGATTCGTCGTCAGAACCACTGTAAACGCCTGGGCGCCGGACGAAAGCGGCGTGGAGACCCGCAATCCATAGGCGCCATTTGTGAATTCGGGCGGTTCGAGCGCGATCTGGTTGGTCTGCCCGTTCAGCCGCGAGGCAAAGTCAAAACTGGTATCCGTTGGAACGCCGCCTTCCGACAAAAGCAGGTAGGAATACGACGTGGCGCCGTTGGACACCACCAGCGCCAGATTCGTTGCCCCGGCGCCCACCGTAAACGTGAAATTCGTTCCCGTCCCCGGCGCATTCGTTCCCACGAACGTCTGGGCCTCATCCAACCTGGCGCTCCCGAAAATCAACAAGGCTTGAATCAATGGAAGGAGAAATCGTGGTTTCATGGATGGCTTGGCGTGTTGGATTCAGGACTGGCGAAAGGGCACGGCGATGGTTTTGGGCATTCGCGCGGGTGTCGAAGGACGAATCTGCTGCAAACGCCATCAACAGGGTGTTGAACGCGCCGCGTTTCAGGGCCTTTGGACATGGAATTCAGGGGCTGACCTTCGTGCCTGCCCGACGGTTCCCGGGGAGGTCAACCGAAGGTATCCTTATCCCAGAAATTACGATCTTTGTCAAGGCCAAATCAAGGGCCAAAAGTCTGTGGAAAATGGCTTGCAAATCCGCGGCCATTGGCTAGGTTGTCAGCCCTTAACTTAAATTTTATGGCGCGTATTTGTGAATTGACCGGCAAACGGCCTGCAAAAGGCAGCATCATCTGGCGTTCGGGCAAGCCCAAGAAACAGGGCGGCATTGGCACGCACATTACCGCCATTACCAAGCGCCGGTTCTTCCCCAACCTGCAGCGCGTGAAGGCAGTCCTGCCCAACGGCCAGGTCCGGCGCATCCGTGTGGCCGCCTCGGCCATCAAAAAGGGACTCGTCGTCAAAGCGCCAAAACGCAATTGGAAGCCGGAGGCAGCAGCCGCGCCCGTAAAATCCTGATTGGATGGAGGCGGCCAGCCAGCGGGACTGGCGGCTCACTCCCAGTTTTTCCCAAACGCGGGTGAGGGGGGCCGATCTCAGCGTTTTTTCAGACGGCTCATCGCCGCTCGCTTGACTTCACGCTCCGATTCGCGCCGTTTGAGGTCTTCCCGCTTGTCGTACTTCTGCTTGCTCTTGCCCACGGCCAGTGCCACTTTCACTCTTCCGTTTTTCCAGTAAAACGCCAGCGGCACCAGCACGTGGCCTTTCACCGAGACGTGTCCCAGCAATTTCCGTATCTCCGCTTTGTGCAACAATAATTTTCGCGGCGCCTTGGGGGCGTGGTTCTGCAGGTTGCCGTGCGAGTATTCGTCAATGTGCGCATTGTAGAGCCACGCTTCGTCCTTCTCGACCCGCCCAAATGCGTCCGAAATCTGTCCCCTGCCCGCCCGCAACGACTTGACCTCGGTGCCGCGCAGCACGATGCCGGCCTCCACCGTTTCCAGAATGTGGTAGTCGCGGCGGGCCTTGTGATTGCTGACGATGTCGGCCATGAATCTCCCCAAGTGTAGCGCGATTGGGAGCGCCTTACAATACATGGGCGAATCGAGAGCGGGCTTGCCTGCCTTGGCGCAATGGGCTATGCACAAAGCCATGCGCCCGCCGCTTGTCACCGAAATGCTCGTCATTCCCGTCGCCGGCCGCGACAGCATGTTGCTCAACCTCAGCGGCGCCCACGGCCCCTTTTTCACCCGCAATGTTGTCATCCTCAAGGACTCAGCCGGGCGCGCCGGCCTTGGCGAAGTTCCCGGCGGCGAAAAAATCCGCCGCACCCTCGAAGAGGCGCGGCCACTTGTCATCGGTCAATGCCTCGCCGGTTATAACGCCATCCTTCATACCGTCCGCGAACGCTTTGCAGACCGCGATGCCGCCGGCCGCGGCCTCCAAACCTACGATCTCCGCACGGCCATCCACGCCATCACCGCGATTGAAAGCGCGCTCCTCGATCTGCTCGGGCAATTCCTGGGCGTTCCGGTCTGCGCCCTGCTTGGCGAAGGGCGGCAACGAAGCTCTGTTCCCGTGCTCGGCTATCTTTTTTACGTGGCCGACCGGAAGAAAACGAATTTGCCTTATCGCAACGGCGCCGGGGGCGTGGACGACTGGCTGCGGCTGCGCGATGAAGAAGCTTTGAACACCGGGGCCATCGTTCGTCTGGCCGAAGCCGCGCAAGCGCGTTATGGCTTCAATGATTTCAAGCTCAAGGGCGGTGTTTTTTCCGGAGCGCGGGAAATGGAAACCGTGATGGCGCTGGCGGGGCGATTTCCGAACGCGCGAATAACGATTGATCCAAACGGGGCGTGGTCACTGGAGGAGGCGGTTTCGCTGTGTGGGAATTGCCGCAACGCGCTTGCATACGCCGAGGACCCATGCGGCGCGGAGAACGGTGTTTCGGGACGGCAAACCATGGCGGAATTTCGCCGGGCAACGGGCATCCCGACGGCCACGAACATGGTCGCGACCGATTGGGCGCAACTCGCCGACGCTCTGCGTCTCCAGGCCATAGACGTTCCATTGGCCGACCCGCATTTTTGGACGATGCAAGGTTCGGTGCGCGTGGCGCAATTGTGCCGGGATTGGGGCGGCCTTACCTGGGGATCCCATTCCAACAATCACTTTGACATTTCGCTGGCCATGTTCACACACGTGGCTGCCGCCGCTCCGGGCGCCATAACCGCGGTTGACACCCATTGGATTTGGCAGGATGGCGAGCGCCTGACGACCGAACCGTTGAAAATCGTGGCCGGTTCCATTGCCGTTCCCGATTCGCCCGGCCTGGGCGTCCAGCCTGACATGGACCAAATTGAAAAGGCGCATGACCTTTACAATAAAGCCGGCTTGGGCGCGCGCGATGACGCCGCCGCCATGCAGTTTCTGGTTCCGGGCTGGAAATTCGATCCCAAACGGCCCTGCCTGGTCCGCTGAAGCGCCCCGCGCTTGATAAGCCCCCATCCATCGGCTATTTAATTGAATCATGCAACCATCCGATCTCTGCAAAGCACTTCACGGTGTGATCGCCTTTCCCGTGACGCCGTTCAAGAAGGATTTATCGCTGGACGTTGAGGGCTTGCGCAAAAATCTGCGTTCGCTTTTGAAACACAGGGTCTGCGCGGTCGTTGCGCCGGCGGGCACGGGGGAAATTCATTCACTTTCACCGGAGGAACATATTGCCGTCGTCAAAGCAACCGTCTCCGAAGTTCAGGGCAAGGTGCCCGTGCTGACGGGGGCGGGGTACAATTTGCCCATTGCGGCAGCCGTCGTGAAGGGGGCCGCGGCGGCCGGTGTCAGCGGAATCCTTGCCTTTCCACCGTATTATCCCAACCCGGATGATGAAGGGATGGTTGCCTTTTACAAAGGCATCGCGGACGCAGCGCCGTTGCCGCTGGTGATTTACAGCCGGGATTGGTTTGCGCCATCGGCGACGCTGGTGGAGCGGCTCGCGCAGGCGATTCCCAGCCTCGTTGGCTGGAAGGATGGGCAGGGGGACATTCGCCGGTACCAGCAAATCCGGCTCCGGCTGGACGATCGCCTGCATTGGATTGGAGGAGCGGGAGACGACATGGTCCCGGCCTATTACGCGATGGGTATTCGGACGTTTACTTCGAGCATCGCGAACGTGGCGCCAAAATTGTCGTTGCGGCTGCACGAACTGGCGAGCGCGGGTCATTCCGCCGAACTGACGGCGCTCATGAATGAAATTGTTTTGCCTCTCTATGCCCTGCGCGGGCGGCGCAAAGGATATGAAGTTTCGGCGATGAAGGCGATGATGGACAGGATTGGTCTTGTGGGCGGCGCGGTGCGTCCGCCGCTGGTGGATTTGCGGCCGGATGAAATGGCCGCGCTTGATGCGATGCTGGAGAAATGGCGTCCGTGGATTTAGAATCAGCCCGTGAATTTTCGGGCCAGGATGCTGGCGTTATGGCCGCCGAAGCCGAATGAATTGTTGATGGCGGCTTGTATTTTCAGTTCCCGTGCGGCGTTGGGCACGTAATCCAAATCGCACTCGGGATCTGGCTTTTGATAGTTGATGGTGGGGGGGGCTATGCCGCGCTGGATGGCCAGCGCGCACACGCTCATCTCCACGGCGCCGGCCGCGCCCAGCATGTGGCCCGTGGCCCCCTTGGTGGAACTGACGGCCACGTGTTTGGCCTGCGGGCCAAAAACCGTTTTGATGGCCTGCGTCTCGCAAAGGTCGCCTTGGGGCGTGGAAGTGCCGTGGGCATTGATGTAGGTGACCTCTTCGGGCCGCAATCCGCTCTGGCGCAATGCCATTTTCATGCAGCGGGCGGCGCCTTCTCCGGCGGGCGAAGGGGCGGTCATGTGCCAGGCGTCCGCGGTGTTGCCATAGCCGATGATCTCGCAATAAATGACGGCGCCGCGCTTTCTGGCGTGTTCCAATTCCTCCAACACCAGGACGCCGGCGCCTTCGCCCATTACAAATCCATCGCGGTCCTTGTCGAATGGGCGCGAGGCATGTCTCGGATCATCGTTGCGGGTGCTCATGGCCTTCATGGCGCAAAAGCCGCCGATGCCAATGGGCAGCACAGCCGCCTCGGCCCCGCCGGCAAACATAACCTGGGCGTCGCCCATTTTCACGGCGCGCCAGGCTTCGCCAATGGCATGGTTAGCCGTCGCGCAGGCGGAGACGGTGGCGAAATTGGGGCCGCGCAGATTTTTATACATCGAGAATAAGCCCGATGCCATGTTGCTGATGAGCATGGGTATCATGAACGGTGAGAGGCGGTCCGGCCCGCGATCCAGCAGGACCTTATGCTGGATGGCCGTGGTTTCCAGGCCGCCGATGCCCGAACCGATGATGCAGCCAATCTCGTCGCAATTTTCCTTGTCCAGGTCCAGGCCGGAATTGAGCAGGGCCTGATGGCCGGCGAAAATTCCAAATTGGGAATAGCGATCGGCGCGGCGGATTTCCTTGGGGGATGGAAAGGCGGGCGTTGGATCGAAATTTTTGACTTCGCCCGCCATCTGCGTGTCATACGGAGTCGCGTCGAAGGAAGAAATTGTGTCAATACCTGAAGCGCCGGAGATGAGCTTGCTCCAAAAGGTTTCAACGTCGTTGCCCAGGGGCGTTACGAGGCCCAGGCCCGTGATCACCACGCGGCGGTCTGTCCATGAAGTCGGCATGAAATCAAAGGGCAGCTCGAGCTGGTTTCAGCCGGGCTGCCCCAAGGCGTTGCAAAAAAGCGTTATTTTTGATTTTCCTCGATATATTTGACCACGTCGCCCACCGTGAGCAACTTTTCGGCCTGTTCGTCGGGCACTTCAATGCCAAACTCCTCCTCCAAGGCCATGATCAATTCGACAATGTCCAGCGAATCGGCCCCGAGGTCCTCCACAAATTTCGCCTCGGGCGTCACTTGATCGGGTTTGACGCCCAATTGTTCAACGATGATGTCCTTTACACGTTGGTCTATAGGTTTGTCTGCCATAAATTTGCACTGTGTCTAGCCGCAGGCGCGAACCACGTCAAGCCCGGAATCAAAAAAATTCGCGCACCCGTTTACATCACCATTCCGCCGTCCACGGTCAAAACCTGGCCGGTAATGTAGCGCGCCGCCGGACCGGCCAGAAAGAGCGCCGCTTCGGCGATCTCGTCCACGGAACCAAACCGGCCCATTGGAATTTGCCTTAAAACCGTTGCCTTCAATTCCTCGCTCAATTCCGAGGTCATGTCCGTTTCAATAAAACCGGGCGCGATAATGTTGGCGGTGATGCCGCGGGATGCCAATTCGCGGGCCACGGACTTGGTAAATCCAATGAGGCCGGCCTTGCTTGCCGCGTAATTGGCCTGGCCGGGATTGCCAATCAGCCCGATGACGGATGAGATGACGATAATCCTGCCGCCGCGCTGTTTTACAAACGCGCGGGTAAAGGCTTTCGTCATCAAAAATGCGCCCTTTAAATTCGTGTCCATCACCGTGTCCCACTCGGCCTCGTCCAGGCGCATCAGCAACCCATCGCGGGTGACGCCGGCATTGTTCACCAAAACGTCCACTCGCCCGCAGTCGGCCAGGATCTTTCCGGCGGCGGCTTCCACGGCGCCGGCATCCGAGACATCCAAGGCCACAGGCCACGCGTGGCGGCCCAGCGCCACGATTTCCGCGGCCACCTTTCCGCAATTGTCCGGGTTTCGGGAGATGCAAACAACGTCGGCGCCCGCGTGCGCAAATTTGAGGGCGATCGCGCGGCCTATTCCGCGCCCGGCGCCGGTGACGACGGCGATCTGGCTGGCAAGTGAATCCATGTTTCCTGCCCCATATCAAACACGGATTCGGCGCGGATTCAAAGCAATTCGTTCAGCGGCGGACGGATGCGGATTCGACGAAATCCAGAGCCGACCGGCGTCCGCTCCTACCTTGCAGAGTTGAGGAGCGCCGCGGTGGCGCGCAGGCTGGCCACATCGGCGACATTGCAGAGTTGGGCCGATTTATCAATCCGTTTCATAAAGCCCGTGAGGGCGGCGCCCGGCCCAAGTTCAATGAACCGCCGAAAGCCTTGTGCGAGCAAATGGCGCATGGATTTTTCCCATAACACCGGCGAGGTGACCTGACGGACCAGGATATCGGAAATTTCCGCGGGCGAACCGTGCGGCAGCGCGGTGACATTTGAAATAACTGGCAGCGCCGGCGCGAAGATTTTCATTTTTTCCAATTCGGCCCGCAATTTTGGCTGGGCGGAGGCCATGAGCGGCGAATGATAGGCGCCCGCCACGGGCAATGGAATGGCGCGTTTTGCGCCTCTCGTTTTGGCCAGCTCGACGGCGCGCGCAACTTTTTCCGAATCTCCAGAAATGACGATCTGTCCGGGACAATTCAAATTGGCCGGCGTTACGCCGGCTTGCGCGCATACTTCGCGGAGAGGCGCTTCATCGAGTCCAATGATGGCCGCCATCCCGCCCCGCGTCGCCTCGCACGCCTCCTGCATAAATTTCCCGCGCTGCCGAACCGCGTGAAGGCCCTCCTCGAACGTCATCGCGCCGGCTGCCGCCAGAGCCGTAAATTCGCCGAGCGAAAGGCCGGCAGCGGCCTCGAATCTGAAAGCCGGCGCCATTTCACGAAGCTGTTGAAAAGCCACCCAGCCGACCAGGAAGATCCCCGGCTGGGCATTTTCGGTGCGGGTCAATTCGGCATCGGGACCGTCAAAACAAACGGAGGCCAGGTCCATGCCCAGAACGGCATTGGCCCGGTCAAACCAGTTTTTTGCGGTGGCAAACGCCGCGGCGAGGTCCTTCCCCATGCCGGCGCTCTGGGCGCCCTGCCCCGCAAACAACAATGCCGTTTTGCTCATGCGCGCCCACTAAACACAAACGCCCCGCCCCTGTCACGCGTCTTATATTGCTTCCACTCCCTGCCGCCGCCGATTCCGCGCGCGTCCAATGCGCCGGAACGCGTCGCGAAAGTCGCCCAAACGCGGTGGTTTGGTCAAGATGCCGTCGAAGTCGGACAATTCGGTTTCCTCATCGGTGATAAATTCGCCCCAACCGGTCAAGAGAATGACAGCCGTTTCGGGGGCGCCTCGCTTGATGACGCGGGCGACTTCGCGGCCGTCCACGTGCGGCATTCCCAAATCCGTGATGACGACATCGGGCGGTTCGCCGCGGCCAATGGCGCTCCGAAACACCGTGACGCCAGTTTCGCCGCTCGCGGCCGTTTCGACGACGTGCCCGTCGCGTTCCAGCATTTCCTTCAGCAATTCGCGCTGCAATGGGTCGTCGTCAATGCACACAACGCGCAATGGTTGGCATTTCGTTTCGTCGAGCGGTTCCAGCAAGCCCACGGGGCGCGGCTCGCGGACGGGAAAAGTGAGGCGGATGGTGGTGCCCTTGCCCACTTCACTGTCAATCTCGATATTGCCCTCGTGACGTTCCATCACGCCATAGACCATGGACAGGCCCAAGCCCGTGCCGCGCCGGCCCTTGGTGGAGAAAAACGGTTCGAGACAACGGGTACGAGTCTCTTCATCCATGCCAATGCCGTTGTCGCCGACTTCAACCACAACCCGGCCCGGCTGGCCGTGGGCCGACTTCGAATGGCGCGCCAGCGTCTTGATGGTGATGAGGCCGCCCTCCGGCAGCGCGTCCACGGCGTTGATGATCAAATTCGTGAGGACTTCCCTGAACTCGCTTTCAATGCCCACCAGCAGCGGGAGGTCCTCGCCGAACTGCTTTTTGATTTCAATGACAATGCCGTGGTTCCGCGGTATTGTGCGCCAGCGCGGCGCCGTCATTTCAACGACCTGTTCGACCGCCTTATTGAGACAAAATGGCAACAGCAGCTCTTCCTCGTCGCGCGCGCGGTAAAAGTCGCGCAACCGCGATACAATGTGCGCAATGTCCTCGCCGGCAGTCTGGATGTGCCGGAGATGACGCCGCGATTTCTCCCTCAACTCAGGTTCGTTGAGGCAAATGAGGCCGGCGAACCCCACGATGGGCGACAGGGCGTTGTTGATGTCGTGGGCAATGCCGCTGGCCATCTGGCCCAACGCCTTGAGGCGCTCCTGTTGCATCACCGCCTGCTGCGCCTGCCTTAACTCGCGGGTGCGTTCCTGCACCCGAAGCTCCAGTTCATCCCGCGCCTTTTCCAACTGCGCGTCGCGTTTTTGGATTTGTTCGAGCATCTCATTGAACACGTCAATCAACCCGCCCAGTTCGTCGCTGGAATCCTTGCGCGCCCTCAGTTTGTAATTTCCCTGCGCCGAAATTTTCCGGGCCGTTTCGGCCAGATGCGCGATCGGCCAGGCAATGGCCCGCCGCAGTTGGAGCGAAAACAAGCAAGCCATCAGTGACGCGGCAAGCGTGAACACCACCGCCAACCCCAAATAAATGCAAAACTCCCCGTAGAGCGCGTTCAAGTTGGACTCTAAATAAACGGCGCCGATGGTTTCCTCGCTCAGTTGGATCGGCTCAAACCCGGAAAGCCGGCCTTTGAAAAAATGGAATTTCCAGCCCGTCCGGCCCGGATGCAATGGCACAAGACGCGGGGCGTTCCTGTCCCGAAAATACGGCGCGGCCGCAATGTTTGTTCCGCGGTAAAGGCATGCGCTTTCAATATGCGGCTTGTTTCGCAGCGCGCTCCAGATGGCCGCAATCTCGCTATCCGTGCCGCCCAGCTCCAGAAACCCCCGGCTTTGGCTGCCGATCAGCTCTGCCGTGGCGGTCATGTCCTCGGTCATGCTTTTTCGGAATGTCGTGAGCTGATACGCAAAGAAAGCGCCGGACACCAGCGCCGCCGCCAGAACGCTGCTGATCATCGCCAGCAGCGACAGTCTTTGTTTGATGGAGAGGTTGGGCACGGGAAGAATGGTTAATGGGCCGGCCGCGGATGCACGGCCAGGCCCTCAAGTTGGGAATTGAGTCTCAAGCCGGCCTTCTCCACCGCCGCCTGGTTGATTTCAAACCGCACGGCCCCGTTTTCCATGAATAATTGAATCATACCGCCTCTTTTTACAAAATCATCCCCATCGCTTACCGTCAATACGGGACTGCGGCCCAGAAAGTTCAAAATCAACGGCAAACGCGACTGCGCAAACCGGTTGATGAAGAGCACCTGACAGCGCCGGATGTCTGAAAAAGGCGTCATCCGCCGAACGACGATGGGATGCCCGGCAATCCGGCCATTTGCCGCAAGCTGTTCCAACGCGTTTCCAAAAGGATTCCCTCCAATGACCCCGATCATCACCGGCGAAGTGGCCGTGGGAAAAGCATAGGCGGGCCATTGCACGAATTGACCCACTCGCGAGACGAACAACGCTTTTTGGCGGTTTTCCGCTGTGGGCGCGCCCCACTGGCTGGCGCACCCGGCCGTTGCCAAGGCAACGACCACCGCGGGCAAACCGAGGCGCATCACCTCCCTGGCAGCCTTGAGCCAGCCGGCTCCGGCATTTTTCATAGGCGCCAATTATCGTAGATATCAACGCCATGGCCAAGCCCGATTAACCGCCAAAGACTCCGACGAGTTCCCCCTCCGCCAGAATGTGGCCTGACATGGCCTTATTCAACTCCTCCTTCGTCGCGCCCGCCGGCAGACCTACCGGATGATCCAGGGCATAAACCTTGAAATAATAATGATGCGGCTTGCCCGGCGGCGGACAAGGTCCCCCATAGCCTATGTGCCGGAAATCGTTGAGCCCTTGCAAAGCGCCGCCCGGCACCGCCCCTTCATCCAGCGCAACCGTGCCTGGAGGCAAATTATAGAGGACCCAATGGGTGAACGTGCCGGATGGCGCGTCGGGATCCTCACAAATCAGCGCGATGCTTCTCGATTTGGCCGGAGGCCGTGTCCATGCCAGGGGCGGCGAAATGTCGCCGCCCGAACAGGTATATTTTTGTGGAATCGTTTTTCCCGCGGAAAAAGCGGTGCTGCTGACCGATAGTTTCATCGCTGTTATGGTCGCGGTATCCGGCGCGCCGGAGCACCCCTCCCACAATATGCATCCCAGCAGTGCAATCAGGGGAAAGCTTATTGCGCGCCTCACCGCTGCAATGTCGCAGTGAAACCCCGGATTGCAAACTGAATCTTTGTAAATTTCTTATGACGGGCTTCCCTTCCAGCCGGTTCAACCCGGGACGCAAAACGGCGCGACGACGGCGGAAGGAATGGGATTGCGGATTTTTGCTGAAACATGACAGGATTGTCATGGCTGGTTCATCAGATTTTCATGTCCTGCTGGTGAACTGGCATTGTTGCGCCTGAAATGGTTTGCCCCGGTCGGGGTATGGCAGAAACACGAGAAAGGAAGACGAAAAATTATGCGAAAGATAACTGTGAAAACTATCGGCGGATTGAAGGACATAAAAATTATCGGTTTGCTCTGTTTGGGCTGTGCTTCTTTGGCGTTGTCGGCCCCGGCGCAAACGGCGCAGACCGGCCAAATGGCCCCGCTTACGGCGGGCAAACCGGTTTTGCTGCCGGGCACCCATGGCGGGTTCGATTTCATCCAGGTGGACCAGCGGGCAAGGCGGTTGTTGCTGGCTCACGAAGGCAACAAAACCCTCGATGTGGTTGATCTGGCATCCGGGAAATTTTTGAAAAGCGTGCCCACGGGCACGTGCCAGGACACCTCGGTGGATCGAAAGAACGGCAATTACTATGTCAGCGGCAATGATCCGGGCCGCCTGGTCATCGTGAATGCGAAAGATTTAACGGTTACGGGTGAAGTCCCTGTGCCGACCCATACCGACTTGAATGCGTTTGATCCAGCCACGGGCCAGGTGCATTTGTGCAACGACACGGCTGCCGAGGAATGGGTGATTGATCCGGCGGCAAGGAAGATCGTGACCACGATTCATTTCGATGGCAGGGGGTTGGAAGGCGTGATACTGGATCGGCGCCACGGCCTCATGTTTCAGGCCGTGACCGGCTCAAATACCATCGCCGTCATTGACGCCGCCAGCAACGCGGTGGTCCACGCCTGGTCGTTGGCCCCCGACAAAGGGCCGCACGGAATTGCGTTGGCCGGCCGCAACGGCCTGCTCGTGGCCTGCAACAAGGCGCTTCTGTTATTGGACCGTTCAACGGGAAAAATCCTTGCCCGGGCCGAAATTGCCCCGCGCGTGGATGAAATCGCTTATGACGCGCGGCTTCATCTGGCCTATTGCGCCAGCGGCCAGGGCGAAATTTCGGTCGTGCGCGTCGGCCCCGATACATTGACGACGGTGGGCAACGTGCCGGATCAAAGGGGAACACACAGCATTGCAGTCGATCGGCGCACGCACACGGTGTGGGTCGCCTCTCATAAAGGTGACCAGTGTTTTGCGCAGCCTTTCATGCCGGTGCGGTGAGATTGGCCGTTTCCAGCGGCGGATGAAACACCCATGAAGGCGGTTGGGCGGGTTGCCCAACCGAACCGGCCGCTCGCCTCTTCCACGCCGAATAGAGTGGTTGAAGAAATAATGTAGCCGTGCGGCAGCGAGGAATTTTGGGTTTTGGCGAGGCTGAGCGAGGGAGCATGCCCAAAGCGGCCTGTAACCGAGCGAAAACGAAGCCAAAACCCAAAAGAACCGCTGCTCTCTTCTCCCCAGCCGCATGGCTACAGTATTTCTGATACCGCTCTAAATTATTTGGTGATGACCCGGCGCAGGATTGCGCGGATGTCCCGGATACGAGGCGGTTTGCTCAAAAGCCCGTCCACATGCACGGGCGTGGCATTGTCGTTCTTCATGAACACGCCCCAGCCCGTCAGCATGATGACGGGCGTCGCGGAGGATTCGCGTTTGACGGTGGCGGCGACTTCCCGCCCATCCACATAGGGCATGCCCAAGTCGGTAATGACCGCGTCGAAGGGATGGTGGTCCTTCCGGGCGGCGCGGAAGGCGGCAATTCCGGCTTCTCCCCCGTCGGCGGCCACAATGGAGTGGCCGTCGCGTTCGAGCATTTCCTTGATTAACTCGCGCACCGCCGGCTCGTCGTCCACGCACAAAAGGCGGAAGGGGCCGGGCGAGGCTTCGTCCTCGGCCCCCGATCCGACCTGCCCTTCCAGCGCGCGGATCGGAAACGACAGGCGGATGGTGGTGCCTTTGCCTGGTTCACTTTCGATTTCAATTCGCCCCTCGTGACGTTCCATAACGCCATAGACCATCGGCAAGCCCAGACCGGTGCCGCGCCGGCCTTTGGTCGAAAAAAATGGCTCAAGACAGCGGCGTCTGGTCCGTTCATCCATGCCAATACCCGTGTCGGCCACCTCGACAATGACCTGTTTTTGCGCCTCGACTCCGCCTCCAGCCAGGTCCTCGCCGGCGCGCGTCCGAACGGTGATGCCACCGCCGGAGGGCATCGCATCCACGGCATTAAGGATGAGGTTGGTGAGGGCTTCGCGGATTTCGGCTTCAATGCCGGCGAAGTCTGGAATGCGCGCATCCAAATCCATGGCAAGATGCACCATGACGCCCCGGCTTTGGGGCATGTCCCGCCAGCGCGGGCGGGTCATATCCACGGCCTGTTCGACCAGTTTATTCAAATTCAGCATCGCTAGCGTCTCGCGGCTCCCGCGCGGCCGGTAAAATTCGCGCAGCCGTTCGACAATATGTGCCACGTCCTCGCCGGCGGTTTTGATGTAATTGAGATGCTTGCGGGCCAGCGGGCTGAGGTTTTCCTCTGTGCGGGCGATCAAATCGCTAAAACCGACAATGGGCGAGAGTGCATTGTTGATGTCGTGCGCGACGCCGCTGGCCATCTGGCCGAGGGCCTTCAGTCGCTCCTGCTGCATGATCGCCTGCTGCGACTCCCGTAATTCGTTGTAAGCCATCTGCAAATCCTGGTAAAGGCGCGCCTGGTGAATGGCCAGGGCCACGTGCGCGCTTAAGCCGCGGATGAAATCCCGTTCGCCCTGGCTGAAAGCGTCCCGCTCATGCCGCATGAGGACCAGCAGGCCAAAGGGCTTTTGTTCAACAATCAACGGCACGCCAATCGCGGACAAAAAGCCGGCGGCGGCAACCCTCCGCGCCATCGGCGCCTTCAATTGGGAGGTATCGGGCGCGTAAACCATCTCGCCTCCAAAACACGGTCCAAATGGCGTCTCGCTTACCGCAATGGCGTCGGGGATGCCAAGGCGTTCCGCGATCGGCTGGCTGGCGGGACCGCGCAGCATGGTAATGAACTGTTGCTTCTGCTCATTGATAAAATAGGCGCTGGCGTAATCGGACGGCAGGCGCTCTTCCAGTTGCTGCAGGACAATGGACACAATGCTCTTCAAGTCCTGGCGGTCGGCGATGGCGTAGGTAATCTGGTTGAGCAGGTGGATGCGCGACAATTGCTGCCGCAAATCATTGGAGGCCTGGCGGCGGGCGGTAACGTCGCGGATGATCCCGCTGAAAAACACACCCTCATCCGTGCGCCAGGTGGCCAGCGACAACTCAGCCGGAAATTCCGTGCCGTCGGCCCGCAACCCCTCCAATTCCATCGTGCGGCCCATCACCGATGCCTCCCCGCTGGTGAGAAATTTGTGCAAGCCGGTCTGATAAGGGTCATGGTAACGCTGCGGAACCATCAGCAAGAGCGGTTTCCCCAGCACGTCGGCTTCCTTGTAACCGAAAATCTTCTGCGCGCCGCGGTTCCAGGAAATGATGTTGCCCCGATGGTCGGCTGATACTATGGCCTCGTTGGCCGATTCAACCACCGAATGAAATTTCAATTCGGCTTCGAGCAATTCCCGCGTGCGCGCTTCCACGCGCCTCTCCAATTCCCGGTTGACATGCCGCAATGCGCCGTCCCGTTCCTGGATTTGCCCGATCATTTGGTTGAATCCATCCACCAACTCTCCCAATTCATCGTCCGATTCCTTCACCGCCCGGACGGAGAAGTTCTTTTCGGATGATACCGTCTGCACGGTTCGCGTCAGGTCGAAGATCGGGCGGGAAATGACCCGTTGCAGGCGGGAGGACAGAAAGATGGTAAAGGCCAGAATCGCGGCCAGCAGTCCGCCAAACAAAATCACTCCTCGTTGCATTTGCGCCCGGAGCGCATCCAGGTCCGAGGCCAGGTAAAAAACGCCAAGACGGTTTGTCCCCGAATCAACCGGCTGCCATTGGATGGCCCGGTCCCGCATCCAGTGAAATTCGCTTCGCTCATGGACCACTTTTAGAGGAGCCGGAAACGCCGATGCCGCGGCGTTCGTGGGATACCATGCGAAAAGATTGGTGCCCTGAAACAGCGCCGCGGCGCGAATATGTTTGTCATGCTCCAGGATTGTCAGCAGGTCGTTGGCCGATCCCGGATCGTCAAAAAACAGCGCCGCCGTGCTGCTGTCCGCAATCATCTCCGCCTGCGTTTCCAGATCGCTTTGGGTCATCTGCCGAAAGGCCTCGAATTGATAGACGGCGAACCCCACGCCAAACAGCATCAATGCCGCCAGGCTCGCGGCCATGATGATCAGCATCAATTTCTTTTTGATCGAAAACGCGTGCAAAACTTTTTGATTTATCTTCTATTTCTTAACCCGCCGCGCCAGGGCAAGCAACTGGGAACTGATCGCCAATCCCGCGCGCCGCGCCGCGCTGTTGTTGATTGCAAAATGCACCCGGTTATTCTGGATGACGAATTGGATCATCCCCCCTGAATCGCAGAAATCCGCCGCGTCGCCCACCGTCAGGACCGGCGAGCCGGCCGCCGCCGCGATGGCATCCTTGCGCTGCCATGCTTCGGGCGCCGCGATGTAAACAATCTGGCACCCGCCAAGTTGCGACAAAGAGGACAGATGTCGCACCTCCACGGAATGGCCGGCAATGCTCTGCGCGCCGGCATAACGACCCAGCCAGCCGTGAAACGGCGCGCCCCCATACACGCCAATAACCAGTGGCGATTGCGCGTTGGTAAAACCCGCTCCCGCCCAGTCTATAAACCGCGCAAAATTGATCAAAAACGCCGCCTTGACCTGATAGTCGGCCGGCGCCGATTGCTGCGCCTGGATGGCGCCCGCGCGCAATGCCACCGCCAGAATGCACAACGCGCGCCATCTCGACGATCGTTTAAATATAAAATTCATCCGCCTAAAAACGGCACGATATCTCGCCATAAATGCTGCGCGGAATTTCGGTCGGCTGAACGTTTACCTCAGTGGCGCCGAATTCCGAATGTTCATCATGCAACAAATTCTCCCCCACAATGGCGGCTTCGAAATGTTTGTTCATCTGCCACGCCAGCCGCGCGTTCATCTCAATATAACTGCTCACCGGAAAGCCGTCCGAGGGGCTGTCCCATGTCAGGCTGTCCACGTAACGCAATTCCGCGTCGAATGTCCATCCATGCGGAAAATCCATCTCTGACGCCATGGAAAACTGGTTCTGCGGGCTGGTCCCTTCCAGTTGCGCCACGGAGGCCGCGTCCGAATATCCTGTGCCATCCGGGCTGGCGAACAATTTCATCTTCAAAAATGTATAGCTTGGCCGCAATCGCCACCAATCCATGACGCGCCAGTCCCCCGATGCCTCAATGCCATACGTATGGCCGTGAAGATCATTGCCCAGGATGATGCTGCCTGAAGGCGTCAACTGTGCGCTGCGCAAATCACCGTAATCGTTATAAAAGGCCGCAAAATCCAGCGACAGCTTATTTACCGGCTCAACGCGGTAGCCCAATTCATAGGCCATCAAAGTTTCGGACCCAAAATCGTTCATCCCATACACGTGAACAGGAATCACGACAGGAAAAGGAACAAAAATCGTCTTGGAGGCCGTGGATGCGACGGTTTCTTCAACACGCGTCGGCGTGCGGACGGCCCGCGAAACCGAGGCCCAAAACGTTTGTTTGTCCGTGGGCGTCCAAGCCAGCCGCCCTCCCGGCTCGAATTCAAATCCGGTATAATCGTTATGTTCAACCTTGGTGCCCGGGGTCAGGGTCAGTTTGTCGGGAACCAGCGCAATTTCGTCCTGCACAAATCCACTGTATAAATTGACCGTCTGGCTCTCGGGAATGAAGGAAACCGAGGGATTGTTCTTTTCGGAGTCGGCAGTCACCCGGTAACCCAGCCCGGCCTCAATTGTATTGTGATTGCCCAACGCGAATTGCTGTTGCGCGTTGATGTCCCCCGTATGCCGTTGCTCGTCAAAGATCGCCGCCTTGCGTCCCGTGTAATCGTAATCGGCCTGCAGCTTGAAGCTGGATGTATCAGAAAAGGTATGGGTCCAATGCGCCACCGCGTCCGCCCCTTCAAGCAAGGAATCCTGCGAAACGGCCAGCGACGCCGGCGGAAGCGTATTGGTGTATATGCCAAAAAAATTCTGCCGTTCCCATCCCGCGTAGCCATCGCCTTCAAACATGAACACGTTGTCGGGGTCCCGATCCACGTCCACCCGAAAACCACCCCGCGCCATCTGCCAGTCGTTGGTGGCTTCCGCGTCGCTCAACAAGGTTGTGTTTCCGTGGTCGCCGTAGCTCCCATACACCCGATAATGGACGCCATCAGCAATCGTTCCGCCATAACGCGCGCTGCCAAAGCCGCGCTCGAGCGTTCCGGCGCCGCCTTGCACCAGCCAGCCCTGGGTGTCGGCGGAGTTTTTTGTGATGATGTTGATGACCCCGTTCATGGCGTTGGCTCCCCAGAACGTTGCGCCAGGGCCGCGCACGACTTCGATATGGTCTATATCGGCCATCATGGTGTCCTGCACGTCCCAAAAGACCCCGCCGAAAAGCGGCGTGTAAATGCTCCGGCCATCCTCCAGCACAAGCAATTTGTTCGCGAATTCGTCATTGAAGCCGCGCACGCTCACCGCCCATTGACTCGAATCAATCTGCGCCGCGTCCACCCCCGGCACGAGCCGCAGCGCCTCTGGTATGTTTCGCGCGCCGGAGCGTTTGATGTCATCAGCCGTCACCACGGATACGGCCGCCGGGGTTTTCGAGACCGTCTGCGCGCTGCCCAGGATGGTCACTTTGGTGTTCCAGAGTTGTTCGGGGGACAAGTTCGCCAGGTTCGCCGCCGCCAGAAGGGATCCGCTGTTGTTCGCGGCGGAACTGTTGGTGGAGGTGAAGTCCGCCGCGGGCAGCCGTGGGACGGCCAGCATGACCAGGCTTGTTACAATGAAGGCTCTTGTTTTCATGTTTTTGAGGGAAACCACCATGAGATTTATGGCCAAAATCCGGCCAAGTCCGTGAACCTCTGATAGTTGCATGTGACGGGAAACAGCATGACCCGTTCCACATTTAAGAAAAGCCCCTTTTCGCGACTGTCCCGATTTTGGCCCCGCGGGCGCAGCGGAAGACAAAGCCCGTTTATCATCCGCTGCGAGGGTGAAATTTCCTGTGGATTTCCTGAAGTCGGTTCCCGGTAACGTGTGTGTAAATTTCGGTAGTGCTGATGTTGGCGTGGCCAAGAAGCTCTTGAATGACCCGCAAATCCGCGCCGCGCTCCAGCAAATGCGTCGCAAAACTGTGTCGGAGCATGTGGGGTGTGATGTTACGCCCGATGCCGGCGCGCTGCGCCCGCCTCTTGATCCGCAGCCACAACGTCACCGCCGCAAAGGCCCCGCCGCGGCGCGTCAGAAAGACGTTCGCCGGCGAACGCGCCGTCACCAGTTTGGGCCGGCCCGCTTCCAGATACCGCTGGAGCGCCTCCACTGCCTTGCGGCCGGCCGGGACCACGCGCTCCTTGTTGCCCTTGCCGATCACGTTGATAAAGGCGGCTTCAAGATGCAATTGTTCCAGGCGCAGATTTTTCAATTCGCTCAATCGAAGGCCGGAGGCATAGGCCAGTTCCAATATCGCCTGGTCGCGCAGGGTTTCCCCAGTCTCCGGGATTTCCGGCGTCAACAGGCGGTCCATTTCGGCGGAGGTCAGCGACCGGGGCAGCCGCTTCCACCGGCGCGGCAGCGACAGGTGTTCCGCGGCATTGTGCGGCATCAACTTCTCATTTTCGGCGAACTTGTAAAAGGCGCGCAATGCCGCGATCTCCAGATAAAGGCTTTCGCTGCTCAGGCGTTTGGGCGATGTTTCCGGCTCGCGGGCGGGCGGGCGCGCGCGCTCGTGCTGCAAAAACGACATGAGATGTTTCAGCTCCACCACCTGCCAATCGGCCAGGCCGTTGCGTTGCGCCCAGGCGGTGAACCGGCCCAGCAACGCCGCGTAGGTCCGGACGGTGTTGTCCGACTGGCCCCGCTCATGCCGCAGGTGCTGCAAAAAATCGTCCACCAGATTTTGCACGGTCACACTCCCCCAAACCGCCGGTGCCGGAGGGCGTATTCCTCCAAGGCGGCGCAAAATTGCGGCTTGCGGAAATCCGGCCATAACGTGGGAGTGATGACCAGCTCGGCATACGAAATCTGCCACAGCAGGAAATTGCTCAAACGCATCTCGCCGCTCGTGCGGATCAGCAGGTCCGGGTCGGGCACGTTGCGCGTCCACAAATGGTCCGCAATCGTCTGCTCGTTCACGTCCGCCGGCTCGATTTTGCCGCGTTTGACCTTGTCGGCGATGCTCCGAACCGCTTCCACGATTTCAATGCGGCTCCCGTAGCTCAAGGCCATGACCAGCGTCAGGCCGGTGTTTTTCGAAAGGACCGCGATGGATTTTTTGAGATGTTCCTGCACGTTTTCAGGCAGCCGCCAAACCTGGCCGATGATCTCCAGGCGCACGTTGTTTTTGTTCAACTCCGGCGTCTCGCTTTTCAGGTAGTGGATCAAATATCTCATCAAGGCGTCCACTTCGTCCTTGGGCCGGTTCCAATTTTCAGCCGAAAACGCATAGAGCGTGAGAAATTTGATACCCAACTCGCCGGCCGTGCGGATGATGGCGCGGGCCGATTCAGCTCCCTGCCGGTGCCCCTCGATGCGCGGAAGGCCCCGTTGCCTGGCCCAGCGACCGTTGCCATCCATGATTACCGCCACGTGGCGGGGCAACGATGCCTTGGCTTCCTGGCTCAAATGCGGGGCTGAACTCATTGACGGCAGCTTACGCATGGCTTCGCATCGTGGCAAGGCGGCCCTCCGCGGTGTCGGAACTCCATGAGAATGTCCCCCTGGCAACTCGATAAGAATGTCCCCTTTGGCGCGGTTGCGGTAGCAACCGCGGCCACACATGGAGACATTGAACATGAGCAAGAAGGAACGGGAACGGCTGGGGGTGCTGGCCGGAGTCAAA
>JAGWNY010000050.1 GCA_028872915.1 Verrucomicrobiota bacterium
GCTTTCTTTGTCCAGGTAATCCACTTGTTGCACGCGCCAGCCTTCGCCCAGCGCCAATATTTGATGAAATACTTTTTCCGGAATCATAAATCCGTCGGCAGCTTATCCCGTTTCATACATTTTACCCATTACAAACAATGAGGAACCAATAATGTTAATTGTGTGCTCAATTCCCACATGTGCCGGATTGCGTTGACCTGTTGCAGCCAGAAATAGGTAAAGCCCGATAGGCCAACCAACCGGGCGCTCCAACCGAGGGCCGGCGCGCATACCGCCACCGCGATAAACCAGGTGAAATACCAGGCGTGAATCGCCGGTGAAAGAACCAGCACCGAGAAAAAGAACAAGGCGGCGGCGCGCCAAGCATCCATTTTCCAAAGCGCAATCACCACGGCCGCGATAAGGACGGGCAGCAACCAGAATTCATCATGTGGCGCAAAGCCTGTCAGGCATCTGATTAACCCCGGCAGCAACGGCGCGCTCCATGAGTAGGTCATCCAATCGTGCGGGCCGAGTTGATGAAAGGCCGTGCCGGGAAAGAAAACCAACAGCGTCGCCGCCATCGGCAACGCCGCAAATGTTCCCGTCAAGAGTGCTTGCCACAACCCCCGTTCGCGCCAGGCCCGCCGGAGCCACCAGAACACCAGCGGACCGGATGCCCACTTGACGGCGATGCTGCAACCCAGCAGCAACGCGCTCAAGTTGGACCTCCAGTTGTCCCGTGAGTCTCCGGCCAGAACAAGTGCGCCGACCAGCGGCAGAATAAACAGACTGTCGTAATGGCCGCCGCCGGCGAAAGAATAAATAACCAATGGATTCCAGGCATAAATCAGCGCGGCGTTGCGCCCGAATCGTTTCAGCAGCAAGGCGGCCACCATCAAATCGGCCAACGCAAACGCCAGTTTGAAAACAAATACCCCCGCGCCGAACGACGCCAGCAGCGCAAAACACAATTGCGCCACTGGCGGATAAATCGTGGTCAAAGTCGGATGACCGACATGCGGCCAAATTACCGCATCCCGCAATGAACCCAGCGCAACGGCGTTTGGCGCAAGTTGGTAAGGATTGAAACCCGCGAGCGTCACCCGGCCTTCCCATACGTAACGCCAGGTGTCGTCGCCGGGCTGCATGAATAACAAAATCAGCCGCGTGCTAACCGCCACCGTCCACAGGAGCGCAAGCGATGGCTTGCGCAAAGCCCACGCGACGACGTAGCCGGCGCACATTACACCCGCGCCCATCAAAAATCGCGGCACATCGCCTGCGACGGCAAGGTTTCCGAAGGGAAGCATCAGCATCGCGCCGAGCGGCAGCAGAAACGCGGAGATGCGCGCTGCCGCGCGTTGCACGCCGGGCCGTTTCAACCAGAGGTTGGCGATAGTGGTTAAAATGATTGTGCCAGCCTGGACGCTGCCCTTGATTGTGCCGGAGATTTTGGAAACTCCCGCGTGCCGGGGAAAACTCCTCACCGACACTTCGCCAACGTTCAATTTTTCTTCCGCCGCGCGCACCTGCATCTCGACCGTCCAGCCGAAGCCCCGGTCTTGCAGGTTGAGCCGCTCGAACGCACGCCGCGAAATCAGCCGTAGCGGACCGAGGTCGGCGTAATTTGTCCCCCACGGAATTCGGATGAGAGTTGTGGCCAGCTTGTTTCCGAATTTCTGCATTGCGGTCAAATGGTCGTCGCCATCTTCGCCCGACGTGCGAACGCCGATGACAAATTCGGCCTGCGCGTCAGTCGCGGCCATCATGTCTGGCACACGCTCAATGTCGTCGCTGCCGTCGGCGTTGCAAAACAAAATCCATTCCACCTCTGGTGAAAGATTCTCGCACCCGGTCCAGCACGCCCGGCCATAACCACGCCTTGGTTCGCGGATGACTTCTGCGCCGCGTTGCCGCGCTTCTTCGGCAGTCCGGTCGGAACTGCCATTGTCCACAACGCGAATTTTGTGCAGCCCGATTTGATGCAGCCGGGCAATGACATCAGGAAGACTGGCTTCCTCGTTAAGGGCGGGAATGATTACGGCGGTGTTCGCGGTGGTAGCAGGCGGCGAACTGTAACGCTGCCCGGCTTGAACATCCACCAAATCCTTCATGGAGCGCGGCAACCGGCGGCCGATTGCATAGGCGGGCATTTGACCGAACCATAGGAGCAAAACACGCAACAATCGCCCGGTTTAGGGCGCAGCGTGGCGTGACACTTTGGACACTCATGGAAATATAGGCACGCATCAGTCGGCATTGTTTCCTGTTTTTGATGACCGCACTGCGGACAGGTAATGATGGATTGCAGGGCGATTGGCGCGCAGCCTGGGCGACTCCGGTGCTTCGCAACAATGTTCCAAATTGCCGCCACCGCCAAGCCGGCCAACGCGGCGTAGATGAGTGCAACGTGATAACTGATATGGAAAGCGAAGAAGACCGTTGCCGCGCTCGCCAAACCGATGCCCAACGGCCAAACCTGTCGGTGCTGGCGAAAAGCAAACACGCAACCAATGGCGGAGAGAATGACGAAACCCTGAATCGCGTAATCCAGATAGCCGAGCCACGGTTGCAAAATGGTCAAGCCAAGCGCCGTGCCCACAGCCGCAAGCATTGGAAAACAGCAGGGTGCCGCCGCCGCCGCGAGAATGGCTCCGACCGCTCCAAGCTTGTCCAAAACTGAAAGCGCTCGTTTCATTCCGCGAGACGGGTGCGTCTTGAATCCAAAACGGCGGCGTCCCGCGTCGGGATCGTCCCGTCCGGCTTGCGCCAATAGTCGCGTTGCTTGCGGAAGGGCAGCATGAGCGCCTGCCTGAGCCGGTTGTCCCCGGGCGCGGAATATCCGGGCACGCCGATTTCAATTTTCGATTGCGGAATGTTCAATCCGACTGTGCGATGCAATTTGTCCCACCAGGAGAACACCACGCCAAAATTCGAATCGGTCTCGCCTCGCACCTGTGAATGATGGATGGCGTGCATCCGCGGCGTGACCAGAACGAGGTTCAACATCCGCTCCAAACCAATCGGCAGCCGCGCGTTGCTGTGTTGAAACAGCGTGTTCGCCTGGAACACGAGTTCATAGACCGCAAACGTGGCGAACGACATGCCAATCAGGCTGACCTGCGCGATGCGAAACAGGGCGGAAAGCAGCACTTCGCCAAAATGAAAACGGAAGCCGGTGGAAATATCGAGGTCGGGGTCCATGTGATGGACGTTGTGAAAACGCCACAGCACGGGGAGCCTGTGATTGATAATATGCCAGTAGTAAAAACTCGCATCCAACAAAAGAAATCCGATGGCGAACTGCGCCCACCCCGGCAACCGGACGAGGTTGAGCAGGCCAAATGTTGTGTGTGAGGCCCAGTTCAGCGTCTGCAATGCCGATGGCCTGACAGCCAACATTGCCGTCAAGAACGCCAGCGCCGAAAGCGCCAGGTTGATGACCAGCCTCGTGGCAAGCGCCGCGCGGTTTCTGCGCAGCGGGAAGAATCGCTCGAAGGCAAAGAGTGCCGCGAAAATTCCGGCGACGATTAAAAGCGTGTAGGATGATAATTTCACATGTTATCAATCATTCAGAGGAGACTCAACCGACGCGGAAGCAGCGGCAGGGAGCCGGGCTTGCTGGTCGGTCTTTTCAAGCGCGCCGCCACAACTGCTGCCACAACCGGCGGCGCAGGCCAGGCAATGAACGCCGGTTTGGATCGCCCGGTTTTCGAGATACTCCGGCGTCACATCCCAAAGATAGAGCGGTTTGCCGTTGCGGACCTGCATTTTCAACATCTGGTTGAAATCGCAATCGTAAATCTCGCCCATCCAGCCCACGCTCAAAGTCGTCCGGCACATCAGATTTTCGACGGTCGAGGGATTGAAATTGTTCGCCAGCAATTCCAGGTATTCATCCCATTTGCCGTGCTGCCGCAAATCTTCGGCGAACCGTGCGATGGGTTGGTTGGTGATGATGAAAAGGCTCGTGAACTCAATGCCGTAACGCTGTTTTAACTCCCGTTTGTAATCGGCTTCCAGTTCCGCCTGCGCGGGCGGCAGCTTCGGACCGAGCGGATTATAGACCAGATTCAGCGGCAACCGCGTGCCGTAGCCGACGGCATTCAATTTCTTCAACGCGGAAATGCTTTTCTCAAAAACGCCGTCGCCGCGCTGCGCGTTCACGTTTTCTTCAAGATAACACGGCAGCGACGCGACAATCTCGACTTTGTGCGCGGCGAGATACTCCGGCAGCCAGGCATAGGCAGCCGTTTCGATGATGGTCAGATTATTGCGGTCAATGACGTGGCATCCGTAATCGTGTGCCGTTTCAACGAAGTAGCCGAAATGGTCGCTCAATTCGGGCGCGCCGCCGGTAATGTCCACCACTGGCGGACGATGTTCCCGAATCCACTCGCCGACCCGGTGCGCGACTGGTTCGGGCATCATTTCCGTGCGCCACGGCGCGGCGTCCACGTGGCAATGGCGGCAAGTCTGGTTGCACTTGCGCCCCACGTTGATCTGGAGCGTTTGCAACCGGCCGCGCCGCAGGTTCAAACCGTGGTTGGAAAGTTTTTGTTCAAAGTGGTTCATAGTTTGGTGGCATGGCGCAATAGAATATAGATTGCTCCGGCAAATAACGCGCCGCAAGGCAGCGTAATCACCCACGAGGTGACAATGCCGATCACGGCCCGCCATTTCGCCTGCCGGGTAACAACGCCCATGCCCAGCAGCGAACCGACGCTCACGTGTGTTGTGCTCACGGGCAGGCCGTTGAAACTGGCCGTCGTAACGAGCAATGCGGTGGAAAGATTGGCCGCAAAACCTTGTCCCGGATTCATGCCGGTGATTTTATGGCTCATCGTCTCGGCGACTTTTTTGGCATTGAGCAACCCGCCAACGGCAATTGCCCCCGCCACCGCCGCGAAGCCCCAACGGATGTCGAGCGCGCCGGCTACCAGCAGCAGCGCGACCATTTTGGGCGTGTCATTCAAGCCGCGCGCAAAACTCACTGCGCCCCCGCTCAAAAAATGTAATGTATCCAGCAAACGACCGGCGTTCACGCCCAACACCCGGCCTGCATAACGCTGCGCGCAAACCGCTGGATTGTCCACGGCGACAGAGATTGTCGGCAACGTTTGCGCGGCAAACATACCGTTGGGCTGTGGTATAGGGATGATTTGCTGCTCAACACCGGCGCAGACACACATCTCCTTTGTCACCCCAAAGCGCAGCCGCGCAAACCGGAAGACCGGATAGATGACCGCTCCCAAAGCCATTGCCAGCAGCGGACTAAACAGCAACGGCGCGACAAATCCCTTGCCCAGCACGCCGAAATTGACCTCATTACCAACGGCAACAAGTCCAGCGCCGACCAATGCGCCCATCAATCCGTGCGTGGTGGATATGGGAAAACCCAAAAGCGCGGCCAGAATCACCGTGGCTCCCGCGCCGAAGGCCACCGCCAGGACAAATTGCGGGGACGCCGTAAGGGCGGCTGGCGCCAGCCCGGCCCCGGAGAATTTTTTAAGCAGCGCCTGGGCGACAAACATTGCCGTAAGGCTGCCCGCAAACGTGGTGATCGTCGCCCACCCAATGGCCGCGCGATAGTTGCACGTCCGGCTGCCATACAAACTGGCGACGCCTTTGAAATTGTCATTTGCGCCGTTGGCATAAGCCACGAAACACGCCGACAGAAAAATGAGCAAAGCGAGCATCAGCAACATCCTCCATTCCCACCGTCGCAACATTGGCCGGCGTCGGTCGTGACGTTGTGGTTTTGGCCTTTGGTTTCCTGCGGATGGCGAATTCGGATTGCGCCGCAAGCAAAGGGCTTTGCTTCGCCCGCCGGGATTTCTTCAAGCGGCTCGATGAACGCGAAGAAATTTTTGTAGGGCTCCTTGCGATAGAGTTGGAATGTTTTGTCACAAACCGCGTGGCGGCGTCCGCGCTCCAGGCGATGCCCGTCGTCGTCCAAAACTTCTTTGAAGGGGCCGAGATAAATTACAGCTTGATTGCGTTCAAAACACGGACCTTGTTTGCCCTTGAACGCCTGCACTGTCACGGAACGGAATTCGATGCCCTCGACCGTGCGCCAGGGTTTGTCGTCGCGCTTCAAAATTTGAATACCGTAAAAGCCCGCGTCGGAAAAAGCCTTGAGAAATCCTTCTTCCGTCAGCGCGCCGGAAATGCACCCGCTCCAAAGTTCCGGGTCATTTTGCAAATGCTCCGGCACTTCCTCATCGGAAACAATGTCGGAAATAACGGCGCGCCCGCCATTTTTAAGAACACGAAAAATCTCCCCGAACAATTGGCGCTTGGCACGCGGTTCGACCAGATTCAGAACACAGTTGGAAACGACCACGTCAACCGAATCACTCGCGATGAGGGGCTGGCGCAGGCGCAATTCCTCCGCCAGCTCATCAGCAGCGAGAAATGACGCCGCGCCGGTGATGGGATGTGTCTTCAACTCGCGGTCGAGCAATTCCAAATCCAACGCCAAATCCTGAATGCGGCCCTTGCGAAACTCCACGTTCGCGTAACCAAGCCGCCCGACAACAATGGGCGCGTTGCGCCGCGCGACTTCCAGCATTTCATCGGTCATATCCACGCCGATGACGCGCCCGTTAGTCCCGACAACTTGTGCGGCGATGAAGCAAATTTTTCCGCTGCCGCTGCCGAGGTCGAGGACCGTCTCACCGGGTTTCAAATAGCGCGACGGGTCGCCGCAGCCGTAATCCTTCTTGATGACTTCCGGTGGAATGATTTTTAGCAGGTCGCGGTTGTATTCCACCGGGCAGCACAGCGCGGCTTCCGGTGCTTTGGCGGCGGCGGAATAGCGTCGCTTCACGGCGGTTTCGGCGCGAAGCGGTGTTGTCTCCGTTGACGTATTCATGGTTTCTTCATGTTGAAGTGAGGTTCATTGTCCGGACAATTTTCCGCAACGCGAGCAGATTTGCTTTCAAATCAGGCGGAACCGTAATGGCGTTTCCCAGTTTCGCTTGGATGCGCAAATCAAAAGCACGTTCTTCAGCAAACCATTTCTGCAGTTCGGGGTTGTGCCGGACCTGCTCCAATGCCCCTGCAAACAACGGATTGCAAGCATCTTGCCCGCGCGGACCGTAAGCTCGCAAAATCAATTTGGCTTCCTGGTTATTCACGATAGATCATGCCGTATTTTTGCGCAAACGTCTCCACGACCGCCGCACCATCTTGGTCCGCGGAGACACCCACCACGGCCAGGCCTTGTTTCGCATGTTGCTTCTGTAGCTCAACAAGGCTGGGAATCTCCGCTCGACAGGGTGGGCGCCACCTCGCCCAAAAATCCAGGCTGCTTTCGATATTCTCATACAACGGTATGAGCAATGGGACGGAAAGATTATTCCGCCTTTTGATTTGGGGAGGCTCATCGAAATGTCACCGGCTTGCGTTTGAAACAAATTGCCAGTGATTGCAGGTCTTTGTTCACGACTTGTTACCCTCTGTTCACGCTTGATACCTCAATAAAAACGTCGTAATCATACAACAGGTGGTGGGAGTTCGTGTCCGGCAAGAACCCGCGGGCCGAGCCTGCCGTTTCCGCGGGCATGATGCTTTCCGGGTGACGAGGCGGCGCTTGGCGGGCTATTCTGGCGGCGTCTCTGAAAACCTACGAATTCAACTGGCGCCGGTTCGCCGCCATTGTCGTCAAGGAATTCATCCAGATGCGGCGCGACCGGGTGACGTTTATGATGATGATCGGCATTCCGATCATCCAACTCATCCTGTTCGGTTACGCCATCAATTCCGATCCCAAACGTTTGCCGACCGCGGTTTATTCCGCGGACAACGGCGCCTTTTCGCGCGACATCGTGTGGGCCATGCAAAACAGCGGTTATTTTGATGTGACCCGCCTGCCGCGTTCCCAGGGGGAAATCCACGAACTGCTCGCCGAAGGCCGGGTCCAGTTTGCCCTGACCGTGCCGGTGGACTTCTCCCGGAAATTGCTGCGCGGCCAAAAGCCCGAATTGCTTCTGGAATCCGACGCCACCGATCCGATGGCCGTCGGCTACGCGATGTCCGCCATCAACGCACTTGTGCCCGCCGTCCTCAACCGTGATCTGACCGGTCCGCTCGCCCGATTGCGCGCCGCCTCCGCTCCCTTTCAACTGATCACGCACGCCCATTACAACCCCGAAAACGTCACCCAATACAACATTGTCCCCGGTCTGATGGGCGTGATGCTGACGATGACCATGATCATCATCACCGGACTGGCCATCACGCGCGAACGCGAGCGCGGGACAATGGAAAACCTGCTTTCCACGCCGGTCCATCCGGGCGAAGTCATCCTGGGAAAACTCGCGCCGTATATCGCCGTCGGTTACGCGCAGGTGTTTCTAATCCTGCTGGCGGCGAAATTTTTGTTCCATGTGCCGATTGTCGGCAGCGTGCCCTTGCTGGTGGCGTTGACGTTTTTATTCATCGTGGCGAACCTGGCGGTGGGCATCACTTTTTCGACCATTGCAAAAAACCAGCTTCAGGCGGTGCAGATGGCGTTTTTCTTCTTTCTGCCTTCGTTGCTCCTCTCGGGCTACATGTTTCCGTTTCGAGGCATGCCCGGCTGGGCGCAGGACATCGGCGAAATCCTTCCGCTGACGCATTTTCTGCGCATCGTGCGCGGGATATTGCTCAAAGGCAACGGCATTGGGGAGGCGGCGCCGGATATCTGGCCCATTGTCTTGTTTTTGGTGGTGGTGCTGGGCATCGGCATCAAGCGCTATCGGCAGACCCTGGATTGAAGGGTTAATCACGCCGCCAAGCGGCCGCGCTTCCTCCTGGACTTGGCGGAGGAATTGACGTGGCTCAAAGACAACGCCGGAGCCGACGTGGCCGAACGCTGGTATGAGGCGCTGCTGGCCGCCATTTTGCTTTCCATGCGGTTCTGTGAAATGGTTGTTCCGTTATTCCGGTTTTCTTCTGGCGTAGGTGTGGGTGGCGTGGCCGAAGTAGGCGTCGGCGCATTCCATGAGTGTTTCGGAAAGCGTGGGATGCGGATGAACGCCCAGGGCAATGTCCTCGACCGTGGCGCCCATTTCCATGGCCAGGACGGCTTCGGAAATCAGTTCGCCGGCGCCGGCGCCGCAGATGCCCACGCCCAAAACGCGCTCGGTGTCGGCGTCAATAATCATTTTAGTGAGGCCGTCGGTCCGGTCAAAGGACAAGGCGCGGCCGGAAGCGGTCCAGGGGAATTTTGAGATTTCGAATGGGACGCCTTTTTCGCGGGCCTCGGCTTCGGTGAGGCCGCACCAGGCCAGTTCGGGGTCGGTGAACACGACGGCGGGAATGATGATGTTTTCGAAGGCGCTGTCTTCGCCGCAGATGACTTCGACGGCGATACGGGCCTCCTTGTGGGCTTTGTGGGCCAGGAGAACGCCGCCGGCGATGTCGCCGATGGCATAAATGGCCGGGTCATCGGTCTGTTGCCGGGCGTTGACCTTTACAAAGCCGCGTTCGTCCAGGGTGACTTTTGTGTTTTCAAGGCCGAGGTCGCGGCTGTTGGGGGCGCGGCCAACGGCCACGAGAACGCGGTCGTAAAGTTCCTCGATTTTATCGCCGCCAAATTCCATCGCGACTTTGATTTGATTTCCGGCGGTGGCCATCTTGCCGACCCTGGCCTTGAGCCGGATTTCTTTAAAAGCTTTGCGCGCGTTGGCGAGGATGGGGCGGGTGAGGTCCTGGTCGGCGCCGGCAAGGACGTTGTCCAAGGCTTCCACGACCACAACCTTGCTGCCGAGGGCGGAATAGACAAATCCCAGTTCCATGCCGATGTAGCCGCCGCCCACGATGAGGAGGTTTTCGGGAACGTCCTGGACTTCGAGGGCGGCGGTTGAGGTCATCACGCGCGGATTGCCCAGGTCGAAGGCCCTGGGCATGGCGGCGAGGGAACCGACGGCGAGGATGGCCTGGTCGTATTCAATCAATTGCTGGCCCTGGCCGGTTTCAACGCGCAACTGGTTGGAGGCTTCGAAATAGCCGCGCCCTTGCATGATCTGAACGCCCCGCATTTTGGCAAGGGAAGCAACGCCGCCGCTGAGTTTGTCCAGAATGGAATCCTTCCAGGCGCGCAGGCCGGCGAGGTCAATTTTGGGCGGGTCAAAGGCAATGCCGCGATGGGCGGACTCGCGGGCGGCGACGATTTGATGCGTGGCGTAAAGGAGGGCCTTGGACGGGATGCACCCGCGGTTGAGGCAAACGCCGCCGAGCCGCTGTTCGCGTTCGACCAGGATGACTTTTTTGCCCAGGTCGGCGGCGTAAAAGGCGGCGGCGTATCCGCCCGGCCCGGCGCCGACGACAACAATTTCGGTCTTGAGAGGGTCCATGGTAAATCCGGATTAGAGCGCCTCTTCGGGAAAGTTTTCGAGGGCGTTGACCAAATCCACCATGAAACGCGCGGCGGCGGCGCCGTCAATGACGCGGTGATCGTAGCTCAAGGCCAGGGGCGTCATGAGCCGGGCCTCGATTTTCCCATCGCGCACGACCGGTTTGAGGGCGCCGCGGCCCAGGCCGAGGATGGCGGCTTCCGGCGTGTTGACGATGGGCGTGAAATGGCCGCTGCCAATGGCGCCCTGGTTTGAGATGGTGAACGTGCCGCCGCGCATTTCTTCGGCGGCGATTTTGCGGTCGCGCGCCTTTTGGGCCAGCGATTCCAATTCCGCGGCGAGGTCCGGCAACGATTTCTTGTCGGCATCGCGAATCACGGGCGCCATCAATCCCTGTTCGGTGTCCACGGCCACGCCGATGTGGAAATATTCCCTGGTGACGATTTCATTGGCGGCTTCGTCAAGGCTTGAATTGAAGGCGGGATGTTTCTTGAGCGTTTCCACGACGGCCTTGATCACCAATGGCGTCAAGGTTAATTTAACGCCGCTGCCCCGGCCCGCCGCCGCGTGTTTCTTGCGCAACCCGTTCAGGCGGGTGAAATCGGCCTCGTCAAATTGCGTCACCCGCGGGACGGCCAGCCAGCTTTCGGCCATGCGGCGGGCAATGACCTGGCGCAGGGGCGAGAGAGGCCGCCGGACGACCGGTCCCCATTGCGCAAAATCCACCGGTTCGGGCCGGGGGGCGGCCGCTTTGCCGGCAGCCGGCCGGGAGGCCTGGGCGATGAGGCGCTGGATGTAGTCGCGCAGATCGCCCATGACGATGCGGCCGCCGGATTCGCTGCCGCGGATGCGGCGCAGGTCAATTCCCAATTCACGGGCTACACGGCGGACGGACGGGGCGGCGGCGGGCGCGGCATTGAGGAAGCCGGCCTCTTCGGGCGGGGCTTCGGCTGCCGGCGCTGCTTCGGCTTGAGGCTCGCGGGAAGCAGGTTTGGCCTGGGCTTTGGCCTGTTGGGCGGGCGCCGCCTGCCTGGATGCGGCCTGATGAGCCGCAGGCTGGGCGCCGGCGTTTACGGAAATCATTTTTTGGCCGACGCTGACGCGATCGCCGGGTTTTACAAAGATGGCGGAGACTGCGCCGGCGGCGGTGGACGGGATGGAAGCGACGGCTTTTTCATTTTCCAGTTCGAGGATGGCCTGGCCGAGGGCAATGACATCGCCTTCCTTGACGAACAGGTTGACAACAACGCCGGAATCGGCGCCTTCGCCCAGGTTGGGGAGTTTCACATCCATAAAGTCGGCGCATAACGTGGCGAAATAGAAGGGGTTTTTCCAGCAATAATTTTGCGCGGGTGCGGTGGAAAAACGCTTGAGAACTCAAAATGACTGCAAATTACTAAAAATACCGGGGATCGGCGGCAGGCGAGGGCGGCCCGGTCGGGGGAAAGGACGTGTTTTGGCGTAAATGGGGCGGCCGGGCCTGCCCAGCGGCGTGGCAGCGGCTCGGACAGGCTGATGGTTTTGCTCATACCAGGCCCCAACCATGCGGTTGGCTCGGTTGGTCCCGGCCAGGTTCCATTAAACCATGGAGATTCCAACGGCGCCACCGGCGTAATCCCGGATTTCATCTTACTCATACTACAGCTCCATTAAACATCACATGGCTTGCACGCCAAGCGCATTTACGGTGTCTCACGGCCTTGCTCATACCAGGCCGCAACCACCCGGATACCAACGGCGCCACCGGCGTAATCCCGGATTCCATCTTGCTCATACTACAGTTGCATTAAACCACGGAGATGGGCGGAAATCCATAAAAAGTTATTCAACTGGATTTATCGCGGAAGCTACTGCAATGGAACGGGTTCCAAAAAGTTATTTAACTGATTTGGCCCGAGTTGAATAACTTTTTGGGAAATTTCAACGCGAATACGGCGCATTTCACCCCCGATGCATCAATGGCGAGCATAATCCGTGGGTAAACGAATCCCCCTTTTTGGTTGAGAGGGACAAAAAACGTCGTTTCGTTCGTTTTCTTCGTGTAAAAAGACCGGGTGTCAAATCGAAACATGCCGGTGATCCCAAAAACGATGCGTGCGGTGGTTTATCGCGGGGCGGATGATTTGCGCCTCGAGAGAGTGCCGGTGCCGGAGATTGGCGCGAATGAATTGCTGGTGAAAGTGGCGGTATGCGGAGTCTGCCCCACGGACATCAAAAAAATCCATTATGGCACCATTCAGCCGCCCCGAATTTTCGGCCATGAAACAGCGGGAACGATTGTGAAGGCGGGTTTGCTGGCGCGACGGGCGGGGTTCAGGGTTGGGGAGCGGGTGGCGTTGCACCATCACGTTCCCTGCCTGGAGTGCCGTTTCTGCCGTCACCGCGCCCATGCGCAGTGCGAAACCTACAAGCGCACCGGGATTACGGCGGGGTTCGAACCGGCGGGGGGCGGTTTTGCGGAATACGCGCGGGTGATGGGTTGGGTGCTGCCGGGGGTGGTCAGGATTCCGGCAAAGAATTCGTTTGCAGAAGGAGCGATGCTCGAACCGGTCAACACGGTGCTCAAAGCGGTCAAACGCCTGAACGTGATGCGCGGAGACAGGGTCATGGTGGCCGGGCAGGGGCCTATCGGCCTGATGTTCACCAAAATACTGCAACTGCGCGGCGTCCAGGTTCTGGCAACGGATTTGCTCGAATCACGTTTGAAGCTGGCCCGGAAGTTTGGCGCGAAATGGACGGCAAATGCCAGGGAAATGGATCATCAGAAAGGGCCGGGGTTTGGGGCGGGCATGGACGCGGCGGTGATTGCCGTGCCTTCCGACGCGGCGGTAAGCGCGGCGCTGGGGCTGGTGCGCGGCGGCGGGCAGGTACTGCTCTTTGCCCATACCCGGCGCGCGGCGCCCGGCGGTTTTGATTCGCAGGCGGCTGGCGGCGCGGGAATTGATTTTGCCTCCATTTGCCTGGACGAGAAGGACCTGATCGGCAGTTATTCGGCGGATTTTACGATTCAACAAGAGGTCGCGCGGTTGGTATTTTCGCGTCAATTGGACGTGCGCGGCCTGATTTCCCATCGTTTCCCGTTGGAAAAGACGGCGTCGGCGGTCGCATTGGCGGCCAAGCCGACGGAAGATTCGTTGAAGATTATTGTGGCAAGCGGCAATGAAGGTTGAATCCGATGGACATTGCGGCTGGAACAGGGGATAATTCCAATTGCCGGATGAATGGATTGTCATGCGCGTTTCATGGCCCGTTCATTTTTTTCTTTTAATGGTTGGAGGAAGAATGAATGGGGCGAAAATGTATCCTGACGCGTGAGTTAAGCGTCTGATATTTCGGAACAAGGGCCGGGGCGGAGACCGCCCATTTTCATGCCGATTGCTTCAAGAACAATGCGACGTTTTTTTAAACAGCCGGCCGCCGCGATAATTTTGATGGTTATCGCGGGCACCGTTGGAATCTGGTGGTGGCGGACAGGCCATGCGCCGGCGGCCTCGTTTGCCACCGAGCCGGTGGCGCGCGGGGACATAGCGGCGACCATCAGCGCGACGGGAACGATTGAGCCCATGGAATCGGTGGACGTGGGCGCGCAGGTTGCGGGGCGTGTGGTTGCATTTGGCGTGGACGTGAATGGGAAACCCATTGATTACGGTTCGATGGTCAAAAAAGGGGCCGTCCTGGCCAAAATAGACGACTCGGTCTATGCCGCCGACCTGGCCACAGCGAAGGCGCAACTGGACCAGGCGAAGGCTGGCAGGTTGAGCGCTGACGCGAATCTTCAGCAGATGAAGGCAAAGCTGGATTTGGCAGGCGCCCAGTGGAGGCAGGCTCAGGCTCTTTACCAAAGCAAACTGCTGGCGCAGACGGATTATGACACCGCCAGGGCCAATTACGAAGTCGCCCAGTCCGATGTTTCTGTTGCGCAGGCCGGCGTGGCCCAGGCCAAAAGCAGCGTCGTTGAGGCGCAGGCTGGCCTTCAAAAGGCTCAACAGGACCTGGATTTTTGCACCATCAAGTCGCCGGTCAGCGGCATCATCATTGATCGCCGTGTGAACATCGGCCAGACGGTGGTGGCGAGCCTGAACGCGCCGAGCCTCTTTCTCATTGCCCAGGACCTCTCCAAAATGCAGATATGGGCGGCGGTCAATGAGGCGGACGTGGGCCGGATCAAACCCAGGATGCCGGTCACCTTCACGGTGGACGCCTTCCCGGGACAGACCTTCAACGGCAATGTCAGCGAAGTGCGGCTCAATGCCACGATGAATCAAAACGTGGTGCTCTATACGGTCGTGGTGAACATTGATAATTCCGACCAGCGTCTATTGCCTTATCTTACGGCAAACCTGCGTTTCATCCTGGAGAGCGAGACGAACGCCCTCCTGGTGTCCAATGCGGCGTTGAGATGGAACCCCTCGTCGCTCGCGGAAGTCGTCCCGGACGCGCGCCATGGGGATGCGGCTGATCCCCCGCCCGTGCAGAAGGGGGCAGCCGGACAATTCGACAGCCGGATGGTGTGGGTGAAGGACGGGGCATTTGCCAGGCCAGTGGCCGTGGCGACGGGCATTTCGGACGGCGTCAATACCGTGGTTAAAAGCGGACTTCGCGCCGGGCAGGAAGCGGTGATTGGAGAGGAGATCGGGACAGGGAACCAGGCGGCCGTACAGAATCCGTTCCTGCCGAAGCGACGTTGAATACGCATGGAACTCATCCGGCTGGAAAATATCTGGAAAAGCTATGAGCGCGGGGGGATGGAAATTCCAGTCTTGCGGGGCGTTTCGCTGACGATTCAACGCGGGGAACTGGTCGCCTTGGTGGGGGCGAGTGGTTCGGGCAAAAGCACGCTCATGAATATTCTGGGCTGCCTGGACCGGCCCACCTCCGGCCATTACTGGCTTGACGGCCGGGAGATGTCGGCGCTGCCGCCGGATGAGCGGGCGACGTGGCGGAACACGAAGATCGGCTTCATTTTTCAGAACTTCAACCTGTTGGCGCGCACCAGCGCGCTGGTCAACGTGCGCCTGCCGCTGGATTACTCGCCGTCGCATCCGCCGGACGCGGAAGCCCGCGAGCGCGCAGGGGAATTGTTGCGTCTGGTGGGCCTGGCCGACCGGATGGACCATGAACCTTCCCAGCTTTCGGGAGGGCAACAGCAGCGGGTGGCGATTGCACGCTCCCTCGTCAGCCGCCCCAGCCTGCTTTTGGCCGATGAACCCACGGGAAACCTCGACTCGCGGACCGCCGAAGAAGTATTGCGACTGTTGCAGCGACTCAATGAGGAAGAGGGCCTGACGGTCATCATCGTGACCCACGATGAAAACGTGGCCCGGCACAGCAAACGGATCATTCGGATGAAGGATGGCGTGGTGGTGGATGAAGGCCCGCCGGAACGGGCAGCGGCGGAGCCGGAGGCGGGGGGAAAATCCCTGGCAGCAGAGGTTTCCGGGGTTCCGGTGGCGGCGCGCTGGTATGCGCTTAAGAACGCGCTGCGCATCGTTCGGACGGCTCTGCACGCGCTGCGGCGCAATGTGATGCGATCGGCTTTGACGTGCCTGGGGATTGTGATTGGAGTGGCGGCGGTGATAACGATGATGGAAATTGGGCGCGGTTCGTCGCGCTCGATCGAGCAGGCGATTGCGAGCCTCGGGGCGGGAGTATTCCAGGTGGACAACGCTCATCTCACGGTGGGGGGCGTGAGCCTGGACAAAACCGGCCAGGTCAAACTGACGATCGAGGACGCCGCCGCATTGCGGAAGGATTGCAGCGCGCTGAAGGCGGTAGCCCCGAGCGTGGATTGCCATGGACAGCTTGTCTATGGGGACAAGAACTGGATGCCCGGAAGGATTCTTGGGACGACGCCGGATTATCTGGTGGTCCGGAATTGGCCGGTGGTGGAAGGGGCGCCCTTCACGCGCGATGACGTGCGGACGGCGGCGGCGGTATGCCTGATTGGCCAGACGATTGCGAAGAATTTGTTCGGAACCGTTTCTCCGATTGGCAAGGAGCTTCGGCTGAACAACGTTGGGCTGCGGGTGCTGGGCATACTGGCTAAAAAAGGCGCGAATGTGATGGGCTGGGACCAGGACGATTTTCTGCTGGCGCCATTGACGACGATCAAGTATCGCGTGAACGGCGCGGCCACCGCCGACGCGGCATCAGCGCTGCCCGCCGCCTCCTCAAGTTCCGTGAATACGCTCAACACGCTTTACCCGGAACAACAGGTGCAACTCTATCCCGCCTCGTCGGCCAGCCAGGCTGCCGACACGCCCCAACTCACGCGCTTTTCAGACATTAACGATCTGTGGCTTTCAGCCGGCTCGCCAGCGAACGTTCCGCGCGCGATTGACCAGATTACGAGTGTTCTGCGCGACCGGCATCACATCCGTCCGGGCGCGCCCGACGATTTTCGCGTTCACAATCTCACGGAATTCCAGCAGACGTTTGCGGAGACCAGCCACGTGATGACCAATCTGCTGCTGGTGGTCGCGCTCATCTCCCTGATGGTCGGAGGAGTAGGCATCATGAATATCATGCTCGTCTCGGTGACGGAACGAACGCGGGAAATTGGCATCCGCATGGCCGTTGGCGCGACCGCGCGGGACATCCTCCGGCAATTTCTGACGGAGGCCGTCGTGCTTTGCCTGGCCGGCGGGATTACGGGCATTTTGCTTGGCCGCGGCGCGTCCATCGCCATCACGCTGTTGCTGCACTGGCCCACGCTGCTTTCGGTTCCGGCAATCGTGGCTTCGGTTGCCGTTTCCTGCACGGTGGGGATTGTCTTCGGATATTACCCGGCATGGAAAGCGGCGCATCTGGACCCCATTGAGGCCCTGCGTTATGAATAAGGCGAAACGATTCCAAAAATCCCGCGCCGGCATGATGCTGGCAATGCTCGTTTGCGCGGCAGGCGCGCCCGCGTGGTCCGCGCCGCTCGAATTGCAATCGTCGGTTCCGTTGAACGTCTCCGGAAGGATTGACCATATCGCGGTGGATTTGGCGGGAAAACGCCTGTTCATTTGCGCGCTCGGCCAGGACGCGGTGGAAGTGGTGGACTTGATGGCGCGCCGCGCCGTCAAAAGCATTTCCGGATTTTCAGAACCGCAGGGCGTGGTGTACGTGGACGGCAGGCTCTTTGTAGCCAACGGCGGAGACGGGACCTTGCGCGTCCTGGATGGACATTCCTTCAAGACGATTTCCACGATGGCCTTTGGGGAGGACGCCGATAACATGCGTTATGACGCGCAAGCCGGATTGGTCTGCGCCGGCCATGGGCGGGGCGGGCTGGCTTTGATCCGCGCGGGTGATGCCAGGGAAATTGGCGACATCGCGCTGGACGGCCATCCCGAAGCATTTGAATTGGAACCCAATGGCAGTCGCGTTTTCGTAAATGTCCCCGACGCGGCGGAAATCGAGGTGGCGGACCGGCGGCTGCAAAAGGTGATCGCCAAATGGCCGATGGAGAAGTTCCGGGGCAATTTTCCGATGGCGCTGGACCAAAAGGATGACCGGTTGTTTGTGGGCTGCCGCGGTTCCAACCGACTGGTTGTTCTTGACGCTGTCAGCGGCCGGGAGGTGTCGGATCTGCCCGTTTCGGGCGATAATGACGATTTGTTTTACGATCCGGCTCGCCGGCGCGTTTACGCATCCTGCGGCCGGGGTTTCCTTGACGTTTTTGCCCAACAAGACGGGGATCATTATCGGCGCATGGCCCATATTCCGACGGCGCGGGGAGCAAGGACTTCGCTTTTTGTGCCTCAACTGGACGCGCTTTATCTGGCGGCGCCACGCCGCGCCGGCCAGACGGCGGCGTTGTGGATTTACAAGGTCAAATAAAAAGCGTGTCCCGGTTCTGGACACGGTGTGCAGTCTTTCGCGGTTCCAAATTTTCCCTGAAGGAAACTTCCTGCCGCCAACCTTTGTCATTACGGCGGTTACGAATCACTTGAGGAAGCCAAAGGCCAACGGCCCGGCCACGGCAGGGGTGGCATAAAGAGTGCTTATGTGGCGGCGTCGCATTTAATCACGAAGTCAATTTTTATATCATGAACACACCATCCGTGGGCGGGGAAGAATGTCTCTTGAAAGCGTTGATTCTACACGATGATGCCGGCCTTGCCGCTCATGCAACCGAATTTCTCGAACGCGCCGTCGCGCGCGCGGGCAACGGCACGAGATGGGAGGTCAATGCGTGGCGGCTCGATTCCTTGCAGCAATCCGCTCCGGCTGCCAACGTCCTTTCCTCCTCCTCGGACGCGGACCTGATTCTGTTTGCCGTTGGCAGCCCGCACCTTTCCGCGGAGTGGCGGACGTGGTTGCGGCAGTGGTCGGCAAATCGCCGCGGCGAAGACGCGGCGGTCATGCTTTTAGGCCCCGGCGGCACTGCAACCGCGCCGCTTCGGACGGAGCTTGAACAATTTAGCAAGGAATGCGGATTGGCATTCCTGGGCGCGCATCACCACGAAGGTTCAGTGGCGACAGCCTCAACGACAGACTCCATGACGGCGCCGATGGTGCCGCAATTGCAAACGCCTGCCCTGAAACCCGCCTGGATTGAAGAACCGCTCCTGCCGGCGCGGGATTGGGGTATCAACGAGTAAATGTTTAAACCACTTTATGGCAAGAGCCTGGACTGATTCCGCAGTTTATAGCCTCCCTGGACCGCCGCCGGCAAACATGACGCCCTGCGGTCCGATTGGACCGTGCGCGGGCGTTCCACTGCTTCGTTTTGGCGAAGGCGGAGGGGCGGGAGTTGCGATCCCAAGGCGATCGCCAAATGAGACTGGCGGTTCTGTTTCAACCTGCTGCACTACAAGGCCCTGGACAATGGTAACGCAGGGCAACAGCTTGACCTCGCGCAAGTTAACTTCCGGGAAGATGAAAGGTTTTTCGAATGCGCGCAGCGATTCGGAGCATCGAAAGCATAAAATCAAGGTGGACTGGCAGGGCGCTGACCGCTGACCATGGGGTTGAGGGGCGGTTCGGGGGTTCAATGCGCGAATTTTCGGTCGGGAAAGTCCCGCGCCGCCTGCGAACGCGGGAGCACTCTTGAAATTCAGATGCAGCCGCGGGAAAAACCGCGGTATCTTGACCGGGAGGAGGATGCGTCAAACCGGCAGTCCTTGATGCCGCAGAAACCAGTCGGCGAACAATTTAACGCCTTTATCGAAGGGGACGGCGGGATGATAGCCAAGCCGGGCGCGCGCCTTCGAGATATCGGCAAACGTCAACGGCACGTCGCCGGGTTGCAAGGGTTGCCGGTCAATGATCGCCTTTTTTCCAAGCGCTTCCTCGAGCAATTCAACCATCCGGCGCAACGGAACGGTTTGGGATTCGCCCAGGTTGAAAACTTCAAAGCCAAATTCCCGTCGGGTGCAGGCCAGAATGCCCTCAAGCGTGTCCGTGATGAACGTATAATCCCGCGCCGCCGAGCCGTCGCCAAACACGGGAATGGGTTTTCCGGCCATCATCAGTCTTGCAAATTTGTAGATGGCCAGATCGGGACGTTGACGCGGGCCATAGACCGTGAAAAAGCGCAACATGGCGATGTCCATTTTATAGAGATGATGCCAGACGTGGCCCAGCGATTCACAAGCCAGTTTGCTGGCGGCATAGGGGGAGATGGGGGAGAAGACCGGATCACTCTCGGAAAACGGCGATTTCGACCCGGCCCCATAGACCGAAGAGGAGGATGCAACGATCATTTTGCGCACTCCCGCCCGCCGGCCCGCTTCGAGAACATTGACGGTGCCCTCGACGTTGACGCGCTGGTAAAGGGCGGGTTCGGCGAGGCTGGGGCGCACGCCGGCGCGGGCGGCCAGATGAATGACCTGATCGAATTTGACGGAGGCAAAAACCTCGTCCAATGCCGCACGGTCCGTTATATCGCCGTAAATAAATTCAAAGGGCTTCGCCAATGCCTGGATTTCGCGAAGATTTCGCTGCTTGAATCGCGGGTCGTAGAAATCGTTGAGGTCGTCATAGGCCCAGACGGAATGGCCGTCGTTCAGCAGGCGTTCGCAGACGTGGGACCCGATGAATCCGGCGCCCCCGGTGACCAGAAAATTCATTGAACGAACGGTAACAATGGAGACGGGCGCTGTCGAGGGCGCCATGATGGCGTTGCCACCCCGGCGATTTTTTATGGTTTTGGGCGCTTGACACTCGCGCGGCGCCAGATAGCATGGCTGGCAGTCCCTGAACGCAAGCGCGGTTTGCCCGCGACGTCTTTCACCACCGGGGGTTTTTGCCGGAAATCAATCATAACAAAAAACGAATCATGCGCCACGCAATCATCCTTCCCATGGCCGCGCTCGCCTGCGGCATCCTGTTCTGTGCCGGTTGTTCCACGACCCATTGTCACGCGTCCGCCGCCGCGGCATCTTCCGCAACGCCGTGCATGGCCGCGCTTGACAAATTCACGGCGCGCGACGTGCCGGCACTCGGCCCGGCGGAGGAACCGGTCAAACCGCGCAAGCCGGGAATGCCGCAGCCCGCGGACCTGCCCGGCAACGGTTTGGCGGAGCATCCGATGCTCTACATCGGGGAGGGCCACAACAAAATGTACGTGATCGCCGGCGGAAAAATCATCTGGACGTACCAGACCGATGGCGGCAACGAATATGACGACGCGTGGATGCTTTCCAACGGCAACATTCTTTTTTCGCGCATGCAGTACGTGGCTGAAATCACGCCGGAGAAAAACGTTGTCTGGCGTTACAATGCGCCGTCCAACACGGAAATTCATTGCTGCCAGCCCATTGGCATGAACAAGGTGCTGTTCATCGAGAACGGCCTGCCGCCCGTGTTGAAGGTGATGAACATCAAAACCGGCAAGGTCCTGGTCCGGCACGACCTGCCGTTCCTCCAGCCGCCGAACCGGAAAAACGTTCATCCGGAGTTTCGCCGCGCGCGTTACACGGCGCAGGGAACCTACCTCTGCCCCTTCCTCAACATGCACGAGGTGATTGAGTATGATAAACACTTCCACGCCGTCTGGACGTTCGGAACGAATGACATGCCGGCCGGAATGAAATTTTCGCCGTGGACGGCCGTTCGTTTGAAAAACGGCAACACGCTCATCACCGACGAAAGCGGCGACGCCACGCTCGAAGTGAACCACGCCAAAAAGATTGTGTGGATGCTGAAGGACAGCGACCTGCCGGAAGCGTACCGGTTCAAAGTCGCGCCGCAGAGTTCCACGCGGCTGGCCAACGGCAACACCATTCTGTGCTCACGCGGGCGGCGCGGTGAAGGGCCGCAATTGGTTGAAGTGACGCCGGACAAGAAAGTTGTGTGGGTCCTTGAAGATTGGAAAGATCTCGGCCCCGCCACGGCAGTTCAGATTCTGGACGATCCGGGCATTCCCGAAGACCCCGGCCAATCGGAGCACTAGCCCGGATATTTCATAGTAGGATTGAACAAAGAAGCGGCGAGAGGGTCAGAAGGCTTGAAATCACTCAGCCAAATGAAAACGCCACTCACCGCTTCTTGTGCCACAGACTGTAACGAAGAGCCCCTGCTCTTTCAAGACCTTGGT
>JAGWNY010000009.1 GCA_028872915.1 Verrucomicrobiota bacterium
CGAAAACGCCTTTTCCGGGTTCGGACCGCGGCGCGACCAGGCGCCATCCTTGCAGCCGCGGCCACACCGGCGGATGAAATGAATTGTCCGTGTCCAGGTGATCGTAACGATACGGCGCGATAAATCCGGCAAACAGCGCCATCAAATACAGACATAGCAAAATGATCCCCCCCGCCAGCGCGAGCCGGCGGCGAGCGAGCCGCCGCCAAAAGAGTTGCCACGGCGCCAGCGGCACCGCCCGCGCCATTTCATCGGGTTCCATTGGACTAAAGGCTAAAGGCTAAAGGCTGAAGGCTGAAGGCTAAAGGATTTTCACCGCAGGGACACGGAGGCGCAGATTTGCGGGAGAGGGAAGGGTCGGGGATTGATTACGTTGTCTTCCGCAAACAAGCGGGCAAGAATGCGACCGAGGCGACCGATGGGACGGATGGCGAAAGGCTATGCTGCAAACGGCAATTCGACGAGCATGGCCGGCACGTCGCTTCCGCCGCTCTTCACGGTCAGCGCCGTTCCCACGGCATTTGCCTCCCGCCGGACGCAACCCAGCGCGATAATCCCCCGAAGCGCCGGTGACCACGCCGCGCTCGTGACGCGGCCGACTTCCTTTCCGCCGGCGACCAATAAATCGCCCGCTCGCGGCAACTTCCTTGGCTCAGCCCCCAACCGCAGCCCGCATAATCTCCGCTGGACGCGCCCGATGCTGTGAATCCGATTGATCACTTCTTGTCCGATATAACATCCTTTGTTGTAGCTGATGGCCGTGTCTTCAATGCCGCATTCCTGCGGGAGGTTGTCCGTTGTCATATCCGCCCCGAACCTCGGTATTCCCCGCTCAATCCGCGCCGTTTCAAATGCCTCCGGGCCGCATTGGCATCCGCCGCATCGTTCCGCCGCCGCCGCCAATTCGGCCGTAAAGGGGCGTATCGCGTCCGCGGGAACAAACAAATCAAACCCGGCCATCACCGCCGTCCCCGAAGCCAATTCGCGCCCCGACGCCAGCCGCGCGTGGTTCGCCAGGTATATTTCTCCAAATACCGCGTCTGAAATTTTCACCGAATCAAATCGCGCGGCCGGAATCTCCGAAAAAAGACCCAGCCCGCGGACCGCCTCTCCCGCCTTGGGCCCTTGCACGCTCAAAAGCCCGTAATGGGCTGCCACGTCAACAATCTGCACGTCGTCAGCAACGATGAATTTTTCAAGCCGCCGCGCAATCGCCGCCGCCAGGCCCGGTTCAAAATCCAGCAGGAACTCGTCGGCCAGATTGAAAATGTTCACGTCGCTTTCCATCTTTCCCTTCGCGGTCACGATAGCCGCGTAACAACCCTGCCCGGCGGCAAGCCGTTTCACGTGGTTCGTCACCTGTCCGTGCAGAAACCGGACCCGGTCGTTTCCCGTGACACACAATCGCGACCGCCGGCTCAAATCCAGCACCCCGGCCGTCTGCAGCAGCGCGTCGTATTCCGACTGGTTCCGCGCCCCGTCATTCTTCGTTTCCATGCCGCCATTCTAGTGCGGATTCAATTGCGGCAAAGCTCCTTTCTCCTTCCGCGCCGCCGGCACGGCGCCCACTTCCTGCACCAGCCCGCACGTTTGGCAGGCAACCACCTTGTCCATGCCTAAAACCTCGCCGATAACCCAAAAATTTCAAGCTGGCGGGATTTGCGGATCGCAGATTATTTCGCCCCCGAGGCAGGAGGACACGGAGGAATCAGAATCGTGGTTCGGAAATCGCGGGAAAAGCGAGAGACCCCTTGCCTCTCCCGCAAACAGGAGGCAAGAATGCGACCGAGGGGGGACGTTGCTTCAGTTGGGGGAAATGACGTAGAAACTGTTGGAGGTCACCTCCACGTCCAAGCCGGCGTAAATGTCCTGGGCGGAAACTTGCCGGCTGGGACTCCACTGCTGCAGTTTCTCAATTTGCGCCTGCAATGCCGCCACGTTGTGAAATTTCCGTTCCGCGGTCAGCCGTTCGGCCACGTCGCGGCGCAGGCGATTTTCCAGGAGCGAGTAATTCTGGTTGGCCTCGGCCAGGTCGGCGTCACCCAGGGCGATCCGCCGGGCAAGGCCGGCCACTTGATTGGCGAGGTCCGCCACCCGACATGTCAAGGCTTGATTTTCGGCCTGCACTCCTGCCAATTGAGCAACCTGATGGTTCAGGTTGGTGATTTGTTCCGCCTCGATGGCCACGCTGGACCGGGCGGCGGTCAACTGGTTGGACAAGGCCAGCCACGCGGACTGGCTCTGGTCGAGGCTGTTGGAGAGGGTGAGGATGCCTCCTTCACGAATGGCCAGTTCAGTCTGGGCGGAATCGAGGCGATTGGAATAATCGGCAATCGTGCCGGCATCCACCTGTTGCAGCGCGTTGTCGCCGTTTTTGATGACGACCAGGGCGATGACCAGCGCAACGCAGAGCAGACCGAGCATGGTGGCTACATATTCTTTCATTGGCGGCAAAACCAGCCTTGAAACCTCGCAAAATCGAACCGGGAGGGACAGACCGGAATTGTTAAGATTGCGTTACAGCCTTGCCCTCCTATGAACTGGCACCCCCTTTCCATGAACGGAGCACCCCTGCCCAGGCCCTCCCGGCAATGTCTTATTTCAAGTGAAGGGCCGCAAGCGCCGGCGAGTTGCGGACGTTTAACGCTGAAACATCCTCCCATTTTGCCGCCGGCACGCCCGCGGCGGTTTCTGGTTTGAAATCGTTGATCTCCAGCCCGTTTACATCCGAGCAAATCATAGCCGGACGCATCTCATTGGTCTCAAAACTCGTGGTCACGTCGTCGAGTTCCAAATCCTTGACGTGTCGCGCAAAAACGCCGTAGGCGGGCATGACACCCAAATTGCTGGGTTCAGGATAGCCGGCACCCAGTTCCTTGGGCATCCGCGAGGCATTCGCCGCCGTGCCGCCGCCATCACAGATAAGGCGAATGTTTTTCAGATGCACGTCCTGGATGGGCGTGCCGGGCAGGCCCATGATTTGAATGCCGCTCTTTTTGTCCACGCCCTCGGCAATGACGTTTGAAATGAAGATATGTTTCATCTCACTCGACCCCCTTATGTCCCCGCCGCGGTACCGCCTGCCGGTCGTCAGGTAAATGGCGTAATCGCGAACGTTCAGCATGGTTAGATTCTCGATCGAAATATCGTCCATCAACGCGCCGTCCACCTCTTCCAAGGCCAGCCCGCGGCAATTCCGGAAAGTGCAGTTGGCAATGGTGACGTTTCGGAAACCGCCGCTGGCTTCCGTGCCGAATTTGATGCGCCCGGTTTGGTTCTTGCTGGGCTTCATCGTTCCGTCCAGCAGCGAGCCAACCGCAAATCCCGATACCTGGCAGTTGACAATGGTGAGATTTTCCGTGGGCACGTTTCGCTTGAGAGCGTAAGTGCTCTTGATACAAAGTCCGTCGTCATTGGGGGAATTGATGCGGCAATTGGAGACCATGGTGTTGCGGCAGGCGTCAATGTCTATGCCGTCCCGGTCTGTGTCCATGGTCACATTGTCCACCGTCATATCCGTGCATCCCGTGACCAAAATCGCAAAATGTCCGCCATGATAGATCGTAACGTCGCGGATCAAGACGTTCCGGCAAAGCTTGAGGGCGATGGCCTTGTTACCCAGGCGGACAGGCGGCATCGCCTCGTGCGAAGGATTGGGATGCTGCCAATGATTGAAGCCGCACATTCTGTCCAACAATCCGTCGCCGCGCACCAACCCTCCTCCAGCGATCATCCCGTGACCCGTAATGAATACGTTCGTCAGGTTTTCCCCCCAGATAAGGCTGTTATGAAAATAGGTGTGCCCGCCGTCTTGATAGGCCGTCCCCGTCCACGGTTCCGTCAAATCATACGCATTCAAGCGCTGCGGCGCGCCTAGGATCACCGCTCCCGACCCAATAACCAGATGAACGTTGCTCTTGAGATGAATCGAACCGCACAGATACGTTCCAGCCGGCACCAGCACGGTGCCGCCCCCGGCCCGCGCCGCTGCGTCAATAGCCTGGTTGATGGCCGGGTTGTCCAGCGCCGTTCCATTGCCCCTGGCCCCAAAATTGCGAACATTGAAAATCCCGCCCGCCTGCGTCCCATGCGGCGTGCTCATGCATCCCGGAAGCGCGATGCATAAAAAAGACACGAAAGACAAAAGAAAGAAGGACGAAGAAATACCGGAGAACAAGGGATGTTTTTTCATAATGGTGTACGCGGATTGTAGGGAGACGGCGCCAGGGCTTCAACCTGCAATTGGGCACGGCGATTTGAAAATTGTGCCCCCGGCATCCCGCAGCGAAGGACAAAAGGGAACGGCGCATCGAATGATGCGCCGTTGGTGGAAAGGGTTCGAGACCCTAACTCATTGAGCCGGGCTTGAATTTTCACCCGCTTCGGATACGGAACCGCCGGACGTGCTCTGCACGCCACCTTCGAAATGATCATAGTCGCCGCCCGGCACTGGATTGCTCCAATCGTGTCCGGGCCGCGCATTATCCCAAAGACTTCCGGGGCGCATCGGGTCCTGCATTTCAATGGGACGGCTTTCCAGGAACGTCGTCGTGGTTGGCCTGAAGTCGCTATTCTGCACAATGGTGGGCGTGATAAACAACAGCAAATTATCCTTTTCGACGCTCTTGTTTTCGGAGCGGAAGGCCAGGCCGAGAATGGGAATGTCGCCCAGGAGAGGCACTTTATTATAGGTGGCGGTGGGATTGTTATTGACCAACCCGCCCATTACCAGGGTATGGGCATTTGGGATGAGCACTTGCGTGGTGATGCTGCGAACGTCAAATATGTCGGCCTGGTTTTCCACGCCGCCCACGGTTTTGGTGTCCACGCCAAAAATGGAGGAGACGGTGGGCGTGACTTGGAGCCAGATGTCGTCGTTCGCCGAGATATGAGGCGTGACATCAAGAATCGTGCCCAGGTTGCTGTAAGTGACCGTGCTGCCGCCCGGCGATCCCTGGGTGCCCGCCGTGGTGCTGAAAATGGGAACTTCGCGGACGACCTTGATTTCGGCCTCCTCGTTATCCAGCGTCACAATGCGCGGCGTGGAAAGAATCTGCGCCTCCTGCGATGCGTTTAGGAAGGAAAGAACGGCATGAACGCCATCGGCGTCCAGGAATCCGACGGCGGGGTCGAAGCCGTGGGCGGTGTCCGCAAGGACGCCTGGGCTTTGAAGAAGTGTATTCGGGCCATAATTAACATATTGTATCCAACCACCGAAGGCGCTATTGGTCTGGAAGGAAAAGCTTTTCGAGTAACGACCGCTCCCGTCCGGGAGATTCGCAAGCTGCCCGCCATTCACATTATTTCCGAACGACACATGCTGTGCCTGGAGCGTTCCGGACCAGTCAATTCCTTTTTGGGTGCTGGGGTTGCTGGACAATTCGACAATCTTGGTTTCGATCAATACCTGGCGGGTGGGCTTGTCCAGTTTTTTCACCAGCATGTCCACGGCGGTCTGTTCCGGCTGGGTGGCCACGACAATCAACTGGCTTGTCCGCGTATCGGGCATGACCCGGCTCCGGCGATCGACCAACACGCTGGCAACGGCCGCCGTCATGTTCGAGACGCTCGCGTATTTCAATTGAATCACGCGCGTCACCAGCGGCGGCGGCGCGGCTGGATTCTTGATGGTGATGCGAGCGATGCCGGTGTCGGGATCTTTGACCATTTCCAAACCGTAATTTTCGAGCAAAGCGAGCAGGGCCTGTTCGGGCGTCACATTTTCCCACCGGAGGGACAGGCGCGGTTCAGGCTTGAGCCGGCCGTTCTGGTCGGTCTGTCCGTAGCCAATTTTCGGGTCCAAAATATAATTGATATGCGCCATGCGGGCCAACGTTTCGATGGCGGTGGTCAAGGGCACGTCCTGAAACGGTATCACCGCGAGCACCTGGGAAGTATTGGTGTCGCCGGCTGCAAGTGGCTGGCCATTTGTACCCAACATATTGGTCTCCAACCGGGCGACCATTTGGGCGTTGCTGCCCATGACGGGCATTACGGTGTTTGATCCTTGAGCATTTGTTTGCATGGTGGAAACAAATTCCACGTTTGTATCGGTGGCGGAGGAACCCGATCCGGCATTGGTGCCTGCCAGCAGTGCGACGGGCTGGCCGTTGCTGTCCGTCGCCATTTGAACCGATGAAGGGCCTGAATTCGTGTCGGGCGCCGCCGGGGCTTCCTGTGCATTCGTGGCATTGGCCTGGGCAGTTGTATTGGCGGTGGACATCACATTGGACGCTGCGTCTTCGGTCCCGGCGCTCGTCGCCGTGGCCGTTGCAACCTCTGTGGATGCTGATGTATTGGTCTGGGCGGCGGCGGCCGGGGTGGTGGCGGAGGCGGTTGAAGCCGGCGACATCGCCGCCGTGGCCGTGGATGCGGTTGCGCCGGCGGATGGCGCGGACAATGGAGCAACGGTCGTCTGAGTTGCCGAAGTTCGCGGCTGGCTGTTCACGGCGGCTTCGCTGCTGACAGTTGCCGAGCCTTCGCCGCCCCAGCTTGTGGTCAGGGTGACGTCATTTTTAATTGTTCCCGCCTTCAACACAGTGGCGACAATGTCAATGCTGGCGCTTTGTCCCGAACTGAGTGTGCCGACGTTCCAGGTGACGGCGCCATTGGCATAAGCGCCGCCGGAGGTGGAGATAAAATTGACATCCGACGGCAAAGGATCGGACACGACAACGTCGGCGGCCGTTCCAATGCCGCCGTTGGTGACTGATAGGGTGAACGTCACGTTGTTTCCGACGGTGACGGGGTTGGGGCTGACCGCCTGAGAAACGGCCGGCACTTGCCCTCCGCCTGCGTCGGGCGCAGGGGAATCGGCCGCGGAATAGCGCGCTGCTTGCAGGACAAATCCGGCAACGAGCGCATGGACAACTTTCTGTATAGTTTTCATGGTTACTTCCTATATGTTTAAGCCTGACCGAATTCCGATATGAGCAGCTATCAGGCCAAGTTCAGGCATTCCTTCAAAAGGATTCTCGCATTCCAACTGCATGGTTTCGGTTTACGCATAAAATCGCCCGCATTTATGGCTTTGATGAAAATACGAGGACCATCCTCTGGCCATTGGCCGTTACGAGGACTGTCCGGCGGCGCGGGTCAATCGCGAGACAGCGGATTTCCACTTTTTGTCCATTTGGCGTGGTCACGACCGCTGCGTCGCCCGCGCCAAAAGTGACGTCGTTGATAATGGTCAGCGGAGTTTTGCTGTTGACGATACTTCGCACAACCAAGTCGCTGCGCTCCACTTCCCTGACAGTGGCCGACGGCTTGGCTTCGGCTTCGTAGGGCCGCATGGAATCGGGGAAAAACGGGTCGCGCCCTTGCGCCGGCGTCCTGGGCATGACAAAAACGGATTCAGGCATGACGACGGCCTTGGATGGCGCCTTGCCTCGCGGCGCCGGCGCGCCCGCCGCCGCCAACGCGAAAGCCGCCGCCATCAGGCATGTCAAGATTGTTTTCATGGGAGCATTATGCGGTCGGTTTGATCAACGTGATCATTTGCATTGTAAATGACAACTTTTCGCCATTGGCTTGCGGCTCAATGGTCAGGTCCACGAGCCGTATGTACGGATGGTTGTTCTCGAGGTCGGCAATGAACCTTCCGAGGTCATGGTAATATGCCGTCCCTCCAACCAGGACCTTGAGTTGTTTATACGGAAATTTCGGCAGGATGTTCACCGGCTCCACGCTCGTTTCCCCCTGGACCGATATGGTCACCTTATACCTCTTATCGTTATTGAGACGGCGGACAAAATCATAAATCCAGACGTTTGGATCATTGGACGCCATGTCCGACTCCGCCCGGACCAGGCGCGCGTCGGCCTTTTCCAAGGCGTTCGTGGATGAATTGGACCGCGTAATGGAGTCCAGCACGTCCTGGTACTGTTTTTGCGCACCGGCCATTTTAATGCGCGAAGCCGCCACGGCAGCCCGTTGCGGTCCGATGACAAGGAACCATACCGCCGCCAAAGCCAGGGCCGTGCCCACGCCAACGAGGATCAAATGATTAAGTTTTTCTTTTGGAATCTTATTCATCGCGTCTGATCGGGAAAATTGCATATCACGGAAAACATCACATAAGGCCGGGCGGCATCAATCATCAACGCAGACGGAGGCCCGGTAAGCTCAATGCCTCTGGGGCTGGCAAGTCTGCTGGCGAAATACGGTTCGGCGGCAAGCGCTTTGAGGAAGGGATTGATCTGATCGCCCGGATTCTCGCTCGAATCGCGCGCGATGAGCGTCACGGTAACATGTTCGGTGACGCCGGCTGGTCCCGCGGGCCGGCCATGGATCTGCCGCGGTTTGGCGGCGAAGTAAGACTGTTCCACGAGCACCCGTCTCAACGCCACGCCGTTGACGGTGGCGTGCTGCAAGGCGTCCATGAGGCTGCCCTGCAAAAATCGCGCGGCCTGCAATTGATCGAGCGCCTTGAGCTGCGCGTCAACGTTGGTGACCTTTTTCAAATCCGCCAATGCATGACTGTAGGCGTTGGTCTTGGCGTCAATCGCCTGCTGGACCCCCACCCATTGCTCGCTGGCCAGATGCGCATTGACAAATTCGACGAATCCCCACATCAGAGCGATGGCCACCAGGGACACGCCGACAAATATGGCGCGTTTGACCGGATCGTGCCGGCGCATCTCTTCCTGCGCCTGCGCTTCGGCGAGCAAGTTAATATGTATCGGCATAACGTTTTTATTTTGGCCGGGTATCCGGACAGCCGTGCGGCTGCCCGCAAAAAATTCCTGCTATAACGCCGCCACGGCTGCTCCAATGGCCACGCTCAACTGTGGCGCGACGTGTGCGATCTCTCCGGCTTGTTTGTCCGGGAGCGCCAGTTGCAAAAAGGCGGTCGGATTCCACGTCTTGCACTCGGCAAGCATCTCGACCCGCAACATCTCCAAAAAGACTTCCGAGGGGGCGGCGCCCCCGCATACATAAATCTGGGTGACTTGGCGGTCCTGCTGATGTTCGAAGAAATCAATCGAGGCGCGCAGTTCGCGCCCCAGCGGCGCCACCTGCGTCTCCAGCACCGCCCTGGCTTCCGGGGCAAGGCCGATTTTGATGCCTTCGGCTTCCGCGTAACTGATGCTCATGGCCTCTGCAAGGCCGGCGGTCAGCTTGTCGCCGCCGATGTTCACCGTCCGGCTCAAGGCCAATTGTCCGCGGTCGAGCAGGCAGATGGTGGAATGTTTGAAGCCGATGTCCACGAGGGCGACCGATTCATTTTCGAAGACCTGGGGCAGGGACAACTCGAACGCGTTGATCGGCCCGACCAGGCCCGGTACCATGTATTCGGCGGCCAGCCCAGCACCCTTCACTGCCGCTTGATAGTCGTCCACCATCCGCCGCGGGGCCGCCCCCACCAACACTTTCATTTTTCCTGGCGCGCCTTTGGTCTCAGGCGCCGGCGCCGTCTTTGGCGCAAAAATGTAAATGTCAAAAACGTGATCGGGCAGTTCCTGTTGAAGAATGTTTTTGGAATTGAGTTTCACCATCTGCCGCACCTCCCCGATGGGCATCTGCGGCAGCTCCACCTGGCGCACCAGCGCTTCGTCCTGGCCCACGGACAGCGCCACCGCCTTGCTCCCTCCGCCGACGGCGCCCGCCACGGTCCGCAAATGCTCGATCATCGCTTCGGTCGGAATTTTTTTATCCGAGATGGGTGCATCCACCATTGCGTAACGGGTCAATGCCAGCGCGTCTCCCCGCCGCTCCACGAGCACGGCCTTCGTTGTGCGGCTGCCGAGGTCAACGGCCATGATCTGGTTCCGCTTTTTTTTGAACGATCCGTTTAAAAATGGCAGCGTCATGAAATCATTTTCCCGTTAACGGGAATTTTATTTTTTCGGGGTGACAATTCACAATGTCACTGAGATGCGTGGTGTATCAGCAACCTTCGCGCCAACTGAGAAAAAACCGCCACTCCGTGTAAACCTCACGCTGTGAACCGGATGTGTGTAAAGAAAATTGACAGAAACGCCCTTTTGATTGCACCAATTTGTAAACATTTTTCACGGGCACGCCCCGTTTGGCCAGCCCGCGGATTCTTTCACCACGGAGGCCGGAGGACGCGGAGGAATTGGAACGGGAGAAAACCAGGTGAATCCGCGGATGACGCGGATTTACGCGGACGCTGAAGCGGATTATGTCACCGCAGACACGCCCAGGCGCGGAGCGATGGAAGGGGAATCGGAATCGGTGTTCATCGTGGGAAAAGTCTGAGACTCGTTGCCTCACCTCCCACAAACAGGAGCATCGCGTGAGGGCGGGCGGCTTACAGCATTCCCCGCCTGTCTGAAATCCTTGCGCAATCGCCGCGGCCCGCTCAGAATTGTGGGATGAACTTGGATGCGCTTTATTCCGAACTCACGCTTAAAACCAAATCCAAACTTGTCCTGATCGTTCTTGATGGGCTTGGCGACATCGCCACCCGCGAACAAAATTTTTTGACCCCTCTCGAAGCGGCCGCGACGCCGCATCTCGACAAGCTCGCCCGCGAATCCGCGCAGGGCCGCATGATCCCCGTGGCTCCCGGCATCAGCCCTGGCAGCGGCCCCGGTCATCTGGGCCTGTTTGGCTACGATCCGCTCGAATTTCAGGTGGGCCGCGGCGTGATCGAAGCCCTGGGCCTGGGGGTCGAATTGAAACCGGGCGACGTGGCGGCCCGCGCCAATTTCGCCACCCTCAACGACAGCGGCATCGTGACGGATCGCCGGGCTGGCCGCATTCCCACGGAAACCTGCCAGAAACTCTGTGCCATGCTGGCCGCGAAGATAAAAAAACTCGGCGATACCGATGTCATCATTCAAGCCGGGAAGGAACATCGCTTCGTGGTGGTCTTTCGGGGGAGGGGCCTCGAAGGCCCTCTGACCGATGCTGACCCAAATCGGGAAGGTTTTCCGATCCCCGCCGTCCATCCGCGTGACGAGGCCAATGCCGGCCAGAAAAAGATGGCCGCCTTGATCGCCGAGTTTTACGCGGCCGCCCTGCCCATTCTGGCCCGTGAAAAGCCGGCCAACGGATTTCTGATGCGCGGCATCGCGCATCAACCCCACATTCCCCTCTTTGAAAAACGCTATCAACTCCGTCCGGCGTGCCTGGCCGTCTATCCGATGTATAAAGGCCTCGCCCAACTCGTGGGCATGAAGAAAATCGAGGCCCAAACCATCCAGGAACAATTTGAGCGCTACCTGCGGGAATACGACAACTTTGACTTCTTCTTCATCCATTACAAATACACCGACAAATCGGGCGAGGACGGGGACTTCGTCGGCAAAATGAAAGCGATTGAGTATTTTGACGCGGCGTTGCCCATCTTCCTGCGCAAAAAGCCCGATGTCCTCGTCATCACCGGCGACCATTCCACCCCGTGCGCTATCAAAGGCCACTCATGGCATCCGCAACCGGTTCTGCTTCATTCGGCGTTCTGCGGCTCGGACAAATTGGATCGCTTCACTGAAACGGGGGCCAACATTGGCTCGCTGGGCATTTTTGAATCCAAATTCATCATTCGTCTCATGCAAGCCAATGCGAGAATGTTTGATAAATTCGGCGCCTGAAAAAACCGCCGGCCGGCGCACCCGCCCGGACCCGTTTCGTGTCCACGCTTTGGCGCATCCGGCGGCAAGCCAATGAACCTGCCGAACAAACTGACGGTTTCGCGCTTTGCCCTTACGGCTCTTTTCCTCTGGGCGCTCTTCTGGCCCTGGCCTGTGCCCGGCCGCCACACCCTCGCCCTCCTCTTTTTCTGCATCGCGGCTTTCACCGATTTTCTCGACGGCCGCGTCGCCCGCGCCCGGGGCCTCATCACAAACTTTGGCATCCTCATGGACCCGCTGGCCGACAAAATTCTCACCTGTTCGGCGTTTATCGCGTTCATCCAAAGCAGCCGCAGCAGCGGCAACGCCCCATCCGTCATCGTCGCCGCGTGGATGGTCATTATCATCGTTTCCCGCGAACTGGCCATCACGGGGCTTCGGCTCCTGGCTGCGTCCAAAAACGTGGTTCTGGCCGCGGAAAATTTTGGCAAACACAAGACGGTCTCCCAAATCGCCGCGATTATCGCCATTCTGACGGTCGCCGCCGCGCCCGAATGGCCCCTGCCCCTGCAAGAATTTCTCCGACCATGGTCTGGTGAGGCCGCCCGCCTGCTCCTCTGGATCACCGTGATCCTCACTGCTGTTTCCGGCGCGCTCTACCTCTGGCGCAACCGCCGCATCTACCTGACCGATATGTAAACGGCGAACGAATAAAAGCGGCAGGAGCCAAGACGGAAATTGGTTGCGGGGGCAGGATTTGAACCTGCGGCCTTCAGGTTATGAGCCTGACGAGCTACCGGGCTGCTCCACCCCGCGATGAAGAGAGTTCATTATGACATTGAACGGCCCGAACGCAAGTGATTTTTTCGGTCAAACGGGAAAGGCGCGATTTTGAAAGGGGTGCAAATACTGCTCCCGGTTATGGACTGTGCCCGCCTCCGGGATTATGCTCCTCCATGCCTCTTGCGCGAATCCTGGTGGATGGCTACAGCCTCCTTCACGCCTGGCCGGAACTCGCCCCCGGCGCCGCGCCGCATTCCGAACGCGCCCGCGACGCCCTCGTGCGGATGCTTCGCAAATATCACGATGCCTCCAGCCACCCGATCACCGTTTTCTTCGATGGCGCCGGCCGGGCATCCCATAGCGTCCCGGACCAATCCGATCGCAACGTGGAAATTCTCTTTTCCGGCGCCGGCCGAACCGCCGATGATCTCATCGAACGCGCTGCCCATCGCTTCCTTGAATTCGGCGCGGTCCTTGTGGTGACCGACGATTCCGCTGAACGCGACACCGTCATCGGCCTGGGCGGTTCCACGACGGACTGCCATCAGTTCATTCAAATGGCCGTAAATACGCTTGCGGAATTCGCCGATGAATTGAAGAATCGGAACCGTGCGGAGCGCCGCGATTTTGGCCGCCCGCGCTGAATGAATATGAAACCTCGCATGATATTCTCAATGCGCGAATTTTTTTGGGGAAGTCTCCGTCGGGCGTTTGGACGTCTGCCGCTGGCCCTCGCCCTGGCCGCCGGATGCTGTTGCCGCGCCTCCGCGCAAAGCGCTCCCGCCGATGCCGAACGCTTTCTTTTCATCTTCGACACTTCGGCCGCCATGCGGCACCGCCTGGGAGCGACCCGATTGGAAATCAACAACCTCCTCTCCAGCAGCATGCACGGCGAGTTGCGCGCGGGAGATTCCATCGGCGTCTGGACGTTCGCCCGGCGGCTGCGCACGGGCCGTTTCCCCCTGCAAACCTGGATGCCGGACAACGCGCATCAAATTGCCGCGGCCATAAACGACTTTCTCACCGGGCAGTCCTACTCGGGCGCCACGGATTTCAACTGCCTCCAACCGCTCCTTGACCGCGTCATGCGCGAATCCCCGCGGCTGACCGTCCTGATCTTCTGCGATGGCAATGGCCGCGTGAACTGGACCCCCTACAACGCCGGCATCAACGCCGCATTTCAAGACCGCCGCGATGCCGAAGCGAAGGCCGGCCAGCCGTTTGTCCTGGTCATCCGCACGCAATTGGGCCGTTACGATGGATGCTCGGTCAATTTTCCGCCCGGCATGGTCAATCTGCCGGCTTTCAGCACAAATTCCACCGGGCGTGGGCGCGCCCCTCAGGTTTTCCCAAGGACCGCACCCGCCCCTGCGCCAGCGCCCGCTCCGCCGCCTCCGAACGAATACAGGGCGCCACAAAAGAAATTCACTTCACCGCGCGGGGGCTGATCAAATACCGCGTGAACCAATCATCTCAATTCGGCATTCATTCGCCATAAATTCGGCGTGACATTTGCCGCTCCATCTCCAAAATTTCACCCATGAAGCCGTCCATGCGCCTCCGTGCGCTCGCCATGGCCGCGGGCATTGCCGCGACTTTTACCGCTTTTGCCGGCGGAACCTCAACCAACGCCCCTGCCAAGTCCCCCATGAACAATTCAAGCACAAACCAAGTAGCCCTCATCAATACAACCGATGGAACCATGGTGATCGCCTTCTGGCCGGAAGCCGCGCCGAATACCGTCGCCAATTTTATAAAGCTCGCCGAACAGGGCTTTTACGATGGCACGTGTTTTCATCGGATCATCAAGGGGTTTATGATTCAAGGCGGTGATCCGCTTACCAAGGACCCTTCCAAAAAGGCCGCCTGGGGCACTGGCAGCCCCGGCTACACCATCAAAGCCGAATTTAACAATCACTCCCATCAGTTCGGTGTCATCTCCATGGCCCGCGGCCCGGACCCCGATTCGGCAGGCTCGCAGTTTTTCATTTGCGACGGCAACGCCTCTTTCCTGGACCATCAGTACACGGCTTTTGGCCACCTGATTGAAGGGGCGGACGTGCTCAGGAAAATCGCCGATACTCCCGTGGTGCCCAATTCCCAAGGCGAGAACAGCAGCCCGGTCCAGCGCGTGGGCGTCATCAGCATCAAGATTGTGTCGCGCGACAACGTGAAATGACCCGTCTTCAAGCCCGGCCCGGAATAATGGAAGTTTCCGAACTGGCAAAAATCCTGGCCGGCTTGGGCTGTCCTCCTGAAAAATCGGCTGAAATGGCGGCGCAACTCGACAAACGCGCCCGCCAACTTGCCACGCTCAAAGGCCGCTCCTACGATGACGCGCTGCGCCACCTTCTCGAATTGATGACCCGCGGCTGGGCTGCTCAAAACCGCAAACCTTCGCCATGATCCGCCCGTGGAAAATCATCAGCACCAAATTGCTGGGCGACTATCGCATTTTCAAACTCCGTTCCGATCTCAAAGTCTCGCCTCGCACGGGCAAGCAGCTTGATTTCTACGTGCTGGACTCGGTCCATTGGGTCAACGTGATTGCCCTGACTCCGGACAACCATCTTGTGATGGTGGAGCAATATCGGCACGGATCGAACACGGTGGAACTCGAAATTCCGGGCGGCATGATGGACCCTGGCGAAATGAATCCCGTGGCCACCGCCGTTCGGGAGTTGCGCGAGGAAACCGGCTATGAGGGCGAACGCGCCCGTCTCCTGGGCCGCGTCCACGCCAATCCCGCCATTCTCACCAACACCTGTTTTACCGTGCTCATCGAAAACTGCGCGCTCAAACATCCGGTGGAACTGGACCATGGGGAGGACCTTTCAGTGCGCCTGGTTCCGGCATCCGACGCTTCGCGACTCGTTGCCGATCAAAAAATCGGCCATTCGCTCGTCGTGGTCGCCCTATATTATTTTGATCTGTGGCGGCGTGGCGTCAAAACCCTGCCGCTTGACCCGCCTGCCTGAAAAGCAGATCGCGCTTGAAAATGCGCCATGACCGCGCCATGGTCATACCATGAAAACAACAGTGGCGCTGGATGCCTCCAACCGGATCGTGCTTTCGAGGGAGATGCGGCGGGCCGCCGGGATTCCACGGAGGCAAAAGCTGCTGGTCTCGGCGACACCCGGACGCATCGTGCTGGAAGTGGGGCCGAATGCGGCAGGCCGTATCATTAAACGCGGCAAGCTTAAGGTTTGGACGGGCGCGATTCCAGCAACGCCAATCGCGGAAGCCGTGGAACAATCACGCCACTACACGCTATGACCTTTCTTGACACCGGCATTTTGGTTGGCGCGGTTTTAAAGCTCCACCCCGAACACGCGGCCTGCCTCGCCGCGGTCGAAGATTCCGTGCGACCGTTCACAAACGCCCGCGCGCTGGCTGAAACTTTTTCGGCGCTCACGGGTTTCTACAAGGTTCCAACGGACGCTGCCGCCGAATTGACGTTGAATCTGCGGGATTCGGTGATGGTTGAAGCATTGGCGTGGATGGACTACGAAACGGCAATTCGGGAGGTCCGCAGCCGCGGGGTCATGGGTGGAGGGATTTACGATTCGCTGCATGCGACGTTTGCCCGCCGCAAAAAAGCAGGCCGGATCGTCACGCGCAACCCGTCACACTTTGAACACGCGGCGCCGGACATTGAAATTCTGGTTCCATAGCGGGACCATGTTTCCTTTGGCGGTTATTCATGCGGTGACAAATCAGCCCGTCCGCATTAGATTTTTCGCGTGACATCGTGGATCACAGGCGCTCGTGAGTTCTTGCGGCAACGCTGGCAGCGCGCGCTGCGGTGGCGGGAAAAACTTGTTCCCAAGGAGGAGGCCTTTCATCTGGGCATGGCCGCCGTCGTCGGCGTGCTTGGCGGCCTGGTCAACGTGTTCTTCTATTATGCCGGCGAACTGGTCCAGAAGATTCTCATGCTCAGTGCCAGGGACGAAGTGCTCAACGTTCAAACGTTCGCGGCCTGGCAGCGGGTGATTGTCCCTTCGGTGGGCGGCCTGATTGCCGGCGGGATTCTTTATTGGGGGCTGCGCATCGTGGGGCGGCAGGGGACCAGCGACCTCCTGGAAGTCGTCGTAGCCGGCGATGGACGCCTGCCATTCCGGAGCCAGGTGATCAAGACCGCCTCCGCCCTCGTGAGCATCGCAACCGGCGCCTCGATTGGCCGGGAAGGCGGCATTGTGCATCTTGCGGCAACGGTGGCCTCCAAGCTTGGCGAGCTTGCCAAATGGCCGCCCTATCGTCTCCGCATGTTGGTGGGCTGCGGCGCCGCAGCCGGCCTGGCGGCGGCTTATAGCGCCCCCATTTCCGGCGCGGTCTTCGCCTCGCTTATCATCCTGGGCAATTTCTCCATGAGCCTCTTCGCCCCCCTCATGTGCGCTTCGGTGACCGCCTATATCACGTCCCATACATTCTTCGATATGAAACCCTGGTTCGAGGTCCCCACTTTCCCGGACATCACGGTGGGCGAATTGCCTTCGTTCATTCTCCTGGGCATCTTCTGTGGCGGCGTCGCGGCCGTTTTTCTGAGGTTTCTTCGCGCCGGCACGGCCAGGTTTCAAAAAACCGCCGTCCCCCTGTACATCAAGCTGATGTTTGCGGGCATGGTGACGGGCGTCATCTCAATCAAGTTTCCGTACATCTGCGGCAACGGTTCGGACGGCGTCACGCACATCCTGATGGGCGGCTACGACAATGACCCGGCGGCCATGTCAGACCTGGGCGCGCTCTTCGCCCTTAAACTCGCCGCCACGGTCATTACATTCGGGGTGGGAACGGTGGGGGGTGTTTTCACACCCACGCTTTTTCTGGGCGCGACCACCGGCGGCCTCTTCGGCGTTGTCATTCACGCGCTGGACCCGGCCTCCACGCTTCCGGTCGGCGCATTCGCCCTGGTTGGCATGGGAGCCACGCTTGCCGGCACCACCAAATCCCCGCTGCTGGCGACCATCATGGCCCTTGAAATTTCCCACGACTATTCGCCGCTGCCGGCGGTGATGCTCGCCTGCGCTGTTTCCGTGCTCGTGGCCCGCCAGCTCCATTCCGAATCAGTTTATACCGAGCATCTCCGCCAAAAAGGCCTGCCACTGGCGCGCGAAACCGAACGTCCGGGCGATGCCACCGGCAAGACAGTGGGCGACGTGATGCGCGATCCGGTGCCGCCCCTTCTCGAAACCGCCACTCTCCGCGAAATTGCGGAACGGTTTCTCGCCAATTCCAATAATTTTTTTCCGGTGGTGGACGCGCAAAAACGGCTGATCGGCGTCGTCGCCCTTCAGGACTTGAAACAATTTCTCAATTCGTCTCATGACGTGAGCGGCGTGATTGCCTACGACCTGATGCGCGCCGTTCCCAGGATCCTGACGCCCGGCCAGCAACTCATTGACGCCCTGCCGATTGTGTTGCAAAGCGAAATCCGCAATGTTCCCGTCGTGAACAGCCGGCTCGAAAACCGCCTTGTCGGGACTGTCTCGCGGGCGGAGGTTCTTTCGATGTTCTCGGAAGCGATTGCCGAGAAATCCAGCCCGACGGGGCAATAGAGGCGGCTCATTTCAATTTTGTATTTCCCGCGTTTTTCTGATGAACTGGGCGCAATGAACTTTTATGAAAAATTGAAATTCGATGCCCACGGCCTCATTCCGGCGATCATCCAGGAACATAAATCCGGACGCGTGCTGATGATGGCGTGGATGAACCGCGAATCCCTGGAAAAAACGGCGGCCACCGGCAAAACGCACTTCTGGAGCCGCTCCCGCCGCAAATTTTGGATGAAAGGCGAGGAGAGCGGCCACGTGCAAACGGTGCGCGACATCGCTTTCGATTGCGATGGAGACACGCTTTTGATTCAGGTCGATCAAATTGGCGCCGCCTGCCATGAGGGTTACCAATCCTGCTTTTTCCGCTCGGTCGAGAACGGCGGTTTCAAAATCACCGAACCGCGCCTCCACGATCCGGCCGAAATTTACAAAAAGAAAGGTTGACCGCATGTATTCGCCCTCTCTCGACGAATTCCTTAAACTCGCTGGGCGCGGGAACCTCATCCCCGTCACGCGCCGCATCCTGGCTGATTTCGAAACGCCGCTCTCGGCCTACCGCAAAATCCGCGGGGAGGGCGAATCGTTCCTGTTTGAATCGGTTGAAGGGGGCGAACACATCGGACGCTATTCATTCGTGGGCTGCAATCCGCGCGCCGTGGTCCGCCAAACGGGTTGTCAAGTCGAAATATTGGAAAATGGAAAGCCCGTCCAAACGCTGCCCCTGGCAAAAACTCCCGCGGCAACTCATGATGCCGCCGGTCCCGGCCCGGTCCATGGGCAACCCTTCGGCCCGCCCGTGCGCGACGGCCTCGAAGCGCTCGAACGGGTGATGCAAAAATATCGCGCCGTTCCGCTGCCCGATCTCCCGCGCTTCACGGGCGGCGCCGTTGGCTTCATCGGCTACGAATTCATCCACCAAATCGAGCCGGTGGTGCCCTGCCCGCCGCAGGACGAACTCAAAACGCCGGCCCTCTATTTCCTGATCGCCGACCAACTCCTCATTTTCGACCGCGTGGCGCAGACCATTACCGTGCTTGTCAACGCCGTCCTGGATGGCGGCGCCAACCCTGCCGACGCCTACGAAGAGGCGGTGGGGGAAATTGACCGCATCATCGCCCTGCTCGAACAGCCCAGCGAGCACCATGCCGTTGCCGTGACCACCGCCGCGCCGTCCGTTGCCTTCGAATCCAACCAATCGCGCGAAAAATTCTTCGCCAACGTGGAAGCCGCCCGCAAATACATCACTGCTGGAGACGTGATCCAGGTGGTAGGCTCACAGCGCTTCTCGGCTCCGATTACAGCCTCACCCCTGGACCTTTACCGCGCGACGCGCCACATCAATCCCTCTCCTTACATGTTCCTTCTGGAACTGGACGGCTTTTCGCTCGTGGGCGCCTCCCCTGAAATCCACGTTCGCTGTGAAAACGGCAAGGTGGAGATCCGCCCCATCGCCGGCACCCGCCGCCGCGGGCGCAACTCGGACGAAGACCTGGCGCTGGAAAAGGAATTGCTCGCCGACCCCAAGGAGCGCGCCGAACACGTGATGCTCGTGGACCTGGCCCGCAACGATATTGGCCGGGTGTGCGATTTCGGGAGCGTCCAGGTCCGGGAGTTGATGACCATCGAGCGTTACAGCCACGTGATGCACATCGTTACCCAGGTCGAGGGCGCGCTTTCGCCGGGCCGCACCGCGTTTGACCTCATGCGGGCCACCTTTCCCGCGGGCACCGTCAGCGGCGCTCCCAAAATCCGCGCCATGCAGATTATTGCCGGGCTGGAGCAAACGGCGCGCGGCCCCTATGCCGGCTGCGTGGGCTACTTCTCCTTCAACGGCAACCTGGACACTTGCATCACCATCCGCACGGCGCTCCTCAAAAACGGACGGGTCTTCATCCAGGCGGGCGGCGGCTGGGTGGCCGATTCGACCCCTGAAGGAGAATTTCAGGAAACGGTGAACAAATCCATGGCCATGCGGAAAGCGGTGGCCTTGGCGGAGTCGTTTGCACTGATCCAGGGCGACAATAAATGAATCGCCTCCTGGCTCAAAGCCAGCCTGCCACCGCCCGCCGTTTTTCAGCGGCCCTTGCCCAATTGCGACATGACGGCCATGATGAGCACGAGGATGATGGTGATGACGATGCCGGCGCCAATCCAGAAGTACTGGCCGGTCTTGTTCCGTTTCTTCTTAAAGATGGTCCGCGCGGTGTCGAATGCACCCTTGCGTCCTCCCTGTTCGAGCTGGTCGAGGCTGACGCCGCGCGGCACGGCCATGGGCGCTTCACCGGCCTTTTTGGCCGGCGGAGCCGATTGCGCAGGCGGCGCGGCGGCGGCCGCTCCCTCGACTTCCAGCCTTAATTCCACCTGTCCGAGGCGGAGGGTCTGGCCGGCCTTCAACACGCTTTCGGAAATCCGCGCGTTGTCAATGTAGCTGCCGTTCGTGGAATTGAGATCGCGCACCCAGATTTCGCCGCCCCGCTGCTCGACCTCGCAATGATGGCTCGACACGGAGGGGTCGCCAATCTGCAACACGTTATCCTCGACCCGGCCAACGGTGGTGCGCTGCGCTGTCAACTCATGGACACGGCCGCTCATACCCTGGTTTAGGACGACAAGTTTGGCCATACTGGATAAATGGATTATGTCCGGGCATCGCGGCAAGTCAAACGCAAATCCCCTGGCCGCCCCAAGAACTTCAACCCCGCCGCTCGATCATTTTGCGAAATTCCGAAAACAAGGGCGTGGAGTCGTGCGGACCGGGAGAGGCTTCGGGATGATATTGCACGCAAAAGATCGGACGCCGTTTGTGTCGCATACCTTCCACCGTGCCGTCGTTCAAATTGATGCGATCCACCGAAATTTCCGCCGGCAGGCTTTCGGGGTCCACCGCGAAACCGTGGTTCTGCGAAGTAATTTCAACCCGCCCGGTTTGAAGGTCCTTCACGGGCTGGTTGCCTCCGCGATGGCCAAATTTCAACTTGAAGGTCCTGCCCCCGAATGCCTGGCCCAGGATTTGGTGTCCCAGACAAATGCCGAATATCGGCACGCCGCTTTCGGTCAGGGTCTTCACTTCCCGCACGATGTAGTTGAGCGCGGCAGGGTCGCCGGGGCCATTGGAGAGGAAAATGCCGGCGGGTTTGCGTTTGAGCGCCTCTTGCGCTGCGGCGGTTGCCGGCAGCACGTGCGTGGCAAAGCCATGCTGCCGCAGGCGGCGCAGGATGTTGTATTTCATGCCATAATCGAACGCCACAATTGGAATGTCCGCTGGAGGCAACGGTTTGTGACACGCCGGCCCGCTCTCCTGGTCTCCGCGCGCGACATCAAATGCGGCGCTTTGTTCGTCCTTTTTGTCCCAGTCAAATGGCTCCTTGTGCGTGACTTCCTTCACGTAATCCACGCCTTCAAATACAAATTCCCTCGCCCGCTTTACGGCTTCCTCCCCGGACATGTCCTCCGTGGAGATAAAGCCGTTCATCGCGCCGCGTACGCGAAGCTTTTTGGTCAAGGCCCGCGTATCAACGCCCTGGATGCCCGGAAGGCCGTTTTTTTCCAAATAATCGCCCAGCGAACCGTTCGCGCGCCAATTGCTCACGACCGGCGAGAGTTCGCGAATGACGAATCCGGCCGCGTGCGGACGCCACGATTCCACGTCCACGAGATTGACGCCGTAGTTGCCGATCAGGGGATACGTCATGGTGACGATCTGGCCTTTGTAGGAGGGGTCGGTGAGGATTTCCTGATAGCCGGACATGGAGGTGTTGAAGCAGACTTCGCCGGCCGCCGACGCGCGCGCGCCGAAACCCAGGCCCCGCATCACCGTGCCGTCTTCAAGAGCAAGAATGCCTTTCATCAAACGCGCCGAAAATTACCGGGAAATTCCTCCAAGGCAAAATGTTTCATGCCGCTATTTGCGCCGCCACCGCCCCGCCTTTTTCCGACCAGACCACTTTTCCACCGACAATCGCCGCCACGGCCCTGCCCTTGAGCCTCCAACCATCGAACGGACTGTTGCGCGACTTGCTGGCCGATTCGTCACGGTGGAAAATCCATTCCTGCTCCGGATCAAAAACCGTCACGTCGGCATCAGCGCCCATGCTCAACGCGCCTTTGGACAAATTCAGCAGTCGGGCCGGGTTCACCGTAAACCGCGCAATCAAGCCCGCCAGCGACAGCCTTCCGGCATCCACCAATTGCATCAACGAAAGCGCCAGTTCCGTTTCCAAGCCGGTGATTCCAAATGGCGCGTTGTCAAACTCCACCTCCTTTTCATAATCGCAATGCGGTGCGTGGTCACTGCACAAAATATCGAGCGTGCCATCGGCAATGCCTTCCAGAATGGCTTCGCGATCGCCCGCCGAACGCAGCGGGGGGTTCATTTTGAAGTTGGTGTCATAGGCGGGCCATGCCGGCAACGCCGCGCCCGGCACGTTTTTCCCCATGGCCGCCGAAATTTGGCGCCCGTCCCCGGCCCAGAATTTTTCGCTTCCGGCCACCGCCGCGTCGGTGAGGGTAAAATGATGGGGACACGCTTCGCCGGAAATGGGCAGGCCGCGTTTCCTCGCCTCGCGCAGGAGGGCGACGCTTCCTGCGGCGGAGACGTGCTGGCAATGGATGCGGGCGCCGGTCAGTTCGGCCAGCAGGATATTCCGGGCCACGATCATTTCCTCGCCGGCGGGCGGCCAACCGCGCAGCCCAAGAGCGGTGCTCCAATAGCCCTCATGCATCACGCCGTCGCTCACGAGCGCATAATCCTGGCAATGGTCCATGACGGGCAGGTCGAACATTTTGGCGTATTCGCAGGCGCGGCGCATCAGTTCGTTGTTCTGGACACAATGACCGTCATCCGTGACGGCCACAACGCCCGCGCGCTTGAGGCCGCCAATGGGCGCAAGTTCCTCCCCGGCAATGTTTCGGGTGATCGCCCCGGCCACGAACACATTCACGAGCGCTTCGCGTGCCGCTCGTTCCCGAATGAACGCGACCGTTGCCGCATTGTCTATGGCCGGCGACGTATTGGGCATGCAAACAATGGAGGTAAAACCGCCGCGCGCGGCCGCCGCGGTTCCCGTGGCCAGGGTTTCCTTGGCTGTCTGGCCCGGTTCCCGCAGGTGAACGTGCAAATCAATCAGCCCCGGACAAACGATTTTTCCCGAAGCATCAAAATGTTCAGCGCCATCGGGAACGGCAACGTCTTTGCCAACGGCGGAGACTTTTCCGTCCACCATGAGAACGTCGGCGGCGCGGTCCACCTGGTTGGCCGGGTCAATCACGCGCCCGCCTGTCAAAAGCAACGCTGCCATCGCGGCGAGGGTAAATGGGAAACGTTGACAAGGCAAGCGCCCTGATTTTAGAATCCTCCCTTGCAAATTGAAATTTCAAGCCGCGCGGGTGTAGTTCAATGGTAGAACGGCAGCCTTCCAAGCTGCACACGAGGGTTCGATTCCCTTCACCCGCTCCAGCTTTACAGAGTCATAACGCCAATATCTGTCACGTTCCCGCGCATCGCCGCTGATGAAAGCCGCCAAAACCGTGCCGCCCCGCAAAACGCCCGCGCTTCTCGCGCCGGTCCTGCTGGCCATCCTTTTGATCGTGCTTTTCTGGAAGAGTTTTGTCCCCGCCTACGTTCACTTTTCCAATGATGGCCCGCTGGGGCAGGAAATGAGCCATTATCTCCGGCTTCCCGCCGCCATGCTCGGCAGTTGGAATGATCTGAATGGAATCGGAATGAATGCCAGCGCAACCGCCCCCGATGTTTCCGCCTTTCTTCATTGGGCTTTGGGACCGGTCAGCTATTCCAAATTTTATGCGCCCATCTCTTTGTTTATTCTGGGGCTGGGAGCATGGACGTTCTTCCGGCAATTGCGTCTCTCGCGTCTGGCCGCGATTTTGGGAAGCCTCGCCGCCGTCCTGGGTTCGGCCTGGTTTTCCACCGCTTGCTGGGGCGACGCCTCGCAACAAATCGCCGCGGGCATGTGCTTTTTTGCCCTGGCCCTCGTCGCTTCAAATTCATCGGAATCATCGGCCATTGTCCGCGGCCTGCGCTTGGTGCTGGCGGGTTTTGCGGTCGGCGTGAACGTGATGGAAGCCGCCGACATCGGCGCCATTTATAGTTTGTTCGTGGCGGCGTTCATTTTTGTCATGGCTATCGTTGACAACGACGCTCCGGCCTGGCTGCGAGCCGGACGCGGGATCTTTCGCGTCGTGGTGATCGCCGTTTTTGCCGCGCTCATTGCGGCCCAATCCATCTTCGCCCTCATCCAGTTCGCCATTGTCGGCGTGGTGGGGATGCAGGGAAGCGGCGCCAGCAAAGCCGATCAAGTTGCCCACTGGGACTACGCCACTCAATGGAGCCTGCCCAAGGTAGAAACCCTGGGCATTTTCGTCCCCGGCCTCTTCGGCTACCGTATGGATACCCCGGAAAATGCCCCCTGGCTCCCGGACCATAGTTATGATGCCGGCGAATATTGGGGCGCGGTTGGCCGTGCTCCGGCGTGGGACCGGTATTTTGCGAGTGGTGAAAACGGCCCTCCGCCGTCTGGCGGCGTCGCCGGCCTGCGGTTTTCCGGCGGAGGTGAATATGCCGGAATTTTGGTGGCGCTCATCGCCATTTGGGCCATCGCCCAATCTCTGCGCCGCCAGGGGTCAATATTTTCATTGCCGCACCGACGGCTCATTTGGTTTCTGACTGGCGTCTGCATTTGCTCCATTTTGCTCGCTTGGGGCCGTTTCGCGCCGTTTTATCAGATTTTCTATGCGGTGCCGTATCTGGGTTCCGAAATTCGCAACCCGGCCAAGTTCATTAATATTTTTACATTCGCATTTGTCACCGCCTTCGCCGTGGGCGTGGATGGACTGGACCGCCGTTATCTGGGCGTTCCAGCCGTCAATATCAAATCCACCATCAGCCGCCTGCAAAGCTGGTGGACAAATGTGCGCGGCTTCGACCGCAAATGGACGGCCGGCTGCGGCATCGCATTGGGCGTTTGCGTGCTGGGCTGGTTTGTTTACGTTGCGGAAAAACCGGCCCTCGTCGCCTACCTCCAGACCGTTGGTTTCAGCAACGATCCGCGGGCGGGTGTCCCGGCCAGTCAAATCGCCGCCTTCAGTATCAGCCAAGCCGCCTGGTTTCTTCTGTTTTTGGCGGCGGCCATTTTTCTTTTCATCCTCATCATCTCCGGGGTGTTTGCCGGCAATCGGGCGCGGCTGGGCGGCATTTTACTCGGCGGATTGCTGGTGATTGACCTGGCGCGCGGCAACGCGCCGTGGATTGTTTATTGGAATTATCCGTTGAAATATCAAAGCAACCCCATTGTAAATTTTCTTCGGCAAAAGCCGTGGGAACATCGTGTCTTGAATCTGCCGTTCGCTTCCGGCCCGCTGCCTTCGACGCCGGAATATGAAAACGACCCGTATTGGGGCCAACTTTACGCTATCGAATGGATCCAGCAACTTTTTCCCTTTTACAATATTCAATCGCTCGATTACGTCCAGAATCCGCGCGCGGCCACGGACCTGGCGGCCTTTGATGAAACGTTTATGCCCAATTCCGCTTCGCCCGATTCATTGCGTCGGCTGTGCCGGAGCTGGGAATTATCGAATGTCCGCTATCTGCTGGGGCCGATGACCCTTCCCGGCTCCGGCGGCGAGGCCATAAGCACTCTATCGCTTTTAAATGGCGAAATGGACCCCATCAAGAAACGGTTTCGAGTGGCCGCCCGTTTCGACATCGTGCCAAAGGAAGCCCTCGCCCATCAGCTTGAGGACTTGACCATCGCCACGAATGAAGCCGGCGGTTGCGCGCTGTTCGAATTTACCGGCGCGCTGCCGCGCGCCAAGTTGTATTCCCATTGGGAGACGAACAGCGCCGAAACACTGAAATCTTTTTCCACGAAGGATTTAAGCCCGAATGAGGCGGGTATTCTCAATAATTTCGGGACCAACGATTTGCTGATTCTGAAAAAGCTGGCCTCGCCCGCTTTCGACCCCTGGCAGACGGTGCTGGTGCCCCATTCCCTTCCGCCACCGTCCGATTCGACCAACGAAAACGCGGGGACGGTGACGTTCAAGAGCTATTCGCCCGAAAAGATCGTCTTCAGCACCGATTCCACCCTCCCCACCGTGCTTCTGTTCAACGATAAATACGATCCCCATTGGCACGCGTTCGTGGACGGCCGCAGCGCGCCGCTTTTCCGCGCCAACTTCATCATGCAGGGCGTCTATCTGCCTGCCGGACGCCACAGGATCGAATTTTCGTTCACGCTTCCCAGCAGGCCGCTGGACATCACCCTTTCATCGGTGTGCGCGCTTCCGATTTTGGGCGGACTTCTGATACTGTTGACGCGCAAGCCCAAGTCTGAAAAATAATCGCATGAAAATCCTCATTACCGGCGGCGCCGGCTATCTGGGTTCCGTTTTGACTCCGACCCTCCTGGCCGGGGGCCATGATGTGACCGCTTTGGATAATTTTTATTTCAATCAAAACTCGCTTCTCGATTGCTGCCATTATGAATCGTTTCACGTGGTGCGCGGCGATTGCCGTGATGAGCGGCTTGTCAAACCCCTGGTTGCCGGGGTGGACTTGATCATTCCCCTCGCCGCGCTTGTCGGCGTTCCGCTCTGCAACACCGACGCGCTGGGAACCAAATCCACGAACCAGGATGCGGTGGAAATGGTTTGCCGGCTTGCGGGAAAAGACCAGTGGATCATCATGCCCGTCACCAACAGCGGCTATGGCATCGGTGAAAAGGGAAAATTTTGCACCGAGGACACCCCGCTCAAACCGATCTCCAGCTATGGCGTGACAAAAGTGAAGGCGGAGGAGGCTGTGCTCGCCCGCGCCAACGGCATCAGCTTCCGCCTGGCAACCGTATTCGGCGCCTCTCCGCGCATGAGAATTGACCTGCTGGTCAATGATTTCGTTTATCGCGCCGTTTACGACCGCGCGGTGGTGATCTTTGAAGGCCATTTCAAGCGCAATTACATTCACGTGCGCGACGTGGCGCGCGCCTTCGTCCACGGCATCGCCAATTTCGACAAAATGAAAGGCAGGCCCTACAACGTGGGATTGGACGATGCCAACCTGTCCAAGCTCGAACTGTGCGCGGCAATCCAAAAACATCTCCCAAAATTCGTCTATGTGGAAGCGCCCATTGGCGAAGACCCGGACAAGCGCGATTACATCGTGAGCAATGCGCGCATTTTGGCGACGGGTTTCAAACCGGAATGGGGGTTGGACCGCGGGATCGTGGAATTGATCAAAACGTTCTCCATTTTGAAGAACAGCATCTATTCAAACGTCTGATCATGCTTTGAAATTGGCGTCTGACCAAATTGCCGCCGTCGTTCTGGCCGGCGGTTTCGGCACGCGCGTGAAACATCTGCTGGGCAATTTGCCCAAGCCCATGGCCCCCGTCGCAGGCAGGCCGTTTCTCGAATGGATCGTCCGCTACCTTGCCGCCCAAAACATTCGGCGCGTTATCCTCTCCACCGGTCATCGGGCCGAAATTGTCGAGGCGCATTTCAAAACCCAACCCGTACCAAAAGCGATGGTTTCCTGCGTGCCCGAAGTCCAGCCCTTGGGAACGGCGGGCGGATTTCTGAACGCCATTCGCAATGCCGCCCCGCAACCGCCCGCATGGCTGGTGCTCAATGGCGATTCGCTGGCCCTGGCATCGTTGGGTGAAATGACCGCGACGCTGGAGCATCCGGGCATTTCGGGCGCCGTGCTGGGCGTGCGGCTGGCCGATGCCTCGCGTTACGGCGCCATTTCACAAAATGCCGCGGGCGACTTGGACAAGTTCGATGAAAAGCGGCCGGGCGCGCGTTTGATCAATGCCGGCGTTTACTTGTTCAAGGCCGAAGCAATCCGCCAATTTCCACAGCGGTTGCCTTTGAGCTTTGAAATGGATGTTTTTCCGGCGCTCATTGCCGCCGGCGCGCGCCTCAAGGTGTGTGCCGCCGAGGCCCCTTTTCTGGACATTGGAACGCCTGAATCCCTGCCGCTGGCCGAAAAATTCATTCGGGACGCCCGCGCGTGGTTTGCGGACTGACCGACCATACCGGGCTGTTTGGGTGCTTTGCGAAAACATCACATTCAAGCGCCCTCTTCAGTTCGCGCTTGGGATGCGAGGGAAACCGCGCGCGGCGTGCCAGAAGCGGACGATGTCAATGCGTTGCGCATCGCGCCGTAGTCGGTAAATGATGCGATAGGATCGGTAAATAATTTCCCGCAGATTTGGCTGCCGAAATTCCGGCACAATGCGGCCGATTTCCGGAAAATTTGCCAAATTTTCGGCGCGGGTGATTAATTCGTAGCCGAGCCGGGCTGCTGCGTCTGAATTGTGTCGGGCAACGTAGCGAACAGTATCAGCCAGATCGAATTGCGCCGACGGGGCGATGACTATTTTCCAGCCCATTGAGCGATCTTGGCTTTGACCTCTTCAATCGGTATGCCTTCGCCCCGGTCCAGTTCGTCCAAGCCCTGCTGAACGCCTTGGCGGAATTCCAATTCGTAAATGGCGTCACTGATGGTGGCGTCGGGCGGCAATTTTTCCGCCACTTCCAAAAGAACTTGTTTGGCGCTCATGACTTCAATCTCGTTTCAGTGAAAAATAATTTCAATCCACCGCCGCCGGATTGCAACAAAATTTCACATTTTCGCCAATGTGCGCAAGTAATTGCGACACATACATCGGCCATCTGGCGGCGTTGGCAACGAGTCCGACGGCAATTCAAAAGCAAAATCCCAGATGAGTTCTGCGCGGTCTGCGGCTGCGCCCGCAAATATGCGCTTGGCCTGAATCCCTGCCGCTGGCCGAAAAATTCATTCGGGACGCCCGCGCGTGGTTTGCGGATTGACTGCACGTCGGCTCGACAAAAAAGCGATGGCGGGTCATGCTGGCGGCATGGCATCCGAATCCGATGCTCCCATTGATCTGCTCTGGACCGAGTACGGCCGCGTGTTTGCGGATTTCGACGATCTGACGCTCGCGCGCTGGCTGGCGCAGACCCTCGGCCAGTTGGCGGGGAAATCATGGCGCCTCTCGCATCCGCTGGTGGGCGCGTATCGGCTGGCGGCGCAGGCCGGCCACAGCCGCCAAATCTGGCTCAAGCGCATCGTGACCGTCCCGGCCCCATACGGAGAATCGCCTTGCTGCCGCGCGCCGCTGTTGCCGTTGCTCACCCGCGACGTGGTGGAATCGGGCCTTATCTGCCAGCATTGCAACGAAACGCTCGTGCCATTCGATGAAATTGCGGCCGAAGTTCGCGGCGATCTGGAATCGTGGTCCCGAGAATATGAGCCGATCCACGCCGTGGCGCATTTGGATGACCGCCAGCGCCGGCGCATGGGCGGCAGCTACGATGCCGCCTTCGAGACGGCCGCCCAACAAGCCGAGCTACTCCTCGTGCGCGCCGGCCGGGACCTGGCGCCCCACCTTCTGCATGTTCACGCCGCCGTCATCTGGGAGGACCAGGATGAATGCCTGGAAGTGCGGCCCGAAGACGTGCGGATTTCCTGATTATGATCCGATGGCTTTTCAAATGGCTCTTCCGTCTGCTCGCCGCCGCAGCCATGATCGCCCTGGTGGCTCTCGTTGTCCTCTCCTTGTCTTATAACTCCATCCTTCGGACGGGAATTGAACAACAAATTCGCTCAAGGACGGGCCTGGACGCCCAGATTGGGCGGTTCAGGTTGGAAGTCATTCAACCTGCCGTCGAAATCCAAAACGTTAAAATTTACAATCCACCGCGATCGTTCGGCGGCGCGCTGTTTCTGGACATTCCGGAAATCCACGTTGAATATGATCGGGCCGCGCTGGCCAGGAAGGAAATCCATGTCACGTTTATGCGCGTTGTCTTGAACGAGTTGGACATCGTGAGAAATCGCGCCGGCCAGACGAATGTTTTTGTATTGGGCGGCATGGCGCCGGCCCGGACCGGTCCGCCGGTAAGCATCAGGATACATTCCGGCTACCGCTTCACAGGCATTGACACATTGAACCTCTCATTTCAGAAGCTTAAATACGTGGACCTGGCCAACCCCGGCAATGACCGGGAACAAAACATTGGAATACAAGATTGCGTGATTCCGCGCGTGCATTCAGCGCGTGATCTGTCCGGCTTTTTCGCCCTCGTCTATTTGCGAAGCGACGGACTTTCGGGCGCGTTGGGCAATGGCCGTCACAGAAAACCGGCCGCCCTCGAAAAAATTGCCGATTATCTCCAAACCATATTTTAGCATTTTCGCGGCCGCCGGTTTTTTTTAATGTCGCGTCATGCAATGGGATTCCCTCAAGTCGGCGGCGCGGATGGTTGTCAAGCTCGGCACCGGCCTTCTGGCCGGCGCGGATAAACAAATTGATACGGGCCAATTGGACCGGATCGTTTCCCAAATTGCGGCGGGGCGCGCGTCCGGCAGGGAAATCGCCATTGTCACGAGCGGCGCGGTGGGCGCGGGGATGGGGGCGCTGGGCTTCGATAAGAGACCGGCTGACCCGGCCCGCCTCCAGGCCTGCGCCGCCGTGGGCCAGTGCCGCCTCATGGCCATCTATGCCGATCTTTTTGCCCGGCACAATCTATCCGTAGCCCAGGTGCTCCTGACCCATGACGATCTCGAACATCATGAACGCCATCTTAACGCCCGAAACACGCTCGTGACCCTGCTGGAACACGGTGTTGTGCCCATCATCAACGAAAATGACGCCGTTTCCTTCACTGAAATCAAATTTGGCGACAACGACCGGCTCTCTGCCTTGGTCGCCTCGCTATTGCCGGCGGATTTGCTGGTCATCCTCACAACCGTGGACGGCCTGCTCGACAATTTTGGAAAGGCCAACCCCAAAACCATTCCGCTCGTCGAAAAAATATCCGCCGTCGAAAAGATGGCCCGCGGCACCAGTAGCCAGCTTGCCGTCGGGGGCATGAGATCGAAAATCGAAGCGGCCAAAATTGTGGTGCGCTCAGGCATCCCGCTCGTGGTTGCGTCCGGGAAAAAAAAGGATGTCCTGGCTAAAATTCTGGCCGGGCAGCGGGAAGGAACGCTCTTCGTGCCCCAACCAGCCAAATTGCAAGGCCGCAAACGCTGGATCGCTTTTTTTCATCATCCCAGGGGCGCGCTGTTTGTGGACGACGGCGCGCGGCGCGCGTTGCGCGAAGCGGGCCGCAGCCTGCTGCCGCCGGGCGTGGCCCAGTGCCACGGAGACTTCAACCCCGGCGACGTCGTCCGCATTTGTGACTTGAACGGCACTGAATTCGCCCGCGGCATCGCGAAATTCGGCGGGGACGAAATCCGCGCCAAAAAGTTGGCGCGCACCGAAGTGGTCCATCGGGACGACCTGGTGATTTTGTAATGGAACGCCGGGCTTCCATTGACGATTTGTTGCGCATCATGGCCCGTTTGCGCTCGCCGGGCGGCTGTCCCTGGGACCGGCAGCAAACCCACATGACGCTCCGGCGCCACGCCATCGAAGAAGTCTATGAACTGATGGACGCGATCGAAGCGCGCGATGACGCGGAAATGGCCGAAGAACTCGGCGACGTGCTGCTGCAGGTGGTCTTCCATTGCCAGCTTGCCCGCGAACGCGGCGCTTTTGATTTCGAGGACGTTGCCCGCCGGATTGCGGACAAGCTCATTCGCCGCCATCCCCATGTTTTTGGAAACGTGCGCGTCAAGAACGTGGACCATGTGTGGTCAAATTGGGAAAAGATAAAACGGGCTGAAAAACATGGCACCTCCCGCGCCCGCCATTCAGCCTTTGACGGCATTCCAAAACATTTGCCGGCGCTGTTGCAAGCCGAAAAATTGATAAAAAAGGCTGGAAAGGTCTTTGGCAAAAAATTTTCAAGCGGCGCCCCGAAAAGCCTCGCCAAAGCCGCCCTTGGCCGCCGGCTTTTTGATCTCGCGCAAATCGCCCACGGACGGGGTTGGTCAGCCGAGGAATTATTGGTTGCCGAAATCAAAAAACGAGAGAGAATTTTTCGTCGTCTGGAAGCCGCCGATTCCCCCACCCATCCTGGCGGGTAAATGGCCCATTTTACCCGGCTCTTTTCCCACCATGACAATCCTTGTTCCGGCGTGGAAAATTGCCGGTATGAGAGGAGTTGCGATTTTTCTTGTCCTGGCGGCGGCGACGCTGCGGCTCTCTGCGCAGCAGTCAATCACCCCTGGCGCCCCTGCGCAAACAATGCCCAGCCGGCAGCAGAACCAGCAGCAAAATCCCCCGCAGTTCGTGGGCCAACCATGCTTCCGGCCAGTCGGGATGCTGCGCGCGCAAACCCGCCAGCTTCAGTCTGCGGGCGGTCCAGTAAAGCCCCTCCGCCTGACGCCGGTCATGGCCCGCCACGCGGCAATCTGTCCGGTACTCGTTTGCTCGTCCGGCTGCATGAAATCATTATGATTCAAACGCAGCAGACCGGCAGGTTTTCGCAAAAGGGGTCAGGGATGGCTAATGGTATATTTTCCCGAAAGCGTTTCTGACCGGAGAAACTCCATGAGTCATCTCTGACCCCTTTTCGCCAACGGAGCAAAACTCACTGGATATGGAATGCGTTCTCCCTTCGTTTGACACCCCGAACTTCCATGCTAAAATTCCCGGCCCTGTATGAATCGAAATCCGCACGTGGCTGTCGTGGGCGCAACGGGCGCCGTGGGCGTGGAAATGGTGCGCACGCTGGAAAAGAGAAAGTTTCCGGTGGCGACACTGACGTTGCTCGCCTCGGCCCGTTCGGCGGGCAAAACCCTGAAATTCCGCGGCCATGACCTGCCTGTCAAGGAATTGACGCAGGATTCATTCCAGGGCATTGACATCGCGTTGTTCAGCGCGGGTGGTAACATATCAAAGCAGTATGCGCCCATCGCCGCCGCGACCGGCTGCGTGGTCGTGGACAATTCCAGCGCGTTCCGCCAGGACGATTCCGTGCCGCTGGTCATTCCCGAAATCAATGCCGAAGACGTCCGCGGGCACAACGGCATCATTGCCAATCCCAATTGCACCACGGCCATCACACTGATGGCGCTGTATCCGCTGCATCAGGCGTTTTGCGTAAAGAGAATTTTTGCCTCGTCCTACCAGGCTGTTTCCGGCACGGGCGCAAAGGCCATCGAGGAACTGAAGCGCCAGGTCGGGGAGATTGTTGCCGGCCGTCCGGCAACGAAGGAGGTGTATCCGCACCAGATTGCCTTTAACGTGCTTCCGCACGTGGATTCGTTCTTGCCCGGCGGTTACACGAAGGAGGAAATGAAAATGGAAAATGAAGGGCGCAAGATCATGCACCATCCGAATTTCCGGGCCAGTGTCACCTGCGTCCGCGTGCCCGTGTATCGCTCGCATTCGGTGGCGGTCAGCGCGGAATTTGAAAAGCCGGTGGACGTGGCGGCGGCGCGCGAGGTTTTGAAAAAAGCGCCCGGATTGGACGTGGTGGATGAACCTGAAAAGACGCGTTATCCCATGCCGCTGTTCACGTCCGGGAAATATCATTGCGAAGTGGGGCGGCTGCGGAAGGATTGTGCCATGGACAACGGCCTCGCGTTCTGGGTAAGCGGGGACCAGTTGCTCAAAGGCGCCGCGCTGAACGCCGTGCAGATTGCCGAAGAACTGCTGCAGCTTACCCGTTAATGGCCTGAAGCGGGCGCTCGCGGAAGAAATGTCCCGCCGGCGCGTCCAACGCGGCGGGCGCCATGCCCGCCGGCGCCCCGAAATCCCGGTAAAGCGTGATCGCCACGTGCTCGTTGCGGCGGATGCAATCCTTGATGGCCTCGGGGTCTTTTTCGGCGTGAATGAGGGTCTTCCAGGAATAAATGTGCTTGGGCTTGTGGAAATCGCTGTTGGCCACAAAGGGCAGCCGCTTGAGACCGATGTCGTTGAAGATGTTGTTGCGGTTGGCGATTTCCCAGGCGTCGAGCAGGGGCGCGTATTGTTCCTGATTTTCCCAGAGATAGAGAGTGTTTTTGCCCCATTCGCTTTTCATCAGGTGCGGATGGGACGCGATGGCCAGGCCGCCCTGGGCATGAATTTGCCCGATGATTTGGGTAATCTCCAACGAGGCCGCGATTGGCGATTTGAGGTCCACGCCCAGCAGATGGGCCGACGTCTTGCGAGTGTAGCCGTCCTTGTTGAATTCAATGCCCGTCATCACCAGCATCTTGTAACGGCGCCAGGCGCGGCGGCGTTCGCGTTCAATCACCGCAAAGTACTCCGCCAATTGCTCCTGCCCCAGCGTCAGGTTCGCCAATTCGGATAATTTGCCCAGCAATCGCTTCGGGTCGGCCAGATGGTCGGTGATGCAGATGCAGTCAAAGCCCCGTTCGCCGTAAAAATCCACCAGGTCCGGGACCGGCAACTTTCCATCGGAATAATTCGAATGAATGTGAAAGTCGCAGAGCAGCATCTGCGCGCCGCCGCCATTGCCCGCCGCCGCGCGCATCACGCGGGCCGGCGCGGTCTCAAAAAGCGGGATGGCGTCGGGCCGCGGACAATGGCTTTCACACTGTTCCAGGACCAGCCCGGCGATTTTAAGCGCGGCATCGGGATGGCTGACCTTTTTCAACTGTTTCCGCCATTCCATCCACAAAGCCGCCTTCTTTTCAAATGCCAGTTCAACGGCCTCCGCCACTTCCTTGTTCTTTTCGACCACGGCCCCCAGATTATATTTCTCAATCAACGCCGCATTGCCCTCTTCCTGGCCGGGAATGACCTGGTTGATGATCATCGGACAACGCGCCGCGATGGCTTCCTGCACGGTGGCGCCGCCGGCTTTGCCAATCACGAGATGATGCGACATCATCAATTCAGGCATCTGGTTCGTCCACCCAAGCACCGTCACCCGCTCTGAGAATTCGCGGGTGCGTTCAATCAGCCTCGCCCGCAATTCGGGATCCCGCCCGGCTGTAATTGTCAAATGCACGCCGTCCACTTCCAGGATCCGATCAATGGCCTTGCCGGCCTTTTTTTTGCCCGTGTTGATAATGTAAAGCACGCGGCGCGGTTCCTCGCCAACCGGCGCGGGCAGTTCGCGCGCGGCGTTCGCGAAGACGGGGCTGACGGGGAAGCCGAGCGCCTTGATCTTTTTGTCCGGCACGCCGCCTGCCCGGAGAACATCCGCGCTGGCTTCGTTCGGCACGCAAAAAAAATCCGCCGGGGCGCGAAACCAGGACGTGTTGATGGTGATGGAATCGGTGATGACGGTGATAAAGGGAAAGGGCCGTTCCCGATGGCTGGCGTATATTTTTTTGATGACGTGGCCATAGACCGGATAGGTCGAAACCACGCAGTCGGGTTGCGTCTGGCCAAGAATTTTTTCCAGCGTCTCCTGCAGCCGCGTGAAGCCGCCCAGTTGCTTCTCCACAAACGGATTTTCAAGCAGCGAATAGATTCCGCCCCACAATTTCGGCGTGTGCGCCACCATGCCGAGGTAAGTCTTCTTGACAAGTGTGTTGAACAGCCCGTAGCTGTCCGCAAACAGGTCCAGCACCTCCGCGCGCGCGTCCTCGTCCAGCATTTCGATTCCTTCGCGCAAACTCCGCGACGCGGCGTTGTGTCCGTCTCCAAACCCCGCCGTCAGAATAAGAATCTTCTTCACACAGGATACGCTAAACGTCAAATGTTACGGGAGCGTAACGACCCGGTGAACTTTTGTTCACATTTTGTGCCCTTGCCTGATGATCAAGCCGGTGTGAGGCGGCCGGCCCCAGATTGGCCGCGCAATTCCGCCGGATCAACGGCCCGTTCGCGAAGCGCTTTGAGTGTCATTGCGCCATGCCGCTTGGCCAGGCGCCGTCCCTCCTCATCCCGCAGCAGCGTGCAATGAAAAAAGCATGGCGCCACCCAATCCAGCGCCCTGTAAAGAAGAAGTTGGCGGGCCGTGGAAACCAGCAGGTCCGCGCCGCGGACGACCTCCGTAATGCCCATCGCATGGTCGTCCGCCACGCAAGCCAGTTGATAGGCCGGAACGCCATCGTTGCGCCAGACGACAAAATCTCCAAAATCCCGCCCCGCCCTGAACCGTTGTTCGCCCAGATTCCCGTCCACAAACGAAATCCATTCCCCATCCGGCACGCGAAAACGGAAACAACATCCGCCGGGCGGAGAATCACGCGAGGAAGATTTGGCGCGGCAGGTTCCGGGATAAACCGGCTCGTCATCGGCGGCGTGCGGAGCGGTGGCCGCGGCTTGCACGTCCCGGCGCGAGCAAGTGCAGGGATAAACGAAATTGCCGGCCCGCAATGTTTCCAGCGCCGCCCGGTGCAGAGGAAGGCGCTCGCTTTGGTTATAGGGCGCACAAGGACCGCCAATGTCCGGCCCCTCCTGCCATTTTGACCCTAGCCATTGCAAATCCGCAATCATGGCGCGGACATATTCCGGCCTCGAACGCGCCGGGTCCAGGTCATCATTGCGCAAAATCAGAGAGCCTTGCGCGAGTCTGGCCCGTTCGGCGGCCACCCAAAAGGTTGCCGCATGGCCCAGGTGCAGCAAGCCCGTCGGACTGGGCGCCAACCGGCCGCGATAGGGATGGATCGGCAACCGCGACATGATGCCGCAATCTTCCCCAAAAATCCACCGCTGAGCCAACTGCAAAAAGCTGGATAGGCGCCGAAGTCGCCTCTAAACTCCGAGCGGCTCATGGATAAATTTTTCATCACCGGCGCGGCGGGTTTCATTGGCAGCAATCTCGTGGATCGCCTGTTGCAAGATGGCGCAACGGTGGCCGGCTTTGACAATTTTTCAACCGGCCAGAATGAATTTTTGCAAAGTGCGTTGAACCATCCGAACTTCAAACTGGTGCGGGGCGATTGCCTCGACCTGCCCGCCCTCACCCGGGCAATGGCCGGATGCGACACGGTCTTTCATCTGGCCGCCAATGCCGACGTGCGCTTCGGCCTGGAGCATCCGTCCAGGGACCTGGAGCAAAACACCGTCGCCACCTTCAACGTGCTCGAGGCCATGCGCGCCAACGGCATCCGAAAAATCGCCTTCAGTTCCACCGGCAGCGTTTATGGCGAGGCTGAAACCATTCCCACGCCCGAAAATCATCCCTTTCCCATTCAAACCTCCCTTTATGCGGCTTCTAAAGCCGCTGCCGAGGGCTTTATTCACGCCTATTGCGAAGGCTACCATTTCGAAGGCTGCATTTTTCGTTTCGTCTCCATTCTTGGCGAACGCTACACTCACGGCCACGTCCTCGATTTTTACCGTCAATTGCGCGCCCACCCGGACAAGTTAAAAATCCTCGGCGACGGTTCGCAGCGCAAATCTTATCTTTACATCGGCGATTGCATTGAAGCCATGATTCGCGTGATGCGCCGGGGCGCGGCTCAAACAGCAAGGCATCGCGTGGAAACCTATAATCTGGGCACGGACGAATACGTGGAGGTGAATGATTCCATTCGGTTCATTTGCGCCGCCCTGGGCGTTGAGCCGCGGCGCGAGTACTCCGGGGGCAACAAGGGCTGGGTGGGCGATAATCCGTTCATTTTTTTGGACACAAAAAAAATCCGCGCCACCGGCTGGAAAACGACGCTGACTATCGAGCAATCCATCGTGCGCACGCTGCAATGGTTGCGGCAAAATCAATGGGTGCTCGAACGCCGCCCGGAAAAATGACGCCGGATTCCCAAAATGCCCGCGCGGAAGGAATGAAAATCACGGTGCAAGGCTTGTGGCACCTGGGCAGCGTCACCGCGGCGTGCTGCGCGAGGCATTTTCACGTAACGGGCCTCGATTTCGATCCCGCCGCGGTCGCCCGATTAAATTCCGGCCATGCTCCCCTGCTTGAGCCGGGCTTGGACGCGCTCCTTTCCGCGGGGATCGCCGCCGGCAATCTCTCATTCACGACCGATCCGACCGCCTGTGCCGATTCCCGCGTCCTTTGGTTGTGCTACGATACACCCGTCAATGACAACGATGAACCGGACGCCGAATGGGTCCTGGCGAACCTGTGCCGCGCCCTGCTGCACCTCAAACCCGGAGCGCTGGTCTTGATCTCCTCGCAACTGCCGGTCGGCTCATGCGCCCGGCTGGAAAAGCAATTTCCACAGTTCCATTTCGCCTGTTCTCCCGAAAATCTGAGGCTGGGCAGGGCAATCGAAGCATTTGAAAAAGCGGACCGCATTGTCGCGGGCATTCGCCACGAGCACGATAAGCCGCTGCTCCAGGAGTTGCTGGCCCCATTCACTCCGCGCGTCCTTTTTATGGGCGCCGAGTCCGCCGAAATGGTGAAACATGCGCTGAATTCCTTCCTGGCGTTGTCCATCACCTTCATCAATGAAATCGCCCGGCTTTGTGAGCACGTCGGCGCCAACGCCCGAGACGTGGCCGCCGGCCTCAAGAGCGAAGCGCGGATCGGACCCAGGGCTTACCTCGGACCCGGCGGCCCATTCGCCGGCGGCACGCTGGCGCGGGACGTGGTCGCGTTGACAAAACTTGGCGAACGCACGGGCGAAAAAATTTCAGTCATCCCCGCCATCAAACAAAGCAATGACCTCCACAAGGGCTGGGCGTTGGCCCGGTTGCGGTCCATTTTAGGCGATTTGCGCGGAAAAAAAATTGCCGTGCTTGGCCTGACCTATACGGTCAATACGGACACGCTGCGCCGCAGCGCCGCCGTGGAGCTATGCGAACGGCTTGTCGGGTCGGGCGCTGAAGTGGCCGCCTTCGATCCGGCCGTCCGCGGCCTCCCGCCGGGGCTGTCCGGCGTTTCACTCGCGCCGGAACTTCCCGTTGCCATCCGAAATGCGGATGCCGTTGCCGTTTGCACCGAATGGCCGGATTTTCGCAATGCCCCCTGGCCCGTCCTGGTTCCCACAATGCGGGGACGGGTTTTTGTGGACGCCAACTGTTTTTTGGAAAAGGAATTGAAGGATATTGCCGGCATCACGCATCTTTCAGTCGGACGCAATCTTTCCCCAAAACAAGGATAACGGACCAACCTCAAACGATGAAACTCCACAATATCAACGCGCTTATCACCGGAAGTAGCCAGGGATTGGGCAGGGCAATTGCCGCCGAATTTTTGAGGGAGGGCGCCAATGTGGCGCTCTGCGCGCGCGGCGAAACCGAGTTGATGGAAACCGCGAGGGAACTGGCGGCAACGTTTCCAGAACAGAAGGTCGCCGCGCGCGTTTGTGACGTGGCCGATGAAGCCCAGGTCAATGAATTGGCCGCTTTTGCCTTGCGCGAGCTGGGCACGTTGCGGGTCCTGGTGTTGAACGCCGGAATCTATGGCCCGATGGGTCCCACCGAATCCGTTCCATTGGAGGAATGGCGGCGCGCAATGGACATCAACGTCTATGGCGTGCTTCTGCCATGCCGCGCCGTCATTCCGCATTTCAAACGGGCCGGGCGCGGAAAAATCATTGTCTTAAGCGGAGGCGGCGCCACCAACCCCCTGCCGAATATCAGTGCCTACGCCGCCTCCAAGGCCGCCGCCGTTCGGCTCGCAGAAACGCTCGCCTGCGAATTGAAACCGTATCACGTGGACATCAACGCCATTGCGCCCGGCCCGTTGAAAACCCGCTTCGTGGACCAGGTGCTGGCCGCGGGACCGGAAAAGGTCGGAACCGAATTCTTTGCGAAAAATAAAAAATGGGCCGAGGAGGGCGGCGCGCCCCTCCAATTGGGCGCGTCTCTGGCGGTTTATTTGGCCGGCGCCGACAGCGACGGCATCACCGGCAAACTCATCAGCGCGCAGTGGGACCCCTGGGAGCGGCTCCATGAATTCAAGCACGACCTCGATGGCGACATCTACACCTTGCGCCGCATCGTTCCCAAGGACCGCTGGAAAAACTGGGGCGATAAATGAATTACGCCATCATCGGCTGCGGTTTGATCGGGAAAAAGCGCCTGCTTGGCCTGCCAGCCGGCTCCCGCCTGGCCATCGCCTGCGATACGAACACCGCGCGCGCCGCCGAGTTGACGGCCCTCGCCAAATCCGGCCGCGTCTCGCACGATTTCCGCCGCGCCGTCAGCGATTCCGAAGTGGACGCCGTCATCGTGGCCGCCATCAATGCCTCGCTCGCCGGAATTTCCGCCGCCGCCATCCAAGCCGGAAAACACGTCCTTGTCGAAAAGCCGGCGGGAATCTCCGTCAAGGAAATTGACGACCTCATCACCTTGCAACAAAAACACGGCGTCGTTGTGCGCGTCGGATTTAATCACCGCTATCACCCCGCTTTTCTCCAGGCGCGGGAGATTTTCGATTCGGGCGTGATGGGCGAATTGATGTTCATCCGGGCGCGCTATGGCCACGGCGGACGCGTCGGATACGACAAGGAATGGCGGGCCGATCCCAAGCTATCCGGCGGCGGCGAATTAATTGACCAGGGCATCCATCTCATTGACCTGGCCGGTTGGTTCCTCGGCCCCTTTACGCGCGTGAATGGTCACGCGGCCACCTACTTTTGGAATATGCCGGTGGACGACAACGCGTTTCTCGACCTCCGGAACGCCGCCGGCCGCACCGCGTGGCTGCACGTCAGTTGCACGGAATGGAAAAATCTTTTTTCTTTCGAAATTTACGGGCGCAATGCCAAGCTCGCCATCGAAGGGCTGGGCGGCAGTTACGGCGTCGAAAAATTATTCCACTATCAGATGAAGCCGGAGATGGGCGTCCCCGACACAAAAATTTACGAGTTTCCAGGCCCGGACGACTCATGGCGGCGCGAAATCACCGAATTTGAAAAGGCGGTCGAGACGGCAAAAAATCAGGGGCAGCCGGCCGCCGGCCCCGGATTGGCCGAGGCCAGGGCCGCTCTGAACGTCGTCCAAGAGATTTACCGCAAGCCGCATGACGCCCCTTGAATGCGACCGGCAAATGTGGGATTATCCCAATGTGAAACTCGTTGCGGATAATCGCGGACGTTTGACCTCATCGGACTTGTTCCAGCCAGGGGCGGCATTCGATGCCAGCCCGCAGCCCGACGGCAGCATTCGTGTCATCCGACTGGAGGAACGCGAAGTTCCAACCGTTCGCCCTCGCCGGGTCAATGGCCGGTTGCGCGGCGCGGATGTAAAAATTTCCCGCCAAGTCATTGCGGCAGCGATTCGCGCCGGGCGCGACGAGCGATGAAACGCTACTGGGATGCCTCGGCGCTCATTGATGCCATCCACGATTCACGGGTGGAAAAAATGGCGCTTGAACCGGATCAATGGACGCGGCCGCACGCGTTGTCCGAAGTCTTTTCCCAACTCACCGGCGGCCGGCTGCCTGCGAAATATCTGGCCGATGATGCGGCGGCGTTGATCGAAGAAGTGACGGAAGATTTTTCGTTCGTCGAATTATCGGCTCAAGACGTGAAGAAAGCGTTGAGTCAGGCCCAGGCAATGGGAGTGCGGAGCGGCCGGGTTCACGATTGGTTGCAGGCGGTTGCGGCACGGATAGCCCGCGTGGCCGAATTGTTGACCGATAACATGGCTGACTTCGCGGGACTGGATAAAGGCTTTACCGTTGCGGCTCCCTGACTCCGATGACCTGGGTCGCGGCCTGAACCGAAAAACCAATCGTGGAACGCCTGCCCATTTCCGTGTGCATGATCGCCGGCAACGAGGCGCGCCGCATCCGGCGCGCCCTCGAAAGCGTCGCCGGCTGGACGAGCGAAATCGTCGTCGTTATTGATGACAAAGTGACCGACGGCACCGGTAAAATTGCCGAATCTTACGGCGCAAAAGTCTTTTCCCAGCCGTGGAACGGCCATTCGGCCCATCGAAATTTCGCCGCGGAGCAGGCAACGCAATCCTGGTTGCTTGGCCTCGACGCCGACGAAGAGGTTTCGCACAAATTGCGCGGCGAAATCATTTCCGCTGTGGCGCGATTGGAAACGGATTCGCCGGATGCATACAGCTTTCCACGCTGCACGCTTTTTTGCGGACGCTGGATCCGACATGGCGACTGGTATCCGGACCGGAAGGTCCGGCTTTGGCGGCGCGGACGGGCAAAGTGGAGCGGTGCCTTGCACGAAAAGCTGGTTGTTGAAGGCCGCGTCGAAAAATTGCGCGGCGATCTGCTGCATTACAGCATGGACAGTCTGGACCATTTCACGCGCAAGAGCATCATGGTGAGCGGCCTTTTTGTGCGTCAAAAACTGGAACAGGGCGCGCCGCCGGGAGCGCTGGAAATGTGGCTTCGCCCGTGGTGGCGTTTCGTGCGCGGCTTTGTTTTCCGCCTCGGTTTTCTCGATGGATGGCAGGGCTACGCCATCGCCCGCATGGTCGCCTTTGAAACGTTTCTCCGTTACGCCAAGCTCCGGGAAGCCCGTTTGGCTCCTGAAAATGGAAAATTTCCATGATGGCATGGATGCGCCCGAAAATATCCTCCTCATCCGCCTCAAATCCATCGGCGACCTGGCCTTCACGCTTCCGGCCGTCAACGCCGTCCGCGCCAATTTCCCATCGGCAAAAATCACTTTCCTGACCTCCAGCGAAAATGCGCCCCTCCTCGGCGGCTTCCCGGCGGTGGACGAAGTCATTTCACTGGATCGCCGCCGACTGCGCGCCGGCCATCCATTCCGGGCCGCTTCGGCGCTTTTTGCTCTGCTCCGCCGCCTGCGGGCCGGCGGATTTTCCCTGGTCGTGGACTTTCAAGGTTACGGCGAAACCGCGTGGCTCTCCTGGTGGACCGGCGCGCCGGTTCGCTGGGGCGCCGTTTATGCGCCGGGCCGCGAATGGCTTTACACGCGCGGCATCCCGCGCGACAGCCGTCTGCATCCCGCGCGCTGGAACCTTCTTCTGCTGCGCCAATGCGGATTGAAAATTGAAAACGTAAAGAACTACTTCTGCCCGCCTCCCGCCGCCATGCAAGCCGCCGCGCGGTTCTTTGCCGCTCAACACCTGGATGCCGCCCGGCCAACCGTGTTTTTCCAGCCCCTGACCAGCTCGCCGCATAAAAACTGGCCGCTCGAAAACTACCTTGCCCTGGCGCGGCATTGGCGCTCGCGCGGCGCCCAAATCATTTTTTGCGGCGGCCCCGCCGATGGCGCCAGACTCGAGCCGGCGCGCGCCGAAGGCTTTTGCGTGGCAACCGATCTCCCCCTGGACGTTTCCGCCGCGCTGGCCGCGCTTTGCCGGCTCATTGTGGCCGGTGACACGGGAATTGCCCATTTTGCCGTGGCCGCGGGCCGGCCAGTGGTCATGGTCATGGCCGGTGGCGGGCCGGGCTTGTGCGTTCCCTTCCAGCATCCCGAATGGGCCGTGGCCCCGCAGCCGGGCAGCGGCATTTCCACCGTTCCCGTCTCCGCCGTGCTGGCGGCCGCTGAAACCGCGCTCAACGAACCGGGCGATAATGCCGTTTGTTGAATCGCAGGCCGAACGTCTTTTCCAGCCACAACATCCGCCGATGTTTCCTTTCCCGGCGCGTGAGTTTGTGGTTGGGATCCGCTTGGAACAGGCCCTTGTCCTTTGGCAGCCACTCTTGAACGGCTTTGGGATGCGTTCCGGCAAACGGTTTGAGCACCGCCGCGTCAATTTGCGCGTAATCCACCGCAGCCGAAGCCCGGTTCCGCCAGTACTTGAGCGATGCCTCCGATTTCAAATTCATCTCCCTGGCCGGCCGCACCCAGCCATAATGATAAATCGTCGCCCCCGCTTGCGCCGCCCGCGGATACCGCGATCTTTTGTGCCCGACCACCACGTTGAAAAACAGCGATTCGCTCGACCACGCCGGAATCGTGTTGCGGATGATGCGCGCCTCGCTCCGATACCAACCCGGCGACCAGGCGATGGTGTTGGCGTTGCCGTAAAAATGGAGAAAATCGAACGCCAGGGCCTCCACGCGCGGGTCGTTCAGATGCCGCTCCATGGCCGCGCGGATTTTCGGCAGGTCATTTTCATGAATCACTTCGTCCGCTTCCACGTAAAACGCCCAATCGCCGCTGCAATTGAACAAGGCCATGCTCTTTTGCTGCCCATACACAAAGCCCTTGACGCTGTAATCCGGGCGGATGCCCTCGTTCCACTGCGTTGGAACAATCCGGATTTTCCGGTCGTCAATGGCCCGAAGCATGGTTTCCGTGTCGTCCTCGCAGGGGCCAAGTGCAACCACAAACTCATCCACCAGCGGCAGGACGGAGCGGATGGACGCCACGAACGGGTAGCCAAACCTTTGTCCGTTGCGCAAAAAGGTGAACCCACTGATTTTCATCGCGTTTTTAAGCCTATTCCTCCACGATCACCGGCATTCCGATCCACGCCAGCTCGCTCAAATAAGCGGCGTCCCAGTTGGCCAGGCGAAAGCACCCGTGTGATTCCGTGCGCCCAACCAGTTCCGGCGCCGGCGTTCCATGTATTCCATACCCCGTCTTGTCCAAACCAATCCATGCCACGCCCACGGGGTTTCGCGGGCCGGGCGGCAAAATTAGCTTGCGATCAATCGTCCTGGCTTCCGGCGATTCGGGAAACAGCGCCGGATCAAACGTGTAATTCGGACCCGCTATGATCACCACCACGTGCAATTCGCCCACCGGCCGCTTGTCCACACGCGCCGCAATGCTGCATGGAAAGTGAACCATGAGATTGCTCTGCTCGTCAAACGCTTCCAGAAACCGGTCCGCCAGATGGATCACCACAAACGCCGCCTTGCCATCCGGATCCGCATAATTCACATCCGGAATTTTCAATACCGTTCCCGCCGCCACGTTCGTCCAATGCACGCCCGGATTGAGCCGGCGGATCAGAAAGGGATGCGCATGGGCCTTTTCGGCGACCAACTCCAATTCATTTGGATAATCCAGGGCCGTCTGCTCCGATTTTTCCAGCCAGGTTTTGCCCAGCGGTTGCAAATTCGCCAGGTCATTCGTCGTGACCGTATATGTAGTGAGCACTGGCGAATCGAGCGTGAGTTTGCCCCGCGTCACGTCGTCCAGCACCCCCGTCGGCGGAAGATTTTCCTTCTGTTGGAAGGCCGCAATCGCGGCGCGCGTATGCGATCCCAACGCCCCGTCAATGGAACCGGGCGAAATGCCCCGGCGCGCCAGGGCCACCTGCGCTTCCAGCACGTCCTGCGCCGCGCGCGGAAAATCCGACTCCCCCTGGCGCAAGAGAATCAGCGGTTTGAGCGTTTTGGGCTGGGCTTTAGGCGTCGCCATGACCATCCGTTTTGGCGCGCCGGCTTTTTTTGGCGGAGCATGGAGCCGCCACAACCACGCCGCTCCCGCCGCCAAAACCAGGATTACAAACCATCTGGCAGGGCGGCTCCAGGAGCCGCGCGGACGCGAATGGTTCAATTTGGAGCGGCGGGCCACCCGCTCATTTAGCCATATCTGCCATCCTTCGCGCAACATTCTGCTCGGAAGCATAACGGTCAGTCCCAGCCCCATCCCTGGCCCCGTTGCCGCGTTCCTCATGGAGCCATTCCGCGATGCGCCGCGTGAGCGGTGAGCGTTTCAATCTTTTTCCATCCAGCGCCCGCGCCTCCACGATGCCCAGCGACGTGAGCGATAGAAAAACGCCGTCCATCCGCGCCAAATCTCCTGGCCGGATGTTTCTTTCCCGCACGGGAATTTCCAGCCGGCTCCCGATTTCGAACACGAGCGCCCGCGTAATGCCCGGCAGGATTCCCGCCGCCGTTGGCGGTGTGAAAACCCTCCCGTCCTCCACCCAAAACAAGTTGGCCGCCGCCGCTTCGGCCGCGAAACCATTCGTGTTCGCCAGCAGCGCTTCGTCCGCGCCGGCCGCGTCCGCTTCCATCCGCGCCGCAATCTGTGCCAGTTTGTTCGCGGTTTTGAATCGGGAAAGGGGATCGTTGAGCGGGAGGCGCAGGGAGGAAGTCATCAGGCTCCAGCCCGGCGGGTTCCCAATCGTTTCGGGCATGGGATGCAATGTCATGGCCAGCGTGGGCTGCGTTGCCCCGGCGGGCGAATAGCCGCGCGGCCCGATGCCGCGCGTCAGGTTCAAGCGCAGCACGCCATCGCGCGTCTTATTCCTGGCAATGAGCGCGCCTGCCGCGCGGAGCAACTGCTCATGAATGCCGCAGCCGGCCTGCCCAACCGGACGGCCCGATCGGATGCTGTTTGCCGCCCCGCCATTCAAAAAGCCCGGCCAGGAAATCTTCAAAAAATCCGCGCCCCCCTGAAGCCGTGCCAGATGCGCGGCCCAGCGAAACGGTCTGCCGTCCACCACGCGAATGGTTTCAAACAACCCATCCCCATAAAGAAAGCCCCGGTCGAAAATGGAGACAACCGCCTCTTTTTCCGGCACGAATTTTCCATTTAAATATATCACAGCGTCTCCTCTCTTGTCATCTCCGCGTCCTCCACGCCTCCGTGGTCGTTTGGGTCGCGCCTCAGTCTCCAAAAAGTTTGCTCAACTGATCGCGCGCGGCATTTTCACGGGCGCCGCCCCGCGTTGCGGCGGGCGTCCACACACGGACCGCAAAATCGAAGTATTCGCAAAAATTGCCGCGGTCCTTTTCCAGGACCGGTTCCGCGCGGCGCTCGCGGCATTGATGCGCCGCGCGCGCGTCGTAATGAACGCAATTGAGGCACACCCGCAGGTCCGAGCGGCATCTCATGCAGATCTCGCCCCGGCCGGGGTTCCCCGAAAGCGCCCATGCCTCGCCGCATTGATGGCACTGACGCGATGGCGATGGATTGGATTCGGCCACGTTGGACCCGAAAATACATTAAACGTGGCGCGTGGCAAATCGGGATTCTCCAACCCACGGCCTGGAAAAACCCGATCCGCGCCCGCCCGGAAAATTCAAAAAATTTCAGTGACAGAATCGCTCCCTCTTGCTAAACCCTTTGTCGGTTTTCCGACAGTCACCATCGGCCTTGCCCGGCCCGGAAATTCTAAAAACAACGACAATGAAAACATCGCTCATCGGTTCCCTTCCCAAAATCGGAATTCGCCCAACCATTGACGGCCGCCTCGGAGGCGTGCGCGAGTCCCTCGAAAAACAAACCATGGACATGGCCAAACTGGCCGCCAAAACCATTTCCTCGAACCTCTTTTATCCAAACGGCAGGCGCGTCCAGTGCGTCCTGGCCGATTCCTGCATCGGCGGCGTCGCCGAGGCCGCCGCTTGCGCCGAAAAATTCGCCCGCGAAGGCGTCGGCGTTTCCCTCACCGTCACCCCCTGCTGGTGCTACGGCAGCGAGACCATGGACATGGAACCCCTCATCCCCAAAGCCGTTTGGGGCTTCAACGGCACCGAACGCCCCGGCGCCGTCTATCTCGCAGCCGTCCTCGCCGGCCATTCCCAAAAAGGCCTGCCCGCCTTCGGCATCTACGGGCGCGACGTCCAGGACGGCGGCGACAAATCCGTTCCCGCGGACGTGCGGGAGAAAATTTTGCAGTTCGCCCGCGCCGGCCTGGCCGTGGCCATCATGCGCGGCAAATCCTACCTGGGCATGGGCGGCGTTTCCATGGGCATCGCCGGTTCCATCTTGGACCAGCCGTTTTTCGAAACTTCCCTCGGAATGCGCGTCGAAACCGTGGACATGGCCGAATTTCTGCGCCGCATTGACAAAGGCATTTTCGATCAGGCGGAATTTAAAAAGGCCCTCAAGTGGGTCCGGGAAAATTGCAAGGAAGGCAAGGACTACAATTCACCGAATACCCGGCGCCCGCGCGCCCAACTCGACCACGAATGGGAAGTGTCCGTCAAAATGGCGCTCGTTGCCCGCGACCTCATGGTCGGCAATCCCAAACTCGCCGAAATGGGCTTCGGCGAGGAAGCCCACGGCCACAACGCCATCGCCGCCGGTTTCCAGGGCCAGCGCCAATGGACAGATTACCAGCCCAACGGCGATTTCCTCGAAGCCATTCTCAATACTTCCTTCGATTGGAACGGCATCCGCGCCCCCTATATCGTCGCCACCGAAAACGACAGCCTCAACGGCGCCTCCATGCTCCTGGGCCATCTCCTCACCAACACCGCCCAGATTTTTGCCGATGTCCGCACTTATTGGAGTCCCGACGCCGTCAAACGCGTCGCCGGCCACAAACTCACCGGCCCGGCCGCCGGCGGCATCCTCCATCTCATCAATTCCGGCCCAGCCGCCCTCGACGGCGCCGGACGCCAATCCCGCAACGGCTCGCCCGCCATGAAACCTTTCTGGGAAATCACGAAGGAGGAGGCGCAACAATGTCTCGCCGCAACCACCTGGCATCCGTCCATCACCGAATACTTCCCCGGCGGCGGCTGGTCCACCCGCTTCCTTACCCGTGGCGGCATGCCCGTGACCATGTGCCGTTTGAACCTCGTCCGCGGCCTCGGCCCCGCCCTGCAAATTGCCGAAGGCCTCACCGTGGACCTGCCCGAAAAAGTCCATGACGCCCTCGACCAGCGCACCAACCCCACCTGGCCCACCACCTGGTTTGCCCCCAACCTCACCGGCCAGGGCGCCTTCCGCGACGTTTACTCCGTCATGAACAACTGGGGCGCCAACCACGGCGCCATCAGTTGCGGCCACATCGGCGCCGATCTTATCACGCTCGCTTCCATGCTCCGCATCCCCGTCTATATGCACAACGTTTCCGCCGGGCGCGTCTTCCGTCCCGCCGCATGGGCCGCCTTCGGCACAAGCGATCTCGAAAGCGCCGATTACCGCGCCTGCGAAAATTTCGGGCCGCTTTACGCCTGATCGAAATTCGCCCAAAAATCCCCCGGCCTCCGAGTTTCAGGCCCCTTCTCCCCCGTCGGACCAGAACGCCGGGATGGGCCGGCGCTCGGTTCACGTGCGGGGATTGCTGGTTCACGGTATTCCGCCTTCCTCCTCTGCCTCCTCCGCGCCCCGGCAAATGCGCCCTCGCCGTAAAATCTTTTTTGCTTTCCGCCCTCTGTTACAGTTTTCCCGATGCCGATTCCACCGGACCCCGATGCCGCCCTCATGCTCCGCGCCGGCCGCGGGGACCGCGCAGCCTTTGCCGATCTCGTTGAAAAATACAAGCAACCCGTCGTCGCCTTCATCTTTCGCACCCTCCGCGACGAAGCCGAAGCCGAGGACCTCGCCCAAAACGTCTTTCTCCAGGCCTACAAATCCCGCCGCCGCTACAAACGCACCGCCAAATTTTCCACCTGGCTTTTCACCATCGCCCGCAATCTCTGTCTCAACGAACTCCGCCGCCGCTCCCGCCATCCCGCCCAATCCCTCGACGAACTCCGCGACGACGCGCGCCCCGCCGAGGCCCCCGCCCGCCAATACGAGGACAAATCGCGCCCCACGCCTCCTCAAAATTTGTTGCGGCGCGAACTCGAACAAAAAATCGAGGAAGCCCTCGCCAGCCTCCCCGAAAACCAGCGCAGCGCCATCCTCCTCTGCCGCCAGGACGATTTGAGCTACGAGCAAATCGCCAAAATTTTGCGCTGCTCCCTTTCCGCCACCAAGTCCCTCATCCATCGCGCCCGCGAAACCCTCAAGCAAAAACTCAAACCCTACCTCCAATCAGGCCATTGGCCGCCTTGATCCCGGCCTTGCCGGGACGAACGCGAAGGCATCATTGCCGAGGGGTCAATGCGCCATTCTGCCAAAAAGTTATTCAACTCGGGCCAAATCAGTTAAATAACTTTTTGGAACCCGTTCCACCGCAGACGGTTCCGCACAAAAATGAGTTAGATAACTTTTTGTGGAATTTTTTCCAGGACCGTGGTGTAGTATGAACTGTTAAACGCGGTCTGCCCCCCGCGACAACCTGAAGCAACGGGAGCCGGTTCAAAACGGCTCCATCGCAGTATGAAGAAGATATTTTGTCCGACCGGGGCGCCCGCGTTTCCCAAACGCGGCCTTGAAGAGACATTCCGTCCGCCCGGGGAAACCATCTCCAGTCCTGTCGCCATAGAGCGGGATAATCGCGCTATGAAGAAGATATTTTGTCCGACCGGGGCGCCCGCGTTTCCCAAACGCGGCCTGTTTATCTTCCAAAAGAATGGAGCGGAGCGGTTTCCACTCTGACCCGATGTTATGAAATTAAATTCGAGCGGTTCCCATCATGCGGCGGCGTTGATAGCCGCCGGGAAAATCAAGGATTCAACGTCATGGGAGGCGCCCGGCGCCGGGGCGGAAAACCAGTATATTGCGGCGCATGGCATGGCGGCATACGGCATGTGGCATCTGGGCGTGAACCCGGAGGCGGCGGACGATGCGAAGGGGCGCTACGGCTTTCCGTTCACCAGCGATTTCCGGGACGTGGATTTGCGCGGCCTCGCCGCCGCCGAGCAGCGGGCGAGCCAGGCGGGTTACGCGGATATTGCGGAGCGGGCGAGGGAATTGTTCGAGCAGGCGAAGGCGAAGTTGGGGAAGGGCGGCAGGGGAGGGATTGGAACGCCGATGGACACGTTGCACACGGGACAGATGGGGCTGAGGCGGCCCATGACGTGCATCGTGCGCGATGCGATGGACGGCGGGGGGCCGTGCATGGATTTCATTGCCAGCGACGAGGCGACGGACCGTTATGGGGAAGCGATTGACCAGAATGGATGGCAGCTTGAACATTTCCGGCGCAACCCGGTTATTGCGGATTCGCACGATTATTCGAGCGTGAGCAGGATACTGGGGCGGGCGGTGAGGGTGGAAGTGCGGGAAGGGCGGCTGCATAACCGGGTGGAGTTTTGCACGGCCAATCCGCTCGGCAACCTGGCTTACCGGATGGCGCGCGGGGGATTCATCCGCTCGCAGAGCGTCGGTTTCATTCCGCTGGAATGGGAGGAGGGCCTGGGCCAGGACGAACCGAAGCGCACTTATACCAGGGCCGAACTCCTTGAAATTTCGCTGGTCGCCATTCCGGCCAATCCCGGCGCAACGATTGGAATGGCGCTGAAAAACGGGGCGGTCACACGGCGGGATTTGGGGGAATTATACGAGTTTCTAAGCCGGAGCGGAGTCGCGTCCGCTCCCACGGGTTCGATTTTTCCCGCGGAACAACAACCGTCTGACGAGCGTTGGTATGGCCTGGCCCGTCAGCTTAAGCCACTGATTGAGAGGCCGTAACAACCACAACCCAAACTCACCCCGGCGCCTCCGTGCCTCCGTGGTGAAAAATGAAAGTAATATGTTAACTCAAGACCAAGAACGCGAATTCGCGGAAATCCTCACCGGCCTGCGCGCCCATGAGGCGAACCTCAAGGCCCTGGCCGACGTCGGCAAAATGGACGGCGGCCTGGCCGCCATCAAGCAACTGCCGGACCTGCTCAAGCGCAATGACGAATTGCACCGCGAAGTGGGCCGGTTGCGGAAGCAGATGGCCGAAGGACCGTCCAAACAGGGCGTCCGCTGGATCGGCGGCGTGCCGTTCGTGACCGACGATTGCGCCAAAGCCATCACGAGCGTCTTCATTCTCGACGCCTCGCGCCTCAAGGACGGCCAGGCGCTGGAAAGCATCATTCCCGACCGCAATCGCCGGGAGCGCATCCTCAACTATTCGGCCGAATGCCTCGGCATGAACCTGAAGGAGGCGATGGGCGTGATCGCGAAGGCGGCCCTTGACCCCACGACCACGCCGCTGCCCACGGTGTATGTGCCGCAAGTCATCGAGCTTGTCTGGCATTACGGCCAGGCGCGGCAATACGCCACCGTCTATCCTCTCGGCGCTGGCACGGTGAAACTCCCCAGGCTGAAGGCCGGCGAGGATGACTTCGGCTACCTGGGCGTTGGAACGGCGGGCATGAGCCAGGCCGTGCCGGAGAAACGAGTCACCGCCGAACTCATCACCTTCACCGCCAACAAACTCGGCGGCCTCATCCGCATCCCGACCGAAATCGAGGAGGACACGTTTATTCCGCTGGGCCAATTCCTGGCGCGTTACATTGCGCGCCAACTGGCGAAGTTGGAAGACAAAACGCTCTTTCTGGGAGACGGGACCGCAACGTACGCGGACATTGTCGGCATTGGCAAATACTGCTCGGCCAATGCTGCCTATCTCACGCAACTGGCCGCCGGCAACACCGCTCCCACCGATGCGACCGTCGCCAATTTCCGCGCGATGCGGGCGCAGATCAACGCCGCCGCTCTCGTGGATGATCCGGCTTATTACATGCACCCGACAATGGAAGCGCTGCTCGTGACGTTCAACACCATTGGCACGCCGCTGATTTATCAGCCGGCCCGCGGCGGCCAGCCGGCCACGTTGGATGGATTCCCAGTCCGTTGGGTTGGCGTCATGCAGCCTTACACGGCTGGCGCGGCGCCAGCCGCGTTTCTGGCCTTCTTTGGCGCGCTCCGCTACTGGTTCCTGGGCGAGCGCGGCGCTCCGCGCATCGAGGTCAGCCGCGAGGTTTTCTTCGCCACCGACGAACTGGCCATGCGCGCGCTGGAACGCATTGATGTCGAGGCCATGGCCATTGACGCCATGTCGGCCCTCCAAACCGCCGCCGCCTAAACCGCGAGAACCACAACGATCAAAAACGACCAAAAAAACACCATGAAAAAACTAATTCTCTGTGTTCTCTGCGCCTCCGCGGTGAACTTTTGCCACGCCGCGCTCCCGCTCTACAAGACCGTCAGCGCGACGGGCAATCACACCGCCGGCGCCGCCGCATGGCTCCCGGCCGATCCCAACTCGCAGGTGCGGGTTGTGTCGGTTTTTTATTCAAGCGACACAAACAACGGCCAGTTGCAGTTCTCCACCGCGACCACCGAGTTTGTGATCACGGACACAAACACGGCCGCGTCCGCCGTGACAAACTCCATCAACTCGACGAACGGCCTCGCGCCCAACGCCGTCCTCGTCGTGCAGCATGGCGGGGTGGATTACGCCGCCGCCATCTCCTCGTTCGCGTCCGGAACCAACGGCCTCAATCCCCAGGATGGCACAAATGTCGTCCTCGCGTCGGGCGGCTTTGGCGTGCTGGTCGCGCCGGGGGATGCGGTTTATTTGATGTCGTCGCCGGCGGTAACGTGGACGGTGGGGGCAGCCACCAATTCCATGAACGGCGACGACATTTTTTCCGGGAATTACGGACGGCCCGTGGAAGTGGCGCTGACGACGCCCGAATACACGAACCAACTGAACTCGGTTTCGGCCCACTACGACAACCAGGCCCAACCCTGATGATGAAACCAGTCCATGGCCGGCGGTTCGCAGCCCGCCGCCGGCCAAAAACCACCGACTCCTGATGAACGCCGGCCTCGCCAATCTCTTCTCGCTCAAATCCCACCTCATCGGGATCGCGCTTGGGCCGGCGGACACCCGCTTCGACCCCGTCATCACGGACATTGGGCTGGGCGTGGCGGCGCGGATCGAGAATTTTTGCGACCGAAAATTGTCGCGTGTCGTTGGCGACATGCACGTCTGCATGGCCGACCGTGCCACCATTTCGCTGCCGCGCAATCCCATCGAGGAGATCACGCGGATTGGCATCAAGTTCGACGAGGCGGACGGCTGGGAATACGGCACCGACAACGTGCCGGTCATCCAGACGCTCAGCCAACAATCGGGAATCGTCTATTTGACGGCGGCGGATGGATCGGGCGCGGGCGGGACGTATTTCAACACGGATGCCGGTCCGTTTTACGCGCAGTTGCAGTTCACGTACACGGGCGGATATTTTTTTGAAACATTGGAGCCGGATGAGCCGGGCTATCCCTCCGCCGTTCCGGCGGGCGCAACGGTCTTGCCGGATGATTTGCGGCTGGCCTGGCTGACTCAATGCCGCCGGGTCTGGTCGGCCTTCGACAAACTCGGCGCAAAAATCCTGGACGATTCGCGGGCGGCCAACGCGGCATTGGCGGCGCTGGACTGGCCGCCCGAAGGCAAAAAAATCCTGGAGCATTACCGAAGGTTGCAACTGGTATGACCACGGGCCGCTGACGACCGGGCAAACATGACTCCCTTCTCCACATTATCCGCGGCCATCCAGGCCCAACTCGCCGCCCAGGCGGCTTTCGCAGGCGTGGCTCTGATCCAGGAAGACGCCGGCGACGTGCCGGCGCGGATCGAAAAAGAGATCGGCCGCATCGGCATGGGCGTGGTGTTGGGCGTGCCCGATTTTTCCAACCAGGACCCGCTCGCGAACCTGGTGAACGCGCGAGTGCGCGTTCCATTGACGTTTATGGAAGCGCCGCCCATCTGGCGCTCGGCGCCGGGCAAAATCCATTGCGCGGACGCGGCCCAGGCGGCGGCGCAGGCATTGCAGGGCCTGGTGATTTCCGGTTTTCAGCCGTTGCGCGTCCTGCGTGGCCGTCCGGTGGCTGACAAGGAGGCGGGGCCGCTGCAACGCTACCGCCTGGACCTCGAAACCATGCAGATTTTTGGCGCCTGAATCCAACCTCAACACTCAACCGCGAACAAACCATGATCATCGAAGAATCCAAAGCACTGGGCGCGAGCCTGCTGTTTTTCCCTGAAGGCGCGGCATTGCAGGGCGGGGGCGTCTGCTCCTCCGCCCTCGTCCCAAACCCGGCTGACCCCGGCTGGATTGACTTCCAGCGGGTGGAGGCATGGGAAGGCAGCCGCAAGGACGCGAAGTATGAACTCGTGAAGGATTCCACCATCGGCAGGCTGATGCTGGCCGATGAAGTGGAAGTGGACGGCTATATCGAATACAAGTTCACCACGAACGTCGTTTTGGGCTTCATCATCGGGCTGTTTTTCCGCAGCGCGACGCCGCTCAACGCCAATTCCTACCAGTTCAATCCCGATGCCGGCCTGGCCCCGCGCGGCTGGATCATCCTCGACAACCGCGACCAGGCCGGAAATCTCATCCTCGTGGCCAATTTGTGGGGCCGGCTGAGATTTGACGGCCCGTGGAAAGGCGGCAACGGCGCGCTCATCAAGCCCGATCTCCTGTTCAATGTGTATAAAAACGCCAATAACACCCTCGCCCTTGGGACACAATAATTCACAGCCACCGATGAAACGCGGACAAAACCCATGATAACCGAATCTCCAAAAAATCGCGCCATGACGGGCGGCCTCACAAAAAGAGCGCCGGTCACAAGAAATACAAAGCCGGCGACCGATGGCCGCCCCGCCGCGCCCGGCGAAGTCAAAACCCGCAATCCGTTCGCGGGCCGGGCGCCCTCGCCCGGCCCCAAACCCGCCGCCGCCTGCCTGCTCCTTTTTTGCGCCCTCTGCGCCTCCGTGGCCATCCGCGCCCGCGCGGCCTCCTTTGTCATCTCCAACGATTTGCCCTGGACGGTTTCCGTGGCCGAATTTTCGAGCAACGCGCCCGCCGGTTACTCCGTCGCGGCCGCGCCCGTCATTCTCACGAACAGGCAAACCGCCTCCTTTCCCACCAACTCCGTCGTCATCATCGGCGTTGCCCGCACCAACGCCGGGCCGCCCAAGCTCTTTGCCACGTATCAACTCGCGGCCATGAACGGCGCGTCGGGCTACGCGAACCTCAGCGCGGTTGAATCCAATTACTATTCGCGCGCGACGGTGAGCCTTTACACCACCAACGCGCCATAACCCCCGCTCCCATCCCATGATACCCGGACCCTCCATTCTCAACCCCGTCCGCGAAGTCAGGGCCGCCGGCAAACTCGTTCCCGTCCGCGAACTCTCCTGGCGCGATGCCCTCCTCTTCTGGGAAAAACTCAAACGGCAAAAATCGCTCCTGACCGAAGGCGGCGAGATCAAGCTCGATGCCGCCAAACTGCTGGACGCCGTCTCCGCCAACATTGACCTCGCCCAATGGCTCGTCGGGAGGACGTCCAACATCGTGGTTGCCGACCTCGAAAAGCTCCCGTTGTCCGAGACGCTCGACCTCATCGGCGCCGCGCTCGAAGTCAACATCGGCGTCATCGCCTCGCGCCTAAAAAACGTCCGCAGCCGGCTGGCCGCCATGCTCGCCGGCGAAGCGACGAACAAATCGAATCCGACCTCGCCGCCCTCTGCGACGTCATGATTCACGAAGGCTGGACGTGGGCCGACCTCCAATCGCTCACCTTCCGCCAACTGGACTTATTCGCCGAAAAAATGAACGAACGAAACGAAAAATTTGCGAGAGCAATGAAGCGTTAAGAAGCGATGAAGGCGCAAACCAGCAAGAGCCGGAACGGTAAAAAATTATGGAAGCGATAAACGACATCGTCGGTGAGATGAGCGGCCTGGCCGGAGGATTTGCCGCGGCGTTCGACCGCGCCCGGACGCGGGTGGAACGGTTCAACGCGATGATTCAGGGCGCGAACGCGGCGCTCGCGCGCATGGCCTCGCTGCCCGCCCAATTGACAGACGGGCGGAACCGCGCGTCGTTTGGCTTTCAATTTTCGGTGGCGTCGGCAAACATTCAAAATCGTTGGTCCACGGGCGCCATGGAAACGGCTCGGGCGTTTCAGGACGCGTGGCTCGGCGCGGGCAACGCTGTCGCCAGGGCGATGGACGCCGTGATCGCCGGCAACGAGCGCGGGACGCTAATCCTCCGGCAGCTTTGGAACGCGACGGTGGAATCGGTGATCGGACAATTTTCTAAAATGGTCGTCAGTTGGGCGATGAACCATATCCTCATGCGGGCGATCTCATTTGCGTTTCACGCCGCGATCAATGCGCTTGGATTGACAAGCCTCGCGCAATGGCTCGGCATCGAGACGGCAAAGACGACGGCGACCTCCGTCGGCGCGACCACGCGCATCGGCGCGCACGCGGCGGAGGCCGGAGCGGGCGCGGCGGCGGCGGAATCGGGGATACCGGTGATCGGGCCGGTGTTGGCGTTGGGGGCGATGGCGGCGATGGTCGTGGCGGTATTGGCCCTTGCTCATGGTTTCGCCGCCGGCGGACGACCCGCCATTGGCCGGTTGGCTCTTGTCGGCGAGCGCGGGCCGGAGTTGTTTGTGCCGGATTCGGCCGGCGCCATCCTTCCCGCCTCCACCACCGCCGCGATTTTGCGCGGCGGCCAGCGCCAGGCGCACGACATCGCGGCGGCCGGGGCCGCGGCGGCGCGCAATAACGTGAGTGTGTTCGCGTACACGGACCCGGCTCAAATGGCCCGCCACATCGAGCGCGACGACGCGCACGAGCGGTACGTGGTGGACGTGATGCGGCGCTACATCCACAAACTGAAATAACCACAGAGGCGCGGAGAACACCGAAAAGAACACACGGAAAGATTGGGACGGACTTGCGTCCGATCCGGCGAAAAAAAGAAAATCACCCACGAAGCAGCACGAAGGATAAAACCATGAAAAAAATCAAAATCACGTTATTGGCCGCGCTGATTGGCGCGGGGAAACTGATGGCGCAGTCGGCGTACACGACCGTGCAGTTTAACGTCCAACAATTCGATCCCGCCGCGTGGCAGACGACGTGTTACCTGACGCCCATTGTCAATCCGCAGACGGCCAGCAACACCATCATTTCCGGCGGCATCGTCAGCTTTCCGCTCACCAACAACGCCCCGCTGAACGAACAACTCTGGCCGGGGCCATACACCATGTCCCTGGCGGGCGTGAACGCCTCATGGACATTGAACGTGCCGTCTTCCACGAACGTGATCAACGCGGCAAACGTCGTCAGCAATCTGCCGGCATACAACCCGATCTCGTTGCCGGGCGTCAACCAGCTTGCGGCCGGGCCGGGCGTCACTCTCACGCCGGCGAGCGGCCAGGGCAGCCTGGTCACCATTGACTCATCGCGCGGGACGACGACGACAACCAATTTTCTCTACGGCAACATGAACAACAGCCTGGCGTTTATGCAGAACCAGATTTCAGGGATGGCCAATGGCGCAAGCAACTGGTTTGGCATCATGCTGCTGGGAAACAGCCTCAACGAGAACAAATTTGACGATGATAATTTTAAGGATTATTTCCGGACGCGAGGTTTTTTGCAGGGAGTTTTTCACCCCGCGGGCGATTGGACGGCTTACAACGGGGCAACATACGACCAGACCAATTTCCCGGAATTTGTCAACGGTTTTGTGAACCACCTGCCTGCCGGAAGTTCCAACGTTTTGGCCGGTGAACAGACAACTTATCAGGGCAACTACGTAACGTTTTATTGGTTACGGTTCACGAACGCTGGGAACTTGATGGTCTATTCGACGACAAATCCACCGGGAGGCGGCGTGTACTTGGGGACTCTTTCGGGTGGCGCGGCGGTTGGCACGAATTTGAGCAGCCAAAGTTTTTCGCTTACGCCGGGATTTTACTCCTTCATCGTCATCGGAACGAATGCGACAACTGATTTTGCTGGTGGCACCGTGCAAGACACACGGTGGCCCGGCGCCGTCCTTTATCCGCTGGCCCACGGCGGAACCTCGATGCAACAGCAGAGCGAATGCATGACGAACGTGCTCAATGAAATCGGGTCGGGATTTGCACCGCAACTCATTCTCGTTGAGAATTTAACTTCGGCGAGCGATTGGTCGAATTACTGGCCGCAGATTGCGACAAACGTGTTTGCGACGCTATCCAATTGCGACGCCTGCCTGGTCTCGCCGAATGTCGGCGGATGGACGAATGACGCTTGGGTAAACATCCCGCAGTCTCAATACATGCTGAACTGGGTCGAAGACCAATCGTCCAACGTGACCGGGCCGGACTATTCTTACTTCGACCAGCACGCCTTGTGGGGCAATTGGACGAACGCGGTGAACATGGGATTTATGACCAACGATTGGACGAATCCGCATCCAACGTTCGCGGGCCGGAACAATGAGATTCAATCGTTCTTCGACTGGACGCATTTGTCCGACGTTCTGAAATCACAATCCTACGCAGGCGCCCTCAACTTCGTTTCCGGTGATCCGGCAACGGTAACAACTTGGAACACATCATCTGGGAACACAGCCGTGGACTATAAAACATTTTGCGGTGGGAACGGCAACGTGGTTTACGCGCAAATGGATGCTGCCGGGAATTTGCTTGGAGGCGTGGTTTTGGGGTCGCAAAGCGTTCAAATCACTGGCGGAAACTCAACCCAGAGCGCCCTGGAGATTTACCCGCCTTACGGCAGGGTGAACGTGGATAACTGGCTGGACGTGCAAGGTGGTGGTGGACAAACGGGACATTTTGGAACGCTTGGCGCGCATTTGGCGGGCGAGGTGGACATGAATTATTTGGCCGTTACCAACGCGGCGGATATTCCAACGAACTACGTTGGCTATTTGACCGTGACGAACAGCCTCTCGTTTTCCGGCGGCGCGCCGTTTCCATCCGCGCTGCCGGCCTTTTGGCCGAGCAATGCGGCGGGGGATTTGTATTGGGTGACGGCGACGACGACCAACAAAATTGCCGGGCCATGATTGCGATTGATTTCAACGGCGTCGCGGCCTTTCTCCTGGATGATGTGCCGGAGTGGGGGCGCGGGATTTCGCTGGATGCGCGGATTCCATCGGCGTACGAGCGGTCGCTGACGGGCAAGGAAACGCGGCGGCAGACGGGCGATACGCCGCGCCTGGCGCTCAAATGGACTTCCATCCTCGCGTCGCCGGCGCAGGTCACCAACTTGCGCAATTCGCTCCAGACGCTCGCGCAGCAGCCGGTGCTGTGTCCATTCTGGCCGGGAGGGTTTGATGCCGGCGCGATGCCGACGGCCACGGCGCAATGGTACGTGCTGATGGACGATTCGGGTCCGCCGGCGTTCGCGCCAGGCCCGGTCCCGTTCGCCGGATTTGATCGGTTTGCATACCCGTTGCTTGTCGGCATTCTGGCGGAAATTCCAGACCCGGATTTGCTGACGGATTCCGTCGCCGCCGTGCCGTTCCACTTCGCGGAGAATGACAACGCTTATTTTCTGACGCCGCCGGTTTTCAACGCGCCGGCGGGCATCGCCGCCGCTTCCGGCGTGCGCCCGCTCTTTCCGTTCGCGCACAACTGGACGACGCCGCCGAAATCCGGCGCGGCGGAATACGACATTGAGCGGGAGCAGATCGGGGAGTTGCGGGCGCTGAGCGAAGTTTATTACAACCAACGCAACCGGCGGCGCGTGCGCCAAAGCCTGACGCTGCAAAACGAGGACGCGCTGAATTTGCTTTCGTTTTTTTCGCAAATGGGCGGGGAGCAAAATTCATTCTGGCTGCCGGCGAACCTCGCCGAATGCCGCCTCACGGAGGACGTGCTCCCGACCGATGACTCGCTGGCCGTGGACAACGGCCTCGAACTCGGCAACAACACGTTCATTGCCCTCAACGATGGCATCAACCGCGCGCCGCTCATCGTCACCGGCGTCCAGCCGGATAAAATCGTCCTGTCCGGCCCCGTCGGCCAGGTGTTCGGAGCGAATGACACGCAGGTTGAATCGCTTGTTTTGGCCCGTTTTGACGCGCTTAAACTGACCTTAAATTTCGTTCATTCGCAGTTGGCGCGATGCCAGGTCCGCTTCAAGGAACTGCCGTGGGAGACGGGCGCGGTCGCGGGCGAAACGATTGGCGAGACGATGGGATCGCTGCCGACGACGGCGATGCTCTACGTCTTCACCGAGACGACGCCGGCGGGAGCGACGACGTGGCGGTTCACGAATTTCGAGCGTGATCTGTCGGATGGCGCGAACGAATACACGAGCGCGGCGATGCAGAATGACGCCATCACCGACGCGCCGAATTTGGAGCGGCAATCGGTGAACATCAAGAGCCGGAATTTTGCCGGCAATCCGATGGCGCTGCTGCTGCCTTTTCAGTTGGAATTTCCGCTGACGGTGGCGATTTACGAGGCTGATCTCGCGGAGAACGAGCCGGGCAACGTGACAAACCTGCGCTGTTATTTTTCGGGCGAAGTTTCGGAAATCGCGCTCGACGGCCCGATCATCACGGCGACGTGCGAGTCGCTCTCGTGGATGTTCGACCGCACGGCGGCGCGGCGGCTTTACCAAAACAACGACAATTGGAACCTGTTCGAGCCGGCCAACGGCCTCGCGGCGTCCGATTGGCAGTGGAACGCGACAGTTGTCAGCTATGACGCGCCGACGGCTACCTTGGTCATCGGCGCGATCGCCGCCAACAACCAGGGCTTGAACGGCGCCACCGTTTTGGCCGCGCATTATTTTGCCGCCGGTTACGCGCAGATTACGACCGGCGCGGCCACGCAATATCGGATGGTGGGCGATTCCACGGCCATTGCCGGCGGCGAGATAACGGTGAGCCTGGCGCAGGCGTTGTCCACGGTGCCGAACGTCGGTGACGCCGTGAAGATTTTTGCCGGCTACGATGGCCAATACGAGACGGCCATCGGCAAGTTCGCCAATGGGCCGAAATTCGGTGGTTTCCCGTTCATTCCCGTCGGCAATCCCTTTGTTTTAAAAATCACGCAACCCGCCTATGGACCTGGAAAGAAATGACATTGCGAGGATTGCGGAGAGTTGGATCGGGACGCCGTTCATGCCCAACGCCTGCGTCAAAGGCGCGGGTGTGAGTTGCCAGAAGCTTGTCGGCGCGATTTACATCGAAGCCGGCTGGTTGCCGTCGGATTTTGTGGTGCCGGATGGGCCGATGAACTGGAGCGGGGCGCGGAAGGAATCGTTAATTGAAGTGTTTTTGAGTAATTTTGAGTTATTTTCGGTGCTGAAAAGCACGGATGAGTCGGCGGTCGGCGATCTGCTCGGATTTCGGATCGGAGGATGCGTTCATCATCTCGGCGTCCTGACAGATACGCGGGGACGGTTCGTGCATTGTATGCGGGGCTTCGGCGTGCGCGTGAACAATTTGAGGGAAGCGACGTATATGCGGCGGTTTTCGCGCGCGTGGAGGGTGCGCTGATGTTCGGCAACCAAAATCCGCCCGTCCAAAAGCCCTTCGGCCTGCAAGACCAGATGTCCAGCAGCCAGCAACAGGCGCTGCCCGTCGCGTTCATCGGCGGCACGCGCAAGGTCGCCGTGAAAGCCATGAGCAAGGTCTATAACCTCCGCGCCGCGCTCGCGCCGGCGCAAATCCCCGTGGGAAAAAAATAACATGGGCAGTTCCTCCAAATCCGCGACGCCATCGAACACGTATGATTATTATGGTTCAATTGCGTGCGGATTATGCGTCGGGCCGGTCGCCGATCTGATTGGCATCGTCCTGGATGGCCAGGCTGTCTGGCCGCAGGGGAATGTCTGGATTGCGGCCGGCGGATTCAACGTCAACAATGGCGATCTCTACGTCTATGACGCGCAGACGTGGGTCGCCCAGCAATCGTTCGCCGTGCCCGCCAATCCCTCGTCCAGCGATCCGACAGTGCCCGGAAATGACGCGGCGTATTGGGTGGAATATACTTTCGCGCCCGGCGCGGAAGCTTATGACGATTTCACGATCACTACGCCGTCGAACTCGCAATACGAGGGCACGACTTACGGCAATCTCAGGATTTACTGGGGCGCGGCGGCTCAAGCCGCCGATGCTTTTTTAAACTCCATTTCGGGGGGCGAAACGCATCCGGGTTACATCGGCGTTTGCTATTGCATTGCCGGCCCGGATTCCGCCGGCTTCCTTCTCGGCCAACAGGTTCAGTCCGCGCCCAACCTCGAAATCATCGTGCGCCGCCAGCCGCAACAAACCGTCGTCATCGGCGCCGCCGCCGGCATCACCGACGGCCAATGCAATCTCGCCGCGTTCATCGCCGAAATTTTGACGAGCGAGAATGCGATCGGGCTGCCTGCAGCGATGCTTGATGCCATGTCGTTCAACGCCGTTGCGACGTATTTGCAGAACAACGAAAGCCTCTACGGCGCGTCGCCCCTCATTGACACCGCCGACACGTTGCGCAGCGTGCTGGATCAATTCACGCAGATGATTGACGGGTTCATTCGCTTCAATCCCGCGACGGGTTTGATCGAGCTTGGAGTCTATGAGCACGGCGTGACGCCGGCGAACTATACGAAATTGACAGAGGATTCCTTGACAGAGCGGCCGCAACTCAAGTCCACGTCGTGGCAGCAAACTTACAGCCGCGCCACGGTGCGCTTCAACGACCGCACGCTCAATTTCCAGCAGACATCGCTCCATGCCGACGATCCGCGCGCGTGGGCCGTGCTCAAATCCGTCCGTGAAATTTCGCTGGATCGCCCGTGGATCACGCGCTCGGAACAGGCGCTGCTGCACGGGCGCGAAACGCTCCGCGTCGTCGGCCATTCGCAACTCACCGGCACGTTGAGCGTGCGGCGCGAGATCGGACGCGGCATCCGCGCCGGCGATTACGTGCTGCTGGACGTGGATATCGAGCCGAACGTGCAGACGATCTTCCAGTTCTGCCGCGTGACGAAGCGAACCATCCCGATGACGGGGCCGATCAAGCTCGAAGTCCTGGCCGACAACACGCTCGCGCCGATTCCTTTCAACGGGCCGTCCGGCGCTTCCATCCCGTCCACCGGAACGGTCCCGGCGGTGACGACGTTTCGCCTGGCTGAAATTCCCACGGTCTTGTCCGGGCAACGCGGCGCCGTGGCGGCGTTTGTGCAACGTCCGACCAACCTCGTCGTCGGCTGCCAGCTTTGGTTTGACACAAATCCGACGGGAACCTTCCAGCAACTCGGTGTGCTGACCGGTTTTGCGGCGAAAGCGACACTGCGATCGAACGTCGCCGCGGCCGATTCCGTCATTCACGCAAACGTGGACACCACGCAGCCCGACGCGACTTTTTTCACCGAGCAATTCACGGCGAACCAGGCCGCCGACGATACCATGCTCGCCGTCCTCGTCTCCGTCGTTTCCGATCCGGGCCAGCCGGACGACAAGCAAATCGCTGAAACCGCCGGCGGCTACGCCGAACTCGAAATTTGCTCCGTTTCCACGCAAACGCTCGTCCAGGCCGGCCAATACGATCTCACCGTCCTGCGCGGCCGCCAAAACACGACCGCGCAGGCGTTCGCCGCCGCATCGTCCGAACTCTGGCTCATTCCCCGCGCCAACATGCGCGGCTTCGCCAGCGCCTTGTTCGCCACGCTTCGCGCCAATCGCGTGGCCGGACTCGCGCCGAGCTACGGCCAGTTTCGTTTTTTGCCCTATACCTATTCGGCGCAATACCAGCTTTCCGCCGCCGCGGACGAGCCGTTCCATTTCCCGCTCGCCTCGTCCAGTTCGCCCTCTCTCGCGCTCACCGCGCCCGCGGCTTTTTCGCTCTCCGAAGCGCCGGCCGGCTTCCCGTTCCGCCTCCAGGTCGCCGGCAAGTGGACTGATCCCGATGCGAGCCTGGTTGAAATAAAAATCCTTCTGCGCGGGCCGAATGACACGGCTGACCGGACGGTCGTGGATCGGACTTTTGCGCCGACCGGCGAAGCCGCCTTCAACACCTGGGTTCAATTGGATGCGACTGGCAATTGGACGATCAAACTCATCGCGCGCGACGCCACGAATTTGCAGACGGAGCAGGACATCGCCGTGGATGTCACGTCCGCCCCGGCGCAGACTTGCGCGATGGCGGACGTCTTCGATTCCGCCGGCAACCAGGTCACCGGAAACCTCGCCGTCATCAATGGCCAGAACCAGATCACCGCAACCGATTACGTCGCCTTCGGCCCATTGGCGCTCAAATGTTCCACGCCCGGCGCCACCATTTATTTCACGAGCGCCGGCCCGTTCAGTGACAACGGAACACTGACCAGCAGCCCGAACGTCCAGGCGTATGTCGCCGGCGATCTTGAACCGATGAACATAAACTTTTACACGGCTCAACAGGTTTACACGGGCGGCCACAACCCATACACGACGGTTTATTCTCCGGCGACGCAAACTGTCGTCACTGTTTGGGCCTCCGCGCCCGGCTACGGCAATTCGCCGCAACTCACCTACATCATTCCGCTCACTTTCGGCGCACAACCATCCGGTTGATGACTATGAAAAAAACATTGACATTTGTCCTCCTCTGCTTGGCCCTCCGCGCGTCCGCTTTTTTTAGCACCGTTCAATGGACCGACAACCTGACGAATTTTTGGCCCGACACAAATATCGTGGCAACTTTGAGCGCCAACGGCGTTAATGGTTCCTCCAATTACGCCGGCGTGGCTGTTTATTTTTCGCCCGGCCCCACAAATTTTAGCGCCACAATTTCCACCTCGACGCCGTGCCTCCTCTTCCAGACGCCGCAGTTCATCGCCACCAACGCCGCGTGGACGTTGGCTGGCAATTTTCAACTTGACGCCACGGGAACAAATCTTGTTGCGTTTTTGACTTATTCATCGTCCACGAATTTCTGGGCGTGGCAGACCAACGTCGTCGGCATCACCACGAACACCGTTTGCACGATCGCCCTGGCCACCCTCTACGACGCCTCCGCCACTCTCTCGTTCAGCTCGTTTGTGTCCCTTCACGGCTCCGATGTTGGGCCTTATCCCGTGCCCCTGGCGCCCGTCCGGGTTCCCGAAGGCTCCGACATGCTTTCGAACAACTGGTCGCTTACCTCCGTGACAAACATTCTCGGCGCCGGCGATTTCTGGATCGGCAACTCGAATGGCTCTGCGCTCGTCACCGTCTGGCTCTCCAACGGCGTTCCGTGCGTTAAACAACTGGCGCCATGACAGGGCATGAGCTTGGAGGAAAGAGACGGAGGGCGGCGTGGGGCTTGTCTTCAGTCAGCGACAAGCCGGCATCGTTCATCCAGCCCCCTTTCATCGGCCATGACGCCATTCAGTTGCTTGAGGGCATTTGTTTGCTTGGTGTCGTGCAGATAACAGGCGAGCGACCAATAATCTTGAGAGGCAACATCATCGTTGGCTCCCACTTCCTTGCCGGATGCCTTGGTGTCCGCCATTCTCAGGCGTCAATGCCGATGATCAAGACGGGGATGTCAATGTCTGAAACCCCGCGATGCTGCAAGTCCCAGACAAACTGCTCGAAACAGGAAACACCGGTGGACATCTGGTCGGCAAAACGTTTGATGGGGACAATCTCAATCCCGGCATTGATGTGGCCGAGTTTGTGGAAGATCGTCATCTTGGCGCAGACGTTATAGACCATGAAGGCGTATTTGCCGAATTGAACTTCAACGCCCAGTTCTTCCTTCACGAAATCCATATCGCGAAACGCGCCCTGGGAGAGCGGCTTGGGCTTGTAGCCGGGTTTGTAAAATTCAGTCGGGTATTGGCAGGGCACTTTGCAATTGGCCCAAGCCAAGGGTGTGAATTCCGCCTTGAAAGCACGGTTTAACGCGAACGGGCTGAACAGCATCTTCCCAGGCATGGTTTTTTCCTTGCTAGTCTTGGTCTTGCAAGGCGCGGCATCCACGCGAGAAATGACGCCATAAACTTCACCAAGCAGGTTTTGGTGTTTTTTTGCGATGTAGGTTTCGCCTTTGTTGAAGGAGAATTGCGCGGCAATCTTCATAGCAAAACGTTTTCCGTGTCCCAAGCAGCGGGTCTTTGGGCGACTTTTTCGCGACCGGTCGGCACATGAACCGGCTTGCCTAGCGGACGCATCTTCAGCGTTCCATCGGCCAATTTTTGAAGACGTTCCCGCGCAACGGCCAAATAAGTTTGGTCGCGGTCACAGCCAGCCGCGCGCCGGCCATGTTTGGCGGCAGCGATAAGCGCGGAACCAACGCCGCAATAAGGGTCATAAACCCAATCATTCCTGCCAGTAAACGCAAGCACGCACCGTTCAACCAGTTCGACAGGAAACTGGCAAGGGTGGTCTGATTTCTCCGGGTGGTTCGCTTTCACGTTCGGAATTTCCCATACCTCGCGTTCCCAGTCCTGGGCGACAATTTGCCAGACATCGGATGGATTCTTGCCAAGTGGATTGCCGGATGGCTGGCCGCGCTTCCCGCCTTTGAAATGGAGCTTGCCGGGATATTTTGCGGGAACTCGAACCGGGTCGAGGTGGAAGGCATAATTGTCCGACTTGGTGAACCAAAGCAGCGTTTCGTAACGACCGGAAAAACGGAGACTGCAATGCAAGCCATGCTCAAAATGCCAAATAATCCGGTTGCGTAGTTTCAACCCTTCGTTCTTGAAGAGGTCGTAGTAAAAAACGTCCAATGGGAAAACCTCGCCGTCCTCGACATAATTACCCACCTGCCAGCAGATGCTGCCGTTGTGTTTTAGCGCGCGTTTTAATTCGTGGATCAGGGGTTTTTGCAGCGCAAGGTAATTGCGCAAAGAAGAACGCCGCTCATATTCCTTTCCCAAATTATAGGGCGGTGAAGTGATGATGAGGGAAAAGAAGTTTGCGGGAAGTTTTTTGGCGCATTCCAGGGCATCGTCGAGGATCAAAACGAGGCGTTCATCGTCGGAAAACGTTTCCGCGACATGAATTCGCTCATTGAAAAGGTTGCCGACCATTTCAACGGAAAGATGGCAGAAAAAGGAAACTTGAAAATTGTTTTTTGCGAAAAATATTTTCCGCGCGCCGAACCCAAGGCGAGATTCCGGGAGCCGGGCGGCGTGGGGAAGCTTGACTTCGTGGGGCGAAGTTTGGACCGTGGCCTTGATTGGCATGGGTATTTTTCATAAATCGAACGGGCGGATGGCGGCGCTGGCGCTGGCGGTGCTGGCGGTGGACCAATTCACCAAATGGATGGTAGTGCATTCACTGGCGCCGGATGAGGAACGGGTGATCATTCCGGGATTTTTTAAATTCGTGCATTGGGGAAACACGGGGGCGGCGTGGAGCATTTTCAGCGGAAACAACAGCTTGTTGGTCGTGGTGATGTTGCTGGCGTTCGCGGCGCTGTTTCTGACGCGCCGCCATTTCGACGCGGACCGGTTGCCTGGACAAATTGCCTTTGGCCTGCTGTTCGGAGGGATTGCGGGGAACCTGGCGGACCGCCTGGCGCGGCATCAAGTGGTGGATTTCATCCGGTTTTACGCGCAATTGCGCGGCACGGGAGGGGAGATTGGATTTCCGGCGTTCAACGTGGCGGACACGGCAATCTGCAGCGGGGTCGGCTTGATTTTTTTGATTACGTGGAGAAGCGACCGCGCGCCGGGAAAAGAGGCGCCGGCGGCGAAGTGACGAAAAGATGGAACAAACGGATGGAATTTCGATGGCTTTGCGCGCGGACAATTTCGCAGTGACGGAGTCGCGACCGGATGCGCGGCTGGATTTTTACCTGCGGGAGAAATTTCCGGCGGCATCGCGGGCGGCGCTCAAGCGGCTGATTGAGGAGGGGCACGTGCTGGTGAACGGGCGGCGGGCGAAGCCGGCGCATTCGCCGCGGGCGGGAGAAAGGATTGAGGTGCGCTGGCCTGAGCCGAGGGCGGCGGGGGCGGAGCCCGAGGAAATGGCGCTGGAGGTTTTGTTTGAGGACAAATGGCTGGTGGTGGTGAACAAGGCGGCGGGGATGGTGATCCATCCGGCGGCCGGACACGATGAACACACGCTGGTCAACGCGCTGTTGCACCATTGCAAGGGAGAATTGAGCGGCATCGGCGGCGTGGCGCGTCCGGGCATCGTGCATCGGCTGGACAAGGAGACGAGCGGATGCCTCGTGGCGGCGAAGGACGATGAAACGCACGTGGGACTCTCGAAGCAATTCGCGGAAAGGGAAGTGCGGAAGGTTTATCATGCGATTGTGTGCGGGGCGATGGCGGGGGAGGCGGGGGAAGTGCGGGCGGCGATTGGGCGGCATCCGTCGCATCGCAAGCGGATGGCCGTGAGCGATGAGGAGCGGGGCCGGGCGGCGCACACGCGGTGGCGGAGGCTGGAACGGCTGAACGAGGCAACGCTGGTGGAAGCCCGGATTTTGACGGGCCGGACGCATCAGATTCGCGTGCATTTTTCGCATCTGGGCAATCCGGTGGCTGGAGACGGGACATACGGGGCGCGGGAAAATCGGATATTGAGGGAGGCGACCGGCTATGAGGCGCCGCGGGTGATGTTGCACGCGCGGCAACTGGGATTCGTGCATCCGCGCACGGGGAAACGAATGGAATTTGAAGCTCCGCCACCCCGCGATTTTGTGGAAGGGTTGAAGCGACTGCGCCTCCCGGTTCATGGTGACAGGCCCTGAGTTAAAAGAAACCATGAACCGGCGGGAAAACCCACGCAAAGACGCGAAGGGGCAAATTTATCAGCCACGGATTGAATGGCAGATGCGTCTTGCCGGTTGCAAGGTTGTGGTTTAGCTTGCGGTCATTATGGATACAAATTTTTCGGCCGAAGGCAGCGGAGGGCCTCCACCACCCATGCATCCACCGCCAATTATCACGGCGCCGCCGCCGCGGCCGCGAAAGGGGCGGGGTTGGATGATTTTCGCGATTCTATTGCTGGTGCTGCTGGCGTTCAGTCTATGCGGGAATTTTGTCCAGGCGATTTCACATGCGCTGCAGTTTCCGCGGGGGCTGGCGCAGGATTTCGGGAGCGGGATGATGGGAACCAGCGGGCCGCGGCTGGAGGAAACGGTGCTGCGCAACGAGGATTCGGCAAACAAAGTGGCCGTGGTGCCGGTGGAGGGGATCATCACGGGGGAGGCAATGGACCAGCAGGGCAACAGCATGGTGGATTTGATTCGGGCGGAATTGCGGCGGGCGCGCAAGGACATCCGGGTCAAGGCGGTGATATTAAAGGTGAATTCACCGGGAGGGGAAGTGATGGCGTCGGATGAGATCAACCGGGCGATCACGAAATTCGAGGAGGAATCGCACAAGCCGGTGATTTGTTCGATGGGGAGCCTGGCGGCGAGCGGAGGTTATTACATTTCGGCGCCGTGCCGGTGGATTGTGGCAAATCGTTTGACAATCACGGGAAGCATCGGGGTGATTTTACACACGTGGAATTACCGGGGGTTGCTGGACAAGATTGGAATCCGGCCGGTGACGTACAAGAGCGGGAAATACAAGGACATGTTAAGCGGCGACCGGGAGACGAACCAGATTCCGTCCGGGGAACACGCGATGGTGCAGGGATTGATTGACGAGACGTATGGCCAGTTCAAAAGCGTGGTGGAGGCGGGGCGGGCGTCGGCACACGCCAGGAACGGAGACCTGGGGCGGGCGCTGGCGGGGGACTGGCAGAAATATGCCGACGGGCGGGTGCTTTCAGGCGAGGAAGCGCTCAAACTGGGTTTTGTGGACCAGCTTGGAGATTTCGATGACGCGGTGGCGCGCGCGGAAAAGATCGCCGGCATCGGCAAGGCGAACCTGGTGGAATATCACGTGAAATATAATTTGTCGGACTTTTTCTCGATGTTTGGCCAAGGCAGCCGGGCGCATGATATCAAGCTGGACCTGGGGATTGACCTTCCAAAGTTACAGGCCGGGTACATGTATTTTTTGTCGCCGACTTACGTGAATTGAGCGCTGACTCAAAAAGGGGGACGGTGCTGATGGTGGCGGACAGCGAGCGGGACGCGAACATGCTGCACGCGACGGGCTTGTTCGCGCCGGACGCGTTTATCTACCTGAAAACGAAGGGCGAGGCGACGATTTTTGCAAGCGATTTGGAGATTGACCGGGCGCGGAGGCAGTCGCATTGCCGGGTGGAGGCGTTGAGCGCGATGCAGGAAAAGTTGCGGGCGCGGGGCGCGCGGCATCCTGGATTTGCGGAGGTGATCGTGGAAGCGCTGCGGCAGCGCCGGGCGCGGAGGGTGATGGCGCCGGAGAATTTTCCGCTGGGGCTGGCGAGGCAGTTGGAGGCGGCCGGGGTGCGGGTAACGCCGCGCGGGGATTTGTTTTCGGAACGGGAATTCAAGACGGCGGAGCAAGCGCGGAAGATTTCGGCCTCGTTGCGGATGGCGGAGGCGGGGATGGCGGAAGCGATGCGGATACTGCGGGCGTCGAAGATTGGAAAGGGGGGGAAATTGATGCATGAAGGGAGGAGGCTGACGTCGGAACGGGTGCGGGAGGGAATTGATTGCGCGATATTGCAGGCGGGCGGGCTGGCGGCGCATACGATTGTGGCCGGAGGGCGGCAGGCGTGCGATCCACATGAGTGCGGACACGGGCCGCTGCGGGCCAATGAGTTGATCATCCTGGACATTTTTCCACGAGCGCAGGCGACGGGTTATTTTGGGGACATAACGCGGACGGTGGTGCGGGGACGGGCGAGCGAGGCGGCGCGGCGGCTCTATGGGACGGTGTTGCAAGGGCAGCGCCTGGCTTTTGGAAAGCTGCAGCCGGGAGCGGCAGCGGCAGGGGTGCATCATGCGGTGGAGAAATTTTTTGAGGGGCGGGGATACAGGACGGGGCGGCGGCACGGACGAATGGAGGGATTTTTTCACGGGACGGGGCACGGGCTGGGCCTGGAAATTCATGAGGCGCCGCGGGTGGGTTCCACGGCCAAGGGGCGGCTGAAGGCGGGACAGGTGGTGACTGTGGAGCCGGGTTTGTATTATCCGGAAATTGGCGGCGCGCGGCTGGAGGACGTGGCGTGGATTACGGCGAGCGGCGCGAAGAATTTGACGCGGTTTGAGAAGAGATTGGAGATATAGAGCGGTCTGAGATTCAAGTTGTCAGGTAATTCGTCCTATTTCACCCACGAGTTTTGCCACTTTGCCCGCAGTTACCCACCGTTGAAACGGCGGGCTATTTTCAAACGCCCCCGCCGGGCGTGTTCCGGGCGCGGCCCGCCAGACATTTTTCCGCGCGCGACTTGAGAAACGCCGGGTCTGGGGAGAATTTTGCCGGCAACAAAAGCGTCGCGCCCTCAAAGCTCGCCAGTATTAATTTTCCTCGTAGAAGTTATAGACGTTCACGGAGTTGCCGCTGAGGACGAGGATGGCTTTGAAAACGCGGGAAACGTCGCCCAGATGAGCGACGACGGTGGCTTCGTACGTGGTGCTTTTGATGGTGCAGAATTGGGCGAGGGCGCCCATGACCTGCGGGGCGACACCGGCCATTTGGAGCTGGCTGACATTCTTGAAGGGTTGGTCGTCGGCGGTGCCATCCTGGAGGTCGGGGCCGGCGCGCAACTGCATGACGGCGGCGGCAATGTTGGTGTCGCCGCCCAGGACGATCGCCAGGACGTTGAGGCCGGCGGTATTGACGTTGACGTGGCCGTTTGAAAAAGGCGTAAAAACGTTCTTCAGTCCAAAAGGATAATCCTCGGCGCCGGGAGGGCCGCCGAAGCCAAGCTGGTGATGGAAGACAGGAGCGGTGGAATTGGAATCCATGCCGCCGAAATAGATGTTGGGATGCTCCGTGATGCCGCGGACGAGGAGCAGTTCGGAGATGTTGTCCATGGGCGCCTCCTTGCAATTGTAGGGAGGGTTGAGGTTTTGGTAATAGTCGTTTTTGGCGCCGGAAATGCGTGGATCATCCCCCTGGTTGACCCAGTCAAGAATGGAATCCGACACGATGGCCGCGGCGCCGGCGTCCACGCCCATGAGGTTGAGCACGGCCTGGATTTGTGAGGCGCTGGCGACATTGACGTTGAAAAGGCGTTCCTGATCAATGTTTTGAATGGAAACCCAGCTATTGGAGCCGAGCTGGTAGTGGGCGAGGTTTTGAGGCTGGCCCGGGGCAAGGGCCGCGAGGGGGCCGTTGGTTTCATCCGGGGCGCCCGGGCCGCCGAAACAGTATTCGTTCAGAGAGGTGTAGGGCAGGCGGGCTTCCTGGGCAATCAGCCAACAATCGAGTTGAACACCGGAGCGGCCCATCCAGACGAGTTGCGGGTTGTTGTTCACGTTCATGGAGAGGCGGGCCTCGACGCGCATGGAGTAGGCGAGGATGGCAGCCATGACGGACAGGACGATGATGGCAATCATGACCATGATCAGCGCAAAGCCGCGGCGGTCAGGTTGTGGAGGGCGGAGGTTCATCACAAGTGAACTTGCGGAGGCGGCGGTGGAGGGGTAGTGACAAACGTGTGGCCCGGCGCCTGGGCCCAGGACGGCATGGTCTGGCTGGGGATGGAAACCAGACGGGTGATGGAGAGGTCGGGGTTGGAGGCATCTTTTTTGGCGCCGCCAAAGACAATGGTGAATCGGATTTCCGAGGGGATGTCGTTGGTATCATCCCATTCGGAGGACCATTGCTGGCTGTTCGTGTCCCAGCATTGGACCTTGAAGCTTTGCACATCGCGTGCCAGGACGTAGGGGGTTTCCTGCTCGTCCTTGTCCATGGGGGTGAGGTAGGGATGCTGGCGAAGGACGAGGTCGTTTTGCGACTTATGAGTAACGAGATCGGTGACGGGTTCGAGGGAAAAGATGACACGGCGCACGGGGAAATATCCGTAGCGTTTGCCGCGGGGAAAGTCGTCCGGCACGCGGGCGGTAAAGCCGAGGGAGGGAGAATCGCCGTTTTGGAGGGAGAAGGTGTAATACTGCATGGAGGCCTGGAAGGATTGAATGGCGGTAAGCGCCTCGTCGAGGGTCTGGACGGAGATGCGCTGGCGCTGGGCCTGGGCGGCGGCTGCCTGCCCGACGCGCGTGGCGCGGAGAATGAGGTACCAGGTGGAATAGATGGCGGCGACGACGAGGGTGAAAATGACCATGGAGACCATGACTTCAATGAGGGTGAAGGCTGGCCCGCGGGACGATTTCCCCGGGCGGCACGCGATGGCGCGGGTTTGTCCCGGGCTAAAATAATTCGCCCTTTCCAGGAAGCGGAGGGATGGGCCGCGGATCAGATTCGCGCCGTCGCGCGGGGAGGTGGCGGCGATTTTCATTGGGAAGACAATCCTTCCAACGAAGCCGGCGGCGACTGGGGTTTGTAAAACAAAAACCGTTCCCGCGAGACAATGGCCTGGGTATCGTCGCGCCGGATGGTGATGTCCACGCGGCGAAGGCGGTTGGTTTGTTCGCGATCGGCCACACCTTCCCAGGAGTAGTTATCATACGCGCCGCCCAGGATATCGCCGAGGTTGCCGGAGAGCGTGCCGACGTAGATTTTGTTGGTTGGGGCATAGATGGCGGCGGCGACGAGGCCGGCATCCACGGATGGCTGCTGGAGGCGGCGGGTGTTTTCGAGGGATTGGGAGACGAGGGCGAGGATGGCGAAAGTGGCGGTGCAGAAGCAAACGACGGCGAACATGACTTCGATGAGCGTGAACGCCGAGGCGGGGTGCGATTGGGAGGAGGGGGATTTCATCGGATGATTTCCACGGAGGCGAGGGCCGTGGTCGGGTCCATGGAAATTTCGCGGTATTGGCCGTTGCAGACCACGACGAGAGTCATTTCATCGCAGGTGCCGTTTGGATAGAATTGCATGGTCGCGGAGGCGGCGCGAGTTTCATCGAAGAGATCGATGTCGAGCATCTGGACCGAAACGGAGGAGTCGAGGTGAATGGAAGTTGCCGGAGCGTAACCGAGGCGGCTGGAAGGGAGGGCTTTGTCCAGCGTCGCGTCGGTTTGGACAAGGCCTGTTTTTGGCTCGAAGGTGACGGTGACGATTTTTCGGGCGAGGATGGCCTGATCGCGGGAACGGGTGCAGATTTCGAGAACGCCGTTGACAGCGTTGCGAAGCGGGGCTTGACGGAGCGACAGCAGGATGGAGGGGATGCCCATGGCCATGATCAATCCGATGATGGCGACGACCATCATGAGTTCCATGAGGGTGAATGCGGCGCGGCGTTTGAAGGCGGCGGTTGCCATCAGCCGCCTCCCATGGAAGAGCCGATGTTGGAGACCATGCGGAACATGGCGCTCAAGACGGCAACCAGGACGAAACCGACGCCGAGGGAAATGGCGACGATGAGGGCCGGCTCGATGAGATTGGTCATCACGCGCAGGGAGATGGCCAGTTCGTTTTCGTAGGTTTCGGCGACGTTGTTCAGAGCGTCGGGGACCTTGCCGGTTTCCTCGCCGATGCGGACGAGGTCCACCATCAATTGGGGAAAGACGCGGCTGGCGGCGAGGGGCTGGGCGAGGGTCTTGCCATCGGTGACGGCTTCGCGTGTTTTGACGGCGGCGGCTTTGATGACGCTGTTGGGGATGACCTGTTCGGTAATTTTGAGGGCGGTGAGGACCGGAACGCCGTTTCCCAGGAGGGTGCAGAGTGTGCGGGCGAACTGGCCGTAGAGGTTGAGGCGGATGATCTTGCCGAAGACGGGCAGTTTCATTTTCCACTCATCTATTTTTTGGCGGCCGATGTCACTGGCCTGAAAACGTTTGAAGAGCACGATGAGGGTGAGGAGGACAAGACCCATGAGCCACCACCAATGTGTAAAGGCATTGCTGATATCAATCAAAATGAGGGTGGCAAGGGGGAGTTGGGTGAAACCGATCTGGCCGAAGAGGGACATGAACCGCGGCAGGACGAACCAGAGGAAAAAAACGATGAGGCCGACGCCGGCAAAAAAGACGATAATGGGATAGACGAGGGCGGAAGTGAATTTGGACTGGACCTGGGCGAAACGGTCGAAGTGTTCGGCCATGCGGCGAAGCACGTCCACGAGCGCGCCGCTTTGTTCGCCGGCGCGGACCATGTTGACGTAGAGATCGGAAAAAACGCGGGGCTGCCTGGACATGGCGTCGGACAACGAGCGGCCTTCGGAAACTTCCTGCTTGAGCTGGCGGCTGACATCGGAGGATATGCCCTTGGTTTGCAGGTAAGTCATGCTGTTGAGGGCGCTGGAAAGAGGCATGCCGGCCTGAAGCAGATTGGCGAGTTGCTGGGTGAACGTGGCCATTTCCTGCAAGCCGGGCTTGCGTTGGCGTTGCAAATGGGCGCGGATGGCGGGAGGCAGCAGGGAGGCGATGTCCGCGCGCGCGCGCGCCTTCGCCGGCGCGGGACCGCCGCGGGAAGTGTCCACCGCAACGGGAAAAAGGCCCAGCCGCTCGATCTGAGCGACCGCCGCCGAACGATCGGCCCCTTGCAAAACCCCTTCAACGAGTTCGCCGCTCCGGCGGCGCGCCTTGTAGGAAAATTCCGGCATACAGAATGATTACCATTTAAAACCGACGGAGGCCAAAGGTTTCAAAGTTCGTGCGATGTTTGCAGCGCGCAAGACAGCGGCGCGGGGGACGCGCGCCGGAGACTTGGGCCGCGGGGGCCGGGGGCAACGTTTCCGTTGATCAGAAGAAATTTTTTGGCGGACTACCCTTGCTTGAAATTTACAGGCGCGCTTTCGGGCATTTCGTGCGCGCATGGCTGGTTGATGGGAGCATCGGGCGCGCGGTTGTTGGGGGAGACGATGCCGTTCGAGAGCATCCAGGCCTCCAGTTCCTCGCCGCTAATGTCGGGAAGCATCCGGCCGTTGATTTCGACGCAGGGACTGAGCATCTGGCCGCTTTTTTCGATCATTTGCTGGCGCTGCAAGGGGTCGTTGATGATGTCGCGGTCTTCGAAGGGCAGATCATATTTGCGCAGCACGGCGCGCACGCCCTGGCTCCAGCCGCAGGTTGGTTTTAAATAAGCAATGATTTTTGGTGTGCTCATGGTTGCAATAATTGTGTTTAATGTGCCAATATACTGCCACATTTGGGATGAAAGGCAAGGGGACGGGTCAAATCCCAACGGTCCGCCTGTATTCGGGCGCGGGGACGCGGGAGCGGGGCAGCATCTGGCGCAACGTTCAACTTCAGACAATGCTTGCCCTGCCTTTGACAATAAATGTTTAGATTAGAACCAAAACCTGATTTACTATTTCCGAAATCATTTTCCACAATGCAATGAAATGAGCGTCGCCGCGACAACCGAATGTGCAACCAACCGAAGCAGGCCGGAACGGAACGGGCGGCCCCGGGGCCTGCCATTCCGCCGCATTCACCAACAGCGGCTTTACGGAAATGATGAACAAGGCATCGGCATCGAAGGGCATGATTTTGAATTGGATTCGGATGCCGTGTACGAATGGTCTCGCCAATTTCAGCCCGACTGTCTTGAGCTTTGCCTCAACCTGGCGGGAGAAGGCTCCATTCGCCATGCGGAAGGCGGCGTGGATTTTGAACCGTTGACAGGGGGCTTTTACGCGCCTGGAAGGAATGAATTGCGGGCCTGGCGGAAGCCGCGCCAGGCGCATCGTTTTGTCACGGCCAGGTTTTCCCGAAAATTTCTCCGCGACCACTTGCTGCCCTGCGACGGCGCGCTTCATGATTTGGTCGGGAAATTTCTGCTCTCGGATACTGCTCCCGCCGGTTTGGGAGAAATCCATCGGCTGAACGCCGAACAGGAACGAATGATTTCGCAACTACTGCATCCGCCTTCGTTTCAAGGAGCGCGCCGGTTGTGGTATCAGGGCAGGCTGCTGCAATTGATGGCGGACTTTTTCTTTGAGCGGCGGGGCAACGATGAACTCTTCTGCGACAGGCAAAAGCGGCTTGCGCGGGAGCGCGTGGATCGGGTCATCGCCATTCTGCGTCGTAATTTGGCTGAACCGCCCGCGTTGGAGGAAATTGGCTGCGAGGCCGGATGCAGCCCATTCTATTTGAGCCGGACGTTTTCACGGGAAACAGGGACGACTATTCCGCAATATCTCCGCAAACTTCGCATGGAGCGAGCAGCCGAATTGCTCAAGAGCGGAAAATACAACGTGACGGAAGCGGCGATGGAAGTGGGGTATTCCAGCTTGAGTCATTTCAGCCAGGCGTTCTGCCAGACCATGGGTTGCTGCCCGGCGTTGTATCCCTTGAAAAGGCGGACATAAAAGGCCGCACAGGCTGCCGGCTTGCATACGTTACGCGGCGCAACTTGCCGACAAAAAATGGCAAGCGAACGGCAGCGCAAAAATCCTCACGCGGCTACCCTTCTGCGCATGAAAAACATTTTCATCATCGGCTGCCTCTGCGCGATGGCCGTTGGGTCCAGCCACGCTGCCTCCATTTCCCCGGTGTCACCAACCGATACCCGCTACGGCCCATTTGGCTTGTTGGACCACCGAAGCGATTATGGCCAGGGCGTTTATCCGGAGCCGTTTCGGGTGGACGATTCGGACCTCGAACCAGGCGAGGCGCGCTTGGATTGGCTGCACACCCAAGCCGGCGCCACAAGGACGGACGTGGTGCATCCGGAAGTCGAGGACGGAATTGGCGTGGCGACAGTTGAATTGGAGGTTCCGTGGGAGCGCGATGTTTCCAGCGGCGCCGTGACCGAAGGTTTTGACAACGTGAATCTCGGTGCGCGTCGCCCGTTTTACCAGTTCGTTTCGGCGAACGGCCGGGTGGATTCGACATTGGGCGCCGGATTGGAAGCGGGCATTCCCACTGGATCGGCTTTCGGGAAAAATGCCGAATTGGTCCCGAAAATTTTTGATGATTTGAAGGCGGGCCATTTTACGACCCAGGCCGTTCTCGGCTATTCCACATTGTTCGGTCCCGGCGAGGCCGGCGGTTTGCAGACGTTTGAATACGGATTTGCGTTTGGTTGGACGGTTCCGCGCGATTCATTGCCGCTGCCGGGCGTCTTGCAGACAATCCCGGTCCTGGAATTGGTTGGCGACACGGAAATGAACAAGGGCAATGCGGGCCGCAACAGCCTGCTGGCGGACGCCGGACTGCGTTTTAACCTCAAGGCCATTGGCCCCATCCAACCGCGGCCGGGCATCGCGTTTGTCTTTCCCTTGAACAGCGCGGCGCATGATGACGTTCATTGGGGCGTGGTAGTGAGCCTAGTGTTTCAATATTAAAAACAGGACGCGGTCATGAAAATCAGCCGCCGCGAATTTTTGATCTTAACGGCAATGTTTGCCGCCGGTTGCAGTTCGACGAGCAATGCCGTCATGTCCTCCGCGGGCAAGGAACGGATCGTCAACGCGGGGCCTGTCGCCGGCTACGCGAAGGACGGCGTGTATGCGGCGTTTCGTTCCGAGGGATTCTTCGTCATTCGGCGCGGGGAAAAATTGATGGCGCTGTCCTCCATTTGCACGCATCGCGCCTGCAAGGTAAAGGCGGAACCGGACGATTCCTTTTATTGTCCCTGTCACGGCTCAACCTTTGATGCCCAGGGGCATGTCACACACGGCCCGGCGCGGCGCAGCCTGCCCGATTTGCAGACCCGGATAAACGCAGACGGGCATCTGCTCGTGACGGCGCCGCCCATTCGAGGCGCGTGATGGCGCGCCAATTTGCCGGCGCCGCCGGAAGTCATTTGATTTTGCGACAGGCGCGCCACGGGCGCGTCAGGGCTGCAAGTCTGGAACAATGTACAGCGGCTTGCGAGAGAACGTAACCTCCGGGTCTTGTGCCGAAAGGCGCTTGTCCAGCCTCACCCTCGCAATGCCGTCCGCGTTGGCGACATAGGTCTGGCTGCCGGTCGCGGCGGCAATTTCCACGGTTGCGCGTTTCGCGGCGGCTTTGGGAAAGACAAAGACCACCCCGTCCACCGTCCGGGTGATCCGGGGAGCCCCGGTAAAATGGCCGGCCTTGATCATTTTGTCCGCGGCGCCGATGGCCTTGTTGGCTTCAGCGACTCCCGCCGTGAGGCGGTCATAGCGAAAGGCCAGGTTCGGTGGCATGGGCAGAAAGTAATTGAGCGTCATGGAAAGCGTCCCTTTCGGTTGATTGGAAATGATGCGGGGATTTTCGCGACGCAGGCCGGCGTCATGCGGGAAGTTGAGAACCTCGCCTTTGGGGCCAAGTTGCAAAGGAATCAGGCGTCCGTCGGGCTTCTGAATCAGAAGGTGAATGTCCCGCGGTTGAACCGCTTTGTTCCGTGACGAGATGAGGACGCGAACGACGAATTGGCTCTGGTCCACGCCCGCGGCAAACTGGCAGGCATCGTCCAGCAAGTCGTAGGATATTTCAGCATGGTGTCCGGCGTCGCGTAAATCGCCCGCGCGGGGCGGAAGCTCGCGTTGGGCGACGAGGGTTGTTGTGCCGGCCGCCACGATCGTTGCGGCGGCCAAGGCGGTCAGCGTTTTGGTCTTTTGCCATACCATAATTTTCAATGCTCCTTTGACGAGGGTTAAGGTTGAACCGCTCGCCGCCGCGCCTTTCGTCAGCGCAATGGCGGAAATCGTCTTTGCCAGCGCCGCCGGCGCGGCTTGAATGGAATTGGCGGAAATCTGTTCGGCAATGGCCGAAGCCGTCGAGTCCACGCCGCGTTTGAAAAAGAATTTGCGCAATCTTTCAATGGCCCGATTGACCCGCATTCTGGCCGAATCCTCGCTCGCGCCCAGGGCGGTTCCGATTTCGCCCATGCTCTTGCCGTAGAAAAACCGCAGCACGATGGCGTTGCGGTCGGTTTCGTTCAAGCCCGTCAGTGCGGCGTCCAGCAGCGTGCTGATTTGCGGCCAGGCTTCCGTCCCGGTTCTGCCGGGGCGCGAGGAGTCGGACCCGGTTTGGTTCAACTCGGTTTGCATGAAGGCCTCCTGTTCGCGCCGGGTGCGCCGGATTTCGCCGCGAATATGGGTGATGGCCGTCAGCCGCGCGGTTTGATAAAGCCAGCCGGCGAGGATGACGCCTTTGCGCAGTTGGCGCGATTTCCGGGCCAGGATGACAAAGACGGCCTGCGTGATTTCCTCGGCGGAGTGCGGATTGCGGGTGTGGCGCAGGGCGGCGGAATAAACGCGGTCAATGTGCCGCGTCACCAGCGTGGCAAAGGCTTCTTCCGACCCATGCTCGGTGTATTCGCGCAGCAAGGCGATGTCGTCCAATAGCTGCATCCACCTATAAATGCCGCCGATCACCCAAAGCGAACAGATTATTTTGAGTGGCAGGAACTTTCTGCGCCGCAAGCAACGGTTTGAACCGCCACAGCTTCGCTTTGGCAGGGGTGACAGGAAAAAGCTATTGCGGCGGAATGGTCCCCGGACGGATCGGCAACCTGGTTTTGGGGTGAAGCGCGTTTCCCGCCGCGTCAATCAGTTGAACGGTGGTGAACACAAACAGCCGGTTTTGGCCATCAGATTTTTGCGTGCCAAGCGCGATGGTCTGGCCGTCCCAAACGTTGGCGTCGGCAGTGAGCGTTTCCGATGCACTGGCGATGATTTTCATTTTCAGGGTGTAACCGTCGTCAAGCAGAGTCGGAACCAAATCCACGGACACGTTCCCGGCGCGCATCATGGTTTGCCTGTCGGCGAGAGTGACCACTTGCGGCGCGGCCAGGATTTGCGCCCTGTCCGACCTGAACAGGCGAAACAATTGCGCGACCTTGTCGGCGTCGAGAATTTCGACCGAATTACCGTTGGTGGTGTTGATGATCGTGCCGGCCTTCAGAATGGCCGCAACGTCGCGCTCCGGCACTTCGATGAAATAGGTTTTCATGTGGACTTGCGGCGATGCGTAGTCTAGCCGCTGTCTCAATGAATAGTAGTGTGCTGCTTTTTCAACTACCACGGTCGTTGTTCCCGCCGCGAGCAACACCACCACGCCGGTCACAATCGCCGTCTTCACTTTCGTCCATGCCATAACTTTCAATGCTCCTTTGGTGAGGGTTAAGGTTGAAGTGGAAGCAGCCGCGCCTTTTGCCAGCGCAACCGCCGTCACCGTCTTCGCCAGCGCCGCCGGCGCGGTTTGCACCGAGTTGGCTGAAATGGTTTCGCCAATCGCTGCCGCCGTCGGATTCACGCCGCGTTTGGCAAAAAATCTCCGCAACTTTTCCAACGCGCGACCCACGCGCATCTTGGCCGCGTCCTCGCTCGCGCCCAATGCCGCGCCCACCTCCGCAAAATTCTTGTTCTCAAAAAAGCGCAGCACGAGTGCGTCGTGGTCTTTCCGGCCGAGCTTTCCCATCGCGCCGTCCAGCAGCGAGGCGATTTGCGCCCAGGTTTC
>JAGWNY010000010.1 GCA_028872915.1 Verrucomicrobiota bacterium
GAAGTGCGCCGCCGCATCCGGACGATGTGCGCCTTCACCACCCGCAACAGTTGTGAACGCATCCTTTTCAGCGTCTTTGACCGTATGAACATTTACTGGGATCAACACCCTCTCAAACCTTTTACACAATTGTCGTGACACTACCAAAACCGCGTCTTCGCTCGAAGGCGCAAAGGCACACGGGCGCGAAGGTTTTTGAAAAACAATTTCTTTGCGAACGTTGCGCCCCGGCGCGGGTTTGAAGAGGGCAGCGGGCCTCTGGAGCGGTATCAGAAATACTGTAGCCATGCGGTTGGGAAGAAGAGGGCAGCGGTTCTTTTGGGTTTTGGCTTCGTTTTCGCTCGGTTACAGGCCGCTTTGGACATGCTCCCTCGCTCAGCCTCGCCAAAACCCAAAATTCCTCGCTGCCGCACGGCTACATTATTTCTTCAACCGCTCTCATCCATCGGTTTTTGTGAAAGGCGACGGTCCAGTGTCCAGGCGGCGCTGATGAGAGCCAGGTGGGTGAGCGCCTGGGGAAAATTGCCGAGATGTTCGCCGCAGGGGCCGAGTTGCTCGGCATAAAGGCCCAGATGATTGGCATAGCCAAGCGCCTTTTCGAAAATAAATCGCGCCTGCCTGACATCGTTCGCCCGGGCGAGGCATTCCACATACCAGAACGAACACATGGAAAACGTGCCTTCATTTCCCGTCAAGCCGTCCGACGCGGCCGCGCCCTGCCGATAGCGATAGACGAGGGAATCTTCCACGAGATTTTTTTCAATGGCCTTGAGGGTGGATTTCCAGCGCGGATCGGTGGGACTGATGAATTTGACCAGCGGCAGAAGCAGCGAGGCGGCGTCCACGGTTTTGGCGCCGTGATACTGGACAAACGACTTCAATTTTGGGTCCCAAAATGTCTTGTAAACGTTCCTGTAAATGTCATCGCGAATTTTATGCCAGCGGACAAGCGGCGCCGGGAAGGAGCGGCGGCGGGCGATTTGCATGGCGCGATCAATGGCCAGCCAGCACATGGCGCGCGAGTAGAAGAAAGGCCGGCGCCCGCCGCGGACTTCCCAAATGCCATCGTCGGGCGCGCGCCAGTTTTTGCAGACCCACTCGACGAGGCGGGTGAGATTGCTCCAGAAATCGTAGGAAATGGGTTCGCCGTGTTTGTCGTAAATGCAAATGGAATCCATCAATTCGCCATAGATGTCCAGTTGGAGCTGGCTGCTGGCGGCGTTGCCGATGCGGACAGGCTTGGAACCGCGATAGCCTTCCCAATGATCCAAAATGGTTTCCGGCAAATCGCGGCCGCCATCCAGGCGGTACATGACCTGCAGGGGCCGTCCGGGTTTGAGTTCGCGGCAGCGATTTTCGATCCACGCGATGAATGCCCGGGTTTCCTCCATGTATCCCAGGCGCATCAAAGCATACGAGGTGAACGAGGCGTCGCGGATCCAGGTATAGCGATAGTCCCAGTTGCGCTGGCCGCCAATCAATTCGGGGAGGGCAAACGTGGGCGCGGCGACGATGGAACCGTTGGGCAGGGACGTGAGCAATTTCAGGGTGAGGGCGGAGCGATTGACCATTTCCCGCCACCGTCCCTGATATTGGGAACGGGCAACCCATTGGAGCCAGTAATTCATGGTTTCCTTGAATGCCGTGGAAACGTAATCATGGCTTGCCGACGGCGATTCCTTGCCGCCTTCCTCCAAAACGAAACATTCCCGCCCATCGGCGCCCAACTCAAATTCGGCAATCGCCGCGCCGTTCTCCACCCGCAACGGCACGCTGCCGCGCAGCAGCACCGCGGGGAGCTTCTTCACATCCGGAACGAACGTCACGCCGCCCGAAATTTTTCGGACCGTGTGCCCGGCGCGCCCGTAATCGAATTTCGGAGCGCAAACCATGCGCAGTTTGATGCGGCCGCGGACGACCTTGACGCGGCGCACGAGGTTGTGCTGATGGCCCAGGTGTTGCATGGGCATGAAATCGGAGATTTCGGCAATACCGTCCTCGCCGAGAAACCGCGTGAGCAAAATGTTGGTATCGGGAAAATATCGCTGGCGGGTTTTGAAATCGCCCCCCGCGGGCGCGATGCTGAAATAACCGCCGCGCTGGTCGTCGAGCAACCGCGCAAAAATGGCGGGCGAATCGAACGCGGGAAAACACATGAAATCAATCGAGCCATGCCGGCCGACGAGCGCGATGGTTTCGAGGTCGCCAATGACGCCGTAATTCTCAATGGGCTGGTAGCTCATGGCCGTCAGGCTAGGACCGCGTATCGGCAAATGCAACGGCGCTGATGAGCGCATTTTCGGCGCGGCGCGAATCCAGGCGCGTGTGCTGGATGACGATGGGGGCGGATTCGATCGGGCTTTTCACTCCTTGCAACAGATTAACCGCATTTCGATTGGAATGAAACGGGGCATGGAACCAAGCGGGCTTGGGAGGGAAACATGCCGGAAATCGGCGGGGGAAAAAACGAAAGAGGCCGGACGAATCCGGCCTCTCAGCGAGAACTAGGCGCAATCAGGTGCAAACAGACGCAAATGGCACCACGAAAGCCTTCCCGGATGCGGCGCGCAGACAAACGCCATACACACGATAACTGCCTTTTGCATCCAACAACTGATTTACCTTACCAAATCCCTGATTTCCCGCGAGTCGCCAATACTGGGGACATTTGATATTTGCGGGCGGAGGGGTTGGCCGCTAGAATCGCCGGACTTTTGATGGAAGAGCATATTGAAGTTGAGGGCCGAATCCAGGCAGTGCTGGCGGGGACGATGTTCCGCGTGGAACTGGACAACAAACACCAGGTACTGGCGATCATTTCGGGAAAAATGCGGAAGAAATTTGTAAAATTGACGGTTGGCGATCGGGTAAAGATGGAGATGTCGCAATACGATTTGAACAAGGCGCGCATCGTCTGGCGCATCGGCTGACACCGGGAGGCGCCGGCGTTGATTCACGGTTGATTTGGGCGGCAATTGCGGCGATGATGACGTTATGAATGGAGGAGAAGCAAAGGTTTTGAGCCGGGACGTGGAGGCCGCCGTGGTGCCGGTGGGAACGAAGGTGACGCTGCGCCAGGGCGAACAGGCATACATTACCCAATCGCTCGGCGGGGCGTTCACCGTGATCGTCAACGGCAACATGTTCCGGATTGCGGACAAGGATGCCGATGCGCTGGGAATGGAAGGGGCGGCAGGGCCGGCCCCGCGGACAACCCTCGCCGGGCCTGTGACGCAGGAAGAACTGGAGCGGCAGGTGTGGGAGGCGCTGAAGACCTGTTACGATCCGGAAATTCCGGTGAACATCGTTGACCTGGGCCTCATTTATGATTGCCATCTCACGCGGCTTTCGGACGAGACCTTCAAGGCGGACGTGAAAATGACGCTGACGGCGCCGGGCTGCGGCATGGGGCCGGTGCTGGCGCAAGACGTGCAAAACAAATTGTTGTCGCTGGAACCGATTGACGAGGCGAACGTGGAATTGGTGTGGGACCCGCCCTGGAACCAGGGAATGATGACGGAAGCGGCGAAATTGCAACTGGGGCTGGTGTAAATTTCAACCGGGGATACAGAATAGACGGCAATAAGACAGCGGCAAAGGATTGCAAAGAGAGAGACTCCGGGAGGGCGGACGCGGCGCCATCACCCGGCGAGTTCGGCGCGGAGGCTGGCGGCGACGTCCTTGAGGGCCTGGGGCAGGACGGTGGCGTTGGCGATGACGGGCATGAAATTGGTATCGCCTTTCCAGCGGGGCACGACGTGGACGTGGAGATGTTCCACAATGCCTGCGCCGGCGATCTGGCCGAGATTGATGCCGACGTTGAATCCGTCGGGTTTCATCACATTCTTCAGGGCACCGATGCAGCGGCGGGTGAGCTTCCATAAATCAGCGAGTTCTTCATCAGTCAGGCCGTTGAGATCGGGGGTTTCCTTGTAAGGGACGGTCATGAGATGGCCGCCCACGTAGGGATAGGCGTTCAACAGGGCGAAACAGGTGCGGTCGCGGGAGATGACGTAATGGGCTTCGTCATCGGAGGATTGGGCGATGCGGGCGAAGAGGCCGGGCTTCCAGTCCGGCTTTGGAGAGAGGATATACTCCATGCGCCAGGGCGCGTATAGCGTGTCCATGCGCGGCAGTGTAGGAGGGGGAATCGAGGGACTCAAATTGAATTTGCCGCAACCGGCTCAGCGAAATAAATCCAGTATGGCGCGGGCGGCGCGGTCCGCGGCGCCGGGACCGCCGAGGGAAGCGATGACGCGCCGGAGTTGGACTTTGATTTGTCGGCGTTGGGACTCGTTTCGGAGCAGTTGCAAGGCGGCTTGGGAAATTCGTTCGGGAGCGGCGTCGGACTGGATAAATTCGGGATAGACGGGCGCGCCGGCCAAAAGGTTGGGCATGGTCAGGGATTTAACGGTGACGATGCGGCGGGCGATTTGGTAGGTGAGCCAGGAGGTTTTATAGAGCGTGAGGGCTGGCACGCCGAAGAAGGCGCACTCCATGGTTACGGTGCCGGTGGAGGCAATGGCGAGATCGGCATGGGCCAGGGCCTCCGGCAGCCGTCCGACCTGGATTTCGACATCATGTGCGGCGGATTTGGCCAGGCTGGCGAGCGATTCATCGGGCAGAATGATTTTTGCTTTTGCGCCGGGCAATCCGGCGCGGATCAGTTTCAGAGCCGGCAGGATGACGGGCAAATGGCGAAGCAATTCGCTTTTGCGGCTGCCGGGGAGCAGGAGGATGAGAGGGGAGTCGGGACGCGGTTCGGGGCGGGGCGTGGACGAGACGGCGAGGCGTTCGACGAGGGGATGGCCCACGAAGACGACGGGCAACGACGGCGCACGTTGCGCGTACCATTCCTTTTCAAAAGGGAAGATGCTCAAGAGCAGATCGTGATTTGCGGCGAGGAGGGCGGCGCGACCGGGCCGGGACGCCCAGACTTGTGGGGAAACGAATTGAATGATTTTTGGATTCCAGCCAGAGAAGGGATTGTCGCGAACGACGGCGCGCGCGGCCCGCGCGAAGCGCAGATTGAATCCGCCATAATCCACGCCGATGAGGGCGTGGGGCCTGCGTTCGACGGCCAGGGCGAGAAGCTGGTTGAAGAGGCGGCGGAATTTGAAATAGTTCTTCAACACGTCTGAGATGCCAATGACGGCGTGTTGGGTAAGATCGAAGGCAATGTCAATACCCGCCTGGGCCATTTTGGGTCCGCCGGCGCCGAAGAAGCGCAGGCCGGGAAATCGCGGGTCGTTGGCGGCGGCCCGGCGCAATGCGCCCGCCAATTCAGCCGCAAGCAAATCGCCGCTAGGCTCCCCGGCGATGAGCATGAATGACATCGGCTTCACCGGATCATTGTCCACGGACCGGCGCCCAAAGTCATCAAATTCCCAAAATTCCCAAATCCAAAAACAGCGTCAACTCGAAGGCGCAGGCAGGGCGGCCCGTTGCGCCCGACGCGGCGCGGGACTTGCGGGTTATTTCCCGGCGGAGCCTTTTTCGGCGGGTACCGGCGGGAGTTTGGTTGCCGCCGGTTTTGGATTGGGGAGCAAAAGTTGGAAACGGTGTTTGAGCAGCGGTTGAATGGTCCACTCAGGCACGAGGTAGGTCCAGCGGGCAAGGGCGGTATCCTGCTGGAATTGGTCGCGAAGGGTTTTGAGGCTCGCGGTGTAAGCTTTTTGCGCGGCGGCGATTTGCGCGGGAGTTTCCTTGCCACCGGCTGCCGGCGCAGGCGGCGCGGTAAAGGAGGTTTGCACTTTTACGTAATAGGCCTCGTTGGTCTTGTTGCCGATGGTGATGGCGTAATGGAACCCGTTGGTCGTGGTGACGACGACGCGGGCCGGATGGCTCCATACGCCGGTCAGGGCGGGGAAGGCATCATCGAACGATGGCGACGAAATGCCGTAGGCAACGGACGAAACCTGGCTGGGGTCCAATTTTTCGCCGGGTTTGGCATCCGCCAGCGCCCATGAGTTTGCGGGGCCGGGGCGGGTGACTTTCCATGAATTGGTTGGGTTGGGGAAACGCGCGGAGATGGAGTTGGGGTTTCGGATGGTGAAAAAGCTTTTGTCCAGCCAGGATTGCGGCGCCGTGCCGGCGTCGGAGAGGGGGTCCGTGATAATGGCAACGGACGTTGCATTGCTGGCGGTGAGCACGTAACGTCCATCAGGCCAGTTATCGCTTTGGAAACCGGAAGATTGGTGAAGGTGCGGGCTGCCCAGGCGGAGGACGCGCAACGGTTTGCCGGCGGCGTCATAGAACGCCAGAAGAGTGGCGGAGTTTGTTCCCTGGCCGGGCGGCGCGAGGTCCAATTGGGGCAATTGTTCAGGCGTGACCGGCTCGGCCTGAACAATTTTAAGATCGCGCAGTTTGATGAGAAACCGGCTGATTTTTGAAAAATCGGCCGGATAATCCGAACGCTGCGCGACGGCCCATATACCGTTGACCTTGTGCAAATCGAGGGCATTGGTTCGGTCCAGGATGCGGATGCGGGAGACGTCGTTGACTTGAAAATTGCCCAGCAGGGGCGCGCCGGGGGTGGCGCCGGCGGAAGGCACCCAGGCGGCGGATCGTATGCGGGAATGCCACCAGGCGGCGGCGCCAAGAACGAGGAGGAGCGCCAGCAGCAGGGTAAATTGCTTTTGGTTCATTTGGCGGCGGTCCGTTTGCGTTTCCAGGCGGCGAGGCTGATGCCGAAAAGCGTCACGAAAGCCGGCATGGCGCCGATGTTCAGCCAGGTAACGCGGGCTTCGAGGGCGTCCACGTCGTGCAAAAGGTCCCTCTGCACCTTTTTCAAATCCTTTTGGGTTTGGGCCTCCTGGGCCTGGAATTTTGCGATTTGGGCCTGTTGTTGGGGGGAAAGAATGTATTGTTGGTTGGCGCTCTTGGCCTGCTGCAAATCCTGGAGGCGCTGTTGGGTTTGCTGAAGGCTGTTTTGGAGATCGTTGATTTTGGATTGATAGATGGTCTCGGCGGCGGCCTGCATTTTGTGAATGACGGTGAACGGCCGATCTTCCACGCCGCGGCCGCGGATGGCGATGAGGTCCTTGGAACCGGCCATGAGGTCCACGGCGTTTTGCAGGAAGCTGAGGTTGCCGTTCAATTCCATGGAGAGGGTCCCAAAGGGCGTATCAATCTGGCGCAGGGCGACGCCATCGGCCAGCATGTCCGCGTCGCCAACGAGGATGACGGTGTTGGCGGCGGCGCTGGTCTTTAAAAAGGCGGCGCGGTTCTTGTTGGTTCCGGGGCCTGGTTGGCCGTTGGGAAAGGCGGATTTAAACCGGCCCGTCAGGCGAATGGCCAGGGCATACTCGCGATTGGCGGACTTGAAATTTTTGAGCATGTCCGCGCCGGAGTATTGGGCCATGAAAGAACCGGCCAGATCGGCGTCCCTGGTGCTGCTGGCCAACACACTTTCGGCGAGGCCGGGGGCGGGTTTGCCGGTGAAGGCGCCGGCAAAGGGCAGCCACAAATCGCTCAACATGCTTGTAATAACGTCGTTGGTGTTCAGGCTCGTTCCGGGCACGTTCAGAAACGCCGGCGCTTCCCGCGGCTGGCCGTTGGGACCGGCCAACTGCACCTCATCGTTCAAGTCCGCCACAACCTTGCCACTGGTGAATTTGATGCCCCAGGCAGGCAACAATTTATCGAGAGTGGAGGCGGACTGATCGGCGGATGGGTTCATCATCGGATTGCCGCCAGTGGAAGCGGAGACATTCAAGGGGTCGAGGAACGCGATCAATTTGCCGCCGCGCAGGACGAACTGGTCAATGGCGAACTGCGCCTTGTCCGTAATGCCCGCGGGATGAACGACGAGGAGCACGTTGATGTCGCTGGCGATTTTGTCCGTATCCAGCGGGACCTGGCGAACGGTGTAATCGCCGCTCAATTCATTGATGAAAGCCCACGGTTGCGGCGGGGGCTGGCCCTGCTCTTCCATCACCGGATTTTCCTGGCCGCCAAAGACCGGCAGGGCGCTCATGACCCCAACGACGGGTTTTTGGGGCGTCATCACGCGGGAAATGGCGCGCGAAATATCGTATTCGAGCAGGCGATCCCGGTCGGGGCTGAGCGAAACGGCCTGTTTGGCGTTCAACATGCTGACGGCCAGGCCAAGATAAAATTTATCGCCGTTGGAAAGCGTCCGCGGTTGGATGTCGTCCAGGCGGGCGGAATCGGCCGCGTCGGAATCGGGTTCGGGATCGAGTTTTTGGATGATGATTTTGTCGCCGGCGATCTGCTTGTATTCGTCCAGCAGGTCGGACACTTCACGCCCGAAATTTTCCATATAAACGCTTTCGGCGGTGGGGGTGGCGTTTTGCGTCCAGTAAAAGCGGATGGTGACCGGAGAGGCGAGCCTTGCGAGAATGGCGCGCGTGCCGGGGGAGAGCGTGTAGATTTTGTCCTGGGTCAGGTCGGCGCGGCACGCCCAGCCGGATGCGATGAGGTTGACGGCCACGAGCAGGGCGGCCATGACCAGAACGCCCCCGACGGAATACAACAAGGTTTCAAAGGATTTCCGTTTCATTTGCGATGCCCCCGCAAAATGACGGCGGTTGTGAACAGGGAAAAGACAATCAGCGACAGGAAAAAGATGACGTCCCGCGCATCCAGGATGCCTTTCTGGAAATTGAGGAAATGGGTGATGACGCTGCACGAAGCGACGGCGTTCACGAAGCCAGGCGACGCCCAGCTCGAAAGGAAGTTGATGACGGGCGAAAAACCCGCGAGCAGCAGGAAGAGGCAGAGCACGAGGGAAATGATGAAGCTCACCACCTGCGCGCGCGTCATCGCCGACGTGATGCAACTGACAGCCAGATAAGCGCCCGCCATGAGCCAACTGCCCGCGTAACCGCACAGAATGACTCCGTTGTCCGGGCTGCCGAGATAATTGACGGTGATGACCAGCGGGAAAGTCAGGAGGAGGGCCAGGCCCAGGAAAACCCAGGAGGCGATGAATTTGCCGGCGATGGCCTGCCAGCTAGTGACGGGCATGGTCAAGAGCAATTCAAGCGTGCCCACGCGCCGTTCCTCCGCCCATAACCTCATCCCCACGGCGGGCACCAGAAACAAGTAGAACCACGGTTGCCAGATGAAAAAGGTGTCGAGCGAAGCCTGGCCGTGGGCGAAGAACGCGCCCATGCGCGAGCCGACCATGAAGGTGAAAAAGCCGCACAGGAGCAGGAAGATGACAATGAAAACATAGGCCAGCGGCGATGAGAAATACGCGTTCAATTCGCGTTTTGCGATGGTCTTGATGTTGGCCAGGGCGTTCATTGGACGTTTCCTCCCCCGGCGGTGTCCGACATCGTGAGGCCGCGGAAAACTTCGTCGAGGCGGCCCTCTTCGGTCTGCAATTGCTCAATCTGCCAGCGCCGCGCGAGGGCGCCGATGGCGCCGGCCAATTGCCCATCCACCGCGCCCGGCCTGGGGAAGGCGCGCACGGTTACGGATTCACCGGACTGCTCCAGCACGGTCACCCGGGCAACCAGTGGGATTTCGGAAAGCCCGGCGGAAACGACATTGGCGGCGCCCTTCACGCGCAACGTCACCGCGCCGGCCGCCGGGGATTTGCGGCGCAATTCCGCCGGTGTGCCATTGGCGACGATTTTGCCGCGGTCAATGATGATGGCGCGCGTGCAGACGGCGTCCACTTCCTCGAGAATATGGGTGGAAAAAATGATGGCCTTGCTGCGGCCCATGCGGGAAATGAGGTTGCGGACTTCGTGCTTTTGGTTGGGATCGAGGCCGTCGGTCGGCTCGTCGAGGACGAGCACCAGCGGATCATGGATGATGGCCTGCGCGAAGCAGGTGCGATGCCGGTAGCCTTTGGAGAGAGTTTCGACGCTTTGATGCAAAACCGGTTCCAGGAAGCACAGTCCGACGGCCCGCTCAATGGCGCTGGTTTTGGCCTGGCGGCGGAGGCCGCGGATTTCCGCCGCGAAATTCAGAAATCCCAGGACGGTCATATCCGTGTAAGCGGGCGCATTTTCGGGCAAATAGCCGATGAGCCGGCGCGCCGGAATGGGGGACTCGACGACATCGTGACCGCCCACGCGGACCCGGCCTTCCGTGGGCGGCAGGAAGCCGGTAATGACGCGCATGGTGGTGGATTTGCCCGCGCCGTTCGGCCCAAGAAACCCCAGCACTTCGCCGCGCGCCACGGTGAATGAAACGTCATCCACCGCCCGCTTGTTGCCAAATCGTTTGGTTAAACCCTCAACCTCAATCATGTCTGCAAGTCGTGCGTTGCCAAAATTGAAAACTTTTGGGATTTGAAAATTCCGCGCGCGGAACGTTCAAAAATATTTACAATCGTTCCCGCCCGCCGTAACCGCTTTCCAGGTCGTGCCAGAATTCAATGTCGTCCTCGTCCTGTTCCCAGCACAGAAAAACCTCGCGTCCGCCGAGGATGGCCGGGAAATCCACCAGGCCGCGGTCCAGGTCCTTGATTGAAATCTCGCGGCGCTGAAATTCAGCGAGGACGCCTTGCATATCGGCCAGCGTCTGGACCCATTCGTTGACGGCGCGGCCGCCGACGTCGCAGCCCTGGCGGAGCATTCCACCGAGGCGCTTGTCCGACCGGCCCGCCTGCGCGTGCAATTCACGGAGCCGCGCCAGCCATTGCCGGACCTGTGGGAGCAGCGCGCGGGCTTCATCGCGGGTATAGTGCCTTTGAAATTGATGTTTCATTTGCGACGCATTGGCAGGAATTGTTGGCAGAGCCGCAAACAATGTCGAGCGCGGGAAGGAAGGATTTTTAGCCGTGGTGCGGGCGGTTGGAAGCAGATGTGAACAAAGTTCACGGGTGTGGCTTGCCGAGCCGCAGGCCGGAACGTGCGAGCCGGACCGGTCCCCCCTGGCCACGTAGCCCGGCAGACTGAGGACGGTCAACGGCTTGAGAGGCAGTTTGCGTTGTCGTGCGCGAATCTGCCAAGCGAGAGAAAAAGTAGCATGGTTTAATAAAAGGCGCGGCAGTCAGCGACCCACCGCTTCGGGGAGCGATGTCCCATCACCGGGGTTCAGAGCGTTCATTCCGAAGCGGGCGGGCCGTCGCAAGTGTGACGATGGGTTTTGGTTCCTGGAAATTTTCTCCAAAAGACTCCGTTGCATCTCGTCACAACGGCTCGGTGCCTTCGTTCAAAATCTTCAGGTAACGGGCGTAGGTGTAGAGCCGGCCATACTTGCGTCCGGTCGCCTCGCGCACAACGCCCAACTTTTCAAGATGTCCAAGCGAGGCGGTCACCGTCGGAGCGGTCAGCTTCACATTGCTCACTTGCGGATAATTGAAACGATGCTGTCCCTGCTCACGCGCGCAATGAACGGCGGTTTTGTCGCCGCGCAGATTTTTTTCATTGCCGGCAGCGCCTTGACGAAAATTTGGCCGACTTCCTCGCCGCTCAAATCTCCGCGCGCAGTGACCTGTCAATCCGCGCTTCATTTCAAAAGCCTGTTAAACAAGTTTTAAATGCCGGTTTATAAATTAAAGGATGAAGCCTTTCCCTTTAATTGTGAAGCCCGAAATGAAAATTTCTTTATTTCCGTAACAGGCCGCTTTACCGGCGTGGAGATGCGCTCAATTCATCACTTCGCGGAAGAAATCCACTTGCAGACGGCAGCGGTCACAGACGGTGAGCCAGCCGGCGCGACTTACGAATTGATCCAGACGCGAAGCAATTCCCAAATTTTTGCGGGGATTTGCTCGTATTCGTTGCACAGACAGGGATTGTGCGGGTGTTGTGGCACATGCGCCATGATTCATGCCGGGACAAGTTCTGGAACTGGCCGGAGCTTGCAGGGTTTGACCGTGCGGGCGATACACGCTTCCAGTTCATCGGCGGCGGTTTCGAGGTCAAAGTGGGTTTGTAAATCCAGCCACCAACCGGGGCGCGTGCCGAAATAGCGGGACAGACGCAAGGCCGTGTCCGCCGTGACCGCGCGTTGGCCGCGCACGATTTGACTCACGCGCATGGGCGTAACGCCGATGGCCTCGGCCAGCGCCGACTGGCTCAAGTTCAACGGCTCCATGAAGTCGTGCAACAGGATTTCGCCCGGATGCACCGGCGGAATTTTTTTCGTCTTCATAAATTCAATGATAATCCACAATTTCAGCGTCGTGCGCGTCTTCGCCCTGCCAGCGGAAGCAGACGCGCCATTGGTCATTGACGCGGATGCTGTGCTGGCCCGCGCGACTGCCTTTCAAGGCTTCCAGGCGGTTGCCCGGCGGCAGCCGCAAGTCGCGCAACTCGCGCGAGCGGTCAAGCTGCGTGAGCTTGCGCAAGGCGACGCGCTCGATGTGCGGCGGCAGGCCGTGGTCGCGCTGGCGCTGCCACAGGCGCTCCGTCTTCCGACAGGCGAAGCTCGCAATCACCCCTTTAATTTATCGTTGCGCGATAAAGTGTCAAGCCGCACGGTCATGCGCGACGGTTGCCGACATTTTCGCCGCGAACTGTGAACGGGTTTCCCTGTGAAAACGGGCGGGACGTGATAGACTGGCGGCATGAAACAGCACTTTGGCCAAATGTTTCTGGGCGCGTGCATCGTCATCGCCGCGCTGATTTTCACTCACCCGCCGAGGCGTGAATTGAAAACCGAACCTTACGAATTATGGCGCGGCCAGTTTTGCGATTATTTACTGAACAAACAGACCGGGGCGGTGTGGCGATATTACCGGAACACCAATCCCACAAACGAGGAGCAAATAATTGGCGAAGGCTTTGAATATCTGTGGCCGCCAATTCCGGTGCGGCATCAGAGGCAGTTGACGCCCGGCTGGCGTGCGCCGACGCCAGCGGACGCGGTGGGGACGCCACTTCCAGTGCTGCATGAGAGATAAGTTTGGGGGCGTGAGCCTGCCTCGTGTATCAAATTTTTCAAAGCCCGCGTCGTTCGTGCCGGATCAACCCAGCCAAACGGAAGCGAAGCCGTGGGAAAGATACGCCTCCACAAATAGCTCCGGGCAAAATTCCGCACGGCGTTGACAACGCGCGTCTGGCTGCGTTGCCGTCACGATGGGAAACCATTCCTTGGCCTCGCTTTCCCGAACCAGTTGCCGGTACTGGGCGAAAACCACACTCGGCGAGTTGCCCGCTTCAAGGCAGACTTGATGGACATTTTTGATGATGTCGAGCCGGTAGGAAATGAACGAGTGACGCAAGCCGTTGTGCTTCCACGGAGCGTCCGGGCCAGTCCTTTTGCCAGCAAGGTAGATGAAAAGCTGCTTGTCGCTGCGCTCGAAAGCCGCAACGGCGCCGGACGTTTTGGCGCAAGGCTCAATCTGCTTCGCTGATTTCTTCAGTCAGGAGGGACTGGTATCCGTGTTTGCGCGCCAGTGAGAAAATGCGCCGCAGGACGGGGTTCGACCCATAATGCTGGTCAACAAAGAGGAAATTGGAGAAATTTCTTTCAATCCCGGTGTCAAGCCGCTGAATCTGCTTCCCTCTGGCTTGCCGGAAGTTCATGGTGACGAGGTCGCTCCCCGTCAATACCTGCCTACGGACACTTTGCGGGTCTTGTCTGCGTAGGCGCGTGTCTTTGCCACAAAGGATTCAACTTCTTTTGAAACCTGCAATTCATTCGCGCGCACTTTGCCGGCGACCGCCTCGCAGCTGGAACTGTGGCCATACGTCCGCGCCGTCAACTCCTGCAATGATGCCGTAAGTTGCTTGATTGATTCGTTAATGTTGGCCATACCTGTCGTCATTTTCCGCTCAAACATACCACTGAAACCGGCAGTGGGTATGCCATTTAAGCTGAATAAGCGAACCAACGGAAACAAAAAATGGGGGCTTTCCCCACCCGCGTCAATTGCAAAATTTTTCAATAAATCCCTGGTTTCTGCTGCTTTTCGTTGAGCGTGTTGGGGGCAGGACGAATCGGCTCGAATCCCTCAGAAACTTCATTTTAGAGGCAAATCAGGCTCAAAAATGGGTTAAGGAAGGAAACGAGTAGGAATTGAAGTCATTCCTCAAAAACGTCGGCTCGAACCGCCTTTTACGCGCTCAAACCTTAACCGTTATCTTCAAAGACCATTGGAATTTATTGGCTGAAACCACTCTCGCCAATTGGAACACGTCCGACGTTTCGGAACGATGTTCGAGATGGTGGAGGCGGCGGGAGTTGAACCCGCGTCCCCGGCAAACAAACCAGCCGCGACTACATGCTTAGTCCGGGATTGTTTTCCGCGATGCGATGGCGCCCGGACGCGAATCGCACCGCCTAGTCCGCATGAGATTTCCCGGCGCCGCGCGCGCGGTCTCCGCGAGGCGCCCCGCCTGCTGTGGCGTTCGTCCAGCGTAGCAGGCGTCCACCGGCGAACGTCGCGGCAACATTAGGCCGCGAGAGCTAATTCATCGTTAGCAGTTTTGTTTTGATCGCTTTTTAACGGGGCCAACGATCATCCCCGGCATGCCGCCTCTGGCGCATTTTCCAGGTCGAAACCGGTGCGCCCCCAAAAGTGGCATTCCTACCCTGCCCCAAACCAGCCCCGCCGTCAAGCGTGGCCGGTCCATTGGCGTCAATTGACAAGCTGGTACCAGTTGTCGCGCTGGCGGGGTTGGTAGCCGAGGTCCTGGATGAGGCGCTGCATGTCCGCCACGGTCATGCGGAAGGTTGCGCCGGCCTGGGAAACGACGTTTTCCTCGATCATGATGCTGCCGAGGTCGTTGGCGCCGAATTTCAAGGCGATCTGGCCGATGTCGGGCCCCTGGGTGACCCAGGAGCTTTGGACGTTCGTAAAATTATCAAGATAAATCCTGCCCAGAGCCTGGGTGCGCAGGTATTGATTGGCTCCGACTGGCGGCGCCTTTAATTTGGTGTGTTCGGCCTGGAAGGTCCAGCAGATGAACGCGGTAAAATGGCCGGCGGACGGGTTTGCGGCCTTGTGGTTCAATGATTTGTCCTGCTGGGCGCGCAGGCGTTCCAGGTGCTCGACGCGGTCTTGGATGGTCTCAACGTGGCCGAACATCATGGTGGCGGTGGAATGGAGGCCGAGGCGGTGGGCCACGTCCATGACTTCGAGCCAGTCATCGCTCATGGCTTTGAGCGGGGAAATTCGTTTACGGACGCGGTCCACGAGGATTTCGCCGCCGCCGCCGGGAATGGAGCCGAGGCCTGCCGCTTTGAAATCGGCGATGATTTTTTCCAGCGGTTCGTTGAAAACGTCGCGGAAATGGACGAATTCGCTGGGGCTGAAGCCGTGGATGTTGACGCGCGGCCAGCGATGTTTGAGGTGCGAGAGCAGGTCCAGATACCATTGCTTGGAGAGTTTGGGATGATGGCCGCCTTGCATGAGGATTTGGGTGCCGCCGAGAGCGAGGGTTTCGGCGATTTTTTTGTCCATTTCATCCAGGGAGATGACGTAGGCGTCGTCGTCTTTTTCCACGCGATAAAAGGCGCAAAATTTGCAATAGACGTTGCAAACGTTGGTGTAATTGACGTTGCGATCCACAATGTAGGTGACGATGTCATTGCCGCGGCCATTGAAATCGTTGGCCTTGGCGAGACGGCGGCGGCGATCGGCAAGGGCGCCGAGTTCCTCAAGGGGCAGATGGTAAATGCGAACCGCCTCATCCGGGGAAATACGGCGGCCGTCCCAAACCTTCTGCAGCAGGTCATCCAATGAGGCGTCGTAAATCACGGGGTTAAATTAGCGGATTTTGACGGCGGAGCAACAGGGATTGGCTGATGGATTAACCGTGAATGGAGGCAAATCAACGCGAAGGATTCATTAGGGGACGGATTGAACACGGATGGAACCCGGGTTGAAGGCGGTGTTTTTGGCGGGCCGATCGGCTTGAGCTAACAGGGAAATGAAGGTATATTCATTTTACCTTCGTGAGACGTTTGCTGCAAATCATGGCGATTTCAGTTGTGGCGGCCACTTCGGCGCGAGGGTCGTATTTTGATGTCATCGGAGTGACCGCGTTGCGCGCGACAACAAACCTGGACGGATCGGGCATTTCCGTGGGGCAGGCGGAAGCGAGCGACAGCACGACCACCAACAATGTTTTCGAGGTCAATCCGGCCGCTGTCAGCCAGCCAACCAACCTTTTCACATATTTTATCAGCAATCCGCCTTATCTGACCTTCAGCTCATCCACGAATTATACCAATCCATTGGGAGTGGAGTCCGGCCATGCGGACGACGTGGGCTTGGATTTCTACGGACCGTCCGGCGGCGTGGCGACGAACGTGGAACACGTGGACAATTACCAGGCGGACGGATTTTATGGTTACAACATCGCCGGAGGACACGCGATTGGGGAGCGGATTGTCAATCAAAGTTTCACCTTTGGCACGAATGACCCGACGCTGGACCAAAACTACGACAATTACGCGGCGCAGCACGGGGTTTTGTTCATCACCGGGGCCGGTTTTCCCGGAGGGCCGATTTATTCGCCGGCGACGTGCTACAACGGCATTGGGGTGAGCGTGACGGGAGTTTCGAATCCGCTTTACGGGCCGACGCCGGATGGGCGGAGCAAACCGGACATTTGCGCGCCTGGACCGCAGGGGGCGGAGACGAGTTATTCGACGCCGTTGGTGGCGGGCGCGGCGACGCTGCTGATGCAGGCCGGGTTGCGCGGGGACGGGGGCAGCGACACGAATTCGGCAGTGGACATCCGGGTGATCAAGGCGCTGTTGCTGAACGGCGCCGTCAAGGCTTTCGATTGGACGAATGCGCCTGCGTTTCCGCTCGACGCGCGGTGGGGCGCCGGTGTTTTGGACGTGTTTAATTCCTATGAGCAACTGATTGGAGGCAGGCAAACGAACTTTGTTTCGACGACGGTGGCAGCGGGCGCCGCGCATCCGCCGGTTCTGGCGACCAATACGATTGGCGCATCGAGCGGATGGGATTTCGAGACGATTGCCAGCAGCGTGCGGAATGACGCCGTAAACCATTACTTTTTTGACGTGACCAACACGGCGAACGACGGGGCATTTGCGGCCACGGCCACGCTGGCGTGGAACCGGCAGGCGGGCCAGAGCGCCATCAATGTGCTCAATCTGTTTCTTTACAACGCGGCCAACGGGAATCTCGTGTTGTGCAGCACGAGCCAGGTGGACAACGTGCAGGAGATTTTCGTTCCGCGACTGGCGCAGGGCCGATATGACCTGGAGGTGTGGAAGGCCGGCGGCCTCGGAGACGCGAGCCAGTCCGAGACCTACGCGTTGGCCTTTGAATTTTCCGAGCCCATGCTGAGCGCACAACGGTCGGGAAGAAACGTGTTGTTGTCCTGGCCGCTGTATCCGGACGGTTTTTTGGTGGAATCCACCACCAATCTTGCGGCGCCCGAAAACTGGACGACCAACCTGCCGGCGCCCGTGCTCACGAACGATCAAAATGAAGTGCTGGCGGGCGTGACCAACGCGGCGCAATTTTTCCGGCTGCGAACGCCGTAGCGTTCCGGAAGAACCGGCGCAAATGAAGGCCTGATTGCCTGATTGTCTCACATCCTCCGCCGCCTTGCGCCATCCTGTTCCTCCCGTCAAAATTGGGATTCCCTGCGTTTCCGGGTCTCCGCGGCGAAATCAGGCTTTTCTCCGCGCGCCCCGTGTCTCCGTGGCAATCGGCATTCGCGGTTGAAAACCGGTATCCAGCGCGAAGTGGCGGCCGATGCGATAGCCGCGGGCAATGGCGGCGGTGACGAAGTTTTTTCCGATTTTTACCGAGTCAGTCGGGGAATTTCCCCATGCCAGGGCGGCGCACACGGCCGCGGATAAAACGCAGCCGGTGCCATGCGTGCGGACGTTCTCGATGAACGGCGCCTCGAGAAAAAAATCTTTTTTTCCATCGAAGAAGAGGTCCACGGCTTCGCGTTGGCCGCGGCTGCCTTGCGGGGGGTGAAGATGGCCTCCTTTGAGGAGGACCCGGCATCCGAACCGGGAATGAATTGTTCGCGCCGCGGCGCTCATGTCTTCCCGGGACGAAATCGCGCGGCCTGATAACAGGGCGGCCTCGCGGATATTCGGTGTCACGATGGCAGCGGCGGGCAGCAATTTCAGGCCGAGAATTTTCAATGCTCCGGGTTCGAGCAACGGCCTTCCACTCGTGGAAACGAGAACCGGGTCCAGGACGATGGGACAGGCGGGGTTGCGGAGAGCGGCGGCGGCAGCCAGGACGTTTTCGCATGAGAACAGCATTCCGATTTTCACGGCGGCAGGGGGCATTTCGTCAAAAACAGCCTGGATTTGGCGGCGCAACATTTTGGCGGAGCATGGCTCGATGGCGGCGAGGGCGGCCGGATTTTGGGCAGTCAGACAGGCGATGGCGCTGGCGCCGTGGACTGAGAAGGCGGCAAAGGTTTTCAAATCCGCCTGGATGCCGGCGCCGCCGCCGCTGTCCGAACCGGCAATGGTCAGTGCAACGGGCCATTTTTTTCTTTTTGCGGGGATCATGGAGTTGGAAGGGTCAGGCGCGGGGATGGGCCGCGTCGTAGGCTTTTTTGAGGCGTTCGGTGGTGACATGGGTGTAGGCCTGGGTGGTGGAGAGGTGGGCGTGGCCGAGCAATTCCTGGACGCTGCGCAAATCGGCGCCGGCATCGAGGAGATGGGTGGCATAACTATGGCGCAATTTATGGGGCGTGAGGGCGGGGTCGAGGCCGGCGAGGGCGAGGTAATGTTTGAGGCGCCGCGAAAGCTGGATGGGATGGAGCGGCCCGCGCCGCCTGGTTTCGGAAAAGAACACGGGCGACTCGCCGGCGGGAGGCTGTTTCAAATCATGCCAGTAAATCTCAATGGCTTTGAGGGCGGGTTTGCCGATGGGGACAAGCCGCTCTTTTTTTCCCTTGCCCCGAACGCGGACCGTTCCGGAGGCCCAATCAATATCCGCCGCCTGGAGACCGCAGAGTTCGCTGATGCGCAGGCCGCAGGAATAGATGGTTTCGAGCACGGCGCCGTCCCGCAACGCCGCGGTTTTTGAGAAGGGGCGTCCGGCCTTTTTTTCGCGGCGCAACGCGGCGAATTTTGCGGGGGCATCCAGCAGGTCTTTCATCTGCCCAATCGTCAGATACTTTGGCAGGCGCCGTTCCCGTGCCGGCAGCGACAGGTTTTTGATGGGGGAAAGTTCGACAAGCCCGCGGCGAATGAGAAATCGGTAAAAAGAGCGCAGGGCGGAAAAGCGGAGCTGGATGGCGGCGCGAGCCAGGTGATGCCGGCCGAGGAACCGGAGGTAGTTGCGGAAATGGTCGCGCTGAAGGCTTTCCCAGGGGGGCGGGGAATGAAGCTCCTGCCGATGCCAGGAGGTGAATTCCACAAGCGCCTGGCGGTAATTGCGCTGGGTATAGACGGAAGCGCCCCGGTCCGTGGCCAAGTGGGTCATAAACCGGGTGATCCAATCGTCGTGATCTGTTTTTTCGGGCGCGGGGCCGGACATGACAATCGTTTAAACAAAAACGGGGGAAGATTCAAATCAATCGAAGCGGTTCGGAATTGCCCGGTTTGGGCTGAGCCGGAAGCATGCAGTTGGCCCGGTCGTGTTTGCTTGATCTTTTTGCGCCCGCCTTCATTCGCCAAGGCGAATTACGGCGAGGCAGGCCCGCCTTCATTCATCGGGGCGAATTACGGCGAGGCAGGCCCGCCTTCATTCATCGGGGCGAATTACGGCGGGGCAGGCCCGCCTTCATTCATCGGGGCGAATTACGGCGAGGCAGGCAAGGACTTGGTCGTTCGCCGCTTACAGACTCATGAAGGGTATGCCCGCCCCATGGCCCAGGATTTTTATGCCGAGTTTCATCCCGGCTCGAACAACAAGCAGATCGCCATTGTGGACGAAAACGGCATTGCGCTGGCGGCGATCCAAGGCCTGAACGACAAGCTCAAGGAGCGCGGCAGCGAAATCCAATCGCCCAAACAAAGCCTTGCGGCGCTCCAGAAGGAAGTGTCGCAGTTGAAGGAGCGCGCGAGCCGGTGAGGCCGGCGGCCGTGGCCGTTTATACGGTCCAATCCGCCGCAGCGGCGTTGGCACGGACTTGTTCCGGGTTTTTGCAGCCTGGAATAACGGCGCTGACCAGCGGATTTTTCAGGCACCAGGCCATCGCCCATTGAGCCAGTGGAACGGAGGCCGGCGCCTCGGTTTGCCGCAGCCGCTCCACTTCGGCCAGGTCGCGCTTCATTTTTTCAGCGTCGAACACGGAGCGCACGTCGTTGGATGGAAAAACAAAGCCGGGCTTGTATTTTCCAGAGAGCAATCCACTGGCCAGCGGCACCCGTGCGAGCACGCCCAGGTGATGGCGTTCGGCGTGCGGGAAATAAAGGGTTTCCGGCCGCCGGTCCAGCCGATTATAGACCACTTGCAGCGCCCCGACGCCGGCTTGGGCCGCGTCCCGCGCTTGAAGCTCGCTGCCGCGCTGCAATATGGAAATGCCCAACTGCCGGACTTTCCCCGCCCGCTTGCAGCCGGCCAGAAACCGCCACAAATCCGGATTTTGAAAAAATGCGTCCGAGCCGGAATGGAACTGGTAGAGATCTATCGCGTCGAGGCGGAGGGCCTTGAGCGAGGCATCCAATTGCGCGCGCACGCCGCTGATGGAGTAGTCGTCATCGCGGTCCATGAACGCTTTGAAACGGTGGCCGAATTTTGTGGCGACGATCCAGCGCGACCGGTCGCGGCGGGAGAGATAATTGCCGATGAGCTTTTCGGAGAGATGGTCCGGGCCGTAGCATTCGGCGGTATCAATGAGATTGATGCCGCATTCCGCGGCGGCGTCCAGGATGGCGTCCACATCAGCCTGCGAGAAGTCGCGGCCCCATTCGCCGCCAAATTGCCAGGTGCCCACGCCGATCGCGGAAACCCGCAGGCCCGTCTTGCCAAGAATTCTGTAACGCATGGTCCTGGATTATTTCAATGTCTCCAGCACACGGGCGGAAATATGGCGGCCAATGGCCAGGGACGCCGTCGCGGCCGGCGAGGGGGCGTTGATGACGTGCAGCGCGCCCGCCCCCTCTTCAAAACAAAAATCCTCCACCAACCTCCCGTCCGGCGTCATGGCCTGCGCGCGCACGCCGGAGCCGCCGGGTTCCATGTCGTCGCCGCGGATTTCCGGCACTAGGCGCTGGAGCGAACGGAGGAATTCGGTCCTGGAAAGCGAACGGCGGATTTCGTAAGCGGTTACGCGCGGGTAACGGGCCAGAAATTTCCAAAGGCCCGGATAAGACAGTGACTCCACGGCATCGCGCCAATGGAAATCCGTCCAGGAGTAGCCTTCGCGCGCCAGGGCGAGCACGGCATTTGGCCCGGCCTCGACGCCGCCATGAATCAGGCGTGTGAAATGAACGCCAAGAAATGGAAATTTGGGATCGGGAACGGGATAAATCAGGTTGCGGACCAGGAACTGCCGCTTTTTTCTGAGACAATAGTATTCGCCACGAAAAGGAATCACTTTGGCCGACGGCGCCTGCCCCGACGCCTTGACCAGACGGTCCGAGTGAAGGCCGCCACAGGTGACGACACATTTGCAGCGAAATTCGCCCGCGGACGTTTCGACCACGCGCCCGCCGTCCCGGGCGATCATCTTGAGGACGCGGGTGTTCAGTCGAATTTCGCCGCCGGCCTGCCGGATCAGCTCGGCCAGCTTTTCGCAAACAGCCGGATAGTCCACAATCCCTTCCTGCGGCACGTGAATGGCCGCGATGCCCGCGGCGTGCGGCTCGATTTCCCGGATTTCCGCGGGCGTGAGTTTTCGCAGGCCCGCCAGTCCGTTGGCGTTCCCCCGCTCCCACAATTTTTCCAGCCGCGGCAGTTCTTCTTCATGCGTCGCCACCACGATTTTGCCGCATGGATCGTGGGCAATGCCGTGCCGGCGGCAGAATTCCAGCATTTGTTGGAGACCGGTCACGCTCAACCGCGCCTTTTCCGAACCGGGCTTGTAGTAGAGGCCCGAATGCAGGACGCCGCTGTTGTGGCCGGTCTGATGGGCAGCCAACCTGGCTTCCTTTTCGAGCAAGAGGACTTTCAAGCCGGGCCGCGCTTCCAAAAGGCGAAATGCAGTGGCCAGGCCCACGATGCCCCCGCCCACGACAATGACATCGTGATTCATTTCTTTTTGCCGCCTTTTTGGAGGAAACCGATGATCATGGTCTTGGTGTCGCTGGCGACCATGCCGAAGAACCGAAACAGCCGGCGGGCCAGATTCATTTCCGGCCAGGGGGCGAGCGTTTCCCGGGCAAGCTTCCCGGCCTCGGCGTCACGGCCCAGGGCGCGCAGGCATGCCGCCTTCATGTCATGGATTTGCCGGACGCGGAGGTTGGACAGAAACGTGGCATCCAGAAAGTCAATGGCCTCGCTGAATTTTTCCCGCGACATGCGATCCTGCGCGTATTCGGCCAGTTCGGCGACGGCGGCGGCTTCCCGTTCAAAATAACGGCGGTTGAAGGCGCGGCGTTCGGCGGGATCGTGCATGGAAAACCGTTCCTCCTGAAAGACGTTGTACAGATCGGAAAAGGCATTCTGCTGCCTGGCAAAGGCCGCCGCGCGTTGCTGGAGGTTCCTTTCGGCGGCGGCTTTTTTTTCAGGGTCCTGGGCCAGGGCGTCAATGAGTTTTTTTGCGTCCGCCTTGCGTTCGTCCAGAGTCAATTGAAAAAATCGGGTCCAAAACGGCAAATCGCGCATCCGGCGGGTGCGGCCCTTGCCGCCGATGGGCCGCAGGTCAATGGGCAGCCGCGCGTAGCAGCCGGCCATTTCTCCGATTTGATGCACCCAGCGGTCATCGAACCAATACGGGAAATATCCCGGAAACATCCGGCCCAGCGTCTCCAGCCAGCGCCAGCCGAAAATGGGATACGTGCAGGTGTCGGCGGTGGTGGGATCGTACGGACAGGCCAGAAAAACGCCGTCGGGGAATTTTCGGGCCGTGTCGCGAAGAATATCGTCCCAGCCTTTGGTGAGGAAACAGATGTCATCGGCCAGCACCATGTAAATTTCCGCCGTGCGGCCGGATTCACGCCACAGCGCGTGTTGCGTTTCGCAAAGGCCGCCCGTTTGCGGCCCTATGTGCCAGTGAATCCGCGCGCCCGCCTGCGCCAGCGCGCCGCCGTCCATTGCCCGCCGGGTGGCCGTGTCGTCTTCATCCACATAAAGCCACAGCGAAACGCCGTCCGGCCGGGCCGTCGTGGCCCGGAGCGCCGCAAACACCTCGGCCAGCATTTGCGGCCGGCCGCGCGTGGCCATGATCAGGCAGATTTCACCGGCTCGAATGTGCGGCGGGTTCATCCTTCGTCAAATTTGGGGCGGTCCTTGTATTCGTCGAAATGAGCCGCGAACCACTCGACCGCCCGGCGGATTCCGGGCGCCAGGTCGCCGCCGATTTCCATCCCATATTTTTCGCGAAGCTTTGCGGCGTCCAGGAACTTTTCGCGCGCGCCGGTGTAACGGTCGGGATTGAAGAAAACGCGGCCCTTGAATCCGGCCGCCTCGGAAATGGTCAGAGCCAGTTCCCGGATGGTTTTGGCGCAGCCGGGCGCAAGATTGACGATATCGCGCTCGATTCGGGGCGCCAGGTCCAGCAGGCCGCGCGCAAAATCCTTCACATCCATGAAATCGCGGACCTGCGAGCCGTCGCCCCAGATTTCCACTTCGGGCAGGTTTTCCTTCACCGCCCGCGCGAAACGGCCGATCAACGCGCCGGGCACGTGGGCCGTCGCTTCGTGAAAATCGTCCTGTTCGCCAAACATGGCCGCGGGCACGACATAACTGCCATCGAGCTTGAATTGATCGTTGTAAGCCAGAATGCCCGTGTAGAGCAGCCGCTTGGTCGCGCCGTAGGCATAGACGCTGCCGTGGATCGGGCCGTCGAAAATTTTCTCCTCGGTCATCGCCTCCGCCGAACTGGGATAGGCGCAGGAGGCGCCGATGCCGATGAACCGCGCCTGCGGCGCCCATCGCCGCCACGCTTCGAGCGTGTGATTGTGGATGAGGTTGTTGACGTAGAACTGCTCGGCCGTGTGCTTTGCCGGAAACGCGCCGGCGGCCTGAAAACCGGCGAGGTGCAGGATCAATCCAGCGTCGCGGTTTTGCTGGAAGACGGCCTGTGCCTGGTACCATTGGGTCAAATCGAACTGCCGTTTGCCAAAGGCAAAAAATTCCACCCCCCGCTCTTTCAATTCCTGCTGAAGATGGCGGCCCACAAAACCCGTTCCGCCGGTGACAAGGACTTTGGAGTTCATCTCCGGGCATTATGAAAGAAGGCCCGATTTTCTCAAGAGCGCGTTGCGCCTGCGATTACTCTTTACCGCCTGCCCCTGGGCCGCTCGCCAAACTTGCCCATGAGCGCCGATTGCACGGCCAGCTTGCAAGTGCTGGCAAACAGGGGGTAATTGCGGCGTTTGAGAAGATTGCCGAGATAGCGCAATTTGGCTTGGAAGGAATACTGGCGGCTTCGGCGGCGCACGTAGGGCTGGTCGGGAAACTCATTGTTCTGGGTGCCGTTGCCGAGCTTTTTCAGGGCGCAGCCGCCCAGTGATTCATGAACCAGGTCCCAATCCTTTTCCTCCGTCAGCAGGTTGGCGAGCGTTTCACAAACCCAGACGTGGAGATCGTCAATGATCACATATCCGCCGATCTTTAACATCTCCGCCACATAATACCAGTCCATGAAGGGCTGGGGAAATCCGTGCCGGCCGTCAATGAGCGCCAGGTCGAAGTCCCGCTCCTCCAGCCGCGGCAGGGCCTTTTCGGATGGCTCGATGATGAACGTGAGCTTGTCCACGGGCACTCCGTGCTCCTTGCAAAACGCGACAATGCGTTCGGTCAGCGGGCGGTCCGGGACGATGCAGGTATGCCGCGCGCCCTTCATCGCGAACAGCACCGTGCTGCAACCGGCGCCCGTTTCGATGGTTTTCGATTGTGCATTGACGTGGGCGTCAATAAAAAGCAGCTCCTCGTCCGAGAGCTTCCAGCGGTTGATCAATTCGCCCGGCGCGAACATCTTTTCCTCATGGGTTCCGGCAACGGGCGTGAAGGCGTGAAGCTTGGGCGGGTCGGCAAGCAACTCTTGGACAGTAATCATTGTATCCGGGGAATGGGCGCGGGCAGGGCTTCAATCGCCGAGCAATTTCCGTTTCAGGCGGATGCCAGCCATCGTCTCGACGTTCCGGCGCTGTTGCGGGCCGAACTTTTCCTCCACCAGTTTCAGATACGGCGGATTGGTGAAATACGTGCGCCACGCATCGTCACGGAATTTGAGCACCTGGGCGGCCGTCAGGTGCCTGGTGGGAAGGGGCTCGCTTTCATAGGAGAGAAAGGCGAATCCGGCGGGCGAATCCGGCAATTTCCAACCGTTGGCCTTGGCGGTCCGGTAAAGCGGGCTGCCGGGGAGGGCCTGGCAGGGATACATGTTGGCCATCTCAGTGTTCAATTCAAGCGCCAGGTCCAGCGTTTGTTGCATGGTTTGCAGCGTGTCTTCCGGAAAGCCAAAGATGTAATTTGAGATGACGTACAGTCCCGCGTCCCGCACCGTTTTGATCACCTGCCGGATGTCCACTTCTTCAAAACTGCCCTTGGAAACTTCCCGCCGGATGGTCTGGTTGGCCGCCTCCACGCCCAGCGCCAGCCAATGGATGCCCGCCTTTCGGAATTTTTCCAGGTATTGCGGGCGCACGGTGTCCACGCGCGAATAAGTCCAAAGGCGCAGGCCCAGATCGCGTTCGGCAAGGCCATTGACGAGCGGCTCAAAATAATTCCTGTTCAAAAAGAACATCTCGTCGGAAACGCGAATCGTTTGCACGCCCATCCCCGCGAGCTTTTCAAATTCCTTGAGCATGAATTGCGGCGACCAGAACCGCATGTTGGGCGAGTTGGCCGAGACGATTCCCTCCGTATTATCCACGCGGTTGACAATGTTGATCATGCAAAAATCGCACTTGAACTTGCAACCGAGTGAAGTGTAAATGGCCGCGAAGGGAGTGCGCAGGTCCTGGTTGAATTCGGCGTGCCAGAAATGGGCGCGGTAGAGGTCCAGCGGCTTGCTCTTGCGCGGCAGGAGGTCCCAGGCGGAGCCGGGCATGTCGGCGTCCATGCGGTCGCCGGGCACCACCCGTTCGGGCGCGTTCAACCGCGGGCCGCCGTTTTGCTTGTGTCCGATGCCTTTGACCTGGTCGAGCCGGTCCTGCAGGTTGGTGCGCAGAAGGTTTTGCAGCGCATAAACCCCTTCATTCAGCAGCACAAAATCCACTTCAGGAAGCGAAAGCACTTCCAGGGGAAGCGCGCTGGTGTGGGAGCCTACGAAACACGTCTTGATTTCCGGATGCGCCGCCTTCAACGCCCGCGCCAGTGCCGTGGCGCCGATCATGTTGGTTGTGCCGGAGTTCGGATTCTGGCCGTACACGGCAAAACATGCCAGGCGGGGCCCGGCTTCGGCGATTCGCCGCACCGATTGATCGTCCGGGAGCCGTTCAGCGCCGCAATCGAGAATGGCCGCGCCAAAGCCGTTGGCACGGCACGCCTGGGCCAGCAACAACGCCCAGGTCGGCGGTTCGATGGCCGAAAAGTCCTTGCTCAATTCCTGGTACGCCTGCGCGGAGGAGTCTGCATTGACAAAAAGGACGTCGAGTTGCCGGTTCATCGTCGGACAATTATAGCCCATTCAACAGCGCGCACAATGCCTGGATGCGCTCCGGTTCCAATTCCGGGTAGTTGCCGATATAGGCGCCAAAGAAATGCACGTGGTCCACCTTGGGATATTTCTTGTATTCCTCCGGCATCAGTTTGCGCAGGAACGGCTGGCGCAGTTGGTTGCCGCCGCCGGAAGCGCCGCGCCGAAACTCGATCCGCCGCTCCCGCAACGCCCTTTCAACGCGCTCCCAGAGCGCCCCGTCCGGCTCGCGCAGAACGAGCGTGAAAGCGTAATTGCAACTGCCCTCGCGTTCGAAATCCGTGAAAAATTTTTTTGAATCCAGGTGGTCGAGGAACACGTTGAGATTGCGGCGCCGCGCCCGGTTGCGTTCATCCAGGCGTTTGAGTTGCGAACGGCCGATGACGGCGTTGATTTCGGTGCCGCGGACGTTGTAAGCGGGAAAGGCAAAGATGAAGTCAGGATTCAAGTCCGGCCATTCGGCTTTGTAATGGTTTTTCAGCGTCTCGGACCGGCTTTCGCGCACCATGCCGTGCGAACGGAACATGCGGACCGTTTCGTAAAAGGACGGGTCATTGGTGCATACCATGCCGCCCTCGATCGTGCTCATGTGGTGCGCGTAATAAAACGAGAAGTTCGACGCAAACCCGAACGAGCCGAGCTTTTGACCGCGGAAGGTCGCGCCGTGCGATTCGCACACGTCTTCGATCAGCGGAATGTTGCGCCGCTCCAATTCCGCCAGCAGCGCTGTATCCAGCCCGTTGTAACCCAGCACGTGTGTCAGGAATACCGCGCGCGTCTTCCTCGAGAGCTTGCCGATGACTTCCTCCGTGTCCATTCCCAGCGTGCGCGGATTGATGTCCGTGAACACGGGCGTGAACCCGTTCTGCAGGACCGAGGCGATGTCCGATACCCACGTCAGCGTCGGAACGATGATTTCCCCGCCGCCAAACCGTTCGCGCAGGGCCGCCATGGTGATTTGATTGGCCGATGAGCCGGAATTGACGAAGACGCTGTACTTGACGCCAAGCCATGCCGACCATTCCTCCTCAAATGCCGCCACGTTTTTCGATTGGGTGAGGATGGGGTCGTCCTGCCGCAGAAATTCAATCACGGCGTCGAGGTCTTCCCGCGCGATGTTGTTTTTCATCAGCGGCCAGTCGCTGAGACCGGCCGCCCTTTCATTTTTCACTGTAGTAGTCGCCATATTCAACAATCAGCGTGCTCCGCCCGTCCTGGCGCTCCAGCGCCTTTTGATAGGCGGGGAAAATCTGCTCCGGTTCGTCCAGGCGGATCACGTCAACGGTCTTGCACATCAGCCGGAAGGCATCGGTGAAATCGCCAATGTGTTGGTGCTGCGGATGGAGCGGACGTTCCGAGCCAATGCCCGTGCGGATGATGACCTTCGGTTGGTAACCGCCGTTGGAAATGATGGGCAGCTTGTCGAGATGATTCACCAATTGATTGACCGACAGGAGCAGGAAGTTCCAGCGCGGGTAAATGCTCACCGGCACCATGCCGTTCAGCGCCATCCCCGTGCTCATGCCCATTTGCATTTCCTCGGTCACGGGCAATTCCAGTAATTTTTCGCGGGGAACGTTTTTCAGCGTGTTACTCATGGCCGTCCCGGCGCAGGCGACCGCCTGCCCCAGAAACAGCGTCCGCTCGTCCCGCCCCAGAAACTCCATGGCGCGGCAAAGTTCGTCGAAATACTTCATGCGTGAAAAGATTAAAACTGGACCCGTACGCCGGCGCCGGCGTGCGGGTATTTGGATTGGTACTTGTAAAAGCGCACGAGCGGGTGCGCGGTCTTCTCATACGTCAACACGCCCTGGTTCCACGTTTGCCGCGTGTCGGTGCAAACGGATTTGCCATTGTCCTCCACGATGAAGCGGATGGGCAATTGATGGTTGCTGGAATACTTCACACATTCGTGAAAGACCCCGGTTTCCGACGTCATTTCGCCGGCAAAACAATGCACCCGCCCTTTTTCGCCCCGGCGCTTGAGTATCAGGGCCGCCCCCACCGCCATCGGCAGCACGCCCGTGACGATGGCGGACGACACGACGCGGTATTTCGGGAAGCACAGCGAAATGGACCTGCCGGCCAGAATTTCCGCCTTTACGTCCTCTGCCGGGACGCCTTTGAGCAGGCATTGATAATGGCTGCGCCATGAACAAAAAACCCAGTCTTCCGGCTTGATGTCCTTGAAAATTTCGATCATTTGCTCTTCATTCCCGTCGTATAAATGGACTGGAGCGCGAATTTTTCCGGCATTGAAAGTCGTGGCAATGTCGGTCTCAAAGGCGATCAGTTGTTCGGGCGTCATGTTCGCACAGCTTGCCCAAACAAAGCGCGCGGGTCAAGGAATGAAGCCCCGAAAACGGGTTGAATGCATGGATTATTTCAAAAGCGCTTCGGCATGTTGCCGGGCGGCGGCGGATTGGCCGCCCAGCATCCGGGCCAATTCGCTCACGCGTTCCTTGCCGTGGAGGCGGACGACTTCGGAAACCGTGCGGCCATTTTTTACCTGCTTGGTGACTGCGTAATGGGCGCCGGCGGGCGCGGCAACCTGCGGCAGGTGGGTGATGCATAACACCTGGCGCCGGGCGGCGATCTCTTTCATTTTTTGACCGACGGCGTTCGCGATTTCTCCGCCGATATTTGCATCCACTTCATCAAAGACCAGCACGGGCACGTCGTCTTCGGCAGCCAAGGCGGTTTTGAGGGCGAGCATGACACGCGCCATTTCACCCGACGAGGCGATGGCGCGCAACGGCTTGGGCGGTTCGCCGGGGTTCGGCTCGAACTGAAATTCGATGCGGTCGAAGCCACTGAATCCGGGTGCGGGAGCGGACGCGGGCGCCAGCGCGTCCGGCAGGCTGGTTCGGAGCGCGGCGCTGAACCGGCTTTTCTTGAAACCCAAATCTTCAAGCTGGCGGCTGACCGCCCCGGCCAGTTGCGGGACGAGACGCGCGCGGGCTTCGGAAAGTTTTTTGCCCGCGCGAAAAATGTCGGCGTCCAACGCCTTCAATTGGGAATGGATTCGGGCCAGTTCGGCGTCGCGGGTTTCAAGGGATTGCAATCTGGTTTTTGCCCCGGCGGCGAAGGCCAGCACGTCGGCGATGGCAGGGCCATACTTGCGCGTCAGCGAATGGATGAGGTTAAGGCGTTCTTCGAGCCGGGTGAGGCGGGCGGGGTCCACTTCGATTTTGTCCGCGTAGCCGGACAGGGCGGCCTGGAATTCCCGCAGCAGGGTAACGGCCTGGAAATGCGATTCGACCAGGGCGGCGGCGCCGGGGTCCAGGCGCTGCAATTCGCGCAAAACCCGGCCGATTGCGCCGGCCTGGACGAGCAGGGAATTTTCGCCCTCACTCAAGGCGTCGGTCGCGGCGCGGCTCAATTCCAAAATTTTGGCCGCATTGGCGGCTCGCTGAAATTCTTCTCCGACGGACTTTTCCTCATCGGGAAGAAGGTGGGCGTCGGAAATTTCCCGCGTTTGAAAGCGAAGGAGGTCCAACTGCTGCGCATAGGTTTTTTCGTCAACAATCAGCGCCGATTTTTCCGCTTCCAGGGTCATGCGGCGGCGAACCAGGACGGCAAAGGCGTCGCGGGCCGGCAGCAAGCCGCCGAACGCGTCGAGAATGGCCAGTTGCCGGGCCGGATGGAGAAGTGACTGATGGTCGTGGGGACCGTGAATGTCCACCAGCCATTCGCCGAGAGTGTCGAGGGCGGCCAGGGTGGCGGGAGAGCCGTTGATGAACTGGCGGTTGGCGCCGGCGGCGGTGAAACTCCGTTTGATGAGCAGTTGGCCGGCGTCACACGGCTCAATGCCGTTATCGTCAAGAAATCGCGTGAGGCACGCGCCGAGGGCCGACACGTCGAAGACAGCCTCAACCGAGCAGCTTTCGGCGCCGGAACGGATCAAGCCGCGATCGGCCCGGCTCCCCAAAACCAGGTTGAGGGCGCCAATGAGAATGGATTTGCCGGCGCCGGTTTCGCCGGTAATGACGTTGTAGCCGGGCTGAAGTTCCCAAACGAGGTCCGTGACCAGGGCCAGGTTTTTGATGCGCAATGTCGTCAACATGCGATTGGGGCCGGCATTGTGAAGCGTAAATCAGGAAAAACACAATTCACATTTCAGTGCAAACTCCGGCGGGAATGAATCTTGCCTCTTATCGTGCCTGAATATGCCGCCTCCATGAGCCTCGGATTTTGTGCCACAACGACGGCGGGCCGCACAATTTCAGCAAAGACTTCGCCGCGCCGCGTAAAGGAGCCATCAAGACGACGCTCAATACGGCGCCATACGCAATTTAACCTCCGGGCCGCCTGCCCTCACGCGGCGCAACTTGGGACGCTATGTCTGTCAGCCCCTGGCAGCCTTGGCCTTGGCCCAACGCGCGCGGACTGCGGCAACAATTCTCGCCCTGCCGGCGGCGCTCAATCGGTTCTTTCTGCGGGCGGGGACCGGGCCTCTTTTTGCCCGGACTTTGGCCCAGCGCGCCCGTTGCGCGGCGGCGATCCTGGCGCGGGCGGCGGCGCTCATCATGCGCGAACCCCGGCGCGGATGGCTGGCGGCGGAGGGACGGCTGGCGGCGGAGCGAGCGCCGAGGAGTCTTTCAAGCTCGCTTTGCAGCGATTGGATTTTTTCGGCCAGATTTGCGGCGTGCCGCAGTTGTCCGGCGGTCAGTTGAGTGAGTGAATTCATGGTGTTATTGTTTACTGACTTGTTCAGTCATGGCGAAAGTTATAAAGGGTTGCCAGGGTTAGTCCAGTTAAATTTACAATTTATTTACTGTTCTGTCACCGGGGGGTTACAAGATGTTTTGCCTTGGCCGGCATCCCATTTTTGCGTGCCTGAATATACCGCCTTCGCGGGACTTGGACGTTGTCAGCCCAACGGGCAAGGCAAGTTAACTTTGCGCCGTCAGCCGGATGATGTCCCGCAGCGGGGTTCGGGGCGTGAATCCGGCGGCGCCTCGCAGCTTTTCCAATAATGGCTTGCGGCGGCGCATGTCGTCAAATGCCGCATGATCCGGGCCGGAGACATGGCCGGGATAGGCTTTGGAGTAGGGAACCATGCGGACGCGTGATTTCGAGCCGAGCGTTTTGATGACCAGCCGGGCAAGGTCCAGAATGGAGACTTCCTCCGCGCCCCCGACATTGAAGATGCGGCCGCTGGCGCTCCCGCAACGTTGAAGCCGGATCAACGCTTCAACGGCGTCATCCACCAGGCAAAAACATCGGGTCTGGGCGCCATCGCCAAAAACGTCGAGCGGACGGTTGGCCTTTGCCGCGGCGATGAACCGGGGCAGCACCATGCCGTATCGTCCCGTCTGGCGCGGGCCGACCGTGTTGAAAAGGCGGACGATGATGACCGGCAACCCGGCCTCGCGCGCGTAGGCCAGCGCCAGAAACTCGTCGGTAAGTTTGGAACACGCGTAGCTCCAGCGGGATTGATTGGGCGGCCCGATGATCAAATCGTCTTCCTCGCTAAATTCCTTGCGGGCGCTTTTGCCATAGACTTCGGACGTGGATGTCAGGAGCACGGGCGTGGAATGGCGCGCGGCGGCGCGCAGCAGGATTTGGGTTTCATGAAACCCCGCCTCAAGGACGCGCAAGGCGGATTGTACGACCAGTTCAACGCCAACGGTGGCGGCCAGATGGAAAATAAATTCCGCGTTGGCGGCGAACGCGGGGAGCCTCGCGCACCCGGAAATTCGACTCCGAATGATTTTCAAGCGCGGATGCCTTTGGACGGCGCGGAGATTGGCCATGCTGCCCGTCGAAAAGTCATCAATAACAATGACTCTTTTGCCCGAAGCCAGAAGACGCTCCACCAGATGCGAGCCGATAAACCCGGCGCCGCCGGTGACGATCACGTGCCGGACGGGCCTCATGGGAGCGCGCTGGCCAGGACATGGGCCACTTTCCCGCGCCATCGCGGATTTTCGATCAGCGCCGCTTCCTGGGGATTGGAGAGATAGCCGATTTCAACCAGCACCGCCGGGCACTCCTGGCCTTGGAGCACGGTCATGAATCGGGCGCGGCAGACGCCGCGGTCTTCTAGGCCGGTCCCGCGGACCAGGGCTTTCTGGATGTGGACGGCGAGCTGGAGGTTTTGGGCATCGAAATCGTTGGCGGGGAAGGGGAGAAAGACGGGGTCGGAATAACCGCGGGCGAGTGTGGACGGCAGGCCGACCGGCGTGACGCAATAGGTCTCGATGCCGCGAATGTCCGGGTTGCGGTCGGGCGTCGCATTGAAATGAAGACTGAGAAACACCGCGGCGTGACGCGAGACCGCCAACGTGACGCGATTGGAAAGAGAAACGTCGGAATCGTTGGTCCGCGTCAGAAAAACCGTCCAGCCGTTGCTTTGCAGGAGCGGCTCGAGACGCTTCGCCATGTCAAGAGTAAACTCTTTTTCAAACCGGCCGTCCAGGACGCTGTGGGTGCCGGAGTTATGGCCGCCATGCCCGGGGTCAATCACGATGACGCGGTTCGTTCCAAAACCCAGGGGCGGGGCGCACAGGAGGGGTTCGAGATTTTTATCGAGGTCAGGATCGGAAAGGCAGACCCGGCCGTCCACCATCCTCGGCGGGTAACCGAGAGAAACGCGGATGCCGTTCCACGCGGCTTCAATCACGCCGATGGCCAGCCGCATTTTTCCACGGCTGGATTCAAGAATGATCTGGCTGCCTTTGCGCCGGGGCGGCGCCAGATCATGGCCGGCAGCCCATTCATTGAGCGGAATCCAATTCACGGATGGCGGGGGTGGTTGCGGTTGGGTTTGGGCTGGGGGCGCGGCCGGTAACGGCGCGGCGGAGGGATTGGTCCAGTTCAGGGCCGAAAATCCGCCAAAGTTCCCGGTATGTTCGATGATCGTTTGCGGCGGCTTCGGGGCCGAACAGCCGGCCAGGAAAACCGCCGCTGCCAAAATGATTCCGCTCCCCGCCGCATGACTGCCATATTTCTTCAAACGCTCCAACACGGGGGCCATTGTGCGGATTGACAGTGCCGAAACAAGCTGTTTTGCAGGCGCACGCGCAGGCGCAACTTTCAACTTCCAGCTTCCAACTTCCATCCGCGCCCATCATTATGGGCGAATTGAAAATTCTTGTGGCCATTACCGGCGCCAGCGGCGCCATATACGCGCAGCGCCTGCTCGATCATCTGGATGCGGGGCATGAAATTCACGTGGTGCAAAGCAACTACGCGCAGCAGGTCATCGGCGCCGAACTGCCGGAAGGATTGTGCCTGCCGCGCGGCGCCGTGCTCCACAATTTAAAGAGCATGAACGCCCCGTTTGCTAGCGGGTCGAACCCCCCGGACGCCATGGTCGTGATTCCCTGCACCATGGGCACCATGGGCCGGATCGCGCATGGATACAGCGAGGACGTTTTGCTGCGGGCGGCGGACGTCACACTCAAGGAACGGAAGAAGTTGATTTTGGTGCCGCGGGAAACGCCGTTGAACCTGGTCCACGTGCGGAACATGGAATTGCTGCTGCTGGCCGGGGCTCTCATTTTGCCCGCCAATCCCGGCTTTTATTCCGGACCAAAAACCGTCATGGATGTGGCGGACACTGTGGTGGCAAGGGTGCTCGATCATCTGGGGATCGGCCACCGGCTGGGCGCCCGGTGGCAGGAAAAGGAGTGACCCGCTCGGCACAAGGCTCCATGAATCTGAATCGTACCCGCGAAATGCCGCGGGCTTTTTATCGCATGGTTCGCAAATGGGGTTCGTTTGTCCGCTTTTCGCATACGATTTTCGCGCTGCCATTTGCCCTGGCCGCAATGATGGTCGCGGCGGGGGAAAATCGCGGTTGGCCGGGATGGAAAACGTTCCTGCTCATTCTCCTGGCGATGATATGCGCGCGGACCTGCGCCATGTCCTTCAACCGCATCGTGGACCGGAAATTCGACGCCCTGAATCCGCGAACCAGGGACCGGCATCTCCCTGCCGGACATATCACCCCCGGCAGCGCGATTGGCTTGTGCGTGGCATCGTCCGCCGGGCTGGTTGTCGCGGCGTATTTTCTAAATCCGGTTTGTCTTTTCTTGTCGCCGGTTGCCCTGGGCGTGATTTGTTTTTATTCGCTGACGAAGCGGTTTACAGATTTTACGCACGTTTTCCTCGGCATCGCGCTGGCGCTGGCGCCCATTGGATCATGGCTGGCCGTGAAAGGGTCGTTGGGATTTCCACCCATAAGGGGCATGTTTGCTTCCACGGCCGCGCTGGAAGCATGGCTGGCCGCCGCGCGCACGGCCCTCGAGCCAATTGTGCTGGCGCTGGCCGTGGTGTTTTGGCTCACGGGATTCGATATTATTTATGCACTGCAAGACCATGAATTTGACAAGGCGCATGGATTGCGGTCCCTGGTGGTCGCGTGGGGACCAAAAAATGCCTTGGACGCGGCATTTCTTGCCCACGTGTTCACCTGCGGGTTTTTGTACCTGTTTGGGGTCTTTTGCGGGTTCCGAATCGTCTATTTGGCGGGTTTGCTGATTATTGCCGGCTGTTTGCTGCTTGAACATTGGATTGCCCGGCGGCGAAGCCTCGCCTGGATCAACCTTGCCTTTTTTCGCCTCAACGCGGTCATCAGCGCCGTGTTTCTGGCGGTGACGGCGGCGGAAGTAATTTTTGCCGGCGGCTTCAAATTCCGCTGATCGGAGTCCGGATTTTAGCCGGGCCCATGCAGTCGGGAGGGAAGTGGTTGCGCGGCAGATTTTTGGGCAAGGCGGGGAGTGAACCGCTTGCCCCGTGGGATGCGCCTTTGCTCTCCCTCGCGGGACAAACCCCGAACCGTTATCCCATGGGGCGAGCATACTCTTCGTGGGTTTGTAAGCGGCGAACGACCAAGTCCTTGCCTGCCCCGCCGTAATTCGCCTTGGCGAATGAAGGCGGGCGCGAAAAGATCAAGCAAACACGACCGAGCCAATTGCATTGTTCCGGCTGATCCAGGGAGCATGCCCAAAGAGGCCTGTAACCGGGCTAAAACGAAGCAAAACCCAAAGGAAATCTCCGGGAATCTCCGCCAATCCGCGGGCTTTAAGTTGAATGGAGTTTTGACGAAGTTGTCTAATTATGGTAAAAATAGACGATCAGATGAGCCTTTTTTGCCGTCATTGTTTTTTACAGGTCTTCGCCATTTTTTACGGGGCGGTGTGTTCTGTTGCCGCCCCGGGAGCGGCCATGCAAGCGGGCAAACCGATAATTTTCTCGGCGCCGGATGGGACGGCGCCAACCGCTCCGGCGGTCCCCTCACTGGGGCCGAAATCTTCCGCGCTTTTGGATTTGATCGAAGAGAGCCAGCCGCAGGAAGGGCTGGCGCCGCCATTGCCGGCGCCAACGCTCGCGGCCACCATGGGACCATCACCGGCTGACGCTCGGAAGGCGCAACGGCAGCGGGATGAAGAGGCCAATTGGACGATGCTCACACCCGCGGAGATCCTCCACGTGCCCACGCCGGAAAAAATTCTTGGCATTGATCAAGAGGACACGGGCGGGCCGTTGACGGTGGAAGAACGTTATTATTTGCGGATGCAGCGGCAACAGGAGGGTGGCACGAACAGTTTGACCGGGCCGGGGAGCGGTTTTTTGAGTAGCGGCCGGGACAATGGTCTCTTGACCGGAAACGCAAACATGACGCCGAACCAGTATGGCGCCCCAGGCGGCCAGCCTGGTTCGGCCGCGGCTGACAATGGAATGCAGCCATTGTTCAATCGAGGATGGTTCGCGCCACCTGATGCGGCGCAGCAGGGTAACGGGCAACAGAGCGTCTCATTCATGCGGACGCCAATGTTTGGCCCGGCAGCACGGCGGGCGCAGCCGACGGCACAGCAATTGGCGGATCAGGCGCAGTTTGCCAAGTTGCTCGCTTTTCACCCGGCACCCGCGGCCGCGCCGGTGCCGGCCAATGGCGCGGATGGAGCATTGGTCCAACCGGCGGGAGCGCCCTTCCAACTGCAGCCGATCAGCAACGGCTTGATGCCGCTGACAGCCCCAACGACGTTGACCGGTTTGGCGGGAATGCGTCCGGTGGCAGTGAAGGCGCCGCCGCCGGAATGGAAGCGGCAGCCCGCTCCGTGGTTGAGACGCGCCCCCCAGCCGGCGGCGCCGTATTGAAAAAACGAAACCGGCCCGGGGAACCTGTCCAAACCTGATCTGAGGGCCGTCCTCTGCAATCGGCAAATAATCATGGTTTTTAAATTCACCCGGCGGCCTGACAAATCATGATTAGGGATTAGTGGACGGAGGTAACCACGAGAACTTGTTCGAGGGTGGAAAGGCCTTCGCGGGCGCGTTCCATGCCCACCATGCGGAGGGTTTTCATCCCTTCGTCAACCGCGATTTTGCCCATTTCGCGGCTGCTGCAGCGCGCGATGACGAGTTTGCGGATGGCGTCGCTCATCGTCATGGCTTCGATGATGGCCAGGCGCCCCGAATACCCGGAGTTTTTGCAGCGTTCGCAGCCGCGTCCGCGATAGAGAGTGGTGCCATGGAAAGAGGCAGGGTCCACGCCGAGGTCGTTGAACATTTTTTCGGGATAGGTCACAGGTTCCCTGCAATGAGAACAAATGCGGCGCATGAGGCGCTGGGCGCAGGAAAGGATGACGGACGACGAAATCAGAAACGGCGCAATGCCCATGTCGTCAAGGCGGGCAATGGCGCCAGGAGCGTCATTGCAGTGCATCGTCGAAAGGACCTGATGGCCGGTAAGGGCCGCTTCGATGGCGATCTCGGCCGTTTCCGTGTCGCGAATTTCACCGATCATGATGATGTCGGGGTCCTGCCGCAGGATGGAGCGGAGGGCGTTGGCGAAGGAAAGGCCGATTTCCTTCTTCGTCGGCACCTGATTGATGCCTGGGATTTGAAATTCGACGGGGTCTTCGACGGTAATGATGTTCCACTGAGGATTGTTCAGCTCGTTGAGGGCTGAATAGAGCGTGGTGGTCTTGCCCGAACCTGTCGGGCCGGTAACCAGGATCAGGCCGTGGGGCGCGTCAATGGCCGCCTTGAATTGCTTGAACGTGTTCGGATCCAGGCCCAGCTTATCCAGGCTGGCCGAGAGATTTGATTTGTCAAGAACACGCAGAACGATTTTCTCCCCGTGGACGGTCGGAAGCACGGACACCCGCAAATCGTAGTCGCGGCCGGAAACGCGGACGCGCATGCGGCCGTCCTGCGGCAGGCGCCGCTCGGCAATGTCGAGGGCGCTCATGATCTTGAACCGGGAGGACAGGGCCAGTTGCATCTGCTTGGGTGGCGGCGTCACGTCCACCAGCGCGCCGTCTATGCGGTAGCGCAGGCGCATGACTTTTTCAAAGGGTTCGAGGTGGATGTCGCTGGCGCGGTCCTTGATGGCGCGGACGATGATCATGTTGGCCAGCTTGATCACCGGCGCTTCTTCGCCGGAGGCCGCCAGTTGGTCAATGCTGATTTCCTCGGTGTTTTCCTTGATGGCTTCGATGTCGGCATCCGCGGCCTCCTCCTGGGTTTGCCGTTGGGCATCATGAATGATCTCCTCCATCGAACCGCTCTTCGCTGAATCGAAGGCCGTGAGTTTGTCGGTGATGGATTTTTCGGACGCAATCAGCGGGGCGATTTCCAGTTTGGTGATGCGCTTGACGTCGTCGAGGGCCAGCACGTTGAGCGGGTCGGCCATGGCCAGGAAAAGTTTGTTGTCCAGCCGCGAAACCGGGACAACCTTGTGGTTGCGCGCCACGTCACGGGGAAGCAACTCGGCCACCTCTTCAGGAACGGCCACCCGGGCCAGGTTCACCGGTGGAACGTTGAGAACCCGGCCCATGCAGACGGCAAGGTCTTGTTCGCTCACGTAGGATTTTTCAACGACAAGCTTCACCAGCCGCGCGCCCTCCTTTTTTTGCTGTTCAAGCAATTCGGCCACCTGCGCCGCGCTCAGAAGATTGTCCTCCACGAGGGCGTCGGCGATGCGTTCGCCAAATGATTTGATTTTGGACATGGGGCTTCAGCGAAATGCCGCGCGCAGCACGGTGATGAGTTCCGTGGGTTGCGCCAGGTACCAGATCAGCCGGTGATTCGTGGACTCCGCCAGTTCGCGCGCAGCTTCCTGGTTGAATGGGTTGGCCGTGGCCACAAGAATGGACTTGCTCATCCGATCAAACGGCGCAACACACCACCGGCGACAGACGTCCGGAGGAAACTTGCGGAGCAGGTCCATGTCCGTATCGTAGCGTTCCAGCGGAAGATAGGCTGCCCGGCATCTGTCCACGAGCAGCTTGAGCGACCGGTCGAGGGTCAGGATGCGTTTGTCGTGCAGGGATTGGATGAACGGCTCGATCACATCGGGCGGCGGGGCCGAAAGATCAGGAGGGTGCCAGCAGAGATCGAAATCCCCGGTGCTGATGGTCCGGGTGTCCACAAAGATTTTTCGCATCATGATACGGCCGTCGTCGAGTTCTCCATTGGTTTTGGCGGCGGCTTTTGGGGCATCGGTCTTGGGCGGCGCCTCGGCGGCGGGATGTTCGGGCGCCGGGTGCTGTTCGACAGCGTTGCCGGCCTGGGCCTCGATCTTTTTTAGGGCTTTTTGGACATCGGCATCGCCCGGGCGGCGCTGGAGTACGGTTTCGTATTCAAGAATCGCGGACGACAACTGTCCCATTTCGGTATAGGCTTCGGCAATGTGCTTGGAGGTGCGGATCACGTCCTCCTCCCGTCCGAGCTTCGTGTAGGCTTCCTTGAGGATTTCGAGCGATTGACAGTCGTTGGGCTGCGATTGGATGATGATTTCAAACATCTCAATCGTTTGCTGCAATTGGGCTTCTTCCGCTTGGTTTAATCCTGCTACAGCCATGGCAAAACTTCCTGTCAGACAGCAACTTCACTGCCATAATCCAATGAAAAATTGCCGGATTATCAAATTATCGAATTCCTGCGGTGGAAAGGGCGCGCCCGGATCAAGCGGGCGGGGTTAAATTGGAATCGGCGAATTTCAACCCATAGAGCAGTTGAAGAAATAATATAGCCGTGCGGCAGCGAGGAATTTTGGGTTTTGGCGAGGCTGAACGAGGGAGCATGCCCAAAGCGGCCTGTAACCGAGCGAAAACGAAGCCAAAACCCAAAAGAACCGCTGCTCCCTTCTTCCCAACCGCACGGCTACAGTATTTCTGAGACCGCTTTAATAGCCCAAGGCGGGATTATTCGGATCGGAAGGCGGCGTATGGATGTTATATACCCCAAGGAACCGGATGACAGGCTCCGCGGCTGCATCGCTCACCCGCAACTGGATGGCGCTGACTTTGGTCCGGGTGAACTGCTGGATGCGCTTGTGGCCCACCGATTGACCCTCGCACAATTTTGTCCACACACCGCCGGCCAGGCCGTCCACTTGGTAGCTGCGGATGCGTTGTCCCTGGCGGATGTCTTCCTGAATGACAACAAAATTGACCGCCTGCGGACGTGGCAACCGCAGTTCCAGGACGTCGCCCACGCCGTTCGTTTGGGCAATGCCCCGGCCGAACCAGCGGCGGATAGTGGCGCCAAACTCTTCCAGCCGCCGGGCATCGGGCGCAGGGATCAAGCCGTCGGGACCAATGTTGGCGTTGACGATGAAATTGGCGCCGCGGCCCACCGTCTCCAGATACATGGTCATCAGGGAACTGAGACTCAAAATTTTATTGGCGTCGTTTGCCTTCCAGATCCAGACGTGATAGCGAAGGGGCGCGTTGCCTTCGACAGGGATCCAGAATTTGCCGGCGGGGTCGCCGGTGCCGCGGTCCGTCTGGTCGTTGCTGGTATTGATGGTGTTCCAGAGCGGGTAGGGGGCGTAGCCTTTTTCATTGCCGGACCACCGGGCCAGCCCGGCGGCCAGCCCGCCGGCGGGGCCGTTGAAAACGACGGCGTGAGGTTCGTATTGTTCAAGAATGGGGGCAAGCTGGTCGCCGAACGGATTGACGCCGCCATCCAGCCAGATGTAAAAAAGCGGACCGGTCCGCCGGAAAAGGTCCCGGTACATGGAAAGGTCCATGTCAATGAAATTTTTGACCGCCTGGGGGTCGCCGGAAATGCGCCCATGCCGGTAGGCGACTTTCGGATGGTGCAGGTTCCACCAACTGTGGCCGCCGGCGCTGCAATAAATGCCCGGCTCAATGCCATATTTTTTGCAGGAGGCCATGAAGTCGCGCACCACGTCGCCATGACCGTTTTCCCAGGGTGATTGTTTGACGCCGTAGGGGTAGAGATCGCTCTGCCACATTAAAAAGCCCGAGCCGTGCTTGGCGGTCAGAACGGCGTATTTGGCGCCCAGCGCCTTGGCGACAGCCAGCCATTGGTCGGTGTTGAGTTTCCTGGGATTGAACCTTGCCGCCGGGATCGCGCCCAGGGGCGTGCCAGGCCATTTATTGCTGGCGTGGGTGAAGGCCGGGTCAAAAACTTCAATGTCGAAATGGATGAACATGCCCAGTTCGGCGTCCTGCCAGGCAGCTTGTTCGGGCGTTGGTTTGGGCAGGCATGCCACCGTGTTTGTGAGGCCGGCGGCCCATCCGGAGAACGGCGTCAGAATGAGCAGGGCCGGGAAAAGTGCGGGGATTTTCATTCAGGAATTCAGTTGGATTGAATGTAACGAAGCGAAAGAAAAGTGGAAAGCAGTATTGGAATCAGAATTGGCGCCGGCAAATTCCAGCCGTCGAAGGGCCGGGGCGCGGTTTTTTTTTAAATTCCGTAACTTGTGGAACGCGGCAACAGTCTGAAGTGTCGGTAATATCGTTGGTTTTTTTCTCATTTATGGCGGTAAAAAGAAGCGGATGGAAATGGCCGGCCATCATGGTGGCCGGTCTTGCAGTTGTTGGCGGCGTGGTCTGGCATCTCGAACACGGCGCTCCGGCGGCGCGTTTTCAAACGGCGACGGTTGCCCGCGGCGATGTCACGCAGGCCGTGATTGCGACCGGGACGTTGAATCCGGTGCTCAACGTGGCGGTGGGCTGCCAGGTGTCGGGACGGATCAGGGCGCTGTATGCGGATTTCAATTCCATGGTGCATTCGAATGAATTGGTCGCCGAGCTGGACCCGCAAAAATATCAGGCGTCCGTGGATGAGGCGCAGGCGAACGTGGCGAACGCCAGGGCGAACCTCGAACTTCAACAGGTTCAAGTGCGGCGGGACGCCCAATTGTTCACGAACCGTTTGATAGCCCAGGCCGATTTCGACACCGCCAGGGCGACGCTGGACGAGGCGCAAGCATCCGTGGAAATCCAGGAGGCCGCGTTGAGCAACGCGCTCGCGGATTTGAGTTATTGCAAAATCTATTCTCCGATTGACGGCATCGTAATCTCGCGTTCGGTGAACGTCGGCCAAACGGTGGCCGCCAGCCTGAGCGCGCCGACCCTCTTTGAAATCGCGAATGATTTGACCCGCATGCAGATTGACTCCGCGGTTTCGGAGGCGGACATTGGAAGCGTGAAGGTGGGCCAGCCCGTGACATTCCAGGTGGATGCGTATCCGAACCTGACTTTCAGGGGCGCGGTCGTCCAGGTGCGAAATTCGCCCACGAACGTCAACAACGTCGTCACCTATGATTGCGTCATTGGCGTGACCAATTCGGATTTGAAGCTGAAGCCGGGAATGACCGCCACGGTTTCCATCATCTCCGCCGAACGCCGCAACGCCCTGCTGATTCCAAATTCGGCATTGCGTTTTCAACCGCCGGACGGAACAGTGGCCATGACAGGAGGAAAAAGCGCTTCGTCCGCCGCAAACGCGCCCGCGGGACCGGGACAGGCGGCCAAGCCGCGCGGCAGCCGGCTTGAGCGCAAAAAGACCCTCCGGCCAATGCGCACAGTGTATGTATTGGTCGGAAATACGGCGAACGACGGGCGATTGCAGCCGGTTCAAATTGAGACCGGCATTGCCGGTGACATCAATGTGGAGGTCGTCAAGGGGTTGCGCGAGGGACAACGGGTGGTCACGGGGGTGCTCCTGTCGCAGGGCATCCAGGCGCCGGCATTTGGACGGCGCGGCGGCTTTTTCATGCGATGAACGGCGGACGGCATAATGAAAGGAGAGACCCGGCGGCTGAGGGCGGCACAGTGTCATGAATGCGGTCATCCAACTTGAAAACGTCCATAAGACGTATCACACCGGTGACGTGGACGTGCAGGCCGTGCGGGGTGTCTCGCTGGCGGTGCGTAAAGGCGAATTTGTGGCCATCATGGGGGCGAGCGGTTCGGGCAAATCCACGCTCATGAACATTATCGGGTGCCTCGACCGGGCCACGCAAGGGCGCTATTTGCTGGACGGAGTGGACGTCTCCCAACTGGACCGGGACGATTTGGCCGACATCCGGAATCAAAAGATCGGGTTCGTGTTTCAAGGCTTTAACCTGTTGTCCCGAACTTCGGCGCTGGAAAACGTGGAGCTGCCCATGCTTTACACCCGGCGGCATTCGCCAGGGACCGAACGGCATGAGCGCGCGCGTCGGGCGCTCGAATTGGTCGGGCTGGCCGGGCGTGCGGACCATCATCCCAACCAGCTTTCGGGAGGACAGCAACAGCGGGTCGCGATTGCCCGGGCGCTGATCAATGATCCCGCCCTGCTGCTGGCCGACGAGCCAACCGGAAATCTCGACAGCCAAACGGGCGTCGAGATCATGGGAGTTTTCCAGAAATTGAACGCCGGGGGGATTACAATTGTGATGGTTACTCACGAACTGGACATCGCCCGATATACGCGCCGCATGATCATTTTGCGGGACGGGAAGGTGGTGGCGGATGAAGGAGTGGACCGTCTGAATGCCGATGAGGAATTGCTGCGCCTGCGGCAGGCGCATGAGGCGGCGCAACTGGCGTGAACGATTTATGAGAGTATTGGCTGCGTTTCGGATGGCCGTGCGCGCGTTGAAGCGCAACAAGATGCGGACGATGTTGACGATGCTCGGCATGATCATCGGCGTCGGAGCCGTGATCGCGATGGTGAGCATCGGCAACGGCGCAAAAGTGCAGGTGGAAGAGCGGATCGCAAGCCTCGGTCAGAACATGTTGCTGGTCTTTCCCGGATCCTTCAGCGCAAACGGCGTGCGCAGCGGCTGGATGGGCCGGCGTTCGCTCACGGTGGAGGATGCCAATGCCGTCGCCCGCGAGTTGCCGGGAGTCGCGGCAGTCAGTCCCGAAAACAACACTCATTTGCAGGTGATTGCGGGCGACCAAAACTGGTGGACACGCATCGCGGGTGAAGGGTCGGCCTACCTGCAAATCCGCCAGTGGCCGCTCGCGCAAGGTTCCATGTTTGACCCGCGGCAGGTGCGGGCCGCCGCCAAGGTCTGCGTGGTCGGCCAGACCGTCGCCAAACAATTGTTTCCTTATGGAGGAGCGTTGGGAAAAATGATCCGGATTCGGAACATGCCCTGCCGCATCATCGGCATCCTCCAAGCGAAGGGGCTTTCACCAATGGGCGGCGATGAGGACGACATTATTGTCGTGCCCTACACCACCGAATTGCAGCAGTTGAATGACGAGTCGTGGCTGGACGCGATGCTCGTGCAGGCGGATTCCCGGGAGGACATTCCCATCGTGCAGCAGGAAATCACCGGCTTGCTCCGGCAACGGCACCACATCCGGCCCGGCGGCAATGACGATTTCACCGTGCGAAGCCAGGAAGACATTGCCCAAACCGCCGACGCCATGACCAGCATCATGACCCGGCTGTTGGCCGGCATTGCCAGCGTCTCGCTGCTGGTGGGCGGTATCGGAATCATGAATATCATGCTGGTGAGCGTCACGGAAAGGACGCGGGAAATAGGCATCCGCCTGGCCGTGGGAGCGCGCGGCAAGGACATCATGCTCCAATTCCTGATTGAAGCCATCACCTTAAGCGTCCTGGGCGGGGTGACCGGAATTTTGCTTGGAGTGGGAATTTCGCAATTGATTGCCGCCAAATGGAACGCCCCGGCGATGACCTCGGCGGCGTCCGTTTTGGGGGCGTTTTTGTTCAGCGCGGCCGTCGGAATCTTCTTTGGCTTTTATCCGGCGCGCAAGGCATCGCAATTGGACCCAATTGAAGCTTTGCGATTCGAATAAATTCTTAACCATTGTCCGCGGCAACCCGCCGATTCCGATCATTCCATTGTCAATCTGCCCGGGCAATCAATTGCGGGTGGTCGGCCAGGACCTTCGCCACCCCCTTGCGGGAGGGACGGAGCGAAGGGACGCCGGTTCATGGCGCTATGTGAGCCTGCCTTCACCGAAATGCTCCAGGATTGGCGCACGGAAGAATTTTGAACCGCATTGAGCGTTCGTTACAATCTAAAGCCGACACTCTCTTGCTTGATGTTTGGCAAATTCTGTTTAAGATGGATGCGTGTCCAAACGGCTTGGCAACGTCTTTTTGATTCTTGCGTTGCTTTTTTTCACCGGCGGAGAATGGATCGTGTTGCAATCGGTTGCGTGGATGGGCATGGTTGTCAGTTATTCGGAACGCGCTCCACTCAAAGAGGCATTGACCCAGACGTTTGACGGCAGACATCCCTGCTGCCTGTGCAAAGCCATCGCTGCCGCCGAAAAATCCGGGAAAAAGCCTCAATTTTCCCTGCGACTGCAAAAACTCGAATTTCCGCCGTTAAAAGAAAACCTCGTTTTCACCGCGCCGTCGCAATTTGAACTTTTGCCGTCGGTGGATTCTTCCGCCCAATCTCTCATCCAAAAGCCGCCCACGCCGCCGCCGCGCGGGTTCTTCGCCTAATCATCACCGTTGTTTTGCCCGTGCCGTTGGCGCGAGCATTTGATTTTCCTTTTAACCTTGAGACCCGCTCTATCGCGGTGTCTTGCAACTTTTGAATTCTGAAAATGAAAAAACGTAAAAAAAATGATTCCATGGCAGTAAAAATTGGCGGCGGTTTGTTGGCACTGATATCGGTGCCGGGCATGGCTCACGCGTGCGCGTGCGGCTGTGGTGTCTTCGAAGTCGGCGGCACTTCAATGCTGCCAACCGGCTCGGGGGGGATGGCTTTTCTCCAATACGATTATCAGGACCAAAATCGCAATTGGAACGGCTATTCAAAGGCGTCATCGGCGGACAATGGCGACAAGGATATTGAGACGCATTTTATGTCGTTGGGCGCACAATATATGTACAACGCCAAATGGGGCGCGCAACTCGAAGTGCCTTACGATTATCGCCATTTCACGGGAACGGATGGCAGTGGCAACATTGCCACGCATGATTGGGGCGGACTGGGCGACATTCGTATTGAGGGCATTTATACGGGGTTTTTCCCGGACATGTCAGCGGGTGTAACCTTTGGTTTGAAACTGCCGACGGGCAGCTATACCGAAGACCCGGATTTGGTGGACCGCGACACGCAGATTGGCACCGGCAGCACGGAGGTTTTGCTCGGCGGATTTTACCGTGGCAGCCTGGACAGCGGCCGGACGTGGGGTTGGTATGCGGAGGGATTGCTGGACGTGCCGACGCTCACCCAGGCTGGCTATCGTCCAGGCACCGAGTTTGACACCGCCGCCGGCATTGATTATACGGGGTTCTCACTTGGCAAAGCGCAAATTTCGCCGGGCGCGCAAGTGCTCTTTTCCGAACGAACCCATGACAGCGGCTCCAATGCCCATCCGGACGAGACCGGCTATCAGCGCCTCATGCTTTCGCCGGCAGTCGAAGTCCGGATCCATCCGTTGATCGTTCACGCCGACGCGGAGTTTCCGGTGCTTCAGCATTTCACCGGTGATCAGCTTGCCGCGCCGGTGCTGTTCAAAGTAAGTGTGAGCTATATGTTTTAACCGGTGCAGCCGCCGCGTGATTGATTCGCGCGGCGGCCTTTTCCGGCCGAAAGCAGAATGTGCGAATGAACATGAAAGGCTTTCTGATGCTGAAACCAAATTGAAACGGAAGATATGTTGAACCTGCCTTTTCCAGGTATTTCATTCCTTGGCCATCGCCGCCGCTGTCACGCGTTTGAAGAACTTGTAAATTCCGGTGTCTCCCATGTCTCGCGCGTTGGCGAGTTCTCCTTCTCGTGTGACATAAAGAACCTGGTCCTTGGAGGAAAGGATCGCAACGGCGGGGATGCCTTTTGCCAGGGGCACTTCATACGACTTCGCAATATCAAGATTCTTGTCGAAATGGCCGACATTGACTTTGACAATCCGGAAGTCGCGCGCCAGAAGCGTTGCACAGGCCCCATTTTTCATGGCGAGGTCCAACGTTTTGCAGTCCGGGCACCAATTGGCGCCAAAAACAACGATGACCGAGGTGTGAGTGGCGGCGGCCCGCGTCAATGCTTGTTTGATTTCGAGTCTGGCATTCGCAGTGTCGCTGTAAGGATTGTCCGCCGCGGCGGCATTGTGCATGGAGGCGCAACAGTCCAGAACCAAGATGACGACAGTCAATATGACGGAACTGAAATTTTTCATGGCGTATTTTGTGATGCGCAATTTGGCAACCAGCCAACCAAAACCAAACCACGGCGCCCGGAGCTTAACCAAGGCTTGCGATAATGATAATCGAATTTAATTTCAATGTCGAATTCCAAAGGCGCGGCGGCCGCCGGCTTGTTGCCCGAAAACACGCCAATGCAAACGGCCAAGGCAACCGCCGCCCAACTTCAATTCAACGTGCGGATGGAATTGATTCTCGCCACAGCCATCACGGTTGTTGTGGCCATTTGGGAATTTTGCCGCCGGCGGTTCACTAAAATTCTTTTGCCTTCAATGGCAATTTTCAAAAACCAATTGCAATTGCTCCGGCGACGGCTAAATTGCAAACGGTTTGCGATTCAAGAACAGCCAGGTTCGTCAGTTTGGCAAGGCGACGCTCGCCGCCCTGCTGGTGGGGATGATTTTGCTTCTTGATGCAATGGCGGCGTGCCCCGCCCTGCACGAATGGATTCATCACGACGCGGACAAACCAGGCCACCATTGCGCCGTCACGCTGATCGCCCACGGCAAGGTAAGCGCCGCCGCCTGCGAAATCGTCATTCCGCCGCCAATTGTTTTGGTTGAAGTCACCACTCGCTTTGTTTTCCGCGCCTTCAGTCCGGCCATTGAAAATCTTCCGCAAGGCCGCGCTCCGCCCGCTTTCCTTTCCGTCTCTTAATTCCATCGGATTCAGACATTGGCCGGTTGCCAGGTCTGAATGCGTTTTCCTTTAAACCAAATCTTTGCGGATGCCGTGTGGCGTTTCGTAAAGCGCGAATCCGTGGGGTTGTGGAATCGCTTTGAAAATTCAATCACTGAAGTCATGAAAAATCTTGGAGAGCGAAAGAAATACAGGAATCGGGCATATTGGACGGTCATTTCAGTCATGGCGCTGTCCTTTGGCGGAACGGCAATGGGGCAGACAAAAGCCGTGCCAGCGACAAACGCCGCCACGACGGCCAGTTCAACGAATGTCGCCAATCTGGGCAACATCACCGTCATCGGCCAGTTGAATCAGGCTCGGAGCGCCATCGTGCCGGACCTTGGCGCAACGGCTTACACGCAAACCAAGGAGCAAATCGAAACCGAATCACAAGGCGGCAACGCGCCGTTCAACGAAGTGATTCTGCGCGCGCCGGGTGTGGCTCAGGATTCCGCGGCAAATGGAGACCTGCACGTGCGCGGCGAGCACGCGAACCTGCAATACCGCATCAACGACGTGCTCCTGCCGGAGGGCATCACCGGCTTTGGCTTGGAACTCGATCCGCGCTTCGTGGATTCCATGCAACTCATCACCGGCTCGCTGCCAGCCCAATACGGCTTCCGCACGGCGGGCGTGGTGGATATTCACACCAAGAGTGGCGCCTTTGAGAACGGCGGCATGTTGGATTTGTATGGCGGCAGTTACGACACCTTCCGTCCGAGCTTTGAATATGGGGGGGCGCAGGGGAAATGGGATTATTTCGTGGACGGCAGTTTTAACCAGAACAGTCTCGGCATCGAAAATCCGACGCCCGGCAAAAACGCCATCCATGACCAGACGGAACAATACAAGTCATTTATTTATGCCTCGCGCATTTTGAGCGATACCAGCCGCATCAGCGTGATGGGCGGCGCGTCTTACAGCGATTTTCAAGTGCCCAACACACCCGGGTTGCCGCCGGGAACCTCGCCCGATGGCAGCACTCAATGGTCATCGCAAATGTCCACGACGAATTTCGATTCGGCGAACCTGAACGAAAATCAAAACGAGCAAAATTACTACGGCATCGCCGCCTATCAGCAATCGGCGGGCGATTTGAATTATCAAGTCGCCGCCTACGGCCGGATGAGCGGCGTCCATTTCAAGCCCGATCCGATCGGCGACCTGTTCTTCAACGGCGTGGCCAGCGACGTGAAGCGCGATCTGTATTCCGGCGGCCTGCAAGCCGATGCCAGCTACGCGCTTGGCGACAAGCACACGATTCGCGCCGGCATGATGCTGCTGAACGAATACCTGTCCGCCGACAGCACCACGACGGTTTTCCCTGTGAACAACAGCGGGAACCCGACGGGACCGGCCTATCCAATTCCGGACAGCGGCGTTTCCCACGCCCTGTTCGCCGGCGTGTATTTGCAGGACGAATGGAAAATCCTCCCGGAAGTCACCATCAATTACGGTGCGCGGTTCGACGAGTATTATTCCTCGTTCTACAAAGGCAACCAGCCCAGCCCGCGCGTGAATATCGTCTTTAAGCCGACAGACTCAACAACGTTGCACGCCGGCTACGCGCGTTACTTCACGCCGCCGCCACTGGAAAACATATCAACCGAGACGGTGAACCAGTTTAACGGAACATCAAACGCTTCCTCCATCACCAACGGCATCAGTTCAGTAACAGCCGAGCGCGCGAATTACTTCGACGCCGGCGTCTCGCAAAAAATCACCAAGCACCTGCAAGTCGGCGTGGACGGTTATTACAAAACCGCCAAGAACCAGCTTGACGACGGTTTGTTCGGGCAGACGCTGATTCTCTCGGCGTTCAACTACGCCAAGGGCCGGGTCTATGGCGTGGAATTCACCGGCTCCTACAATCAAGGCGGCTTTGCCGCCTACGCCAACTTGGCCTGGTCGCAGGCTTGGGGCAAGAACTGGAATTCGGCGCAGTTCCTATTCAGCCCCAATGACCTGGCTTATGTCCAGAACCACTACATCTTCCTGGACCACGACCAGCGCGTCACCGGCTCGTTCGGCGTGTCTTACAACTGGCGCGAAGGCAGCCACTGCAGCACGCTGCTTTATGCGGACGCCCTTTGCGGCACTGGTTTGCGGCAAAGCATGGACGCAAATAGTTATCAATACCAAGGCAACTCCTATGCCGTCCCCAACGGCGCCAGCGTGCCGCAATACTACTCCATCAACATCGGCGCGGCGCAGAGCTTCAAACTCGCGCGCGACCGGACGTTGACGGCGCGGATTGATGTCGTGAACCTCACCGACAACATTTACCAGCTCCGCAGCGGCAGCGGCGTCGGTGTCAATGCCGCCCAATACGGCGAACGGCTCGGCTTCTTCGGATCGCTAAACCTCATGTTCTGACGAATCGAATCACCTCATGGATGCAAACCGAACATTGCCCAGCTACGAGCTGAAAAACGAACTGGCGCGGATGTGCCTGACAACGGCTCGGCGCGAACCGGAGCGCAAACTCGCCTGGGTGAATTCGGTTTGCATCCTTTTCCTGCTGATTGGGATTTTCGGCGCGCGGCAGGGCGTCATTTCCATCAAATCAGTTCCACCCATCCGGGAAGCTGTGCCCGTCATTGTTCAGCCCACGGTACAGCCGCCGCGGCCGGTTGCTCCTAAACCGGAGCAACCGTCACAGCAAAACAACCAGCCGCGCGTTCTCGTTGTCCTCCCAAATGCGCCAAACGTCAATTTCGGCATCCCCACCGCTGGCACGCTGGTTACAGACGTTGCGCTCGCCGCTCCGCTGCCGCGGACAACACCGCTGCGCATTGCCACGCTCTCCAACACCGGCGCGGGCGGCGGGCGGCCCGAACCGCCGTATCCGCCCATCGCCCTGCAAACCGGCGAGCAAGGAACCGTTGTTCTGTCGCTCACGGGCGACGCCGCCGGCAATGTCGTTTCTGTGGGTGTGAAACAATCCTCCGGTTTTCCCGTTCTCGACCATGCGACGGTGGATTTCATTAAACGCCACTGGCATCTGCCAACCAATACCGGCGCGCGCCTTTTCCAAACCAGCATTACTTACAAACTTCAACTCAACTGACTAAACTATGCTCGCAAACATCGTTCTTCAATTCTTCCTTAAAGGCGGCCCGGTCATGTGGCCGATTCTCATCTGCGCCCTCGTCGCCGTAGCCGTCGTCGGCGAACGCGCCTTCTGGTGGTGGCGTGAAAGCCGGAAGCGCGACCCGCGTAAAATGGAACAACTCCTGGCCGCGCTGGAACATGCCGATGTGCCAGCCGCCGCGCAAATCGCCGCTGCCTCGGATGATCCTGTCATCCGCGTGATTCGTCATGGACTCGATCACCTTGGCCATGCGCATGGCTCGTTGATTGGCGCGCTGCAACTGGCGGCGGGTATCGAATTGAAACGCGCCGGCCGTTTCCTCACCGTCATGGATACACTCGTCACGCTCGCGCCGTTGCTCGGTTTGCTTGGCACCGTCACCGGCCTGATGCGCGCCTTCCTCAACATCGGCAGCGCGGAAATCTCCGTCGCGGGCGTGACCGGGGGCATTGGCGAGGCGTTGATTGCCACCGCTTGCGGACTGGCCATCGCCATTTTTTCCCTGGTTCCGTTCAATTATTTCTCGGCCAGAGTGACGCAGTTACAGTTCGACCTGGAAACCGCCGCAACCAACGTCGAAGTCATGGTCGGCGGCGGGAAAACAGGCGACACCGTCCATCTGCACAAACCGGAAGCGCCAAGCCAGGCCACGAGTCATTGAAATTATTGCCGATGAAAATTCCCTCGCCTGTTCCCAAACGCCGCTCGCGGATTGTCATTATTCCGCTCATTGACATCATGTTCTTCCTGCTCGCGTCGTTCATGATGGTGGCCTTGGAAATGGAGAAGACGCAAAACATCAAGGTCAACCTGCCGCCCGCCTCGCAATCCAGGCAGGATTACCGGCCCAACATGATTAACATCGCCGTGGACAAATCCGGCGCGGTTTGGCTGGAGAAAAAACGGGTTTCGTTGACTCAACTCGCGTCGGTCTTGAAGGAACGCTTTCGCGCCAACCCGGATGTGCCGGTTTATGTCAGCGGCGACCGCGACACGCTCCACGGCGACATGGTAAAGGTTTATCAGGTCGTCCGTTCCATCGGCATTCAAAAGGTCGCGTTCATGACCGACGGCAATCCCGGTTCCACAACGCCATGAAAATTCGCACGCCCATCCCGGAAAAGAAGTCGCGGCTGGAAATCATTCCGCTGATTGACATCATGTTCTTCCTGCTCGCGTCGTTCATGATGGTGACGTTGCAGATGCAGATTGTCCGCACGCTCAAATCCAATCTGCCCACCGCCACGCTCGCCACACCCTCCCGGAAGCCCGACATCGTCAACCTGACTGTCAACAAGGACGGCTCGGTCTCGGTGGATGCCAAGCCCGCCAGCTTCCCCGAATTGTTCACAATGCTCACGAACCGTTACAGCCTGAACACCAATCTGCCGGTCTATATCACCGGCGCGCGGGACACCACCCACGGTTCGGTGGTGTTCGTGCTCGATTTGGTGAAACGCGCCGGCATCCAGCGCGTCGCCATTGCCGTCAACGCCGCCCCCGACCATCCGACCCCATGAAAAACTTCCAAGTCAACCTGTTCATCGTCCTTGCCCTTTGCTTTTGCGGACTGTGCGCATGGCAATGGTATGAACAAACCGTCCAACGCACGACTATCCAGAGCCTGAACCGGATGGTTTATGACCGCGACGCTGTCATTCAGAACGATACCAACTCCATCGCCACGCTAAATCATCAGGTGAATGAAATGGACGCGAGCCTTGCGGAAATGAAGGCAGAAGCCGGGACGAACAGACAGCTTATTGCCTCGCAAAAAACTAAAATCACTCAATTGCAGTTTGAGAACGAAAACTTCACCAACGAAATCGCGCAATACAAGGCCGGCGTGGACGCGCTGGAAGCCAGGCTAAAGGAAGCTTACGCCGGAATTGGCAGGCAGAACGCCGCCATCTCCAACCTCGTCGTCCGGCGCAACGACCTTGTGCAAAAATACAACGACGAAGTGAAAGACCGGAACAACATCGTTGCCAAATACAACGAACTGGCAAAGCAGGTGAAGCAGCTCCAAGACAAGTCCAAACAATGACCATCCTTTGATGCGCCCCTATAATTACCGTTTGTGCCGCTTGATCTTCCGGGATTTTCTACGAGGATGGCATGATGCTCATTGGCCGGCAAATAACACTCATATTCTCCGACCAATTCGGAATCCACCAGCTTCCCGTCCGAATTGAAGAAATCCACGTGAAAATAAGGCGCTTTCCATGGGCTGGCGCCCGGGTTTTTGATGGTTCCGAAAACCGCCGCCGTCGGTCCTGATTTTCGATTGCCACCCATCCGGCGGCTTTTCTTTCCATCGTCTGACTGCATGAACCAATTTTTTCGTCACCCCCCCCTCACTGCTTCTCATACTCCCCTTTGCGGACGCGTTTGAGTACCGTGAATCCGGCCTTTTTCGCGTCCGAGACGGAAAGCGGCTTGAGCTTGTGCGGCGTGCTGAAGCCCGAAAGGATCTTCCGCACGGGCTTTTTGCACGCCGGACATTTCGTCAATTCCGGCGCGGACAGCGGTCGCCGCAACGTGAATCTGCCACCGCACGCCCGGCATTCCCCTTCGCACAATTCATATTCGTAAAGTGGCATACGGTTGCGCCGCTGTCGCCGCCGCCGCTCGCGAAGTCCCTCCGGCCCGCCACGGCTCAACGCCGTCATTTCATCCGGTCAAAACTTTTCTGCAAAATCTGCCAATCCTGCAGGCCCTGGAGCCTCTCCCGCGCGCCCCGGATGATTTCCGCCTCCTTCGCGTTTTTCGTGGCCTTCGCCGCCTTGTAGAAAATGCCGAAATAACCCGGGAATTCCGCCCCCGCCAGTTTGAATGCCGCCAGTTCATCCGTCGCGTCATGGTCCTTGGGCACTTCATTAAATGCGCCGCCTTTTCGCGGATTGCTCGCGTCGAACGCGCCCTCGTAAAATTCCACGCATTCGCTCAGGCATTCGATGAAGCCGAACCCCTCATGGTCCATCGCCGCCTCCATCATCTGCAAAACGTGGTTCGGATTCGAATGCGTCGTCCGCGCTACAAACGTCGCCCCGGCGGCAATCGCCTGCTTCATCGGATTGATCGGATAATCCACCGCGCCCCATTGGTCCGTCTTGCTTTTGAAGCCCAGCGGCGACGTTGGTGACGTCTGTTTCTTCGTCAGCCCATAAACCCAGTTGTCCATCACCACATACGTCATTTTGATGTTCTTGCGCGCCGTATGGTTGAAATGATTGCCGCCGATGGAAAATGCGTCCCCGTCGCCTCCAAACACAAACACGTGCAAGTCCGGCCGCGACAGCGAGATGCCGCTGGCAAACGGCAGCGCCCGGCCATGAATGTAATGCGCGCCGTGCGCCTGCACGAAATACGGGAACCGGCTCGAACATCCGATGCCCGCGATGGTCGTGATATTCTCATGCCACATCTTCCGCTTCTCGATCAGCTTGAAATAAAGCGCCAGGACCGAAAAATCCCCGCAACCCGGACACCACGTCGGATGGTCCGCGGCGACTTCCTTTTTCGTCAGTCCCTTGCGTTCCGCCGGCGCCGCCGGCGCCGCCGCGCCATTCGTCCGGGGTTCAATTTCTGTCAATGTTTCACTCATAAATCCTTTTTGCGCATCCTGCTTTCCCGTTTAAAGTTTGCTCAAGCCGGACGAAACATTCGTCCGAACCCGTTCCAGAATCTCCCGCACTTTCCACGTCAGCCCGTCCGTTTTATTGATCCCCTGGATCTTCGGGTCGCAGTAACGGGCGCGCAGCAACTGGCCCAACTGGCCGAATCCATAAAGCCCTTCATCGTTCATCTCCACCACCAGCACGTGGTTAAAGCCGGAGAAAATGTTTTCCAATCCGTTGGGCAGCGGCGAGATATGGCGGATATGCAGCGATGAAACACTGTCCCCTCCCGCTCGCGCCCGGTCCACCGCCTCCCGGATCGGCCCTTCCGTGGACCCCCATCCCACCAGCAATATATTGCCCTCAGGCGGGCCGTAAATCTTTGGCGTGGACAGCGTCGCCGCCAGTGCTTGGAGCTTTTTGCGCCGTTTTGCCGTCATTTGCGTGTGCAATTTCGGCGAGCCTGTCGGATGTCCCGCCTCATCGTGCTCGAGGCCCGTAACGATGGGATATTTGCCGCTGGCAATGCGCGTCCCCGGCGGCGCGTGACGCGTCGCGCTGTCGGGCGCCGAGAGATCGTAAGGTTTGTGGTCGGCCACAGGCGTGAGGTCCGGTGAAATGTCCTGGCAAATGGCCTTGAGATTGGGTTCGGAAAGCGCCTCGATGCGTGTCGCAATGCCCTGGTCCGTCAGGATAATGACCGGAACACTGAATTTGCGGGCAATGTTGACCGCCTCAATGGCCATGTAAAAACAATCTTCAACGTTGGCCGGGGCAACAACCACGCGGGGGGAATCGCCGTGGCCGCCAAAGCACGCGATGTTCAAATCCGATTGTTCCACGTTCGTGGGCATGCCCGTGGAAGGGCCGCCCCGTTGCACGTCCACAATCACCAGCGGCATCTCCGCCATCACGCCCCAGCCCAGCGACTCCGTTTTAAGCGAAATTCCAGGACCGCTCGAACCGGTCACCGCCACCCGCCCCGCGTAACTGGCGCCCATCGCCATCGAAATGGCCGCAATTTCATCCTCGCACTGCACAAACGTGCCGCCGTATTTCGGCAACTCCCGGCGCAACAGTTCCATGATGTCCGACCACGGCGTTATCGGATAGCCGGCCCCAAAACGAACCCCCGCCGCAATCAATCCATATCCCAACGCTTCGTTCCCGTTCATGACCACCTGCTGGCGGCCCTTGTGGCTGCTGTCCACGAATTTGAACGTCTCCAATACATTGCCCAGCGAATGCGAATACCCCGCGTGAAACGCGGCCAGCGCGTTCTTAACAATACTCTCGTCCTTGCCCGTAAAGCGTTCCGCGATGAGCTTTTCCAGCTTGGGCGCGTTCAGGTCAAACATCTTCGCAATCAATCCCAGGGCATAAATATTCTTTCCCTTGTCCTTCGCAGTGCCCCCGATGGCCTCCACGGTGAGGCTGGAGATCGGAACCCCCACGTGATGAAAATCCTTTTCCCATTCCGGCCGCGGCTGCACGTGATCCGAATCGTACAAAATCAGCCCCTGTTTCTTCACCGAGGCAATGTGGCCCTCATAGGAATGCTGGTAAAATGCCAGCAAAACGTCCGCTTCATCCCCGGCGCTCAGCACCTCCCCGCTGCCGATCCGCACCTGGAATATGGAAGGCCCCCCCGAAATCGTGGACGGTATCGTCATGAACGTCATCACCTCCTGCTCGCTGCGCCCAGCCAGCCGCGCAAGAAATCCGCCAATGGCCTGGATGCCATCCTGCGAATTGCCGGCGATACGAATGACCGCCTCTTTGATGTTGGAAATTTTTGGCGCGCCTTTCGATGACGGCGCCACGGGTGCAATCATGTCGCTCATGGGACTAAAAATTTGCCTTTCTTATTTGTGCTACGGCAACGATTTGTTTCCCAAACAGCCCCGGTTGCCCTCTTCTATGTGCCGTGGCATTCACTGTCGCATATCACCCTACGCCGCATGGCTGTATCGTGTCAAATTCTAATGATGACTATATCTGCCTGAACAACAACTATTTACGCAAAATTTTTGAATTGTCACCGTGACGGCAATTTATGCTAATTAGACAAGCTTATTGCCGGTCGCGCGCTTTGGAACAGAACTTTTGAGCCTTTGCGGAGCCGGCCATGACAGGCTTGCATCCAGCCGGTGATGCGGTAGGGTGCCCGAAAGCATGACCGGGCTATACGACGACGCGATGTTCGACTTCAGCCGTGGCGAATTTGGTTCGGCGGTCGAAAAATTTAAGACCATCCTGGAGCGCGAACCGGGTAACTTCGAAGCGCGGCTGGCCCTGGGCATGGCCTTTTATCGCCTGGGAAATTTTTCGGAGGCGATAGCCGAAGGGCACAAGGCCGAGGCACTGCGTCCGCGCGACCAACTGGTCCATACGAACCTCTCTCTTTTTTATCAAAAGGCCGGCGATCGGACCCGGGCGGAGCACCACGGCTTGCAGGCCCGCATTGCCTCGTGGCGGGAGGAAGCGGGCAAGGCGCCCGGCGCCCAGTCCGAACCCTCCGCGCCGGAACTGCGGATGGCGCGCACGCCCCCACCGCCGGTCCAGTTCCCCAGCCAGCCTTGGAAAAAACGGAAAAGCGAAGATAAACCATCGGACAAATCCAATGAAAACAGCGTACGAACTGGCAATGGAACGGCTGAACAAGACCGCTCCCGCCCATAAACTCACCGACGAACAAAGGAAGGAATTGGCGGAATTGGACTCGCAATATGCGGCCAAAATTGCCGAACGGGAAATTGCGTTGAAAACGGAATTGGGGCGGACGGCCGGCGACTTCGCAAAACAACAAACCCTTCGCGAACAAATGGCCGCCGAACGGCGCAAACTTCAGGCGGAACTGGAGGAGAAGAAGGAGCGGGTGCGGAGCCGGGAAGGGTGACAAATCGGTTGATAATGTAATCATTCATGTTACTTTCTTCAACATGAGAACCAGTTGCCGGTTCGGCATGGCTGTTCACGTGCTCGCCGTTCTTGCCTACAAGGACGGCGACCGGGTCACCTCGGCCGGCCTCGCGCACAGCGTCAATACCAATCCGGTCATCGTGCGGCGGCTTTTGCTGGCGTTGAAGCGGGCAAAGTTGGTGGACACTTCCAAGGGAGCGGGAGCCGGCTCGCGGCTGAATTGCTCCCCCAATCATATCAATCTCGGCGCCGTTTACCGCGCCGTCGAAGCCGCGGAGCCGTTTGCCACGCCCTCTCGCCGGCCCAATGCGGCCTGTCCCGTGGGTCATTGCATCCGGCAAACGTTGGAAAGGATTTTTGCCTCCGCGCGGGCCGCCCTGGAATTGGACTTGGAAAAAACGACCCTGGGCGACGTGCTCCGCGCGGTAAAGGCCTCGGGCGCTTGTTCAAGGAAAAACGGCCAAAAAAACAAAAGAGCGGTTTGACAGCGTGTTTTTTTGTGCCATTGTGTAATAACAATTGTTACAAATAGGAAAGGAGAAATCCAAACCGATGAAAATTCCAACCGGATTCCTGGGCCGCCGGGCGGAGCCTCTGGCCGGCGCTCTGGATGCCGCCGATGTCGCGGCGCCGCCGCCGCCGTCATCGTTGCCGGACGACGGCGAATTGCTGGATGCCTATTCCAGGACCATCACCCGCGCCGTGGAGAAGGTCGGGCCGGCGGTGGTGAACATTCGCGTTCGCAAAACCGGTCGTCAAGGGCGCGGCACGGAGTCCGGCGGCGCCGGGTCCGGTTTTATCGTTGCGCCGGACGGCTTCATTCTCACCAACAGCCACGTCGTGCATGGCGCGGATGAATTGGAGGCCACGCTGGCCGATGGCCGGGTGTTTGCCGCCACCCTCGTTGGCGAGGACCCGGAAACGGATTTGGCGGTCATCCGCATTGGCGCGTCGCAATTGGCGCGCGCGACTCTGGGCGATTCCACGGCCATTCGCGTTGGGCAGATTGCCATTGCCATTGGAAGCCCGTTCGGTTTTCAGCGAACGGTCACCGCCGGGGTCGTCAGCGCCTTGGGCCGCTCCATGCGGTCCCAGTCTGGACGGCTCATTGACAACGTCATCCAGACCGATGCCGCGCTCAATCCCGGCAATTCGGGCGGACCCCTGGTCAATTCACGCGGCGATGTCATAGGCGTCAACACGGCCATCATCCTGCCCGCGCAGGGAATCTGCTTTGCCATTGCCAGCAATACCGCCGAATTTGTGACCGCGTGGCTGATCAAGGATGGACGGCTGCGCCGCGGTTGGATTGGTGTGATTGGCCGGAACGTTCCCATCCATCGCCGCGTGGCCCGCTTTCATCGCCTGGCGGCGGATTTCGGCGTGCTGGTCGCCGGCATCGAACCCGCCAGCCCGGCGAGCCGCGCAGGCTTGCAAGAGGGCGACGTGATCGTCGCGTTCGCGGGCGAGCCGATTTCCAGCATTGATGAATTGCATGGTCGCCTCATTGCCAACGCCATTGGCATCCCGTCGCGGATGACCATTCTCCGCCATGCCGAAAAACTTGATCTCGCAATAACGCCGGAGGAATTGGCGGCACATCATCGAAATTGAACATGAAAACCCCGCGCAACCGCATTTTTAGATTCAAAACGGCGCGGCTCGCGCCATCGCGCGGCCGTTTGAGACCGCCGCGCTTGTCATCCAGGCTCCGAAACCAACCGGCGCCGACCGGTCCCATCGAGGCCGTGGAAACACCCCGCGTCGAACCGCCGCCTCCATCCTCGGAACCGTTGCACGCCGACGCCTTTCAACTTTATTTGCGTGAAATCGGCCGCGTGAAGTTGTTGACGCCGGACGAGGAACTGGCCCTCGCCAAACGAATCCGAAAGGGAGACAAACAGGCCCGCGAGCACATGATCAATGCCAACCTGCGCCTCGTCGTAAAGATCGCTCGTGAATACGAGGGACTCGGCCTGCCTCTGCTCGATCTCATCAATGAGGGCAACATTGGATTGATGAAAGGCGTGGACAGGTTTGATACCGCCAAGGGCGCCAAGCTCTCCACCTACGCCTCGTGGTGGATCAAACAATCCATCCGGCGCGCCCTCGCCAACCAATCCAAGACCATCCGCCTCCCCGTCCACGTGGTGGACACACTGGCGCATGTTCGCAAGGCCGAGGCCAGGCTCCATGACACGTTGGGCCGGGAACCGACCGATTCCGACGTGGCGGATGAGTTGCATCTTGACCCGCGGCGTATCCGGCGATACCGCCAGGCGTCGCGGGCGCCCGTGTCGCTTGATTCGCCCGTGGGCGACGAGGATTCTCCCTCCGTCTCGGACGTGGTGGCCGACGCGAATGCCGCCACGCCATCCGACCATCTTGCCATGCGCGTGGACAGGGAAATGGTTCGCCGGGTTTTGGGCACCCTCAATCCGCGCGAAAGCGCGATTCTGGCAATGCGTTTCGGGTTGGACCAGGGCGAAGGCCGCACGTTGGAGGAATTGGGCAAAAAATTCGGCGTCACGCGCGAGCGCATCCGTCAAATCCAGGAGGAAGCCCTGCGCAAACTGCGAACCACAATTGAAAAATTAGACCGTCCGATTCCGACCTGAATCCCAACCGAACCCAGGCCGTTCAGCCCGCGCTCCGATTCGCTTCTATCCGGCCCTGACCAGGAGAACCGGCACGCGGATGCTGTGCCGCACGCGGCGCGAGGCGCTGCCGAGAAACAAATCGGCGAGAAAACCATGTCCATGCGTGCTCATGGCCACCAGGTCGCAGCCCTTCTTTTCAACCCACTTGACAATCTCATCACCAGGATCGCCATAAGCAAGTTCGGCGCCCGCCTCAATGCCTTCCGATTGAAATTCACCGCGCACTTTTTCCAGATACGCCGTGTCTTCGGTGATTTCAGGGCTGACGGCGTCCGGCCCATACGTTCGCGCCGCCCAGCCATCGGCGACGTGCAGAAGCACCACGCGGCTGTTCGCCCATTTCGCAAGCGGTTTCACGTGCTCAATGATGGCCCGGTCGGTCGCCGTGCCGTCCAATGTCACGAGAATCGTCTTATACATGCATCACCCGCCAATTTATCCGCCAACTATAACCCGCCAGGCTTCCTTCACCGCGTCCGGCAAACCGTAGAAATCGAAAGCCGTGATGAGCAGCGCCGAACCCCATCCCGCCGCGAGCAAAAACCAGCCCAGCCGCCATCGCCCCATCTTCCTGCGGGAACTGGCGAAATGCAACAGTGGAAACATCGCAAACGGCAGTTGCAATGCCAGGATCACCTGGCTCAAAACCAGCAAATCGTTGATGTTCGTCGCGCCTCGAATGCCGATAAAAATGATGGTCGGAATGATCGCCAGCGAGCGGGTGATCAACCGCCGCAGCCACGGCTGAATTCGCCACCGCATAAACCCTTCCATCACCACCTGGCCGGCTAATGTCCCCACAATCGTGGCGCTTTGCCCGCTGGCCAGCAACGCGATCGCAAAAAGCCAACTCGCGGCCACCGTGCCCAGCAGCGGTGCCAGCGTCAGATACGCCGCGCGCACCCAGTCGGTGTTGTCATTGAACTCGACAATCTGCCCTCCCGCCACCGTCACGCTCGTTTTGCCATAAAATACCAGCGCCGCCAGCACCAGAATCGCCGCGTTGATCAGGAACGCGACCGACAAATTCGCCGAAACGTCAATCGTGTTGTATCGAATCGCCTTTCGAATGGATTCATCGTCCTTCTGAAATTTCCGGCTTTGCACCAATGCCGGATGCAAATACAGCACGTGCGGCATCACCGTCGCTCCAATAATCCCAATCGCCACGTAAACCATCCCCGGCGAACCCAGGTGCGGCGCGAACATCGCCCGGCCCATTTCCATGAAACCCGGTTGCGTCTGCGGCAGGACGAAAATTTCGATATAGTAGCAAACGGCGATGGTCAGCACCAGCAGCAGGACAATCGCTTCGATGGTCCTCATTCCAAATCGCTGAAGCGCCAGCAGCAACAACACGTCCGCGCCCGTGATGATGACCGCCCAGAAAATCGGAATATGAAACATCAAATTCAGCGCGACGGCGCTGCCCAGCACTTCAGCCATGTCGCACGCGATAATCGCCGCCTCCGCCATCAGCCAGTTGGGCGCCCGCGTCCATTTCGGATACCAATCATGGCAGCACTGCGCCAGGTCGCGTCCGGTCGCCACGCCCACGCGGGCCGCAATCGTCTGGAGAAAAATCGCCATCAAGCTCGCCAGCCCGACAACCCAAAGCAGCCCGTACTTGAACTCCGCCCCTCCGGCCAGATCGGTTCCCCAGTTGCCCGGGTCCATGTACGCCACGCTCACCAAAATAGCCGGGCCGAAGAACGCCCCCATTTGCTTCCAAAAACCCGCCCGGTCCGGCGGCACCGCCACGCTGCCATGCAGGCCCTCCAGCGAGAGATGGCTGGATGGCGGGCGCGCCGCTGGATCCGTCGCTTTATCCCCGGAATCTCCCCAGGAATTCATTTTCAAGGCTTCATGGCGCCCCGGCCGGATGTTGCAAATGCTTTATTCTGTCGCCTCATATTAACATTGTAGTCAATGATACTTGAGGACGGCCCCCTGTCAACCCTTTTTGTGGCCCAGGCTACATTTTTTCCTCGACTTCTTTTCCCGTCCGGGTTTGGATGTATCCAATGACAGCCGCCGGAAAATCCGCCTCGCCCAGGGCCGCGCGCCGCGCCGGCCTCCGCCGCCAGGCCGAAAACCTCTCCCAGACCCGCCGCGAACATGCGGCTGAAATTGCCGAGGATTACGTCGAAGCCATTGCCGATCTGGTCGCCGAAACCGGCGAGGCCAGGGTCGTGGACCTCGCCCGGCGGCTCGGTGTGTCCCACGTCACCGTGGTCCGCACCATTGCCCGCCTCCAAAAAGCAGGCTTTGTCACGTCACAGCCGTATCGCTCCATTTTTCTGACGCGAAAAGGCGGCGCCCTGGCCGCCGCCTCTAAAAGCCGCCACGAAACCGTCCTTTCATTTCTCCGCTCCCTGGGCATTCCCGAACGGGTGGCGGAGATGGACGCCGAAGGCATCGAACATCACGTCAGCCCCGACACCCTGGCGGCCTTCACGCACGCTTTGCGAAACCGCTGATCGCGCAAAACCCCTTGAATTTCGATCTCCGCCCATCACCCTTCAAATCTGAAAATCCGGCTTGTCCTTCGGCCCGGCCACCCGCCCAAACGGAATCTTGTCCCACACGCGTTCATGCGCGTAAAAGAGCGCGATCTTCGTAAACAATTCAACCCCGCTGATCGTCAACGCCCATTTCAGTTGGCGCGTGATCAGCAAAGAGATGACCATGGTGTCCAGGCTGCCGGTCAGCCGCCAGGAGATGGCTTTGATGAAACTCCGGTAATGTTTTTCAACCATGCCGCGAAACAATAGGCGCGCCGATAGCCAAGTCAATTGTGGAAGAAGGAGCTTGTCCAAAATGGCCCGATGGCGGACGTGAGGACGCTCTGGCTTCTCTGGGACCGGGGCACGGCTGCGTTGCAGACCAGCCGCGCTTATGTTTTCAGCCTTCGTGTCCGCTGCGCCCTTTGCGCGAGTTTTCCCTCCCGTTCATGGAAAGCGCGGCGTTTCTGTTTGACCGGCTTTGGCGCGCGCCCGCAATCTGGGCGGGATGGTTTCGCCCAATCCATGGATGGTCCTGCCCTTTGTGTTGCTGCTGCTTTCGCTGGCCGTATGCCCCGCCTTCGCGCCCAAGTGGTGGGCGCGGCATTATGCGAAATCAGCGCTCGGGCTGGGCGCCGTCACGCTGGTTTATGAACTCGTTGCCCTTCGCAATTTTGCCGGCGTGGAGCGCGTGGCCTGTGAATACGTCAGTTTCATCGTTCTGACCGTTGCCTTGTTCGTCGTCAGCGGCGGCATTCACATCGTCGTCAAGGGCCGCGCCACGGCGGCCACGAACACCGCCTTTTTGCTCGTAGGCGCCGTGCTGGCAAACGTTCTGGGAACAACCGGCGCAGCCTTGCTCTTGATTCGTCCCTGGCTGCGCGTCAATCGCGACCGCGCGCGCGGCTATCACGTTGCGTTCTTTATATTCCTCGTCGCAAACATTGGCGGTTGCCTCACGCCCATCGGCGACCCGCCCCTGTTCCTGGGTTACTTGCAAGGCGTGCCGTTTTGGTGGGTCGCGGTCCATTGTTGGCCTATATGGGCCACTGCGATGGGCCTGCTGCTGGCCGTTTTTTACATCCTGGACCGGCGCCATGATCCGCACGCCGCCACCGCAACTGCCGGGGACGAACGATGGACCTTCAAGGGTCTGTGGAATTTATTTTTTTTGGCCGTCGTCGTGGCGGCGGTATTCGTTCAAAAACCGCTTTTTTTGCGGGAGGCGGTTATGGCCGCCGCCGCGCTTTCCTCGTTCTTCCTCACTCGCCGGTATTTTCAGCACGTCCATCAAAAAAACGAATTCGATTTCCATCCGGCGCTGGAAATGGGCGTCTTGTTTGCCGGCATTTTTGCCACGATGATGCCGGCCCTGGACTGGCTCCGGCTTCATGCCGGCGACGCCCTGGGCCACCGCCTCTCACCCGCCATGTTGTTCTGGAGCGCGGGCGGCGTGTCCGCCGTGCTGGACAATGCGCCCACGTATCTCGGCTTTTTGAACGCGCTTTCGGGCGCGGCGCGCGCGAAGGATATTTCTCAATTGCTCCTTGAAAACGCCCCCGGCGTTCTCGCCATCAGCGTTGCCGCCGTCTTTTTTGGCGCCGTCACCTATATCGGCAATGGCCCCAATTTCTTCGTCAAGGCCGTGGCCGACCGGCGGAAAGTCCCCACCCCTTCGTTCATCGGCTATGTCCTTCAATTCGCCCTGCCCGTTCTGGCGCCCGTGTTTGTCATGATTTGGTGGCTGTTTTTTTCCGGCTGAGCCGGGTGGCCGGGAATTTTCCTTTGCGCGCGCCGTTGGATTGCGGAAAATCAAGCCCATCGTCGTCCGGCCCGGGTGCGAACTTTTTACAACATTCTGTTCACGCTGTTTCTGGCGTTGTCGTCGCCGTATTATTTTCGGCGCATGTGGCGGCGCGGGAACTGGCGCGCCGGGTTCGGCGAACGGTTCGCGCGCTATGACGTCGCCCTCAAACAGGCGCTGACCAACCGGCAGGTGCTCTGGCTCCACGCCGTCAGCGTGGGCGAAGTCAACCTTTGCACCCAGCTCATCCGCGCGCTCGAAATCCGCCTGCCCAACATCAAATTCGTCGTTTCAACCACCACCACCACCGGCATGGCCGAACTCAACCGCCATCTGCCCAGCCATATCAGTAAAATCTATTACCCCCTCGATCGCCGCGATTACGTCCAGCGCGCGTTGGCGGTCATCCATCCGGAGACCGTGGTGCTGGTGGAGGCCGAAATCTGGCCAAATTTTTTGTGGTGTGCCCAAAATGCCAAAATCCCCGTTTTCCTTGCCAATGCCCGCCTCTCCGAAAAATCGTACCGGGGCTATAATCGGTTCAAACTCCTCTTCGGCAATCTGTTTGCGTCGTTGGCGGGCGTCGGCGCCCAAAATGAAGCCGACGCCGCCCGGCTCCTGCAACTGGGATGCCGCCCCAAAGCGGTGCATGTGGTCGGAAACCTCAAATTTGACGCCGCCCGGCTCCACGAGCAACGGCGCTTGGACGTTCCGGCGCTGTTGCAGCGTATTGGAGTGCCTCCGGATGCCCCGATCCTGGTCGGCGGCAGCACCCATAATGGCGAGGAAGCCATTCTCGCCGAAATTGTCCACCGCCTCCAACCCCGGTTTCCCGGCCTCTTCCTGGTCCTGGCGCCGCGCCACTTTGAGCGGAGTACAGAGGTGGGCCGCCAATTGCGGGAACGGGGCGTTACATTTGCCTATCGAACCGATGTGGTTCCCGGCTCAAGCCACGACCACGGCCCGGTGGACTGCCTGCTGGTTAACACCACCGGCGAGTTGCGATTCTTCTATGAACGTGCGACTGTAGTATTCGTCGGAAAAAGCATGACGGCCCAGGGCGGCCAAAACCCGATTGAACCGGGAGCGTTGGGCCGGCCCATGGTATTTGGGCCGCACATGCAGAATTTTGCCGGTATTGCGCGCAGCTTCGTCGCGGCGGACGCCGCCATCCAGGCCGCGGACCCGGATGCGCTGGAAAAAGCCATTGCCATGCTGCTGGCCAATGCGCCGTTGCGGTCGGAAATGGGCCGCAATGCCTTGCGCGTCGTGGCCGAAAATACCGGCGCGATTGATCGGACAGTCGAAATGATCCTGGAACAACTGAAAACACGCGGCGTGTTCATTGCGGAAAAAAAATAAAATTTTTTTGCGCTCGCAGCTTGACGAACATCGAATGACTTTTCATATTGCGCACTCCTCCGGCGCCGGCCGGAAATAAAAGCCGTATGCAGACATCGAAGGACCCTCAGAACCACCCCCTGTCACAACCCTCCGCCGCGTTGCTGGGGAATGACGCCGCCGCGTCCGTCGCCGGGACCATCAAGGAACTCGTCAAGCTCGCCCATGAACAGGGCCGCCTCACCCATGGCGATATCAATGATGTCCTCCCCGAATCCGTCGTCTCCCCGGACTTCCTCGATGAGGTCTTCGCCAAGTTGCGCAACCTGGAAATCGAAGTAGTGGACCAGGCCGACATGGAGCGCGCCGCGCCTGAGGACGAAGGCGAAAACCATCTCGAAGGCCTGGACGATCCGGTGCGCATGTATCTCAAGCAAATGGGCCAGGTGCCCCTTTTGACCCGGCAGGAAGAAGTCGAAATATCCAAGCGCATCGAGAATGCCGAAGAGGAGATTTGCAAGGTTGTTTGCAGCCTGGGCTTCGCCGGCAAGGAGCACGTCGCGGTCGCGGAAAAACTGCTCGCGGAACCGCCCCGCGAACGATTTGATCGGGTCATCTTGGACAAGAAAATTGACCATCGGGAAACCTATATTGCCCGGCTGCGCCGCCTGCTCGTGCGGGCCAGGGAGTTGGACCGGCGCGCCGATCACTGTTACGTCGCCTGGCGCGACGGACGCCACTCCGAAAAGCGGCAGCAGCAATGGCAGGCGTTCAAGCGCGCCGACCGGAAACTCCGGGCGGCTTTTCCCTCCTTCTTTTTCAAACAAAAGGTGGTCGAGGAAATGGTGTTGGTGGCCGAAAACATTCACGACAAACTCCGTTACAGCCTTCGCGCGCTCGAGGAAGCCCGCGCACAGCGCGAATCCAATGCCCAACGGCACCTCGTCGAGGCCGAGATGCACAAAATCCGCGCGCTCGAGGAATTCGTGCGCATGCCCCATGAGGATTTTTTGAAGTTATTCGAGCGCCTCCGGGCATATTCAACCCAGGCGCTTCAGGCAAAGACCGAAATGGTGGAGGCAAACCTGCGCCTCGTCATTTCCATTGCCAAGAAATACATCAACCGCGGCCTTTCTTTTCTCGACTTGATCCAGGAAGGCAACATGGGACTCATGAAGGCCGTCGAAAAATTTGAATATCGCCGAGGCTACAAATTTTCCACGTACGCCACCTGGTGGATTCGCCAGGCCATCACCCGCGCCATCGCCGACCAGGCGCGCACCATTCGCATCCCGGTCCACATGATTGATATCATCAATAAGTTGATGCGCTCCCAAAAGCGGCTCTTCCAGGATTTCGGCCGCGAGCCTTCTCCCGAGGAGATTGCCGAGGACATGCAAATGCCGGTCGAACGCGTCCGCGCCACCTTAAAAATGGCCCAGCAGCCCATTTCCCTCCAATCGCCGGTGGGCGACGCCGACGAAAACGCCTTTGGCGATTTCATCGAGGACAAGGCCGCTGAAAGCCCCCTCGACATGACCAGCTTCAGCCTTTTAAGAGAGCGGCTGGGCGGCGTGTTGCGCAGCCTGACCGAGCGCGAGCGCAAGGTGCTCGAATTGCGCTTCGGCCTGGGCGATGGTTGCGCGCGCACGCTCGAGGAAGTGGGCAGCCAATTCCAGGTCACACGCGAACGCATCCGCCAGATTGAGGCAAAAGCCCTCCGCAAAATGCGCCATCCCACCCGCATCCGCCTGTTGCACGGTTTCATGGAAGTGGGAAAGGAAGCCGCTAAAATGGTCCTCGGAAAAGGCTGACCCGGATTTGCCCCCTGCGGTGGAGAGGATCGGGAGTCACGCGTATCCGTTTGCCCGGAACCATTCCACCGCCTCCGTCAGCGCCTGTCGGGGCGGAGTTTGTGGCAGGCCCAGTTCCCGAATCGCTTTCGCCGGATTGAACCACATTTTGTACTTGGCCATCCGCACCCCGGCCAGCGGCGCGCGCGGCGGACGGCCGCTCAGCGCCGCCATCCCTTCCCCCGCGTAAGCCGCCGCCAGCGCAAGCCAATGCGGCGCTTTTATCCGGGGCCGCGGCACTCCGCTAATCTCTTCAAGCGCTCTCATCGTTTCTTCCATCGTCCAATTGCCCTCCGCGTTTCCCAGTATGTACCGCTCGCCGCTTTTTCCACGCTCGGCCGCGAGGATATGGCCCGCTGCTACGTCGCGCACGTGTACCCAATTCAGGCCGGTGTCCAGATACGCGGGCAGTCTGTGCCGGAGAAAATCCACGATCACCTGGCCCGTCGGCGTGGGTTTGATGTCGCCCGGCCCGACCGGCGCGCTGGGGTTCACGATCACCACCGGCAGCCCTTCGCCCGCCAATTCCAGCGCCACCTGTTCCGCCTGCCACTTCGACCGCTTGTAATGGTTGCTCATTTGCGCTTCGGAAACCGGCGTGGACTCGTCGGTTGGCACGAGCACCCCGTTCCTTTTGCGTGGCAACCCGATGCATCCCACCGTGCTCGTGTAAACGATGCGTGAACAACCGGCCGCCCCCGCTGCTCTCAACGCGTGGCGCGTTCCTTCCACGTTTGTCTGGTACATCGGGCGATAATCCCGCAGCCACAAATGGTAGCTCGCCGCGCAATGAAAACACCAATCGCAGCCTTTCATCCGCCGCGCCATTTCCTCCGGATTGCCCAGGTCGCCCGCCACCCGTTCCACGTCCGCCCCCGCCAGCCCCCGCTCATCGGCGCCGGCGCGCAGCAGCACCCTGACCTTGTGCCCCCGCCTCAACAATTCATGGACCAGGTTCGAGCCGATGAACCCGGACGCTCCTGTCACAAAACAGTTCATTCAAAAAGTTTGCGGCAGCCGGCTCTCGCGCGCGACAAAAAATTCATCGCGCCTTGACATGCCTCTCCAACCTGCAAAAATGCCCGCGTCGTATGCAGTCAAAAGGCAGTTCGCCCAAAAAAGACCAGGCAAATTGTCCACGGGACCTGGACGTCAAAATCAGGTTCCTTGAGGGCATCGTCCGCCGCGACCCAAACTATGTGGACGCCTTGCAACTGCTCGGCGACCATTACACCCAGCGCGGGCGCTTCACCGAAGGCTTGAACGTGGACGAGCGCCTCGCGCGCCTCGAACCCCAAAACCCCGTCGTTTTCTATAACCTCGCCTGCAGCTATTCCCTTACCGGCCAGTTTGATCGCGCCGTGCTTGCCCTCGAACAGGCCTTCCGCCTGGGCTACAGGGATTTTGCATGGCTCTCCAAGGACCCCGATTTGAAGAGCCTCCGCGAACAGCCCGTTTACAGGGAAATCCAGAAAATGATCCGCGGAATGAAAATCAAGGTCCGCTGATCCGCTCCAAGGTGGGCGAACTCCCCATTTGCAATTGAATGGCCTCCGGCCAAATTGCGATTGTTGCAAGGGCCATGAAGTTGAACAGGCGCGGTGGATGCGACTCCGCAATCCATCGCCAAAGAGCCGTTATGAACGTTACCGTCCACGGGCGGACGCGGCATTTTCGCACCGTCACCTTTGATCGCGCGCGCAATGTTGTTTCATTGATTGAACAGCGATTGTTGCCGCATGAATTCAAAATTGTGACGGCGGCAAATTTCCGCGAAACCGCCTCCGCCATCCGCGACATGGTTGTCCGCGGCGCCGGCGCCATTGGCGCCACCGCCGCCTACGGCCTGGCGCAAGGCGCGCTGGCTTTTCGTGGCGGCGGGTTGAAAACATTTTCCGCGCACCTGCGCCTGGTCCATCAGACCTTGAAAGCCGCCCGTCCCACCGCCGTGGACCCCGTCAACGCCATGAATCAGGTCCTGGATGTCATGCGCCGCGGCCGGACCGTTCAGGAGCGCCAGTTCCTGGGCCTTGCCGCCGCCGAGGAATTTGCCCGCGAAGACGTCCGCCACTGCGAACGCATCGGCGCCTGCGGCGCGCCTCTCATCCGCAACGGAATGAACATCCTGACCCATTGTAACGCCGGATGGCTCGCCTTTGTGGATGTCGGCACGGCCACCGCGCCCCTCTACGCCGCCCAGGCCGAAGGCAAAAAATTTCATGTCTTCTGCGACGAAACCCGGCCGCGCTCCCAGGGCGCCACCCTGACCGCCTGGGAACTGGCCCAACAAAACGTCTCCCATGAAATTATCGCCGACAACGCCGCCGGCCACTTGATGCAGCGCGGCCTCGTGGACCTCGTCATCGTCGGCAGCGATCGCACCCTCGGCCGCACCGGTGAAGTGGCCAATAAAATCGGCACCTATACAAAGGCCGTCCTCGCCGCCCGCCACAAAATTCCGTTCTACGTCGCCATTCCGCTTTCCACGATAGATTGGAATTTGCGTTCCGGCATGGACATCCCGATTGAGGAGCGCGATGAAAGCGAAGTGTGCGGAGCCTGGGGCGTCATCGGAAATGCAAAGTCCCACCGGCGCGCCTATCTGCGCGTCGCCAATCCATCCAGCCGCGCCCGCAATCCCGGATTCGACGTCACGCCGCCCGGCCTCATTACCGGCGTCATCACGCCCGCGGGCATCTTCAAACCCGGCGCGCTGTGGCGGCATCGCCACAAACTCGGCTTTTCAACCGCGCTTTCCAGCCCTTGACGCCGCTTCCCGCCGCGACAGCCGTTTCCCCCATCCGGCCAATTGCTTTGCGACTTCCTTGGCGCCGGGCGCGCCCGGCAGATTGCGCCTGGCCATGGCTGTCTTTAAATCGAACACCGACAGCGCGTCGCCATCCAGCGCCTCGTCCACCGATTGCAATTCAGACGGCGTGAGCGCGTCCAGCCGTTTGCCGAGTTTTTCCGCCAGCGCCACAACCGCCCCGACAATATGGTGCGCCCGGCGAAAAGGCATTCCTTTGGCCGCCAAATAATCAGCAAGATCCGTCGCGAGCAATGCCGGGTCCGCGGCGCTCCGGGCGCACGCGGCGCTGTTCACCTCGACGCCCTCCAGCATGGCCGCCATGAGCCTGACCGTCGCGCGAACCGTGTCCGCCGAATCGAACAGCCGCTCCTTGTCCTCCTGCAAGTCCCGGTTATAGGCCATCGGCAGCCCTTTGAGCAGCGTCAGCAACGACACCAGATTGCCGGTCACGCGGCCCGTTTTTCCCCGCGCCAATTCAGCAATGTCCGGATTTCTCTTTTGCGGCATCAGCGACGAGCCTGTCGTGTAGGCGTCGGCGATCTTGATGAAATTGAATTCCGCCGCCGACCAAAGAACCAGGTCCTCCGCCAGCCGCGAGAGATGCACCGCCAGGAGCGCCGCCGCGGCGCAAAATTCCACCGCAAAATCCCGGTCGCTCACCGCGTCCATGGAATTTTGCGTCAATTGAACCCGTCCGGCGCCGTCCACGAATCCCAGCCGCCGGGCCACAACGTCGCGCTGGAGCGGCAGCGTGCTGCCGGCGATGGCGCCGCTGCCCAGCGGACAAACGTTCAAGCGCGTCCGGCAATCCCGGAACCGCCCGCCGTCCCGCTCCAACATTTCGACGTACGCCAGCAGATGATGCGCCAGGTAAACCGGCTGCGCCCGCTGCAAATGCGTGTAGCCGGGAATCAGAACGTCCGCGTTCCGTTCGCCCAATGAAACCAGTGATCGCTGCAACGCCGCCAGGTCCGCGAGCAGCGCCGCGATTTCATCCCGCAGCCAGAGCCGCATATCCAGCGCCACCTGGTCGTTCCGCGACCGGCCCGTATGCAGCTTGGCCCCGGCGGGCGTCCGCCGCGTCAGCGCCGCCTCAATGTTCATGTGTACGTCCTCAAGCGCCGCGTTCCATTTGAATTTTCCCGCCGCAATTTCCGCCGCAATCGCATCCAATCCGTGGAGTATGGCCCGCAATTCCCCTTCCGTGAGCACGCCGATTTTATGGAGCATCCCGGCATGGGCGATGGAACCCAGGATGTCGTGCCGCCAAAGACGCCAGTCAAAGGAAACGGATTGTGTAAACCGCGCCGCATCCGGGCTGGCCGCGCCGGCGAATCGTCCGCTGCGGGAAACGGTGGATGGTTTTTTCATGCGCCACGGCTTTATTAGCCCAAAGAACCGCCAACGCAAAGGCATTTTCTCATGCGCGATCCTTATCCCGTTCATCCTGTCTAAAAAAATTCCATTCATCCGCGCCCATTGGCGAAGATTGGCGGTTGAAGGCATGGAAAAATTCGCTGCACACGCAATTAACTGCAAACCACTCAAAATGGCAAGGGTCGGCGGCAGGCGAGGGCGGCCCGGGCGGGTGGAAAGGATGTTTTTTGGCGTGAATGGGGCGGTCGGGCCTGCCCAACGAAGTGGCAACGGCCCGGACAGGCTGATGGTTTTGTTCATACCAGGCCCGAACCGTGCGGTTGGCGCGGTTGGTCCCGGCCAGGTTCCATCAAACCACGCGGATTCCAACGGCGCCACCGGCGTAATCCCGGATTCCATCTTGCTCATACTACAACTCCATTAAACCACGGAACTGGAAGGCTATCCGCGAAAAGTCCAACGTCGCCACCGGCGTGATCCTGGATTCCATCTTGCTCATACTACAGTTGCATTAAACCACGGATATGGGTGGAAGTCCATGAAAAGTTATTTAACTGGATTTATCGCGGAAGTCATTGCAAGGGAACGGGTTCCAAAAAGTTATCTAACTGATTTGGCCCAAGTTGAATAACTTTTCCGGTGAATCTCGATGCGAATACAGCGCACTTCACCCCCGAGGCGCGGAGAGAGATTTTAGACAGGATGAACAGGATGAACAGGATGAAGAGCAAAGGCGGAACATTTCAGCCACGGATTTTGGGGAAAGCGGTGTCACGGCCACCGCAGTCCAAGACGGCAGGCGGTTGCGCAAACGAATTTCACCACGGAGACACGGAGGGGCGGAGGGAGATTTTAGACAGGATGAACGGGATGGACAGGATGATTTCACCACGGAGGGGCGGAGGGACGCGGTGTTGCTGGCGGGGCGCCAGCAACGGCGCCCGGGGGCGGGCGCGGTCCCGGGAGATCGCGGAGACACGGAGGGGCGGAGAGAGATTTTAGACAGGATGAAAAGGATTATCAGATTGTCAGATTGCGGCAGGCGCGCCGGGTTTAATGCGTATCGGATTCGTGGCTAAAAATCATCTCTTCCGCAAGCAAATCGTAGTCGCCATGGCCAATGACTTTGACCGCCGCAAATTCGCCGATGGCCAATGGCCTTTTCGAGCGGACATAGACCCGCCCGTCAATGTCCGGGGCATCGGCCTCGCCGCGGGCCACCCAAACGGGGCCCGCGCCGCCCGGCGCGCGAGCCGCCTTGCCGGCGCGCAAAAAGCCGTGCTCCCAGGAGGCCGCGTTCGCCGCCCATTGTTTTTCATCCAACCGCCCTTCCACCAGAACCTTCAGCGCGCGCCCGACATGGGACTTCGAGACTTGCCGCGCCACTTTTCGTTGTTCGGCCATGGCCCGCTGGCGCCGCTCGCGCCGGATCGCTTCCGGTATCCGCCCGCTCATCGCGCCCGCGCGCGTTCCTTCTTCCCGCGAATACGCAAAAACGCCCAGCCGCTCAAATTTCGTTTCGCGGATAAAATCAAGAAGCGATTCAAAACAGGCCTCCGTCTCGCCGGGGAAACCGACGATGAAGGTGGTGCGCAGCGCGATGCCCGGAATCGCGGCCCGTATTTTTGCAATCAAGTCCACGATATATTGCCGGGACGTCTCGCGGCGCATCCGTTCGAGCATGTTGTCGTGAACGTGCTGGAGGGGCATGTCCACGTAACGCGCCACTTTTTTGCAGGCCGCGAGAGTGGCGATGAGTTCATCGGTCCAATGGGCGGGATGCGTGTAGAGCAGGCGTATCCAAAAATCACCTTCCAGGGCGTCCAATTGCCGCAGCAGCGTGCATATCGTTGTTGCTCCGGCGGGCAGCGCGCGGGCGGCGCGGGAAAACTTTTCCGGGGAGGAAACGGCGCGCGAATGGCCGGGCCGCAAGTCGAGGCCATAGTAGGTGGAGTCCTGGGAAATGAGCACGATTTCCTTCACGCCGCCGCCAAGGAGCGCCGTGGCCTCGGCAACCAAGTCATCCTGGGCGCGGCTGCGATGAGACCCGCGCATGCGCGGGATGATGCAAAAACTGCATGGATGGTTGCAGCCCTCGGCAATTTTCAGGTAGGCAAAATGTTTGGGCGTGAGGCGGAAACGGGGCGTGGCGAAATCAGGAATGAAAACGGGCCGCTGCGTCACTTCCAGCAGCGGTTCTTTCGCCGGCGGGCTATCATTTTGTTCGCCACGCGCTTTTCCCGCCCCCGCTTCCTCCTTGTCCAATTCGCCCAGCCGCCCCACGATGTCGTGTCGGTGCGGCTTTTGCCGTCCCGGCGCTTTTTCCTTCATCTTCCTGGCCCGCCGCGCCAGGGCGTCGCTGATGATTTCCGGCGCGCGGGCCACCTGGTCCACTCCCATGAAGGCATCCACTTCGGGCAGAAGGGCGGGCAATTGGTCGCGAAACCGTTGCGGCAGGCAGCCGGCAACGATCACCGCCTGGCCGCGCCGTTGGGCGTCCCGCAGCGCGACCGATTCCAAAATGGCATCCACGCTTTCCTCCTGCGCCGGACCGATGAAAGAGCAGGTGTTGACGATGAGCGCGTCGGCCTCCGAGGGCTTATTAGTAATGACAAGGCCTTTTTCGAGCAATGCGCCGAGCATGATTTCGGCGTCCACCAGGTTTTTGGCGCAGCCCAGCGAAATGAGGCCCACGGAAGCCGGGCGACTGCCCTTATTTCCGCCGGAGGGCCGGCGATTGGAACTGTTCTTCAACACAGGCGGGATATTTTAGCAGAGAATCAGATTGGCGCAATGGCGGGTGGTGTGGCAATGGGGCGTCGTATGTGAACGGAATGAAACGGTTGCGGTTTGGATTCCGCCGTCAACACGTTTGACAACGTCATCGACAAAAAGCAACTGCGTTTTCTCCAATGTTCAAAGAACTCAACGGCAGAGGCACGAACCTGCACATAAATCTCAAGGGCAAGGTCAAATGGATTGGCGACAGGATTACCAGACCATGCGGAGTGGTCGGGGTGAGGTGAGGGAATCAAAACTCCACGTCGCGGCAGCGCTGCTCCAACTGATAGCTGATTTGCTGGATGAGCTTATCCGAAAGCTGCGCTGGTTCTTTGGAAATAAAACCAGCCACTTGTTTGCCGCTTAAAACTTTCACATCCGAATTGGCCTTGAGCGTCACATACCAGCCCGGCAACGCCACGATGGGCTGCGCCGTCACCCGCTCGCCGGTCGCCTTCGTCAGCAGGGCAGCCAGCCGCCGGGCATTTTGGCGGGCCTGCTCCGGCGCGTTCGCGTCATAGTTGCCGGAAGAGAACTGGATTTTGATGCCGTCAAATTCCGCCTTGTGATCCTCACCGGCTTTGCCCGGCCGTTTCGTGCGATATTTGGTTTCGATGGCAAACACGCCCGCCGGCCCCACGGCCACGTGGTCAATGTTCCATTTGCGGTCCCCTTTCTCGCAGGGAATGTCGTGAAAGATTTTATAGCCGGACGGTATTAAACGCTGCAATTCCTCCGCCATTGCCTGCTCGCCGAGCAGTCCCATCCGATAGGAGCGAATGTTCCATAAAGTCCGCCACGCGAGGATGGTGCAGATTGCGGCTGCCGACCCGAACATGGTCAAATAAAGGATTCGCGCCGACAGATTGGCTGGCACAACTGACGCGAAAATGATTGCCAACGTCGAGAAAAGAAATGCTCCCGCGAACCAACCGTTAAAATTGTCGTTCAAATCCTCAAGCTTGCGTTGCAGGCTATAACCAGGTGGACGGAGCAACTTTTCCGAAAGCGGCTGGCGCTCGCCCCGCCGCTTCCGCCGCCAGCGTTCAAGGGAAACTGCAGCAAGGAGAATCAGCGCGGGAATACATCCGGCAGAAAGTAAAAGCGGTTGCTGCATGACAATCTAAGTTTTTGACGCTTTTTGAATTCGGCAAGCGCGAATTTCTTTGGCTTTGTTGCAAGGCATACTCCCAAACCCGAATTGGACCGGGTTACGGCGAGTTTACATTTGTCCCGGCTTGTTTCACTGGTGGAATAACCAGTGCCGGCGGGACTTGTTGTTGCGCACGCAAATTCTGAACGGTGACATCAACTTCTGCTTTAAGAGCCTTATCTTCAGCGACAAGTGATTCTAAATTTGTGACAGCTCCAGAAACCTGACTTGCCAAGACGTCTACCTTGCCCTGTGCGACCTCTGCTTTGCCTTGTGTTTCACTAGCTTTATTCCATGTTTCATACCCCCGAAATACGAGTCAAATAACCGCGACAATTACAGCTAGCCCCGGCACGACTAACGTCAACCACAAACCATTCAGCGTATTTTCAACACGCGATAGGCGGTCCACAATAGTCCCGCCTGGGCCAACAACTGCGACTCCTGGCATATAATCTGCCAGGGTTTTATGGCCCTGATGATGTTCATGATACTTTTCCGTTACTTTCGTTGTTACCAGGAATTCCATTGTTGCGAAATGTTCACCAAGCTTGAGACCTATATTGGAATCACTGCCGTTGAAAAGCATACAAAGTAGAATTTTGTCAAATCCAGGATCAACTTGAGGGCCGTTCGATAGGATCACGCCTTGAATGAAGAGCGAGACTTTAATGTCGTAATGTGCAACTACGAAATTAGGAAGGCAGGCCTTTTCATGCGCTTCCACAAGGACATAAGAATAAGGTGGTATTGTAATAGGTTCGTGTGCTGTTAATTTATACAGCTTGCCTTTACACCACACCGTTCCGCCCACAGTAAGATCGTAGCTCGCTGGTTGAATATTGTCCGTCAATGCGTCTTTGAGCAGGGTGCCAGCCCTGATGAGATTCGTGATAGACTGCTTATCCAAAATCCCCCTAGACTTAAGTATTATAAATATTGATGAAAGCGCGTTCTTTGTTACCTCAAAGTCTCCATGCAGAACCACGTCGCAGCTCTGCGCTACAAGTCGTTGGGCGTTAAACGCGGCTTGGCCTTCGTCACGCAATTTATCGCCTTGAATTCGTTGTATTTGCTCTTCGTAGCTATTTATGTTGTCAAGACCAACGGTAATAAATTCCAATGGACTCGTTGCCCTGTAATCGTGGAGCACTTTCAGATTCCCTGGGTGGAATACAGTGAAACCTATCTCGCCAGACTTTATGGATTCAAGCTCCGATTTCCTTAGGCCATAGAAATGCTCCGCGACTTCAATCGTCCATGCAAAATCGTTTTTGTTCCAGTGCTTTTTCTCTTGGTGGTGGTATTGCCCATCATCATCGGGCCGTTGCCCCCTTGTTGTGGAGGGCTGTAATACGTGAACGAGCGGGAAAGATTTGGCGGTGGCAATCAATGTTGATTTGCCACAGCCCCTCACGCCTACTAGCACGACAATTGTCTTCATAGCGTCATTTTTCGTGTTGATAGATTTCTATTGTCTCCCGCTTGATAGATGTCCAGCATTGACGTGTGCGCCCCTGGCGAATTGATCTGTCCTTCTTAAAAATGTTCACCCAACCCAAGGTGTTTAAGGTTTCTCCCATGTGGATTGCCCCGGCTTCCCGACCATGGTCTTCATGCGGCAATACTATGGACACGCTACCGTCATCCGCCAGAAAGCTAACCTGTTTTTCCAGAGCCGACGCGAGTTCGGCGGCCCAGATTGACTCGGATAATGAATTAGACCGCTTTCTCCTCGCACCTATTTCACTGTGACCCATTGTTGTTATCGCCTTTTCGTTAAATCCAAAGAGGTAGAGCGAAAGCCGTTGGGCGCGTGTGTAATCTATCGCGTTCGCATAGGGAGGGGATGTAATCAAGGCATTGATTTTTGACTTGGGACCAACTTTAAGCGCCGAGTCCGAACGCCAATCGTGACATGAAGCCCAAAACTGAACTGCTCGCCTATGTTTCGCCGACAACGGACAAACCTGCGACCGGTTTAACATACCACCAACCCGGCTCAACCACCGTCGGCACAATTCGCCCACGTTCTTAATGGTAAATTCATCGGGGAGGACGTTGTCGGCTACATGACCCCAACTCCGATTCTGGGAACTCGCAATTCTCAACGTCGCAGAAAGCATCACCAACCCGAATAGTTTACCAAGTGACGACAATTCCGAGTTTAGAATCTTTCCGAACAGTTTTTTTATTTCCTGCAAAGTATTCGGCTCATACCAAGGCGCAAGCAAACTCCATTTGGAGGGCAACGTGGCGCGCATTTCAGCAAAAACTTCTTGCGGCGCAGGCCTCATCAGATGATCCATAACGGAATCAATCGCAGATTCGTTCGCGAAGCTAAACAAGTCATTTTCGAATGTTTTGCCGCCAAATATACGCTCAACAGCGGCAATTGTGGAAATATACATGGTTGGATCTACGGCCTTGGATAGGATCAATCCTGACGTGACATAGGCAGTGAGATAACCTATCGGACACTGGTCCACATGCCATGCTTTCCGGCCCAGACGAAGGGCCTCGACTACGGTTGTCCCAATTCCTCCATACGGGTCAAAAACCAACTCGCCTTCTCGAGTCAAAGCTTCAATCAGCGTCCCTGGCAGTTGAGGAGGGAATGTTCCTGGATACCAATGGAAAGCGCCGGTCGCCTCCGAGTTAATCCGGGGAAAATCCCAATCAACCGCTTCAAGCTGTCTTAAAAGGTTCGGGGTCATGACAAAAGTGCCAATTGATCATTTTCTGCTCGGGGCAGGATCAGTGGGTCGGATACCATCTTAATATCCTTACATCCGTTCTCAGATAGTATACGAATTGATTCATTTTTGAGGATGAGGCTCTCTTTTGATTTTACTGGTTTTGAAGCAAAGACCCCAATCAATAAACATCGGCTGTCGAATCCGATTACCTCCTGCTTCTGCGTCTCTTTGCACGTTATTTTTACAGAACGGTCAGTTTTTTTAACATCCAAGATGAAGTGAACCAAAATCTGCGGGCCTGGCCGGTCCTTATAGACGGCTTTACGAATTTGCTTTTCGATTTCTCGTTTTGTTGCAATCAGGTTCAGGAACTTATACGATTCAACTGAGGGACTTCTGGCAATCATTATTGGGGTGTATAATTGTCCAAGCCGGAGCCGGCTTGTGATAATCTTGATAGACTGGGAATCGCCAATTTGGCCCAGAAACATCTGAATCAACTCTTCATCAGTTAAACGCCAATTATCAATACCAACACGTTTTTGCATGGCTGCATCTTCAAAGGCCCGCGTCAACATCGCTTTTCCCGAAAACTCCCCCCAATCCAGAAGCAAAAATTCATACAGACGTTTCCGAATCTCCTGCCATCGAGTTACTAATGGTATGTTCTTTACGGAAATCTGGATTCCGGTTTTTGAAAGTGAGATAGACCTGGCCAATTGAATTGGCAATGTCTTGTCTTCCTGGTTACAGATGCCAACATGAAATGCCAGCCGGACCACATTATCAATATTGTCCAAATCAATATCACCGGAAACGAGTTTTCCAAGCGGGCCACGGCCATTGATCATTTCAGACACGTGTTTCCATCGCTTGTCACAGAGCTTTTCGACTAGAAATGGAGCGCCCAAATAGGAGGCGTTCGCACTGAGGTCTTGGTGATACATCTTCTCCCTGGCACCAGACAGGTCTTCATGTTTGAAGTCGCCACCAATTTTATTGTCTTCGAGAATATACTGGATCGAATGGCCAAACGGGCCGGACTGCGTATCATGAACCAACGCGGCAATACGGAGATTGTCGGCCTGCCCAAACGCAACCTTGTTTTTTGCCGCGAGCCATTCATTTGCCAGCCTAAGCGTGCCAAGTGCGTGTTCAAAGCGCGAGACTTGAGCCGCACCCGGAATCAACAATGAATCGATGTTGCACAGCCTGATATGCCGCAATCGCTGAACCTCCGGACAAAATACGAAACTGCTCTCCAGCGGAGAGAGTTCCATGAGCCCATACATTGGATCCCATATTCTGTTCAATTCATTTTCCATTTATATTACAAAACAATCTGTGCCTTAATTCGATACCATGACAGCTTAACGTTTGTTGATTTCCAAAAATCTTGCGGCCTGGTTGGCCGCATAATAGCCACTGACCAGCGACGCGGTTAATCCGCGAAAAACACCAGTTGAATCACCGGCGATCCAAAGCGGATACGGCAACACCTTAAGATTGTTGTCAATTTTTGGATAGAAGGCAACCGCCTCAACCGTTGGGGCAACCAGAGTGGCCGACTGGCTGTTTATCGACAACGATTGTTGAAACTGCGAAAGCCCATGGGCCATGTGGTCCGCAATGTCCGGGCCAAAAAATTTGGCAATGGCACTGGTTGGTCGAGCTCTGGAATTCCCCGTATCAATAAATGATTCCCAATACTCCTTAATTGGAAACTTGTGCGAATCCGACTGCAACGATTTAAAAATATTTTTCCAAACGACTGTGCCATAAGCTTCATTTTCAATGCGCAAATTTAATCCAACATTAGAAAAACCCGAGATCTCGCAGTCACCCCTGCCAGAGACCGTTCTAATATCCCCGGTCGGAATGGTCACTACTTCACCGTTACGACAACAGCAAAAAGTCCGATATTCCAAATCATTTTTGCCCTTAAGGATGAGTTTGGGATCCGTTTGGAACTTGGAATTAAGAAAGAGATCCGAGGTGGATTGCTGAATCCTCACCCCGATCTCAAGCCGAAGAAACCGCTTCGGCGTTTCTGGCAAAA